>JAKFCN010000028.1:0-29284 GCA_036676625.1 Lysobacter sp. | reverse complement strand
GCGCAAGGTCCAGTCGACGCTGCAGAAGTACAAGGAGCTCAAGGACATCATCGCGATCCTGGGCATGGACGAGCTGTCGGAAGAGGACAAGCAGGCCGTGTCGCGCGCGCGCAAGATCGAGCGTTTCTTCTCGCAGCCGTTCCACGTGGCCGAGGTGTTCACCGGTTCGCCGGGCAAGTACGTGACGCTGAAGGACACCATCCGCGGCTTCAAGATGATCGTCGACGGCGAGTGCGACCACCTGCCGGAGCAGGCCTTCTACATGGTCGGCGGCATCGAGGAAGCGATCGAGAAGGCCAGGAAAATCACGGGCTGAGCCCGTGATTTTCGGGAACAGGGAACGGGGAACAGGGAACGGTAGTTCCCCGCGACCTGCGAGATCGTTCGAAACCACTGTTCCCCGTTCCCTGTTCCCCGTTCCCGCTTTTTGAGACTTCAATCATGCCGTCCACCATCAGATGCGACATCGTCAGCGCCGAGGCCGAGATCTTCCACGGCGAGGCCACCATGGTCGTCGCCACCGGCGAGATGGGCGAGCTCGGCATCGCGCCGCGGCACGCGCCGCTGATCACCCGGTTGAAGCCGGGCAAGGTCGTGGTCACCACGGCGTCGGGCGAGCAGCTCGACTTCGCCATCTCCGGCGGCATCCTCGAGGTGCAGCCGCAGGTGGTGACGGTGCTGGCCGACACCGCGATCCGCGCCGAGGACATCGACGAGGCTTCGGTGCGCGCGGCCAAGGAAGAAGCCGAACGGATCCTCGCCAACCGCGGCGAGGCGATGGAAGTGGCCGAGGCACAGCAGCGCCTGGCCGAGGTCAGCGCGCAGTTGCAGGCGCTGGAGCGGCTGCGGAAGAACCTCAAGCACTGAAGAGCGGTCAACGGTGAAGGGGTGAACGGTAAACAGGAAAGGCGGCCTCCGGGTCGCCTTTTTCGTTGTAGGCTCGGGCAACTGTGGGGAGACCTGTGACGATGCGGATCCTGGTATTGCTGGCGTGTGTGTTGGCGGCGGTATCCGTGCAGGCGGCGGAGCGGCCGCGGGCGCGGGAGGCGGGCGTGGTGATCGGGGTCATGCCGACCGGGCCGCGCAACGCGATCGTGGACGTGCCGGGGGTGGCGGTCGGGCATGCGACGGTCGTCGAGGGCGACGACATCCGCACCGGCGTCACCGCGATCCTGCCGCACGGGGGCGACCTGTACGCTTCGCGCGTGCCGGCGGCGATCCACGTCGCCAACGGCTTCGGCAAGCTGCTCGGCATCAGCCAGGTCCGCGAACTGGGCGAACTGGAAACGCCGATCCTGCTCACGGGCACGCTCGGCGTCTGGAGCGCCGCGAACGCGCTGGTCGACTGGCAGCTGGCGCTGCCCGGGATGGAGCAGGTGCGTTCGCTCAATCCGGTGGTCGGCGAGACCAACGACGGCTTCCTCAACGATATCCGCGCGCGGCCGCTGCGGCCGGAACACGTGCGCGCAGCCCTGGAATCGGCTTCCACCGCCGACGTGCAGGAGGGCGCGATCGGCGCCGGCACCGGTACCGTGGCGTTCGGCTGGAAGGGCGGCATCGGCACCAGCTCGCGCAGGCTGGAAGCCGCGCTCGGCGGACACACGGTCGGCGTGCTGGTGCAGAGCAACTTCGGCGGCACGCTGGTGATCGACGGGGTGCGGGTGGGCCCGCTGTTGCCGGACCCGGCCACGCTGGCCGCGGGGGACGCAGCACCGGTGGCCGACGGCGACGGCAGCATCATGATCGTGGTGGCCACCGATGCCCCGCTGGATGCACGCCTGCTCGAACGGCTGGCCAAGCGCGCGATCACCGGACTGGCGCGTACCGGCAGTTCGATGTCGAACGGTTCGGGCGACTATGTGATCGCGTTCTCCACCGCGCCGGAAGTTCGGCGCGTGCGCGGCCAACCGGCGCAGGGCGCGCGCACGCTGGACAACGAGGAGATGAGCGCCCTGTTCGTCGCGGTGGCGGAGGCCACCGAGGAGGCGATCCTCGATTCGCTGTTCCGCGCGCAGTCGATGCGCGGGCACCGCGGGCAGGTGCCCGCACTGCCGCTGGACCGGGTACTGCCGCTGCTGCAGCGCTAGGCGCGGGCAACGGCCATCAGGGTCAGGTCGTCGAACGGCGGGTTGCCGGCGGCATGCGCGTGCACGGCGTCGCGGATGCGGGTCACCGTCTCCGTGGCGTCCGCGCCTGGTTCGAGCAGCGACAGCAGGTGTTCCTCGCCGAACAGCGCGCCGCGCGAGTCGCGGGCATCGGTGGCGCCGTCGGTGAACAGCAGCAGGGTTTCGCCGGGCGCGATCGTCGCGTGCGCGACGGTGCAGGTCATTCCGGGCAGCATCCCGACCGCGGCGCCAGTGGGCGCCAGCCTCGCGCGCACACCATCGGCACCCGCCACTGCCGGCGCCTCGTGGCCGCCGTTGACGTAGGCGAGCGCGCCACTGGCGGGATCGAACGACCCGACGAACAGGGTCGCGAACATGTTGGCGTCGCCATGGGTGCGGGCGATGTAGTCGTTGACCGCGGCGACCAGCTCGCGCAGGCGCGCGTCCCGGCTGTCGTCTGCGTCCATGCCGTCGTCGGGCAGGCAGAGCGTGCGCTCCGCCAGTGCGCGCAACAGGCTGCGGAACAGGGCCATGAACAGCGCCGCGCCCACGCCTTTGTCGCACACGTCCGCGACCACCACGACGACGCGGCCATCGTCCAGCACGAATGCGTCGTAGAAGTCGCCGCCGACCCGGCGCGCCGGCTCGAAGCAGGCCGCGAGTCGCCAGCCCGCCGGTTGCGGCAGTTCCGCGGGCAGGAAGCCGGCCTGGATTTCGCGCGCGATGTCGATCTCGCGTTCGAGCGCGCGCGCATGCAGCTGCTCGCGGTCGCGCAGCCGCTTCTTCGCCAGGCTGGCGCCGACCCGCGCGCGCAGGATATGCGGATTGAACGGTTTGGGCAGATGATCGTCGGCGCCCAGTTCGATGCCCTTGATCACGCTGTCGTTGTCGTCCAGCGCCGAGATCAGGATCACCGGCAGGTGCTGGAACACCGGGTCGCCGCGCAGGTGCGCCAGCAATTCGTATCCGTTCATCTCCGGCATCATGATGTCGAGCAGCACCAGGTCGTAGGCGGAGGCCTCCAGCATCGCCAGCGCGTCGCGGCCATGGATCGCGGTTTCCACCGCATGGCCCAGGCGCAGCAGCCGCCGCGCGAGCATGTCGCGGTTCATCTCGTTGTCGTCGACCACGAGGATGCGCGCGCTGTCGGCGGCCAGCGACGCCGTGACCGCGGTGTTCATGCCACGCTCCGCGCGCCGCCGGCCGCGAGCAGCCGCCGCAGGTAGGGCAGTTCGGCCTCCATCGCGCGCTCGCCCTGGACGATGATGTGCGGGATCAGGTGGGTGTCGCCCAGCCGCACCGGATGGTCGAAAGCCGGCATCAGCGGCACGATCTCGGCGTGGTGGACCGCGCTGTAGAACGCGTAGGTCGAGCGCAGCATGTGGTTGATCGCGGTGGAGAGGCACTGGCTGGCGACCCCGAGCATCGAGTCCAGGCGCTCGGCGGGCGGGGTCTCGAAGCCCATCGCCAGGATGATGTCGGCGCCCTCGCGGATGGCGATGCTCACCGGCAGCGGATCGGACATGCCGCCGTCGACCAGCAGCCGGCCTTCCACCGGCCACGGACGCAACAGCATCGGGATCGCGATGCTCGCGCGCACCGCGTCGCCGATCCGCCCGGAACGGATCTCCACCCGCTCGCCGCTGTGCAGGTCGGTGGCGGCCAGGTGCAACGGCACGCGCGTCTGCTCGAAGCGCGCATCGCCGTACAGGTCGCGCATCACCCTGGCGACCGCGCGGTCGTCGACCAGGCCGAGGCGTTCGTTGAAGCCCAATCGCCGCGGCAGCAGGCTGCGCAGCAGCGAACGGTAGTGCAGGCGCTTGAACAGGCCATCCCACATGCGATGGGTGCGGCGCTCGGCCTCCAGCGCGTCCATGCCCAGCGCCATCGCCGCGGTGTAGATGCTGCCGCCGCTGCAACCCACCGTCATGTCGAAGGGGATGCCTTCGCGCTGCAGTACCTTCCACATGCCGACGGCGGCCGCGCACTTCATGCCGCCGGAGCCGACCACCACGGCAAGCCGCGGCCTGCGCGCCGGCGCGCTGTCAGGCATCCTCGCGCTCCAGCAGCCGGTGCAGGTAGTCCAGCTGCGCCTCGGTGGCCAGCTCGCCCTGGCGGATCACCTGCGGAAACCGGTCGGTGTCGAACAGCCGCACCGGGCCGCCGAAGTCCGGCAGTACCGGGATGATCTCGGCGTGGTGGGCGAGGTTGTGGAACGAGTAGTTCGCGCGCAGCAGGTTGTTGGTGTAGATGCTGTTGACCTGGAACGCATAGCGGGTGGCCGAGCGGATCCGGCGCGGATAGGCGCTCTCGAAGCCCATCGCCAGGATCACGTCGGCGCCCTCGCGGATCGCCACGTCCACCGGCAGCGGGTCCGACAGGCAGCCGTCGAGCAGCCAGCGGTCGTCGACCTTCCACGGCTTCCACACATAGGGAATCGCGATGCTCGCGCGCACCGCGTCGCGCACGCTGCCGGAATTGACCACGACCTTCTCGCCGTTGGCCAGGTCGGTGGCGACGATGTGCAGCGGGATCTTCGCCTGCTCGAAGGTCCTGCCGCCGAACGGCGCCTCCAGCGCCTCCAGCAGCGGGCCGTCGTGGACCATGCCGAGGTGGCCGTCGAAACCGAACAGCTTCGGCATCAGCGCACCGAGCATGGAGCGCCAGTCGCGGCGCAGCGTCACCTTCGGGGTCCACAGCTCGCGGGTGAGCCGTTCGCAGGTCCCGGGGTCGTAGCCCAGTGCCATCACTGAAGCGTAGATGCTGCCGCCGCTGCAGCCGACCACCATGTCGATGTCGATGTTCTCGCGCCGCAGCACCTTCCACAGGCCCAGCGCAGCGGCGCATTGCACGGCGCCCGAGCCGATCACCACCGCGACCCGCTTCCTGCCGCTCATGCGGCGTAGCTGTCGACGGCTTCGTCGACCGCGCCGTAGATCTTGAGGATGGTCGCGAAGCCGCTCAGCTCGAGCACCTTGCGCACGTTAGGATTGATGTCGGCCAGGCGCAGGTCGCCGCCGCGGCGGCGTGCTTCCTTCACTGTGGCCAGCAGCGCGCGCAATCCGGCGCTGCTGGTGTATTCGACGCCGCTCAGGTCGACCACCAGCCGGGTGTTGCCCTGCACGACGTGCGCCTGCAGGGTCGAGAGCAGGGTCTCGGCGGTGAGGCCGTCCACGCTGCCGACGATGCCGACGACCGCGACCTGTCCGCGGGGCTGGATGCTGATGTCCATCATTGCGCCTCCTGGGCGCCCGGCGCGGGCGCCGGGAGTTGCTTGAGCAAGGTGAAAATATTTCCGCGCCCGGGCGCGGGCTCGTGTTCGACTTCGTCCATCAGCTGGTGCACCAGGTGCCAGCCCAGCCCGCCGGGATCGCGTTCGTCGAGCGGCGATGCCAGGTCCGGGGCCGGCGCGCCGGCCGGGTCGAACGACGGCGCTTCGTCGCTCAGGCGGATGCGGATGCAGCGCGGGCCGCCGTCGACCGCCACCGCCACCGGGCCGTCGCCGGCGTAGCCGTGCTCGAGGATGTTGGTGAACACTTCCTCGACCGCGAGCCGCACTGCGAACCGCACCTCGCCGTCGGCCTGGAGCGCAGCGCACGCGGCATCGATGAACGCCATCAGCGCCGGCAGGTCCGCCATCGCGCCCGCGCGGAACACCTGCACGCCGACCGCCGGCGAGGTGCCGCTCATGCCGGCGCTCCGGCGTTCGCGAGCGCCTCGATCTTGGCGACCAGGCGCTGGATGTCGACCGGCTTGGTGTCGAAGTCGTCGCAGCCTGCGGCGAGCGCCTTGTCGCGGTCCTCGGTCATGGCATGCGCGGTCAGGGCGATCACCGGGATCGCCCGGGTGCGCGGGTCGGCCTTGATCCGGCGGGTCGCCTCCCAGCCGTCCAGCACCGGCAGGCCCATGTCCATCAGGATCAGTCGCGGCGACTCGCCCAGCGCCATGTCCACCGCGGCCTGGCCGTCGCCCGCGAACACCAGCTCGTAGCCGCGCCGCAGCAGCCGCCGCGACAGCATGTCGCGGTTCATTTCGTTGTCCTCGACCAGCAGGATCTTCATGCCCGGTTATCCCTCCACCACGGGCGCAGCGAGCGCGCGGCGCACTTCCTGCTCCAACTGCGCCTGGGTGTAGCTGCCCTTCTCGATCACGTTCTGCACATGCCCGGCCAGGCGCTGCTGCTCGGCGCGCGTGAGCTCTTTCGCGGTGAGCACCACCACCGGCAGCGACGCATCGCCCTGTGCGTGCAGCGCCTCGATGAAGGCGAAGCCGTCCATCTCCGGCATCATCAGGTCCAGCAGCACCAGCGACGGGCGCGACGCGCGCACCCGCTCCAGGCCCTCGCGTCCATTGCCGGCTTCGGACACCGACCAGCCCTGGCGTTCCAGCAGGCGCCGCAGCATGCTGCGCGTGGTCGCGTCGTCCTCGACCAGCAGAATCGAACGCTCACCGGAACGCAGGTGCTTGTCGAGCGTGCGCACCAGCCGGTCGCGATCCACCGGCTTGACCAGGAAGTCGGACGCTCCCAACGCCACGCCCATGGCCTGGTTGCCGGTCACCGAGACCATGATCACCGGGATGCCGGCGAGTTCCGGATCCGCCTTGAGCCGCGACAGCACCGCCCAGCCGTCTGTGCTGGGCATCAACACGTCGAGCATGATCAGGTCCGGACGCAGTTCGCGGGCCAGTTGCAGCCCGCTTTCGCCGTCCAGCGCCGCGCGGCAGCGCACGCCTTCGCGCGCCAGCATCCGGTTGAACATCTCGCAGGCGGCGGGCTCGTCGTCGATGACCAGCACCAGTTCCTCGCGCACTGCAGGGGCGCCGTCGGCAGCCGTGCCGTCGGCAGCCGCGCCGGGCCCTGCCGCTGCGTTGTCGGCCTCGCCATCGGCGGCGCTCGTGCTTTCGTCGGCATCGGCAGGGATGCGCAGGGTGAAGGCGGTGCCGACGCCGGCGGCGCTGCGCAGCGTGATCTCGCCCCCGAGCATCTGCGCGAAGCTGCGGGTGATCGCCAGGCCCAGGCCGGTGCCGCCGTACTTGCGGGAGGTGGACGCGTCGGCCTGCGAGAACGGCTGGAACACCCGTGCCTGTTGCTCCGCGGTCATGCCGATGCCGGTGTCCTCGACCGCGAACACCATCCAGTCGCGTTCGCCGTCGTGCTCGCGCCGCGCCAGCAGCCGGATCTCGCCGTGCCCGGTGAACTTGCTGGCGTTGCTGAGCAGGTTGAACAGCATCTGCCGGACCTTGGTGACGTCCGAATGCATGCTGCCGAGGTCCCCGGCATCGACCACCAGGGTATTGCCCTTCTTGTCGGTGAGCGGCTTCACCGTGCCCGCGACGCCTTCGATCAGCGCGGCCACGTCGAAGTCCTCGAGGTAGACCTCCATCTTGCCGGCCTCGATCTTGGACAGGTCCAGGACCTCGTTGATCAGCCCGAGCAGGTGCTTGCCGGCGGTGTGGATCTTCTTCAGGTCCGGGACCACCGCCTCGTCGCCGGCGTCCTGCGCCTCCTCCACCAGCAGTTCGCTGTAGCCGATGATGGCGTTGAGCGGCGTGCGCAGCTCGTGGCTCATGTTGGCCAGGAACAGGCTCTTGGACTCGTTCGCCGCCTCCGCCTCCGCCTTGGCCTGTGCCAGCTGCATGCTGGCCTGGCCGATCTCGAGGTTGCGCGCCTCCAGCAGCTTGCGGCTGTGGACGATGCGCTTGCTCTGCACGTGCGAGTGGTAGCTGAAGACCGAGCCGTAGATGAAGATGCCGACGATGCTCGCGCCGGTCGGGATGGGCGGGGCGATCAGGTCGACCTGGAAGCCGGTGTACAGCCCGATCGCGACGGCGCCCAGGGCCACCGCCAACAGGCCCTTGGCCGCGAGCCGGAAGCCGCCGATGCTGAGGTTGCCCAGGTGCACGCCCGACAGCAGCATCACGCTCGGCCACAGGCTGAAGTGCATGGCCGCGGCCCAGGCGCCCATCAGCACCGAATCGGCGAGCAGGTTGCGCTGTTCGCCGAGCTTCTGGTCCGGGGTGTTGCGTGCCCACAGGTAGGCAAGGTGCGGCCAGACGAAGCCGTAACAGGCCAGCAGGGCGAGCAGGCCGAGGCTGGCGCGGCCGGTGCGGTTGAACACCGCCCACAGGATCGCCGACGAGATCGGGTAGCAGACCACCCGCACCAGGTAGTCGAGGCGAACGATCGGATGCGCGCGGGCGGCCATTCCGGCATCGTGACCGGGCCGTCGCCGCACCGGCACCCCATGAATCGGGTCAGTAGGCGATTGCCGCCTCCAGCGGCACGCGGGCATCCCAGCGATCCCGCCCGCGAAGGAACCCCAGTTCGATCAGCACCGAGGCGCCGACGACTTCGGCACCCTGCATCCGCGCCAGGGCCAGTGCCGCGGCCAGGGTGCCGCCCGTGGCCAGCACGTCGTCCACCAGCAGCACCCGTGCGCCAGGCGGGACCGCGTCGGCATGGACTTCCAGGCAGTCGCTGCCGTATTCGAGTTCGTAATCCTGCGCATGGGTGCGTGCCGGCAGCTTGCCGGCCTTGCGGATCGGCACGAATCCGAGCCCGAGCGCACGCGCGAGTGCCGCGCCGAGGATGAAACCGCGCGACTCGATCGCGAACACCGCATCCAGCGCGACTCCGCGCCAGGGCGCCGCCAGTGCCTCGATCGCGGCATCGAAGCCGTCGGCGTCCGCCAGCAATGGCGTGATGTCCTTGAACACCACGCCCGCGCGCGGGAAGTCGGGAATGTCGCGGATCAACACGCGCCAATCGGCCATGGCCAGGGTCCGGGGACGGTTTGCGGCGATGCTATCCCATCCGGCGCCGCTCGCTCAGCAAGATGAAGGTTGCGTTGCGATTCAGCCGGGACGTCTCCGAGGCGATGTCGCACGATTACGTGAAACGCGGCGGTAACAGGCACTTGCCGCAAGACAGCCGTTGCAGGCAACTCGCGTCTACTCCATGCATGCCGGGAAGTGGTTAAGCGAACGTTGCATTAACGCCCGCCGGCGGCCTTGCGTTCATCGTCCGGGCGCGAATGTCGTCGTCGCGGCGCAGACCGCTGGCTTCACGGCCACACGAATCCCACAACGACATATGGAGCGATACCTGATGAACCGTCCTTTCCTTACCCTGGGCCTTGCGACCGCCTCCCTGCTCGCCGCTCCGCTCGTCTTCGCACAGAACGCCAATGCCAACGCCAACGCGGCCGAGCATGCGCAGCAGTCCACCGGCATGCAGGACCACGCCAACATGCAGCACGCCACCCCGGCCACCCCGGCCGAGCCTGCGACCCCGGCCGATCCGCAGCAGGAAGCCTCGGCCGTGCCGGCGACGCCTGCGGAACCGGCGCAGCCGGCCAACAAGGTCACCTGGTCCGAGCTCGACGCCGACCAGGACGGTGCGCTCAGCAAGACCGAGGCCGCTCCCGTCGACAGCCTCAGCACGGCCTTCGACAGTGCCGACAGCGACAAGGACGGGTTGCTGACCGCCGACGAGTACAAGGCCTATCGCACCACCAACCAGGAGAGCCCGACCCCGCAGCCCTGAGGCCCGCTGCTGCCGCTAGACTAGGCGGATGCAAGAAGACCGCATCCGCCTGGTCGGCTTCGACGGCGACGACACCCTGTGGCGCAGCGAGGATTACTACCGCGCCGCGCAGGTGGAGTTCGAGCGCATCGTGGCCGGTTACGTCGACCTCGACGACGTCCACGACCGGCTGTACGCGGTCGAGAAGCGCAACCTGGCGTTGTTCGGCTATGGCGCCAAGGGCATGACGCTGTCGATGCTGGAGGCCGCGATCGGAATTACTGCAGCGCGCATCGCCGCTGCCGACCTGCAGCGCATCGTCGAACTCGGCAAGTCGCTGCTGCGGCACCCGGTCGAGTTGCTGCCCGGCATCCGCGAGGCGGTGGCCGGGATCGCGCGCGAATACGACGTGGTCCTGATCACCAAGGGCGACCTGTTCCACCAGGAGGCCAAGGTGCGCGAATCCGGCCTCGTCGACCTGTTCCCGCGGATCGAGATCGTCAGCGAGAAGGACGCGTCGACCTATGCGCGGGTACTGTCCGAGTTCGACCTGGCGCCGTCGCAGTTCGCGATGGTCGGCAACTCGCTGCGCTCGGACATCGTGCCGGTGCTGGAACTCGGTGGCTGGGGCGTGCACATGCCCTACCACGTGACCTGGGCGCACGAGACCGAGGCCGACCTGCGCGACGACCTCGCCGGGCGCATGCGCCACGCCGCGACGCCGGCGGACCTGCCGGCAGCCGTACACGCACTGACCACTGGAGCATGACCATGGCAAAGACCGCATTGCTGCTTTCCGCCGCACTGGCCGCGGCATTCGCCGCCGCGCCCGCGAGCGCCGCGGGCAAGGTCGACTGCAAGCTCGGTTTCGACCTCGCCGGCTGGTCGCTGTTCTACAAGACCGCTTCCGGCAACGGCCTGGTGACCTGCGACAACGGCCAGCGCCTGGCGGTGCGCATCAGCGCCAAGGGCGGCGGTCTCACGTTCGGCAAGTCGCGGATCGAGAACGGCACCGGCGAGTTCTCCGGCGTGCGCGACATCCGCGACGTACTCGGCACGTATGCCACGGCCGAGGCGCATGCCGGCGCAGTCAGGTCGAGCAAGGCGCAGGCGATGACCAAGGGCGACGTGTCGCTGGCCCTTGCCGGCACCGGCAAGGGCTGGGACCTCGGGGTCGCATTCGGCAAGTTCGTGCTGGAAGCGCGCTAGTCGCCCGGACGGTCCCGGATCACCACCGGCAGCGGCTGGATGCTGCGCTCGACCCCGGCCTCGACCTGGCGGGTCGCCCAGGCCAGGGTGCCGGCGTAGACCCCGAGCAGCATCGCTCCCAGGATCGCCAGCAGGCACCAGCGGCGCAGCCGCGCCTCGCGGATTGCGGGGGTGTCGTGTTCGATCGCGTGGGAGTGCAGGGCCATGGACGCAAGTTAGTGCGACGCCCGTCACGGCGACGTGCAGGCCGGCGTTCACCTGCCCGATGTTCACCTGCTTTATCGTCGCCATGCGCCAGCATCAGGCGAAACCTCGGAGGAGGCCAACCATGCACCTGCACCTCAAGACTTTCCTGCTCGCCGGGGCGCTGGCCGCCAGCAGCGGCGGCGCCTTCGCCCAGGACTTCGTGTTCGGCTGGAATCCGCGCACCGGCGACGTCTGGGTCGACCAGACGCTCTCGGACGTCAACCAGTACGGCTACCGCTATCGCGATTCCTTCGTCGACGAGATGGTGCGCTACTACGGCGCACCGCGCGACTACGTCGACGACCTGCTGGTCAGGCAGCGCTGGGCGCCCGGCGATATCTACTACGCCTGCGCCATCGCCCAGATCGTCGGCCGCTCGTGCCGCTACGTGGCCGAGGACTGGCAGCACAACCACGGCCAGGGCTGGGGCGCGCTGGCGCAGCGCATGGGCATCAAGCCCGGTTCGGCCGAGTTCCACCGGCTGAAGGCGGGCTTCGCCCCGACCTACCAGCGCTGGTCGCGGCCGCTGCGCGCCGAGCCCGGCCGCGGTCCCGGCAAGGTCAAGGCGAAGGCCAAGGGCAAGCCCGGCAAGGCGAAGGACAAGCCGGGCAAGGGCCACGGCAAGCATTGATTAAACTGGGCGGATGACGACCTCCGCCCGGCCAACAGCCGCCCAGTCAACCGCCGCCCAGTCGACCGCCGCCCAGCCACCCCGTCCTTCGCTGGCCACCCATCGCGGCGGCTGCCACTGCGGCCGCGTCCGCTTCGAGGTCGACGCGCCGGCGGTGTTGCTGGTGCTCGACTGCAACTGCTCGATCTGCCGGATGACGGGATTCCTGCACCTGATCGTGCCCGCGGCGCGCTTCCGTCTACTGTCGGGCGCCGACGAACTCAGCGAGTACACCTTCAACACCGGCGCGGCGAAGCATCGCTTCTGCCGCCACTGCGGGATCAAGTCGTTCTACATCCCGCGCAGCCATCCCGACGGCATCGATGTCAACGCGCGCTGCCTGGATCCGGCCACCATCGCCTCGCTCGACGTCACGGCGTTCGACGACAACGACCGCGACGCCGCGACCGCCGCCATCGCCCACCTGTCGCGATGAACCGCGCCGACGTGCACATGCTGCGGGAGCCGCTTCAGTAGGCTGCCGTCTGCGCCGGCAATCCGATCCGGATGTGCGCGGGCGACAGGACATCCAGCTCCCAGCCGAGGCGCTGCGCGAGTCGATCCAGCAATGCAACGGCGCGGCCGGTATCGCTGCGCCCCGGACGATCTGCGTCCATAGCGGTGGCCGCTTCGTTCGCCCGGAAGGCAAGGTCGAGGGTGGGCCCATCGAGCCTGAGCGCCAGCGTCCCGGGCACGGACGGCTGCAGCAATCTGCGTGACAGGCCGCGCAGCAACAACAGCGCTTCGCGCCGCGGCACCTGCAGTTCGCCGTTCGCTTCCACTTGCCAGGCAAGCCCGGGATGCGACTGCGCCACCGCGCTCGCCGCCTCACCCAGGAAAGCGCTTGCGTCGACAGGTTCGGAACGCAGCGGCGTGCGCCGGGCGATACCGAGCATTGCCTCCAGCAGGTCGGACAACTCCCGCATGCCGCGCTCCACCCGTTGCAGGCGCGCGCGCGTGGCCGGATCCGCGTCCGGCTCGTCCAGCAAGACCTCGGTCGCACCCTGGACCACCGCGATCGGCGTGCGCAATTCGTGGCTGGCGTCGGCGAAGAACGCTTGTTCGTGCGCGTCGGCCTCCACCAGGCGAGCCTGGTAGCCGTCGATCGCCCGGGCGAGGCGGCCCAGTTCGTCGTGGCTGACGGCGTCCTGCAGGCAGGTGGCCTGCGGTTGCACCGGCAGCGCATCCACCGCAGCGGCCAGGCGCGACACCGGCGCCAGCGCGGCGCCGGCGAACAGCCAGCCGAGCCAGCCGGCGAACACGGTGCCCACCACCACCATCGCCGCCAGGAACAGGTTGAGGTGGTACTCGAGCTGTTCGATGTCGCGCAGGTCGATGACGAAGGCCAGCCGCCCGGCGCTGGTATCGAAGACGCCGACATGGATGCCGTCGCTGGCCTCGTCCTCGCTCACGCCCGCGGGATAGCCCGCATAGCGCGCCGGGATGTCGTCGCCGCGATAACCGCTGAGGCGGTGGGTCCGTGGCAGTTGAGCCGGCAGGTGGTTGGACAGGCGCAGCCCGTAGTCCTCGGCCTGGCCGCGCAGGATCTCGGCGGCGATGACATGCTCGTAGTCCTCGGTGACGCCGATCACCACCCCCGCGAACAGCAGGCTGAGCAACAAGCCGAGGATCGTGAAGGCGAGGGCGACGCGACGCCGCAGGGCGATGGGCCGGGTGCTCATGGCGACTCCGAAAGGCGGTAGCCGACGCCGCGCACCGACTCGATCATCGGATGCGGAAACGGGCGGTCGACCAGCGCACGCAACTCGTAGACCAGGGTGTGCAGCGCGGCGACGTCGCCGTCGTCGCCGGGCCACAGCGCCTGCATCAGCTTGCGGTGGCTGGAGACGCTGGGTGCGTTGCCGAGCAGCGCGGCCAGCAGCGCGCCCTGCATCCGCGTCAGCGGGATGCGGCGGCCGCCACGCATCGCCAGCATCGCACCGGGATCGTAGGCCAGGTCGCCGAGTTCGAGCCGCCCCGGCGCCGGCATCGCGCGCCGGTGCAGCACCCGCAGCCGCGCCTCGAGTTCGCGCATGGCGAACGGCTTCACCATGTAGTCGTCGGCACCTTCGGCGAAGCCGCGCAACTTGTCGTCGAGGGTGTCGCGCGCGGTCAGCATCAGCACCGGCACGCCGTGGCCCGCCTCGCGCAGGGCGCGGCACAGGTCGAGCCCATCGAGCCGTGGCAGGCCGAGATCGAGCACGATCGCGTCGAAGTCGCCGCGCATCGCCCGCGCGAGGCCGGAAACGCCGTCGGCGCAGTGGTCGACGACATGGCCGCGGCGTTCCAGGAAATCCCAGATGTTGGCGGCGATGTCGTGCTGGTCCTCGATCACGAGGACGCGCATTCCGTTGCGGTCGGCGGCTGGCATGGCGACAGCCTGCCACTTAACGGGCGGCTGAGGAACGGCTGAGCCAGGCTTACACCGGGGGCGGCAATCTTGTGCGGCAACCCTGCACGGCAACCCCGCCCGGCCCGACGCCTTGAGCACTTCCTCCCTGTACGGACGTTACCGGCCGCTGGCATGGCTCGGCGTGGTGTTCCTCGCGGTGTCGTTCCTGACCCGGCTTGCGCTGCTGGTCGCCACCGGCAGCGGCGTGCCCGCCAGCGCGGGGGCCTGGCTGTACCTGTTCGGCGTCGGCCTGGGTTACGACCTGCTCACTTTCCTCTACCTCGGCACGCCATTGCTGCTGCTGCTGTGGCTGCTGCCGCGGCGCTGGATGGCCAGGCGCCCGGGCAGCGCCCTGGTCGGCGCGGCCTGCCTGCTGTTGCTGTTCGCGATCCTGTTCGTCGCGGCCTCGGAGTGGACGTTCTGGGAGGAGTTCCAGTCGCGCTTCAATTTCATCGCGGTCGATTACCTGGTCTACACCACCGAAGTGATCGGCAACATCCGCCAGTCCTATCCGGTCGGCTGGATCCTTACTGCGATCGCCGGCATCGGCCTCGCCGCCTTCGTCGCCACCCGGCGCTGGCGCGCGGTGCGCAACGACAGCGCGCACTTCGGCGCCCGTACGCTGGTGGCCGGCGCATGGCTGGTCGCGGCCGTTCTCGGTACCTGGCTGGTGGCCGGCGAGATGAAGGACCGCACCGGCAATACCTACGTCGACGAGCTCGCCGGCAACGGCATCTACCAGTTTTTCGCCGCCTATCGCAGCGCTTCGCTGGACTACGACCGGTTCTACCGTTCGGTGCCGCTCGACGAGGCTTTCGCGCAGGTGCGGCGCTCGCTGGCGACGCCCGACGCGACCTTCGATGGCGACAGCGGGATCGCCCGCCACATCCACAATGCCGCGCCCGAGCGCAGGCTCAACGTGGTGCTGATCAGCGTCGAGAGCCTGTCGGCAGAGTACTCCGGCACCTATGGCCGGACCCCGAGCCTGACCCCGAACCTGGATGCGCTCGACAGCGACAGCCTGGTGTTCGGCAATCTCTACGCTTCGGGTACCCGCACCGTGCGCGGCCTGGAGGCGCTCGCGCTGTCGGTGCCGCCGACCCCGGGCGAGTCGATCGTCAAGCGCGAGCACAACACGGGCCTCTTCAGCCTCGCCGACGTGTTCAACGCCAAGGGCTACGTGTCGCAGTTCCTGTACGGCGGCTACGGCGCGTTCGACAACATGAACGCCTTCTTCGGCGGCAACGGCTACGAAGTGCACGACCGCACAGGGATCCCCGACAAGGCGATCCACCACGAGAACATCTGGGGCGTCGCCGACGAGGACCTGTACACGCTGGCGATGGGCGTGTTCGACCGCGATCACGCAGCGGGCAAGCCGTTCTTCGCCCACATCATGACCACCTCCAACCACCGGCCCTATACGTTCCCCGAAGGGCGCGGGCCGTGGCCGCAGGGCAAGCGCGAGAGTGCGGTGGCCTATACCGACTGGGCGATCGGCGATTTCCTGCGCCGCGCGCGCGCGAAGCCCTGGTTCAAGGACACGGTGTTCGTGATCACCGCCGACCATTGCGCTTCGAGCGCGGGGATCGCGGCGCTGCCGGTGTTCCGCTACCACATCCCGATGTGGATCCATTCGCCGGGCAACGTGGCACCGGGTAGATTCGATGCGTTGATGGGGCAGGTCGACATCGGGCCGACCCTGCTGGGCCTGCTGGGCATGGACTACGACAGCCAGTTCTACGGCATCGACGTGTTCCAGCAACGGCCCTGGCGTGCCTACGTCGGCACCTACCAGCTGCTCGGCTACCTCGCGGACGGCAAGCTGGTGCAGCTGGCGCCGCACCGCAGGGTCGACACCGTGCGCCCGGCGTACGACAGCGACCAGCAACAGCCGCCGTTGCCCGAGGATCCGGCGCTGTCGCTGCGGGCGATCAGCGACTACGAGACCGCCGCATACCGGTTCACCCATGGCCTGATGCGCGCGCAACGATGAGCAGCACGGCCATGGCCAAGGTCCCGCAGGTCACGCTGATCTTCTGGATCATCAAGATCCTCGCCACCACCCTCGGCGAGACGGGCGGCGATGCGGTCACGATGTCGATGGGGCTGGGTTATCCCGCCGGCACCGCGATCTTCGCTGTGCTGTTCGTCGCGATGGTCGCGGCGCAGATCCGCGCGGCGCGTTTCCACCCGCTCCTGTACTGGACGACGATCGTGGCCGGCACCACGGTGGGCACCACCCTCGCGGATTTCGCCGACCGTTCGCTGGGCATCGGCTACACCGGCGGATCGAGCCTGCTGCTGGGACTGCTGCTGGCGTCGCTGTTCGCGTGGCACCGCACGCTGGGTACGGTGGCGGTGGGGAGCGTCGGCAATCCACGCTCGGAAGCCTTCTACTGGGTCACGATCATGTTCTCGCAGACGCTCGGCACCGCGCTGGGCGACTGGGTCGCCGACACCGCGGGGCAGGGCTACGCCGGCGGCATCGCGATCTTCGGCGGGCTGCTGGCGGTGGTCGCCGCGCTGCATTTCTTCACCCGGACCTCGCGGACCGCCCTGTTCTGGGCCGCTTTCGTCCTGACCCGGCCGCTGGGCGCGGTGGTCGGCGACTTCCTCGACAAGCCGCTGATCGACGGCGGCCTGGCGATCAGCCGCTATTCGGCTTCGCTGGCCCTGCTGGTGGTGATCGCGGCCTGCGTGCTGGTGCTGCCGCAGCGCCCGGCGCAACGCGCCCACTGACTACAATGGCGGCAGCATGACTGCCGCCACTGCCATTGCGCCCGAAGCCCTGCGCCTGTCCGTCGCCCCGATGATGGACTGGACGGACACTTTCTGCCGCGCGTTCCATCGCCTGCTGGCGCCGCATGCGCGGCTGTACACCGAGATGGTGCATGCCAATGCGGTGATCCACGGAGACCGGTCGAAGCTGCTCGCGCTGGATCCGGTCGAGCATCCGGTGGCGCTGCAACTCGGCGGCAGCGAACCGGCCTTGCTGGCGCAGGCAGCGCGGATCGGGACGGAAGCCGGCTTCGACGAGATCAACCTCAACTGCGGCTGCCCTTCCGATCGCGTGCAGGCCGGGCGCTTCGGCGCGTGCCTGATGCGCGAGCCGGCGCTGGTGGCCGATTCGGTCTCGGCGATGATCGAAGCGGTCGCGACGTTGCCGCGTCCGGTGCCGGTCACGGTGAAGTGCCGGCTCGGGGTCGACGACGACCACGACTACGATCGCTTCCTCGCCTTCGTCGATGCGGTGGCCGCGGCCGGCTGCCGCATGTTCGTGGTGCACGCGCGCAACGCCTGGCTCAAGGGACTGTCGCCGAAGGAGAACCGCGAGGTGCCGCCGCTGCGCTACGACTGGGCGTACCGGCTGAAGGCGGAACGGCCGCAGCTGCAGGTGGTCGTCAACGGCGGCATCGGCACGCTGGAGGAAGCGACCGCGCACCTGCGGCACGCCGACGGCGCGATGCTCGGACGCGCGGCGTACCACGACCCCTGCCTGCTGCACCGGATCGACGTTGCCTGGTTCGGTGGCACGCAGCGCAGCCGCGCGGAGCTGCTGCGTGCGTTCCGGCCGCAGGTCGAAGACTGGCTGGAGCGCGGGGTCGCGCTGAAGCACATCACCCGCCACCTGCTCGGCCTGTTCAACGGCGAGCGCGGGGGCCGCGCGTTCCGCCAGGTGCTCAGCGAGGGCGCGCACAAGCCGGGCGCCGACTGGACGCTGGTGGAGCGTGCGCTGGCCGTCACCGAATCCTTCGCCTCCGCCGCATGACGTCAAGAGGGGCCACGACATGATCACCCGCGACTGCGATGCCTTCCTTGCCCATGCCCGCACCCTCGCACCGGACTTCGGCCCGGCCACCGCGCGCGCCGCGTTCCTGGTGGCGCCGGACGGGTTCGCGCTGGCCGAGCAATCGGCGGCCGACAACCATTACATGGCCGCAGCCACGGCTTTCGACCCGGTGCGCGCGCAGGCGCAACACCGCGAACTGCATCGTGCGCTGTCGCAGGCATTGCCCACGGTGTGCTTCGCCGGAGACCCGGAGACGCCGGACGCGGTGTTCCCCAACAACGTCTTCGCCACCGCAGCGGGGCGCTATGTGGTCGGGCGCATGCGCCACCCGGTGCGCCAGCGCGAGGCGGCGCGCGCCGACATCCGCGGATTCTTCGGCGGGGTGCTCGACTATGCCGAGATCGACCTGTCGACCCAATCGCATCCCTGCGAGCTCACCGGCGCGCTGGTGGTCGACCGCGCGCGCGGGATCGGCCTGTGCGGCCTGTCGGAGCGCTGTGGCGAGGAAGGCGCGCGATTGATGCACGAAGCACTGGGGCTGCGCACGACCCTGTTGTTCGACCTCGCCGCGGGCGAATACCACACCAATGTCGTGCTTGCGGTGCTGGCCGGGCGCGCGGCGCTGGCGTGCCCGGCAGGATTCGCCGACCCGGACGCGGTCGCCGCCATCGCCGCACTCTATGCGCCGCACGCCATCCTGCTGTCGCCGGCCGAGCATGCCGCCTTCGCCGGCAATGCCATTGCGCTGTCCGGCGATACCGTGTGGATGAGCACCGGGGCCGCGGAGGCCTTGACCGCGGCCACCCGCGAGGCCTTGATGGAGGCGGGTTTCCGGGTGCAGTCGGTGCCGCTGGATGCCATCGAAGCCGCCGGCGGTTCCCTGCGCTGCTGCGTCGGCGAGGTGTTCTAGGCGGATTTCCGGCCCTGCGGGCCTGAACCCCCGCTGCGTCAGGTGGTAAAAGTTAAGGACGGATTCACCGCCCGCTTTCGACAATGCTTGCACCGAGGTGCCCGGGGAGGCAGCCCGGAGCCTTTCCCGCTAGCATCTGCTCCCCACGCGAGGACCGTCCATGCCGCTGTCGTTCCGCCCGTTGCCGTCGCTGCTGCTGCTCGCCCTGCTGGGCGCGGGCAGTGTTGCCGTGGCCGGGCCGCGGCAGGATCCGCGCGCGCCGCTGTCCGTGGTGCCCCCGGCTTCCGTCCAGGGGCGTGCGCAACAGCGCCAGCGGCCGCCCGTCGACCGGCCGGCGCCCTCCCGCCACGACGACGCGCTGTCCGACAGCGTGCGCCGGATCGAGCGCAGCACCCGCGGGCAGGTGCTCAGCGCCGAGCGCGTGCCCTACGACGGCCGCAACCTCAACCGGATCAAGGTGGTCGACGAACGTGGCAGGGTGCGCATCTACATGGACGATCCCGCGCAATCCAGCGGCAGGCAGCCACAGGCCGAAACGCCTACACACGGCGACGACGACTGAATAGGCAATACTCCCGTTCAAAGCGTCAGTTTTGGCCGGCAACGGCCGCCAACCTTCCGGAGTCGACCCCATGCGTATCCTGCTCGTCGAAGACGAAGCCCCGCTGCGCGAAACCCTGGCCGCGCGCCTGAAGCGCGAGGGTTTCGCGGTCGATGCCGCCCAGGACGGCGAGGAAGGCCTGTACATGGGCCGCGAAGTACCGTTCGACCTGGGCATCATCGACCTCGGCCTGCCGAAGATGTCCGGCATGGAACTGGTCAAGGCGCTGCGCGAGGAAGGCAAGCAGTTCCCGGTGCTGATCCTCACCGCGCGCTCGAGCTGGCAGGACAAGGTCGAGGGCCTGAAGCAGGGCGCCGACGACTACCTGGTCAAGCCGTTCCACGTCGAGGAACTGCTGGCGCGGATCAATGCGCTGGTGCGCCGCGCCGCGGGCTGGAGCAAGCCGACGCTCGACTGCGGCCCGGTGGTGCTCGACCTCGCTGCGCAGACCGTCACCGTCGGCGGCAGCAACGTCGACCTCACCAGCTACGAATACAAGGTACTCGAGTACCTGATGATGCACGCCGGCGAGCTGGTCTCGAAGGCCGACCTCACCGAGCACATCTACCAGCAGGATTTCGACCGCGATTCCAACGTGCTGGAAGTCTTCATCGGCCGGCTGCGCAAGAAGCTGGATCCGGACGGCGCCCTGAAGCCGATCGAGACCGTGCGCGGCCGCGGCTACCGGTTCGCAATCCCGCGCAGCGGCGACTGAGCCGCATCCCGGGTGCCGGCTGCGCGTGAGCCCCTGCTGCGCTGGCGCCCGCGCTCCCTGCAGTCGCGCCAACTGTGGGCCGCGAGCGTCGGCCTGGTCGCCTTCCTGGCGCTGACCGGATATGCCCTCGACCGCGCCTTCGTCGATGTCGCCAGCCAGGGCCAGCGCGAGCGGCTGAAGTCCTTCGCGCTGTATTACGCCGGGCACACCGACTTCGCCCGCGACGGCAGCCTGATCCCGCCCGATGTCCCGCCCGAGGGCCGCTTCGACCGTCCCGGCAGCGGGCTGTACGCCACCATCGACCTGCCGGACGGGCGCTGGGCCTCGCTGTCGTCGCAGGGGCCGGTGCTGCCGCAGGGCGAGATGCTGGGCGGGCGCGAGGAGCGCTTCGACGGGCCGCTGCCGATCACGCTCAGCGACGGCAAGCGCGGCGAGGTCTACCGCTACGGCATCGGCCTGGTCGACGCCACCCGCGGCGCGGCCGCGGAATTCCCGTACACCATCAACATCATGGAGGACGCGGGCACGCTGCCGCGGCAGGTACGCGTGTTCCGTCAGGCGCTGTGGGGCTACCTCGGGATCGCCGCGGTGGTGTTGCTGTTCCTGCAGGCGTTGATCCTGCGCTGGAGCCTGTTGCCGCTGCGGCTCGTGATCGCCGAACTCAAGCGCGTGCAACGCGGCCAGCTCGCGCGCATGAGCGGTCACCACCCGCGCGAGCTGGAGCCGCTGACCGACAGCATCAACGCACTGGTCGACAGCGAGCGCGAGAATCTGGAACGCCAGCGCAACACCATGGCCGACCTCGCGCACAGCCTGAAGACGCCGCTGGCGGTGCTGCGCACGCGGCTGGACAGCGACGCGGGCGAGGGCGAGCTGCGCGACGAGGTCGACACCCAGCTGCGGCGCATGGGCGACCTGGTCGGCTACCAGCTCACGCGCGCGGCCTCCGGCGGCCACAAGCTGTTCGCGGCGCCGGTGGCGATCGAGCCGCACGCCGAGCAGATCGTGCGCGGGCTGGAGAAGATCTACGCGGCCAAGGGTGCGGTGTGCGAGTTCGACATCGACCACGAGGCCCGCTTCCATGGCGAACCGGGCGATTTGCAGGAGCTGCTCGGAAACCTGCTGGAGAACGCCTTCAAGTGGGCGCACTCGCGGGTGCTGCTGACGGTGCGCAATGGCGAGACCGCGCCCAACCGCCGCCCCGGACTGGTGGTCGCGGTGGACGACGACGGCCCCGGGATCCCGCCCGAGAAAGTGGCGATGGTGTTGCAGCGCGGCGTGCGTGGCGACGAGCGGGTACAGGGCCACGGCATCGGCCTGGCCATCGTCCAGGACATCGTGCGCAGCTACCGCGGCGAGCTGGACGTCGGTACTTCGCCGGAGCTGGGCGGTTCACGCTTCGAGGTGCGGCTGCCACCGGGACTGTAAAAGCGTTCCAGGTGCGCGGCGACCTTGGGCATTGCCCGTTGCAGCGTGCGCGGGTCGCTGAAGTGGTACTCGCTGCACACCGCGAAGAATTCCTCGGGCGCTTCCGCGGCATAGGCATCGATCGCGGTGCGGCGGCCGAGGTCGAGGGTGCGCACCAGCGCGTCGTAGGCCTGCTGGAAATCGCGCGCCCATTCGCGCTGCCAGGCGCGCGGCAGCGGCGGGGTGCCGTCGAGCGCACCGTCGAGCGCGTCGAGCTTGTGCGCCATCTCGTGCACGGCCACGCAGAATCCCGCATCCGGATCGGCGATGTCGGCCTGGATGTCGGCCCACGACAGGATCAGCGGACCCGCGTCCCAGGCTTCGCCGATCAGCTCGTCCTCCCATTCGTGCATCACCCCCGCGGCGTCGACGTGGCTGCGGTTGACCCGGAAGGCATCGGGATACACCAGCAGCTGCGACCAGCCGTGCAGGCCTTCCACGCCGAAGCCCAGCAACGGCAGGCAGCACAGCGCGGCCAGTTGCACGCGCTGGCACGGATCGAGTTCCAGGTCCGCCAGCGGGGTGATGGTCTTTTCCCGCAGGAAGCGCGCGGCCAGCGCCGCGAGCGCGGCATCCGCATCGTGGTCGAGGCCGCGCAGCCAGGGCAGGCTGGCGCAGGCATCGCGCCAGAGCGTGGAATCGATCGGTGCGGGGGCACGGCGCAGGCGCCGCAACCATGCCGTCAGCACGGTACCGTCAGCACGCGCAGTTCAGGCGCGCCTGCTCAGCGGAACATGCCTGGCAGGAAGCTGTGCCAGCGCGGGGCATGGGTGCTGCCGGTGTCGCCGCCGCGCACCGTGACCACCGGCTTGATCCGGGCCGCACCCGCCGGCTTCGCGGCCGATGCGGCCGGCTTCGCGGCGGGGCTTGCGGTATCGCCAGGATCGGAAGCATCGGCTCCGGTGCACTCGCTGCCGCCATCGCCGTCCGGACCGTGCATGCGCACGTCGCGAACCTCCGCCAGTGCGCCGGCCGACAGCAGCAGCAGGCACAAGGGCAGGTAGCGGAAGCCTTGCAGTTTGCGCGGGGCAATCATGGCGGCAATCCTCGGATGGGGATGCACTGGCCGGAAGAGGCCAGCAACTATAACGTGGATGCGTGGCCGGCGCAGAAGGTTGCATGCTGCGCCGCAGCAGACAACGGCGGGCCCTTCCGGCAGACTTCCCGCGTGCCCCGAACCCCACCTCTCCTGCCATGAACGAGCGCGAATTGCTCGTGCGCCTGCTCCAGGGGCCCGCGAGCGGCGCCGACCTCGCGCGGGCCGCGGGGCAGACCCGGGCTGCGGTCTGGAAGCACGTGCGCGCACTGCGCGAGGGCGGGGTGGCGATCGCCGTCCAGCACGGCCGTGGCTATGCGCTGCAACAGCCGCTGGAGCTGCTCGATGCCGATGCGATCCGGTCCGCATTGCCGGCCGACGCCCGCGCCGCACTGGCGCAACTGGAAGTCGCCTGGTCGCTGGATTCGACCAATTCGGAACTGCTGCGGCGCGAGACCCCGGCGCAGGGCGCCGCGGTGCTGCTGGCCGAGCGCCAGAGCGGCGGGCGCGGCCGCCGCGGGCGCGATTGGGCCTCGCCGCTGGCCGCCAACATCTACCTCTCGGTGGCGCGCCGCTTCGGCGGCGGCCTGGCGCGGTTGCCGGGCCTGAGCCTGGTGGCCGGCGTCGCCGGCGCCGAGGCGCTGAATGCGCTCGGGTTTGCCGACGTGCGCCTGAAATGGCCCAACGACCTGGTGGTCGCCGGCGGCGACGGCCTGCGCAAGCTCGGCGGACTGCTGGTGGAAGGCGGCGGCGAAGCCGCCGGCCCCGCGCGTGCAGTGATGGGCCTGGGATTGAATGTCGCGATGCCTGCGCCTGCTGCCGCCGCGATCGGCCAGCCCTGGATCGACCTGGCGACGCTCGCGGGCGGTCGCGCGCCCTCGCGCAACGCGCTGGCGGCTGCGCTGCTGGCGCACTGGCTGCCGGCGCTGGCGCAGTTCGACGAGACCGGGCTCGAGCCTTTCCTCGAACGTTATGCCCGGCTGGATGCGCTGGCGGGGCAGGCGGTGCTGGTGCATGGCAGCGACGGCACCCGTGCCGGCCAGGCGCTGGGCCTGTCGGGCGACGGTGCCCTGCGGGTGCGCATCGGCGCGACCGAGCAACTGGTGCATGCCGGCGAAGTCAGCGTGAGGCCGGCTTGAACACCTGGCTGTTCGACCTCGGCAACAGCCGCCTCAAGCTGGCGCCATGGCGCGACGGCAAGCTCGGCGAGGTGACTGCCGTCGGCCATGACGGCAGCGGATTCGAGCCGGGCTGGTTGCGACACCTGCCGGACACCTTCGAGCTCGCCTGCGTGGCCACGGTCGCGCCTTCCGCGCTCACGGTGCGGTTGCTGGACGCGCTGGCCGCGCGCGGTGGCCGCATCACCATCGCACGCACCCAGGCGGCATTCGCCGGCGTGCGCATCGCCTACGCGCAGCCGCGGCGGCTCGGGGTCGACCGTTTCCTGGCGCTGCTTGCGGCGCGCGCCCGCGATGGGCGCCCGGCGCTGGTGGTCGGGGTCGGCACCGCGCTGACCGTGGACCTGCTGGATGCCGATGGCCACCATCGCGGCGGCCGGATCGCACCGTCGCCGGCATTGATGCGCGCCGCATTGCACCAGCGTGCAACGGTGCTACCGACCGAGGGCGGCCTTTACCGGGAGTTCGCCGCCGACACCGACGATGCGCTCGCCTCCGGTTGCGAGGGCGCGGCGCTGGGCCTGGTGGCGCGCAGCATGGATGCGGCGACGCAGTTGCTGGGCGGCACGCCGACGCTGCTGCTGCATGGCGGTGGCGCGCCGGCGCTGTTGCCGCGGTTGCCCCTGGCTACGCATGCGCCGGCCCTGGTGCTCGAGGGACTCGCGCACTGGGCGCGGGTCGCCGCATAGAATCGACCCATGCCTACGCGCGCCGTCATCGTCCTGTTGCTGGTCCTCAACCTCGGTGTCGCCGCCTGGTGGCTGCTGCATTCCGCGCCTGCGCCCGCGGTGCCTGCGCAGTCCGCCGGCGCGCCGCGGCTGCAACTGCTCGCGGAAGCCGCGCCGGGCGTCGCCGCGGCCGTGGCGAAGCCGGCACCGCCGGCACCGCCGGCTGCCGCGCCACCGACAGCCGCAGCGACGCAGGCCGCCACCACATCCGTACCCGCTGCGCCTTCTGCATCGACCGACTGCGCCGGTCCCGACGCCGGCGCGGAGGGCTGGCGCGTCTACCTGCCGCGGTTGCCCGGCATCGATGCCGCCGAAGCCATGGCCGCGCGCATCGATGCCGCCGGCTTCAGCGACTATCTGGTGATGCGCGATGGCGAGGACGCCAACGCGATCGCGCTCGGCCGATACTCCACCCGGGATGCCGCGCAGCGCCGGGCGGCATCGCTGCAGGCGGCGGGTTTCCCGGCCCGCTGCGCTAGAATCCCGGCATCGACGCCGGCATAGCTCAGTTGGCAGAGCAACCGCCTTGTAAGCGGTAGGTCCCCAGTTCGAATCCGGGTGCCGGCACCACAGGACACGCAAGCCATGGAGGACAGCCGATGAGCCGTCGCTATCCGCCGGTATCGCTGCTCGGCGTGCCGACCGACATTGGAGCGGGCGACCGCGGTGCGCTGATGGGACCGGATGCATTGCGCATCGCAGGCCTCGGCGAAGCGCTTGCCGCGCGCGGCATCGACGTCGTCGACCGCGGCAACCTCGATGGACCGCGCAACCCCTGGCAACCGCCGGTGGACGGCTATCGCCACCTCGAGCAGGTGGTGGCCTGGAACCGGCTGGTGATGCAGGCGGTCACGGCCGAACTGCAGGCCGGCCGGCTGCCGATCATGATGGGCGGCGACCATTGCCTGGGCATCGGCTCGATCACCGCGGTGGCGCAGCACTGTCGCGACACCGGCAAGCAGCTGCGGGTGCTGTGGCTGGACGCGCACGCCGATTTCAACACCCACGAAGTGACGCCTTCCGGCAACATCCACGGGATGCCGGTCGCCTGCCTGTGCGGCATCGGCCCGCAGGCGCTCACCGCGCTCGGCGGCAGCGCACCGGCGATCTCGCCCGGGCAGATCCGGCAGATCGGCATCCGCTCGGTCGACGAGGGCGAGAAGCGGCTGGTCAAGGAACACGGCCTCGACGTCTACGACATGCGCTACATCGACGAAGTCGGCATGAAGCGCACGATGGAAGCGGCGCTGGCCGGGGTCGATGCGGACACGCACCTGCACGTCAGCTTCGACGTCGACTTCCTCGATCCCTCGATCGCGCCCGGCGTCGGCACCACGGTGCCCGGCGGCCCGAACTACCGCGAGGCGCAACTGGTGATGGAGATGATCGCCGACAGCGGCCGCATGGGTTCGCTCGACATCGTCGAGCTCAACCCGTTGCTCGACAACCGCAACGAGACCGCGCGCGTCTCCGTGGAACTGGTCGAAAGCCTGTTCGGCAAGTCGACCCTGATGCGCGACTGACTGGCTGAACGGTTCGCCGTCAACCGCCTGCGCATAGACGTGGAATTCACGGGCCCCCAGCTTCCATGGGCGACACGGACGGCGTCTGCCGCTCGTCCACCACACAGGAGAGTCCCATGCGTATCAACCGGAAACTGGCCGCTGTGCTCATGCTCGCGATGATGTCGTTCCTGGGGGCCTGCCACACGGTCGAAGGCGTCGGCAAGGACGTGGAATCGGCTGGCGACTCGATCCAGGACACCGCCAAGGATTGCACCGACAACGTCGAAGGCAATTGCTGACGCGAGTCGTGGAAGGGCACGGAGGTGCCGGCAAGGATGCACATGGGGCCGGGGAAACCCGGCCCTTTCCTGTTGCGCAACGAATCCTTGACCCTGCGGCAACGATGCTGCTGTGAGACTGACGATCCCCCGCAAGAAAGAGGTTGCACGCATGAACAAGGACATCATTTCCGGCAAGTGGACGCAGCTGAAGGGCCAGGCCCAGCAGAAGTGGGGCAAGCTCACCGACGACGTGTTCGATGTCGCCAACGGCGACAGCAAGTACCTCGCCGGCAAGCTGCAGGAACAGTACGGCTGGGATCGCGATCGCGCCGAGAACGAGGTGCGCGACTTCGAGCGCACGCTGAACTCCTGATGGATACCGGTGCCGGCCGAGCCGGCACCAGCCGAATCCGTACTAGCCGCGTGGCGGGTCCGGGACGAAGCTTCCCGGGAACGCCCGCGGCGCCGGCTGCCACGGCCGGGTGTGCCGTGGCAGCACCCCCAGGGCAACCAGCGTTGCTGTGTCGTCGTAGCGCAATTGGGTGACCTGCGTGGGCGTCCTGCTTGCGCGCACGAACCGCGTGCTGCCCACCGGTGCCCATTCGCGTTCGCCGTGGCCGGTGCCCAGTTGTTGGCGGGTGGTGGTGGCGGCGTCCGCGCCCATGGGAGCCGAGGGCGTGGCTTCGGCCATCGCCTTGCCGGCGCCCGCATCGCGTTGCGCGATGGCCGGCGGCGATGATGGCCGCCGGTGGAATTGGCGTTCGCGGAACACTGCGATCCCGATCACCCCGACGTTGTCCGGCCGCCCGGTGCGCGCGGCGTAGGAATCGGGCAGGTCGGTGAATACGAATCCCGCGACGTCGTCGAGCGATTTGCGCCAGCCGGCGATGTGCGCGGTTTCCCAGGGGTCGAGTACATAGCCTGCCTGCGAGGCCGCTGCGGTTTCGCCGCTGACCGCATTGACGCCGTCCACCGACAGCACCACCAGCACGCGCTCGTTGCTGTCGTTGCGCAGGCGCACGGCGTAGCGGTGGCCGGGGATGCCGGCGATCCAGCTCTCGCCGCGTGCGTGGTACTCGGGCAGTTCGGTGGCGTGCTCGCGGTCGACGATCGAAAGATCGACCAGCGGGCGGGCGGTCGCGGATTGCCATGCGGCGACCAGCAGCAGCGCGACCGGGAGCAGGGACGAGAGCGGCAGCTTGCGGATCATGGCGATGGCTCCGGGGTGGGGTGCCTGCTGGAACGCGCGGGTGCCGTCGATGGGGTTGCAGGAATGGGGTCGGCGGCTCCGGTAAACTGGCGCGATGGCCTCCCTCCGCGTCCTCACCGGCATCACCACCTCCGGAACCCCGCACCTGGGCAACTACGTGGGCGCCATCCGGCCGGCGATCGCCGCCAGCCACGCGCCCGGCAGCGAGAGCTTCTACTTCCTCGCCGACTACCACGCGCTGGTGAAGGTGCAGGAGCCCGCGCGGGTGCAGCGCTCGACCCTGGAGATCGCGGCGGCCTGGCTGGCCTGCGGCCTGGACCCGGACAAGGTCTGGTTCTACCGCCAGAGCGACGTGCCCGAGACGACCGAACTGACCTGGCTGCTCACCTGCGTCGCCGGCAAGGGGCTCCTCAACCGCGCCCACGCCTACAAGGCGTCGGTCGACCGCAACCGCGAGGCCGGCGAGGACGACGATGCCGGCGTCACCGCGGGCCTGTTCATGTACCCGGTGCTGATGGCCGCCGACATCCTGCTGTTCAACGCGCACAAGGTGCCGGTGGGTCGCGACCAGGTGCAGCACATCGAGATGGCGCGCGATTTCGCGCAGCGCTTCAACCATCTTTACGGTGCGCCGGCCGGCCGGGAATACTTCACCCTCCCGGAAGCGGCGGTCGAGGAACAGGTGGCGACCTTGCCGGGCCTGGACGGTCGCAAGATGAGCAAGAGCTACGACAACACCATTGCGTTGTTCGCGCCGCGCGCCGAGCTGAAGAAGCTGATCTTCTCGATCGTCACCGACTCGCGCGCACCCGGCGAACCCAAGGACCCCGCCGGTTCCGCGCTGTTCGAGATCTACCAGGCCTTCGCCACTGCCGGCGAGACCGCCGCGATGCGCCGGGCCTATGCCGACGGCATCGCCTGGGGCGATGCCAAGCAGGCGCTGTTCGAGCGCATCGATACCGAAATCGCGCCGATGCGCGAGCGCTACGAGGCGCTGATCGCCAACCCGCAGCGGATCGAGGAACAGTTGCGTGACGGCGCGCAGCGGCTGCGTGCGCAGTACGCCATGCCGTTCCTGCGCGAGTTGCGCGCCGCGGTAGGCCTGCGCGACCTCGCCAGCACCCATGCCGACGGCAAGCCGGTCGCGCGCGCGGCGAAGGCGGCGCTGCCGGTATTCAAGCAATACCGCGAGGCCGACGGCCGCTTCCACTTCAAGCTGGTGGACGGCGAACGCGTGCTGCTGCTCAGCCGCGGCTTCGACTCGCCGAAGGAGGCCGGGCAGCGGATCGCGGCGTTGAAGCGCGATGGCTTCCCTGGCCCGGATGCCGATGTTGCACTGGGCGAGGGCGCCGGCACCACGGCGGTCGCGGATGCACTGGCGGCATTGCGCGCTGCCGAGGAGCAAGGCGCGTGAACTTGTCAGGCCTTCCCGACCTCGCACTGATCCTGTTCGCGCCCTGGTTCCTGATCCTGTGCGCGCTGTACTGGATCTACCCGCGCCAGCCGCGCAACGCGCGCCGCCGGCTGTTCGACATCGTGGCGTTGCTGGTCGCGTTGGGCGCGTTCATGGCCACGCTGCACTGGAGCCATGGCTATGCGGATCGGCAATACGGGGCGATGTGGCCGCAGATCCTCGCCACGTCCGCCGGCTACGGCGTCTTCCTGCTGGTACTGGTAGTCGCGGTCTTCGTCCGCCGCGCCTGGATCACGCGC
>JAKFCN010000027.1:0-36302 GCA_036676625.1 Lysobacter sp. | reverse complement strand
ATTGCCATGCAGCATTCGAGCGTTGACCCACGACTGCCGTGATGAGTGAGGTCGTGAGCTGGTTCCTCCCGACGCTTCGGGAGGGAGCCGCCGGCGCAAGGGACAGGGGCCAGGTACCGCCCCCGCAGGGGGAAAAACCTCCGTTGACAGGAACGGCAGCGATCCACAGAAGGTTTCGCGACGCCAGTACCGGAGTCCTTCATTCCGATCGGCTCGTCCACCCGCAACGCAAGTCACGCACTGGCGCCGAAGCTATTGAGCAGGCGGGACCCTTTTCCCCCTGCGGGGGCGGTGCCTGGCCACGACTCAGGGGTACCCACCCGGAGGCTGACGCCGCTCCGCTCCTACAGATCCGGTGTTTCGCTCGCGCCGCAATGCGCGAACGTGACGGGGATGCCGTGCGCACCGAGCACGGCCGCGAACTGCCGCTGGCGCAACTGGAAGTGCTCGAAGCCGCGCGCCAGCTTTGCATCGTCGGCGGCGCCCGGCACGTAGCGCGCGTGCCAGGCAGCGGGCGAGAACAGTGCAATCCGTGCCTCGCCGTCGCAGTAATGCGCCAGCGGCTCGGGTGGCGCATCGAGCCATTCCTCCGCCCCTGGCGCCAGCAACGCAGCTTCCAGCAGCGGCCATAGCGGCGCCAGTCCGGCGTGCTCGTACTGCATCGCGGTCATCGCCAGCAGGTCGTGCAGGGTCAGGTAGCGCGCGTGTTCGACCTGCAGGCCGAACAGCTCCTGCGCCAGCAGCGCGGTGTCGGCACCGGCCATGCCGGTCTCGACCAGGTCGCGCTCGAAGGCGTCGCCCACCGTCGCCACCGTCGCGGCGTCGCCGCCGAGCACGAACGGCACCAGTCGCAGCGGACCGCCGGCATCGTCGGGCGAGGGTGCGAGCGTTCCCGGCAACTGGCCGTCGTGGGCGCCGAAGGCCACGATCCGCCCGCCCGGTGCGCTGCGGTCGCCGGGCGCACGCGTGGACAGCTGGTCGAGTTCGCGGTGCAGCGGCCAGCCCGGCCGCAACAGCTCCACCGGATCGTAGTGCGCGCCCACCAGGGCGAGTTCCAGCAATGCGGCATCGGGCTGGAAACGGGCCAGGTCGGCGGCGATGCGTTCGCCCAGGCGGCCTGCCTCGGCCTGCGCCAGGCGGTCGTTCGCCACCGCGCTTCCGGAAGTCAACTCCAGCGCCAATGCACCCATCACGAGTCGATCGCCGGAACTGTGGTTTGCGTCGCTCATTGGTGATTGGCCGTGCACGGGGGCGGGTTTACACTGGCTCGCATTATGCCCCGCGACGTCGCGTGGGCCGCTTGCGAGGTCAGCGATGCTGCAAGGTCGTCCCGTCGCCGTGCTGGGTGGCGTCCGCATCCCGTTCTGTCGCCAGAACACGGCCTATGCCGATGTCGGCAACCTCGGCATGTCGGTGCGTACTCTCGGTGCCCTGGTGGAGAAGTTCGGCCTGCACGGGCAGCAGCTCGGCGAAGTGGCGATGGGCGCGGTGATCAAGCACCCCTCGGACTGGAACCTCGGGCGCGAGGCGACCCTGTCCTCGGGGCTGTCGCCGCTGACTCCGGGCATCACCCTGCAGCGTGCCTGCGGTACCTCGCTGGACGCGATCGTCGGGATCGGCAACAAGATCGCCACCGGCCAGATCGAGGCGGGCATCGGCGGCGGCAGCGACACCACTTCCGACGTGCCGATCGTGTACGGCCAGTCCCTGCGCCGGCGCCTGTTGCTGGCCGCGCGCGGCAAGACCCTCAGGGACAAGGCCCTCGCGTTCAAGGGCTTCCGCCTGCGCGAACTCAAGCCGGATTTCCCCGGCGTGGCCGAGCCGCGCACCGGCAAGTCGATGGGCGACCATTGCGAAGACATGGCGCGCGAATGGAACATCTCGCGCGACTCGCAGGACGAATGGGCGGTCGGCTCGCACCGCAAGCTGGCCGCGGCGTACGAGCGCGGCTTCTTCGACGACCTGGTGGTGAGCTTCCGCGGCGTCTCGCGCGACAACAACCTGCGCCCCGACACTTCGCTGGAGAAGCTGGCGACGCTGAAGCCGGCGTTCGACAAGGTCTCGGGCAAGGGCACGCTGACTGCGGCCAATTCCACTCCGCTCACCGACGGCGCCGCTGCCTGCCTGGTGTCGTCGGACGAATGGGCCGCCGCGCACGGACACGAAGTGCTGTGCCACATCCGCGATTCGCAGGTCGCCGCGGTCGACTTCGTGCATGGCGAAGGCCTGTTGATGGCGCCGACCATCGCGGTGCCGGAAATGCTGGCGCGCAACGGACTGACCCTGCAGGACTTCGACTTCTACGAGATCCACGAAGCCTTCGCTGCGCAGGTGCTGTGCACGCTGCGGGCGTGGGAGAGCGAGGAGTACTGCAAGGGGCGCCTCGGGCTCGACGCGCCGCTGGGCCGGATCGATCCGGCGAAGATCAACTTGAACGGTTCCTCGCTCGCCGTCGGCCATCCGTTCGCGGCGACCGGCGCGCGCATCGTCGCGACCGCGGCGAAGGAGTTGAAGGAACGCGGCGGCGGCCGCTGCCTGGTGTCGATCTGCACCGCGGGCGGCATGGGCGTGGTCGCGATCCTCGAACGCTGAAGCTCTACAGCTTCAATCGCGGCAAGCCGTGCTCGTCGCGTTCCTCGATCGCGGCGCGGTCGCCGATCTGCTGGCGCAGGTCGCGCCCGGGCAGGTCGGCGGCGGTCTCGCCGCGACCGGCGCGCAGGGCATTGGCGTAGCACTGGCGCGCAAGCGATTCCTCGTCGTTGGCGGCGAAGCCATGGCCGAGTTCCTCCCAGGCCTCGCTGCCCGCGCCCTGGGCGATCGCGCGATGCAGGTAGGCCTCGGCTTGCGGCCACTGGCCTTGCGCGCGCGCCAGCCGTGCCAGCGTGAGCAGCAGCGCCGGGCTGGCGGGATGGCCCGGCAACCAGCGTTCGGCATTGGCGCGGCGCGCGTCCAGGCGCGACACCGGCAGGACGCCGTACTGCATGGCGAGGGTTTCGTCCCAGCGTGCATCCAGCGCCTGCTCGATCGCCTTGGTCGCGGCTTCGTCCCAGCGCAGCGCGGCGGCGCGCTCGGCGTAGGCACCGACCACTCCCGGTTCGTTGCGCAGCGATTTCGGCAGGGTTTCCCAGCGCTCGGCCAGCACGTTCGCATCGCCGGCTTCGCGCAGTGCCGCTTCGGCCCACTGTTCCTGCAATTCGTCGAGCCGGGTCGCCGGCAGCGCCTGCTGCTGGCGCAGCGTGCCGAGCAGGCCGTACGCCTGCGCGGCCTGGCCGTTCGCGGCCAGCGCCAGCGCCCGCAACGCCAGGCCGCGCGGCGGCAGGGGCTGCGCCGCCGGCGCGTCGAGCGCGACCAGCGCATCGGTGGGGCGATGGTCGTCCAGCGCCAGCTCGGCGGTGGCGATCGCACGCGCGACTGCATGGCGTTCGCCCAACGCGGCGAGCTGGGCCCGCGCCGCAACCTGGTCGCCGCGGGCGCTCGCAGCCTGCGCAGCGGCGACGCGCGCGCCGGCCCCGGCATCGCCCTCGTCGGCGGCGACCTGCGCCAGCAACTTCTCGGCGCGGTCGTAGTGGCCGCGATGCAGCGCGTCCAGTCCTTCGCCCAGGCGTGCCCGCGCGCGGCGGTCGCGATGCGTGCGCCAGCTGCGGAACGGCAGCGTCAGCAACTTCCACAGCAGCCAGATGCCGACCAGCACCAACAGGGTCACCAGTGCAGCGGATGCGACCGTGGTTTCGTAGTCGTAGCCGCGGAAGCGCACCAGCACGTAACCCGGGTCGGCCAGCAGCAGTTGCGCGGCGAAGGCGCCGAGCAGGGCCAGCAGGATCCAGAGCAGCAGGTTGCGGAACAGGTTCATGGCGCAATCCTCCGATGATGGGCCAGCCTCGCACGGCGGGTGTCGCCGGCGTGTCTGCGGCCTGACGCCGCGCTGAACGCACTCAGCGCGCGGTGCGCATCGCCTGCAATTGCCGCAGGGTGCTGCCGAAGGCGGGCATGCGCGGCGCCAGCGGCAGCGCACGCAGCGCCGCGAGGCGCTTGCGCTGGTCCTGCAGCGATGGCGGCGACAGCCGCCGGAGCCAGCTGTCGGCGCGCACCAGCGCGGCCGTCCAGCCGTCGCGGTCGCGGCGTTCGGCGGCCGCGCGCGCAAGGGTCAACTCCAGCTGCAGTGCGACGAAGCCGGCGTCGCGCTCGCCCGGCGCCACTGCGACAGCACGATCCGACGGACGCACCTGCACCAGTCGCGCGAACGCGCGCTGCCACCAGGGCCGCTGCGCATCGCCGTCGCGCCGCGGCAACGACCCGGGCGAAGGCAGCGATCCGGCAAAGGCATCCAGGCGTGCCAGCGCGACCACCTTCGGATCCGCGCCCAGCGCGTCCAGCTCAGCGCGTTCCTGCGCCAGCGCCTGGCGCAGGTCGAGGTAGGCGGGATCGTCGACGCCGTCGAGTACGCCGGCAGCCAGCGCATACGCGCGACGCGCGCCATCGAGGTCGCCGGCCAGCTGCAGTCGCTGCGCGCCGGTGGCCAGCAGCAGTTCCACTTCGTCCAGGCGCAGCGCCTGGGCGCCGTGGCGCGAAGGATCCGCGAGTCTGGCGACGCTGTCCTCGAGCAGCGCGGCGCGCTGGCCGACGCCGATCACTTCGTCGCGCAGCACGCGGTTGGTGGCGTCGGACCGGGCAATGCGCTCCGCCTGCGCGCGCTGGTCGCGGCGCAGGGCGTCGATGCGCTCGTCGAGCGCCTGCAACTGCTCCAGTTCCGCATTCGCGGCCGCGGCGGCGCGCGATTGCCAGGATTGCCATTCCTGCCAGCCGCGCCAGCCGAGCAGCGCCAGCAGTGCGACGGACAGCAGCCAGGGCAGCGGGCTGCGCTTGCGGCGTGGCGGCGCCCGGCCCGCGACTTCGATGGGTGTGGGTTCCATGTCGGCGTTCATGCTGGCGGATGCGCCGCCGCCGCCGCGGCCACCAGGTCCACGGGCAGGGCGCTGGCGGCGGTGACGACGCGCGGGAACCCGTGTCCGGCTGCCAGTTGCGCCAGGCGTTCGCTGGCCGCGACCACGGCGGCGCTGCGCAGGATCTGCGCGGCATCGGCGGGCAGCGCCGAAAGCACGCTGTCCAGGGCGGCGCCGCTGCTCAGCACCAGCCAGGCCGGGCCGTCGAGCATGCGCAACGCCTCGATCGCCCGCGAGGACGGCGCCAGTTCGATGCGTTCGTAGACATCGGCGCGCAGCGGGTACGCGCCGCGCCGCCGCAGTGCGGGTTCGATTTCGCCGCGGCCGCCGGGCGCGGTCACCAGGCCGACGGTGAGGCCGGCGATCTGCTGCAGCGGTTCCAGGGCGAGCAGGCCTTCGCTGTCCATGCGTTGCGGCGCGAGCGCTTCGACTCCTTCGCGCGCCAATGCCGCGGCGGTACCCGCGCCGACCGCGAGCCAGCAGGCCTCGGGTGCCGGACGCAGCGGCTCCAGGCGCTGCGCGGCGGCAACCGCGGCCGGACTGGTGAATATCACGCGCGGCGCGCCGAGCGCCGCCGCCAGCGCCGCGCGCGAACGCGCATCGTCGAGTGCATGCAGGCGCCACGGCGACAATGCCAGCAGCCGTGCACCCTGTGCCGCGGCCGCGTGCCGCAATGCGGCATGCGCCCCGGCGGGGCGCAGCGAGATCACCGTGCATCCTGCGAGCGGCAGGCCCATCGCAATGCCAACGTAGGGGCGCCCCGTGGGCGCGATTCCGGGGATGTTGGCATAGTCCGCCCATGCCCACCGATCCCCTCGACACTCCCGCCCTCCGCGCCCTCGACGCCCACTACCGGGCCATGCCCCCGGTCGCGGCCCTGCGGTTGCGCATCGCCGGCTACGACGGTGCGCGCCTGCGCCTGCAGGCGCCGCTCTCCGCGCACGTCAACGACAAGGGCTGCGCCTTCGGCGGCAGTCTGGGCTCGCTGATGACCCTGGCCGGCTGGGGCCTGGTGACGCTGCGGCTGGGACAGGCGGGACTGTCGGCGCCGGTGTTCGTGGCCGACAGCAGCGTCCGTTATCGCGCACCGCTGTATGCCGACCTCGAAGCCGAGGCCTGGCTGGAGGGAGGCGACTGGGACGCGGTGTGCGCGGACCTGCGCGAGCGCGGCCGCGCCAGCGTGGTGCTGCAGGCGCGGGTGGGGACCGGCGACGGCGGCACCGCCGCCGAGGGCCGCGCGCGCTATGTCGCGATCGTGGGCTAGGATGCGGCGATGAAGACCAATCCGATCGCCGCTTCACGCAGGGCCATTTCACGCGTGGCCTGGCTCGCAGTGCTGGCGGCGACGCTGGCGCTGGCCGCCTGTGCCACCACCCCCGATCGCGGCAGCGCGCTGCAACAGGCGCAGTACGCGTGGTCGGCGGCGATTCGCTGGGGCGACTTCGAGGGCGCCTGGAACATGGTGGATCCCGACTACCGCGAGGCGCATCCGATGACGCCGCTGGAGTTCGAGCGCTACAAGCAGGTGCAGATCTCCGCCTACCACGATCGCAGCGCGCAATCGGGCGACGCCACCGCGACGCGCGAGATCGAAATCGGCGTGGTCAACCGCAACACCCTGCAGGCGCGCCAGGCCCGTTATGTCGAGCGCTGGCGTTACGATCCCGAGGCCCACGCCTGGTGGGTGACCAACGGCCTCCCGGACCTCTGGCAGGACTGACGCCCACGCCGCGACCTGCGACAATCGCGGCATGGACTTCGCCGAACTGATCGCCTTCGCAGGGCGCCACCCCTATCTGTCGCTGGGCCTCGCCGCCCTCACCGTCGCCATCGCCGGCAACGAGGTCATGGGCCTGTTCCGTGGCTACAAGGGCCTGCAGCCGGCCGGGCTGACCGCGCTGGTCAACCGCGAGAACGCGCTGGTGGTGGACCTGCGCCCCATCGCCGAATTCGAGAAGGGCCACATCCCGGGCGCGAAGAACGTGCAGGTGAGCCAGTTCGACCCGGAGAACCGCCAGCTCGCCGCCGCCAAGGGGTTGCCGGTGGTGCTGGTGTGCAAGGCCGGGCAGGCCTCCGGCGATGCCGCCAAGCGGCTGCGCAAGGCCGGATTCGAGCGGGTGTTCGTGCTGGACGGCGGCATCGGCGCCTGGCAGCAGGCCGGGCTGCCGCTGGCCAAGGGCCGGTAGACCCGCCGACAACGCTCGGCGGTAATTCCCGGTCCGCATGCGATAATCCCCTTCTTTTCCGCTTTTACCGCTGGAGCTCCACGATGGCCGAGCAAGATTCTCCCAACGGCGCCGCCGCGCCGACCGAAACCCCTCCCGCCGGTGCGATGTTCACGCTCGAGAAGGTGTACCTCAAGGACGTTTCGTTCGAGGCGCCGGGTGCTCCGCAGGTGTTCAACGAGCAGGCCCAGCCGCAGTTGCAGATGAACCTGTCGCAGAAGGTGCAGCGCCTGTCCGACAACGCCTTCGAGGTGGTGCTGGGCGTGACCCTGACCTGCACCACGGGCGAGAAGACCGCTTACCTGGCCGAGGTCCAGCAGGCTGGCGTGTTCGGCCTGCAGGGGTTCAACGAGCAGGCGCTGGACGCGATGCTCGGCACCCATTGCCCGAATGCGCTGTATCCCTATGCGCGCCAGGCCATCGGCGACCTGGTGCAGTCGGGCGGCTTCCCGCCGTTCCTGCTGCAGCCGATCAACTTCGAGAACCTGTACGCCGAGAGCCTGCGCCAGCGCGCGCAGCAGGCGCAGGACGGCGCCGGCCTGGCCGACGCGGAAGCTGCCGGCAACGCCTGACCCGGCATGCAGGCGCTGCGCAAGCAGGCAAAGCATGCCCCCACAAAGCATGTCGCCGTCCTCGGCGCCGGTTCCTGGGGCACCGCGCTTGCCGCGCTGATCGCGCGGCACGGGCATGCGACGGTGCTGTGGGGCCGCGACGCGGCGGTCATCGAGGCCGTCGGCGAGCGCCACGAAAACCCGCGCTACCTGCCGGGAGTGGCGTTGCCGGAATCGCTGCGCGCCACCACCGATCTCGCCACCGCGCTGCACGGCGCGGAGCTGGTGCTGGTGGTGGTGCCGTCGCACGCATTCACCGAAACCCTGCATGCGCTGGCGCCGTTGCGGCCCGCGGGCGCGGGCGTGGCCTGGGCGACCAAGGGTTTCGAGCCCGGCTCCGGGCGCTTCCTGCATGAAGTCGCCGCCGATACGCTGGGCCCCGGCGTGCCGCTGGCGGTGGTGACCGGCCCGTCGTTCGCCAGGGAGGTCGCACAGGGCCTGCCGACCGCGCTCACGGTGCAGGGCGACGACGCCGCCTTCGTGCAGCAGGTCGCCGATGTGCTGCACGGTCCCGGCTTCCGCGCCTATACCGGCGACGACATGCGCGGCGCCGAACTCGGCGGAGCGATGAAGAACGTGCTCGCGGTCGCCACCGGCGCCGCCGACGGCATGGGCCTGGGGCTCAACGCGCGCACCGGCCTGATCACCCGCGGCCTCAACGAGATGCTGCGGCTCAACGCCGCGATCGGCGGGCGCCCGGAGACCCTGATGGGCCTGGCCGGCCTCGGCGACCTGGTGCTGACCTGCACCGGCGACCTGTCGCGCAACCGCCGCCTGGGCCTCGCGCTGGGCCGCGGCCAGTCGCTGGCCGACGCGGTGCGCGAGATCGGGCAGGTGGTCGAGTCGGTGCAGACCGCCGACGAGGTCATGCGCCTGGCCGAACGCCACGGCCTGGAACTGCCGATCGCGCAGAACGTGCGCGACGTGCTGCACGGCGACATCACCCCGGCCGAAGCGCTGAAGCGCCTGCTCGCCCGCGAGCAGAAACCCGAATACCCCGACGGGTTGTTCGCCGCGCAATAAAAAACCCGGCCGTTGCCGGCCGGGTCGGATCGCGAAAGTCGGGGGAGGGAACGTCCGCGATCCTTTGCGGGTGGAGCCGGGCATGGCTCGGCCCTACGGGTGGCGTGTCACCAGGTCAGACGCGGGCCGACGAACCATTGGGTGTCGCCGTCCGCGAACTTCACGTCCGCGGCCACGCCCCAGTTGGGGTTGAACTTCACCTGCGCACCGAGCTTGCCGTAGAAGTCGCCGTCGAAGCTGTCGCCATCTTCGTAGCCAGCCAGCGCATAGCCTTCCAGCATCGGCGTCATCGCGCCGCGCACGCCGGCCTCGACGCTGTAGCCGTCGGCATCGATGTCGTTGCCGGCATCGAACTTCTCGTAGGCCACGCGCGTCACCAGGTCCATGCGCTGCGACACCTGGTGGTTGTAACCCACGCCCACGCGCCACTGGTCGAAGTCGGCGTCGACGTCCTTCAGGTCCTGGTTGGCGAAGTTGCCGAACACGTGGAAGTTCTGGCTGAGCGCGGCGGAGCCGCCCAGGCCCCAGCCGTCGGCGTCGCCGGCGTCGGTGTTGGTGGCGACGTAACCGCCCTGGACGTAGTTGTAGGAAATGCCGTCGGCCGCGGAGGCGGCGAACGGGAGCGCGGCGAACATGGCGAGTGCGAGGAATGAGCGCTTCATCGGGGACCTCTTTCTATTGTTTTATGAGGGCCGGCAGCGACGCGGGGGAGGAATCGCAGCTGAACCGGTGGCACGATTCTGCGCATGCGCCTGCAACGGCACCTGAAGGCGTGATGGCGGATTGCCGGAACTTTTACGCTTGGGTTCAGTCTGGCGCCGCACCGGCGAAGCCGAGCTGGCGCCAGGCCTCGTACACCACCACCGCCACCGCGTTGGACAGATTGAGGCTGCGGTTGTCGGGCCGCATCGGCAGGCGCAGGCATTGCGCAGGCGGCAGCGCATCGAGCACGGCGTCGGGCAAGCCGCCGGTTTCGCTGCCGAACAGGAAGGCATCGCCTTCCCGGAACGCGGGCGCATCGTGACGGGCGTGGCCGCGGGTGCTGAGCGCGAACAGCCGCGGCGGTGCGCCGTCCGGCCCGGCGATCGCATCGAGCGCGGCCTGCAGCGAATCGTGCACCTGCACGGTCGCGTATTCGTGGTAGTCGAGTCCGGCGCGGCGCAGCTGTGCGTCGTCCAGCGAGAAACCCAGCGGACGCACCAGGTGCAGTCGTGCGCCGGTATTGGCGCACAGGCGGATCGCGTTGCCGGTGTTGGGCGGAATCCGTGGCTGGTGCAGGATGACGTGCAGCATCAGGCGCGCGCGGTCACCACGGCAGCGCCTCGCCGCGCCAGTCGCGGAAGCTGCCGCTGTCCGCGGGCCCGGCCGCGTCGATGACGCGCAGCAGGCCGGCCACGGAATCCTCCACCGGGACCGTGGCCTTGTCGCCACCCATGTCGGTCTGCGCCCAGCCGGGATGCAGCGCGAGCACGACGATGCCGCGCGGCTGCAGTGCCTGCGCCAGCAGCGCGGTGGCCATGTTCTGTGCAGCCTTGCTGATGTCGTAGCTGGGCGAGCCGAAACGCGTGGTCGACGCGATCGAGCCGAGCACCGAACTGATGTTGGCGACCCGCGCGCCGTCCGCCAGCCGCGGCGCCAGCGCCTGGGTCAGCAGCAGCGGCCCCATCGCATTGGTGCGGAAGCTGTCCTCCAGGGTCGCCGCGGCGATGCTGCCGAAGCGCTCGCCCGAATGCAGCACGCCGGCGCAGTTGACCAGCAGGCCGAGAGCGAGCGCCTCGTCCAGCAGCGGCAGCTCGCGCACCAGCCGGGCGATCGACTTCGGATCGGCGACATCCAGTGGCAGCACGCGCAGCCTGCCCGGATGCGCGCCGGCCAGCGCATTGAGCGCGGCCGCCTTGCCGGGGTGACGACAAGTAGCCAGGACGTGCTCGCCGCGGGCCAGCAGCTGGCGGGCGAATTCCAGGCCAAGGCCGCGATTGGCGCCACTCACCAGGCAGTTGCGTGGGTCCATGTCGCAAGTATGCCGCGCTGCAACGCTTCCGGCGTCGCTACCGGTTTTGCGCAGGACTAATGGCCTAGATGGGGGGCCTGGCAACCGGGGTAGGATGAAGCTGTTTTCACCCGTTTTTCACGCCATCCCGCCCGCAGGCCGCAACCGCACAGGAGTGCCCGATGTCCGTCCACCGTTCCCAGCTGTCGTTCCGCCCGGCTGCGCTGCTGCGCCAGGGCCTGCTTGCCTTCGCGTTGACCGCCGCGCTCGGCGGCGGATTCTTCGCCCCGCCCGCACAGGCCGAGTCGGCGAAGGCCGGCGTCGACATTCCGTACCAGGAATTCACCCTGGCCAACGGCCTGCGCGTGATCGTGCACGAAGACCACAAGGCACCGATCGTCGCGGTCAACATCTGGTACCACGTCGGCAGCCTCGATGAACCGAAAGGCCGCACCGGCTTCGCCCACCTGTTCGAGCACCTGATGTTCAACGGCTCGGAGAACCACCCGGGCGAGTACTTCGATCCGTTCGAGCTGGCCGGCGCCACCGACATGAACGGCACCACCAATTCCGACCGCACCAACTACTTCGAGAACGTGCCCACCACCGCGCTCGACATGGCGCTGTGGATGGAATCCGACCGCATGGGCCACCTGCTCGGCGCGATCGACCAGAAGACCCTCGACGAGCAGCGCGGCGTGGTCCAGAACGAGAAGCGCCAGGGCGAGAACCAGCCCTACGGCCAGGTCTACGAGGTGATGACCAAGGCGATCTATCCCGAGGGCCATCCCTACCACCACACCACCATCGGCTCGATGGCCGACCTCAACGCGGCCTCGCTGGAGGACGTGAAGACCTGGTTCCGCACCTGGTACGGCCCGAACAACGCGGTGCTGGTGCTGGCCGGCGACATCGACCTGGCCACCGCCAGGGCCAAGGTCGCGAAGTACTTCGGCGACATCCCGGCCACGCCGACGATGCAGCAGCCGAAGCTCGACGTGGTCACCCTCGACCGGCCCAAGCGCATCGAGATGCAGGACAACGTGCCGCAGGTGCGCATCTACCGCGGCTGGAACATCGCTGCGTACGGCAACCCGGACGTCGAGCGCATCCAGCTGTTCGCGCAGGTGTTGGGCGGCAGCAAGTCCTCGCGCCTGGACAAGCGCCTGCTGCACGAGGACAAGCTGGTCGACTCGATTTCCGCCAGCGCCAGCGCGCAGCAGCTCGACGGCGGCCTGATGATCACCGCGAACGTGCGCAAGGGCGTGGACCCGGCGGCGGTCGAGAAGGCGATCGACGAGGAACTGGCGAGCTTGCTCAAGGACGGCCCGACGGCCGCCGAACTCGAGCAGGCACGCACCGTGTTCAAGGCCGCCTTCATCCGCGGCATCGAGCGCATCGGCGGCTTCGGCGGCAAGGCCGACGCGCTGGCCGAGTGCACCGTGTACACCGGTGATCCCGGCTGCTTCCGCGACAGTCTGCGCACCATCGACACCGCCACCAGCGCCGACATCCTCGCCGCTGCGCATCGCTGGCTCGACAAGGGCAGCCTGACCCTGGTGGTGAGCCCGGGCGCGCGCACGCCGCTGCCCGAGGATCCGGCGGTGACGCCGGCGGCGCTGGAGCTGCCGCCGGTGGATGCGAAGTTCAAGACCGTGGCCAGCGACGTCGATCGCAGCCAGGGCGTGCCGACGGTCGAGCGGTTCCCGGACCTCGCGTTCCCGGCGCTGCAGCGCGCCGAGCTGTCCAACGGCACGACGCTGATCCTGGCCGAGCGCCACGACATCCCGGTGGTGCAGATGAGCTACGAGTTCGGCGGCGGCTACGCCTCCGATCCCAAGGACAGCCTGGGCGCGGCGAGTTTCGCGATGGGCATGCTCGACGAGGGCGAGGGCGACCTCGACGCGCTGGCGTTCGCCGACCGCGCCGAATCGCTGGGCGCCAGCCTTGGCGCCAGCGCCTCGCTCGACGGCAGCAGCGCCTACCTCTCGGCCATCAAGGACAAGCTCGAGCCCTCGCTCGCGCTGTTCGCCGACATGCTGCGCAAGCCGCGCTTCGAACAGAAGGAAATCGACCGGGTCCGGGCAAGCTGGCTCGCCGGCATCGCCCAGGAGAAGGCGCGCCCGAACGGCGCCGCGCTGCGCGTGCTGCCGCCGCTGCTGTACGGCGAAGGCCACCCGTATGCGATCCCGTTCAGCGGTACCGGCACCGAGGCCTCGATCGCGGCGCTCACCCGCGACCATCTGGTGGCCTACCACGATGCCTGGGTGCGTCCGGAAGGCGCCACCCTGATCGTCGTCGGCGACACCACGATGGCCGAGATCAAGCCGAAGCTCGAAGCGGCGCTGGGCAACTGGAAAGGCAAGGGCGAGGCGCCGGCAGCGGCGGTGGTGCCGATGGTGCCGCGTCCGTCGTCGGCGCGCGTGTTCCTGATCGACCAGCCCGGCGCGATCCAGGCCAACATCTTCGCCGGCGAGCTGATGCCGTCGACGAAGGACGCCGGAACGACCGCGCTGGATTTCGCCAACATGGTCCTCGGTGGCCAGTTCTCCTCGCGCCTCAACATGAACCTGCGCGAGGACAAGCACTGGGCCTACGGTGCCTACAGCTTCGGCCGGGATGCGCAGGGCCAGCGGCCGTGGATGGCGTTCGCGCCGGTGCAGATCGACAAGACGGTGCCGGCGCTGCAGGAAATGGTGCGCGAGATCGGCGAATACGCCAGCGGCAAGGCGCCGGCGACCCAGGCCGAGGTCGACAAGGTGAAGGCGTCGGAGATCCGCGGCCTGCCGGGTTCCTATGAGACCGCACGCGCGGTGCTCGGCGAGATCGGCGACATCGTCGAATACGGTCGTCCGGACGACTATGTCGCCCGCAACGCCGCCGAGATCAAGGCGCTGACCCCGGAGCAGGTTTCCGCCGCGGCCAAGGGCATCGATCCGTCGGCCCTGACCTGGGTCGTGGTCGGCGATCTTTCGAAGATCGAGCAGCCGATCCGCGCGCTCGGGCTCGGCGAGGTCACCGTGATCGACGCCGACGGCAAGGTGGCGCAGAAGCCGTAGAGCCGAGCCATGCTCGGCTCGAGCGGTGTGCTGTACCGTTCAGACGCACCGGGCCACAATCCGGTGCGTCTTCATTTCCGGGGATCCGACATGCGCCAGCTGCCCGTTCTCATCGCCGCAACCGTCCTGCTCGCCGGCCTGTCCGGTTGCACCTGGGTGCACATGGCGCCCGGCGCGAGCGCAGTGCGGGTGGTCGCCAGTGCGCCGGCCGGCTGCGAACAGCGCGGCGAGGTCGAGGTCTCGGTGAAGGAAAGCATCGCCTTCTACGACCGCAATCCGTTGCGGGTGCGCGAGGAGCTGGAAACGCTGGCCCGCAACGAGGCTCCCGGGCTGGGCGGGGACACGGTGCAGCCGCTGGACGGGTTCGAGGACGGCAGCCAGCGCTATACGGTGTGGCGTTGCGGCGGGTAAGCGGCCGCTGACCGCAGTGCAGCCGCCACGGGGCCGGGACGGACCGAGTGCTAAACTGGCTTGTTCCCTCTCGCTCCCTCGGGTGTACGCCCATGTTGTTCCAGCACGTCGCCATCGCCGGCCTGGCCCATATCGACGCTCCGCGTCGCCTGAGCTCCGACGAGATCAATCTCCGGCTCAAGCCGACCCTCGAGCGGCTCGGGATCAAGATCGACGTGCTCCAGGACGTCGCCGGCATCCACGCCCGGCACCTGTGGAACGAAGGCGTGCAGGCGTCCGACGCGGCCACCCTGGCGGGAATCAAGGCGCTCGCCGATGCCGGCATCGACCCGGACAAGGTCGGGCTGCTGGTCAACACCTCGGTCAGCCGCGATTACCTCGAGCCGTCCACGGCCTCGATCGTCAGCGGCAACCTCGGCCTCGGCGACGAGTGCCAGAACTTCGATGTCGCCAATGCCTGCCTGGCCTTCCTCAACGGCATGGACATCGCCAGCCGCATGATCGAGCGCGGCGAAATCGAGTACGCGCTGGTCGTCGACGGCGAAACCGCCGACCTGGCCTACGAGAAGACCATGGAGCGGATGATGCGCGCCGACTCCACCGAGGCCGACTTCCGCAACGAACTGGCGACCCTGACCCTGGGCTCCGGCGCTGCGGCCATGGTGCTGGCGCGGGCCGAGCTGGTACCGGGCGCACCGCGCTATCGCGGTGGCGTCACCCGCGCCGCCACCGAATGGAACAAGCTGTGCCGCGGCAACCTCGACGGCATGATCACCGACACCCGCACGCTGCTGATCGAGGGCATCAAGCTGGCGCAGAAGACCTTCCTGGTCGCCAAGGCGAAGCTCGGCTGGGTGGCCGGGGAAATGGACGAGTTCGTGATCCACCAGGTGAGCAAGGTGCACACCGCCGCCTTCACCAAGGCGATGGGCATCGACCCGAAGAAGGTGCTGACCATCTTCGGCGAACACGGCAACATCGGCCCGGCATCGGTGCCGATCGTGCTCAGCAAGCTGCGCGAGATGGGGCGCCTGAAGAAAGGCAACCGGATCGCCCTGCTGGGCATCGGTTCCGGCCTCAACTGTTCGATGGCCGAAGTCGTCTGGTAGCCAGGAAAGCGACCGTGATGTCCAGAAATGGTCTGATTTGGACATGATCTAAAAAAACATGTATAAGAAACATTAGTTTCCTATACATGAATACTCGTTCATGTCGATCCCGCCGCTACATCGACTCGACCCAGCCCGGCTCGAAAGCCCTGCCATCCTCAAGCGCCTGAATGGCGCAAGCCGGGCCCTTGCCGAGCTCAAGGGCGTGGTCGCGAGCATCCCGAACCAGGACATCCTCATCAATACCCTCGCCTTGCAGGAGGCGAAGGACAGTTCGGCGATCGAAAACATCGTTACCACCCACGACGAGTTGTACCGGGAAGACAACCCGGTCGACGCGGCTGGAACCGCGATCAAGGAAGTACTGCGCTATCGCCAGGCGTTGCGCGCCGGCTTCGAACAGGTGCGGGGTACCGGCCTGCTGACCCTCAACACCATCACCGGCGTCCAGGCGCAGCTCGAGTGCAGCCAGGCCGGATTCCGCAAGTTGCCGGGGACACGCTTGCGGAACGGTGCGGGCGAGATCGTCTACGAACCTCCGCAAGACGCGCTGGAAGTGGCGCGATTGATGGGCGAGCTCGAGCGATTCATCCATGACGAGCCGCCGTACCCGGTGGATCCGTTGGTGAAGATGGCGCTCATACATCACCAATTCGAGAGCATCCATCCCTTCTACGATGGCAACGGACGCACCGGTCGCATCGTCAACGTCCTCTATCTAGTGAAGGAAGGGCTGCTGGACCTTCCGGTGCTCTACCTCAGCCGGCACATCGTGCGCACCAAACCCGATTACTACCGCTTGTTGCAGGCAGTCCGCGAGGACAATGCATGGGAAGCATGGGTGATCTACATGCTTGATGCGGTCGCGATCACGGCGGCGCAGACGATCGCCACCATCCACGGCATCAAGGCCCAGCTGCAGGAAATGAAACAGGCTATCCGCGGAAATTACAGGTTCTACAGCCAGGACCTGATCAACAATCTTTTCCGCCATCCCTATACGAAGGTGGAGTTCGTGCAGAACGACCTGGGAGTGTCCCGTCTGACCGCCGCCCGGTACCTCGATGCGTTGGCTGTCGCCGGATTGCTGGAAAAGCGCAAGCTCGGGCGAACCAACTATTACATCAATCATCCGCTGTTCACGCTGTTGAGCGGGGAAGCCTGACGTGTCGAGTCTACTGACTCGTCAATGCGCATCCTGAAGCGGAGTTGATCCCCATCCATGCTGTGCCGGAAGTGCAACAGATGATCCGTCGTGCCGAAGTGTTGCGGGACGAAGAGGGTGGGCGGCTGTCCTTGCCCGCTTATCCGTTCCAGCCCCGGCGCATCGAGGTGCGCCCGGGAATCGCGATGTCATGCCTGGACGAAGGCCCGCGCGATGGCGAGGTCGTCGTCATGCTGCATGGCAACCCCTCGTGGAGTTATTACTGGCGGCAGTTGGTGCTGGGGCTGCGCGACCCGGCAGCCGGGAAGGGTTATCGCTGCATCGTCCCGGACCACGTCGGTATGGGCCTGTCGGACAAGCCCGACGACGCGCCCGATGCCACGCCGCGCTACGACTACACGCTGCAGTCGCGGGTCGACGATCTGGAAAGCCTGTTCGACAGGCTCGGCATTGCCGGTCCGGTGACGCTGGCGGTGCACGACTGGGGCGGCATGGTCGGCTTCGGCTGGGCGCTGTCGCACATGCCGCGGGTGAAGCGGCTGGTGATCCTCAACACCGCGGCCTTCCCGTTGCCGCAGGCCAAGCCGATGCCGTGGCAGCTGTCGCTGGGGCGGGATTCGCGCCTCGGCGGCTGGTTGATCCGGCGCTTCAACCTGTTCGCGCGCGGTGCGGCGTGGCTGGGTACCGAACGCCGGTTGCCGGCCGCGGTGCGCCGTGCCTACATCGCGCCGTACGCCGGGTGGCGCAACGCCATTTCCACGCTGCGCTTCATGCAGGACATTCCGCTGCGCGAGGGCGACCGCGCGTGGCCGCTGGTGGCCGAGGCCGGCCAGCGCCTGCACGAATTCGCCGACCGCCCGGCGTTCATCGGCTGGGGCCTGCGCGACTTCGTGTTCGACCGCCACTTCCTCGACCACTTCCGCCAGGCGCTGCCGCAGGCACGGGTGCATGCGTTCGAAGATGCCGGGCATTACGTGCTCGAGGACCGCCACGACGTGCTGGTCCCGGAAATCCGCGCCTTCCTCGATGCCAACCCCTTGTCGTAGGGCGACAATGCGCGCATGACCGACGCCTGCAACATTGCCGTGGCGTTGCCCCGGCTGGCGCGCGAGCGTCCCGACCAGGTGGCGATGCGCTGTCCCGGACGCGACGGCGGCTACCGCCAGCAACTGACCTATGCGCAGCTGGACGCGCGCAGCGACGCGATCGCCGCCGGCCTGGCGCGGCATGGCATCGTGCGCGGCACCCGCACCGTGGTGATGGTGCGGCCGACGCCGGAGTTCTTCCTGGTGATGTTCGCGATGTTCAAGGCCGGCGCGGTGCCGGTGCTGGTCGATCCGGGCATCGACAAGCGTGCGCTGAAACGGTGCCTGGACGAAGCGATGTCCGAAGCTTTCATCGGCATCCCGCTGGCGCAGTTCGCGCGCGTGTTGCTGCGCTGGGCGCCGTCGGCGAAGGTGCGGATCACCACCGGTGCGCGCGCGTTGCTGGCCGACGCGACGCTGGCGCAGGTGGAGCGCGCCGGCAGCGGCGCCGGGCCGCAGTTGGTGGACACCCGGCCCGACGACATCGCCGCGATCCTGTTCACCTCGGGTTCGACCGGCGTGCCCAAGGGGGTCGTCTATCGCCATCGCCATTTCGTGGCCCAGGTGGCGATGCTGCGCGATGCGTTCGGGATCGAGCCGGGCGGCGTCGACCTGCCGACCTTCCCGCCGTTCGCATTGTTCGATCCGGCGCTGGGGCTGACCTCGATCATCCCCGACATGGATCCGACGCATCCGGCGCACGCGGATCCGCGCAAGCTGCTGCGTGCGATCGAGCGCTTCGGCGTCAGCCAGCTGTTCGGTTCGCCGGCGCTGATGCGGGTGCTGGCCGCACACGGCACGCAACTGCCGACGGTGCGGCGGGTGACATCGGCCGGTGCGCCGGTGCCCGCCGACGTGGTGGCGCGGATGCGCGAGCTGCTGCCGGCGGACGCGCAGTTCTGGACCCCGTACGGGGCCACCGAGTGCCTGCCGGTGTCGGTGATCGAGGGCCGCGAGCTGCAAGCCACGCGCGCGGCCACCGAGGCCGGCGCCGGGACCTGTGTCGGGCGCCCGGTGCTGCCGAACGAGGTGCGCATCATCGGCATCGACGATGCGGCCATCGCGCGATGGTCCGATGCGCGGGTGTTGCTGCCCGGCGAAATCGGCGAGATCACCGTTGCCGGCCCGACCGCGACCGACGGCTATTTCAACCGCGATGCCGCCACCGCGCTGGCGAAGATCCGCGAGCCCCTGGCCGATGGCAGCGAACGCGTGGTGCACCGCATGGGCGACCTCGGCTATTTCGACGGCGAGGGCCGGCTGTGGTTCTGCGGTCGCAAGTCGCAGCGCGTCGATGGCTTGTTCACCGAGCAGGTCGAGCCCATTTTCGACGCCCACCCGGACGTCCGCCGCACTGCCCTGGTCGGCATCGGCCCCCGTGGCGCGCAGCGCCCCGTGTTGTGCATCGAACTGTGGGAGCGGCGCAAGCCGCGATCCGCCCGCCAGCGCATCGAGCAAGACCTTCGCACCATCGCCGCTCGCCACCCCCGCCTCGCGCCAATCGACACCTTCCTGTTCCATCCCGGTTTCCCGGTCGACATCCGCCACAACGCCAAGATCGGACGCGAGAAGCTCGCAGCCTGGGCCGCGGGACGGGTGCGCGCATGAGGATCCTCGTCACCGGCGGCGGCGGCTTCCTCGGCCAGGCCTTGTGTCACGGACTGGTACAGCGCGGGCACCAAGTGGCGAGCTTCAACCGCGGCCGCTATCCGCAGCTCGACGCGATCGGCGTGCAGCAGTGGCGCGGCGACCTCGCGGATGGCGATGCGATTCTCGCGGCCGCGCGCGGTTGCGATGCCGTCTTCCACAACGCCGCCAAGGCCGGCGCATGGGGCAGTTACGACAGCTATTACCGTGCAAATGTCCTCGGCACCGACAACGTCATCGCTGCGTGTCGCATGCATGGCATCGAGCGGCTGGTGTACACCTCGACGCCCAGCGTCACCCACCGCGCGACCTACCCGGTTGCCGGCGGCACCGCCGACGGGGTGCCCTACGGCGAACACCTGAAGGCGCCTTACGCCGCGACCAAGCTGGTCGCGGAAAAGCGGGTGCTCGCCGCGAACGGTGCGACGCTCGCCACCGTCGCGCTGCGTCCGCGCCTGATCTGGGGCCCGGGCGACCACCAGCTGCTGCCGCGGCTGGCGGAACGCGCGCGTGCCGGGCGACTGCGCCTGGTCGGCGGCGGCGACAACCTGGTGGACACCACCTACATCGACAACGCCGCGCAGGCGCACTTCGACGCCTTCGAGCACCTGGCGCCCGGCTCGGCCTGCGCCGGCCGCGCCTACTTCATCAGCAACGGCGAGCCGAAGCCGATGCGCGAAATCGTCAATGCACTGCTTGCCGCGGCGGGTGCGCCGCCGGTGGTGAAGTCGCTGCCGTTCGGCGCCGCCTATGCGATCGGTGCAGTGTGCGAGGCCGCATGGTCGTTGCTGTCGCTGCGCGGCGAGCCGCCACTGACCCGGTTCCTGGCCGAACAGCTGGCGACCACCCACTGGTACGACATGGGGCCGGCGCGACGCGATTTCGGCTATGTGCCACGGGTGACGATCGCCGAGGGGCTGCAGCGGCTGGCGGCCACCCGGATTCCGTAGAGCGGGGCCGTGCTCCGCTCAGCCGAGCGCGGCTCGGCCCTACAATGCCCGCGATGAACAGTCCCGCGTTCAACTGGAAGGTCCCTGCCGGCCGCGCCCTCGAGGCTGCGCTCAACCGTGCGTTGGCGCTGGACCCGGACACGCGCGAGGCGCTGGGGCCGCTGCACGGACGCAGCGTCGAGCTCACGGTCGAGTCGCCGCCACTGGCCTTGCGGTTGCAGGTCGAAGGCGAACGCCTGGCGGTCGGTCCCGCGGATCCGGCCAATGAGCCCGATCTCGGCGTGCGCGCGACGCTTGCCGGGTTGTTGGCGCAACTGCCGATGTTCAGGCGTGACGACGCGCCGCCGGTCGGGCGCATGCGCGTATCCGGCGATGCCGATCTCGCGCGCCGGCTGCAGCGCCTGGCCGAGCGTTTCGACCCGGACTGGCAGCAGCCCTTCGTCGCGGTGTTCGGCGACATCGTCGGTGTGCAGGTTGCCAACGCGGTCGCCGCCGGCCTGCGCCACGCGCGGGCCGCGGGCCGCGATTTCGCCGAGACCGCCGCCGAATACGTCACCGAGGAATCGCGCGACGTGGTGCCGCGCGCCGAACTCGACGCCTTCCACGACGACGTGGACACGTTGCGCGACGACGCGGCGCGCCTGGCTGCACGCGTCTCGCGCCTGCGCTCCGCGCTGGCGGCACGCGACGGGGCGGTGCCGTGAAGTCGGGCCTGCGTGCGCTGCGGATCGGGCGGGTGCTGTTGCGCTATCGCCTCGACGATCTGCTTTCCGGCACGCCTGCCGAACGCTGGCTGAAGTTGATGCGGCCGTTCGTGCCGCGCGCCTCGCGCGAGATCGCGGCGCTGTCGCGCGGTGCGCGCCTGCGCCTGGCGCTGCAGGAGCTGGGTCCGATCTTCGTCAAGTTCGGGCAGATCCTGTCCACCCGCCGCGACCTGGTGCCGCTGGACGTGGCCGACGAACTCACGCTGCTGCAGGACCGGGTCGCACCGTTCGACGGCGAGGCCGCGCGCGCGATCGTCGAACAGGCATTGGCGCGGCCGGTGTCGTCGGCCTTCGCCAGCTTCGACACCACGCCATTGGCGTCCGCGTCGATCGCGCAGGTGCATGCCGCGACGCTGCCCGCGCTCGACGGCGCGCCGCCGCGCGAGGTGGTGGTGAAGGTGCTGCGTCCCGGCGTCGAGGCCCAGGTCGCGCAGGACATCGCGCTGCTCAGGAACATCGCCGCGCTGGTCGACCGCACCCATCCGGCGGCCGACAAGATCCGCCCGCGCGAGATAGTGACGGAGATCGAATCCACCCTCGCCGCCGAACTCGACCTGCAGCGCGAAGGCGCCAATGCCAGCGTGCTGCGCCACAACTGGCTGGGTTCGCCGGACCTGTACGTGCCGGAGCCGATCTGGAGCCACACCGCCGAACGCGTGCTCACGCTCGAGCGGGTGCGCGGCATTCCCAGCGACGACATCGCCGCGCTCGACGCCGCCGGCATCGACCGCAAGGCACTCGCCGCCAAGGGCGTGCGCGTGTTCTACACCCAGGTGTTCCGCGACAACTTCTTCCACGCCGATGCCCACGCCGGCAACATCTGGGTCGACATCGATCCTGCGCGCAAGTCCGATCCGCGCTTCATCGCGCTCGATTTCGGAATCATGGGCCAGCTCTCCAGCGAGGACCAGTACTACCTCGCCGAGAATTTCATGGCGATCTTCAACAAGGACTACCGCCGGATCGCCGAGCTGCACGTGCAGGCCGGCTGGATGCCGTCGCACATCCGCATCGACGAACTCGAGGCGGCCGCGCGCTCGGTGTGCGAGCCGTACTTCACCCGCCCGCTGAGCGAGATCTCGCTGGGCGAGGTGTTGCTGAAGCTGTTCCGCACCGCGCAGCGCTACGAGCTGACGATCCAGCCGCAGCTGATCCTGCTGCAGAAGACCCTGCTCAGCATCGAAGGGGTCGGTCGCCAGCTGGATCCGCAGATCGACATCTGGGCGGTGGCGCGCCCGGTGCTGGAGAAGATCCTGCGCGAACGCTACAGCCCCGGACGGCTGCTGCGCGAGTTCCGCAAGCGCCTGCCGGAGATGGTGACGCACGCGCCGGACATGCCGCGCCTGCTGCATGCCTGGCTGGAGCAGCAGGTGCAGGGCCGGCAGGAGCTGCGCATGCATTCCAGCGACCTCGCCGAGCTGGCGCGGGTGTCGAAGGACGGCCAGCGCCGTACCGTGGCCGCGATCCTCGGCACCGGGTTGCTGGTGGTCGCGGCGGTGCTGTACGGCCTCGAAGCCGGCGGCCCGCGTGTTGCAGGCGTACCGGCCGCCGCGTGGATCGCCGGCCTCGGCGGCCTGTGGGCGCTGCTCGCCGCCTGGCCCCGGAGGCGGTGACGCTCCCTGTCCTGCATGTCGACGAATTCCTCGCCGTCGTCGACAAGCCCGCCGGGCTGATGGTCCACGACAGCGCCCTGGCGCGCGGCGAGACCGACTTCGCCGCCGACCGCCTGCGCGAACAGTTCGGCAAGCCGATCTTCCTCGCGCACCGGCTCGACCGCGCCACCAGCGGCTGCCTGCTGCTGGCGTTCGACCGCGAGACGGCATCGGCGCTGGGCAAGACCTTGATGTCGCATGGATTCGAAAAGGACTATTGGGCCGTCTGTCGCGGCTGGCCCGCCGAGACCACGTTCACCATCGACCACCCGCTCGACGGCGGCCCCGGCAAGCCGGTGAAGAAACCCGCGGTCACCGACTTCGAGTTGCTGGCGACCTGCGAGCTGCCGATTCCCTCGGCGGGCTTCGAGACCTCGCGCTATGCATTGCTGTGCGCGCAGCCCCGTACCGGCCGCTTCCGCCAGATCCGCCGCCACCTCAAGCACGCCTTCCACCATCTGATCGGCGACAGCAGCCATGGCGACGGCCGCCACAATCGCGCATTCCGGCAGATGGGGATCCATCGCATGCTGCTGCACGCGCGCCGGCTGGCGTTCGACCACCCGCGCACCGCCGCGCGGGTCGAGGCGATCGCCCCGCCCGATGCCGAATTCGCCAGGGCCCTGGCCCTGTTCGGCTTCGAGAAGCGGGAACAGGGAACGGGGAACAGGGAATAGTGGTGCGAGGCGCCTCGGAGTCCGTGGCTCTTCCAGCCACAAGCAAGGTAAACGGGCCACCCGGTTCGCCTGGCGGTCCAGTTCCCCGTTCCCCGTTCCCGCTCTTCGCCCCCCGAAATCACGGCTTCCGCCGCTCCAACTACAATCGGGGAATGCGGGTCGGCCACCTCACCATCGACGACGACGAGCTGGTCGAGCGCTTCGTGCGCTCGGCCGGGCCGGGCGGGCAGAACGTCAACAAGGTCGCGACCGCGGTCGAGCTGCGCTTCGACATCGCCAGCTCGCCGTCGCTGACCGAGCCGGTGCGGGAGCGCCTGCTGGCGCGGCGCGACCGGCGCGTGACCAACGACGGCGTGCTGGTGCTCAGCGCGCAGCGCTTCCGCACCCAGGAGCGCAACCGCGAGGACGCGCGCGAGCGCCTGGCCGCCTTCATCGAGACCGGCCTGCATGCGCCGAAGCCGCGGGTCGCGACCAGGCCGACCCGGGCCTCGAAGCAGCGCCGGCTGGACGCCAAGCGCGAACGCAGTACGATCAAGCGCGGCCGCACAGGCGGCCACGACTGGGACTGACCCTGCGAGCAACCGACCCGATCGCATGACCGAGGCCGCCGACGACATCGTCCTGCCGCTGCCGCCCAGCGCGCCGCGGGTTCCCTCCAATGCCTTCGCCCGCTGGCTGGGCCGCAGCTTCCTGCGGCTGGGCGGCTGGCGCATGGAGGGCGAGTTTCCCGACATCCCCAGGCTGGTGCTGCTCGGCGCGCCGCACTCGTCCAACTGGGACGGCATCTGGGGCTTCGCCGCCAAGATCGCGATGGGCCTGGACATCCGCATCCTCGGCAAGCACCAGTTGTTCTGGTGGCCGCTGGGCCCGCTGCTGCGCCGCCTCGGCGTCATCTCGGTCAATCGCGACGCTGCCCGCGGCGTCACCGAGCAGGCTGCCGCGCTGATCGCCGGCGCCGACCGCTTCTGGTTCGGGCTGGCGCCCGAGGGCACGCGCAAGCCGGTGCCGCGGTTCAAGGCCGGGTTCTGGAAGATCGCCAAGGCGGCGGACGTGCCGGTGCTGCCGGCGTACTTCGACTACCCGCGCAAGGTGATCGGGATCGGACCCCCGTTCACGCTGGGCGACAACATGGACGCCGACATCCGCCGCATCCAGCGCTGGTACGCGCCCTGGCAAGGCCGCAACCGCAACGTCGCGCAGCCCGCCGACCCCGCCTGAGCATTCGCCCGCCGCGGGATCGTCCCGCGGCGGGCGGGTGGCCGCGCCTTACAGCGGCGCGCCGCCGAACTTGTGCGTGTACTGCAGGTAGATGGTGCGGCCGACCGCGTCGAACCAGCTGATGTCGTAGTACGGATAGGCCGTGTAGGTCGGATCCTTCGGCGGCATCTTGTCGAACAGGTTCGTGGCCGAGAGCGTCAGCTGCCCGTGATCGGTGACGTCGAAGCGCACCGAGGCGTTGTAGCGGTAGGTCGGGCGCACCCACGGGCTGTTCTCGTCCGACGGGTCGTAGATCTGGTCGTAGGAGTCCGAGCTGGGCAGGGTGCCGATGCGGTCGCCGTGCAGGGTGGCCGACCAGCGGTTGCGCGACCAGGTGATGCTGGCGCTGCTCTTGGTGCGCGGGATGTCGAAGCCGCTGTTGATCGCGAATTCGTCCTCGAGCGCGTCGCCTTCGAACTGCCGGAAGGTGTGGTCGCGTACCCAGGTGTGGCTGCCGTTGAAGGTGAAGTCGCCGATGCCGGTCCGCAGCCGGTAACGGAGATTCAGGTCGACGCCGCTGGTGCTTTCGCTGGCGATGTTGATCGGGTTGACGTAGATGCCGTACAGCCGGCCGCCGATGCGGGTCACGCGCGAGATCGCGTCCTGGCAGGTGGGCGAGCCGATGTCGACCGCCGTGCCGTCCATGCGCGCGCCGAGCCGGCAGTTGGCCTCGTCCTGCAGGATCGCATCGTTGCGCATGTCCTGCACCTGGTCGTTCATCTTGATGTCGAACCAGTCGAGCGAGACGTCGAAATCCTCGCTCGGCGACCACACCAGGCCGGTGGTCCAGGAGGTGCTGGTCTCCGGCTTCAGCGCACGGTTGCCCTCGCGCGTCCGGATCAGGCCCTCGTCGTTCCAGGAGCAGTCCACGATGTCCTCGTCCGGCTCCTCGGTGCGGCAGCGGTAGTAGTCGACGCCGGAGGTCTCGTCGTTGCCGATGCCGGCGTACAGGTAGTGCAGGTCGGCGGCGCGGAAGGCGGTGCCGTAGGAGCCGCGGATCAGCAGGGAGTCGAACGGACGCCATTCGAGGCCGGCGCTGTAGGTGAACCGGCCGATCCCGGTGCCCGAGTAGCTGTACCGGTCGTAGCGCGCGGCGGTGCTCAGGTCGAGCGAGTCCAGCAGCGGCAGGCGCAGTTCGCCGGCCGTCGCCCAGCGGTTGCGGCTGCCGTGGCCGTCCGAGTCCTTCCAGCTGTAGTAGTAGTACTCCAGTGCGAGCGGATCGGGATTCAGGTCGTAGGCCTGGTTGCCGAGCTCGACGACGGCGGCGAAGCCCGCCGGGCCGGCCGGCAGGTCGAACAGATCGGCGTTGGTCAGGGTGAACGACACCGTGTCGGTGCGCGATTTCGGATGGTAGATCGTGTACGCGGCGATCGAGTCGTATTCCGCCTGCGTCAGCGGCTTGTACAGGCGGTCCGGGTCGGCGTTGAAGATCGGCAGGCCGGTGTCCGCGTCGACGCCGAGTTGCGGGCCGAGGAAAAAGTCGTTCGCCTTGCTCGCGACGATCTGCGGCCAGCCGATCTGCGAGTCGTACTGCGAATGGCTCAGCGCCGCCTCCCAGTCCCAGTCCTCGGCGAAGACGCCCTTGAAGCCGGTGGTGATGCCGAAGGTCTTCTGCTTGTTGCGGATCGTGCCGCGGCCGAGCCCGCCCATTTCCTCCGGCGAGAACTGGCGCTGCCAGTATTCGACCTGGCCGCTGGCCTGGTTGAGGAAGTAGCCCTCCTCGTTGCCGTCGGGTGCCATGTAGTTCCAGCTGCGCACGTCGGTGAACAGCTCGACCTTGTGGTAACCCATCTGCACGTCGGCGAACCATTCGGTGTCGCCGTCGAACGCGTAGCGCAGCGACGCGTAGGCGTTGGCGCCGCGGCGCTGGCTGAGGATGGTGCCGTAGCCGATGGCCTCGTCGCTTCCGCAGAAGAGGCCCGGCGGGTAGCTGTCCGTGACCGCATCGTAGCGGCCCCAGTTGCGGCGGCTGGCGTAGTAGGTGGACCCCCCGTTGAGATGCGCGAGCGAGGCGCAGGTCGCGGCGCCCGGGTCGACGTAGTACTCGTTGTCGCCGTCATCGGGGTCCCACGCGGTGCGCAGGAACGCGCGCCGCGACGCGGCCCTCGGGTCGGGCGAGTCCTTCACCGAATCCTGGATCGGGCGGTCGTACGCCCACAGCGGTTTCTGGTCGATCAGCTCGACCCCGAGGACCGCGCTGAAGTCCCCGCGCGAGAAGCCGGTCGACAGGCTCAGGTTCGTGGAGTCGCCGCCGCCGCGCGAGGTTTCGCCCCGGCGGATGCTGACCGTCGTGCCGTCGGCATCGCGCTTCAGGACGAAATTGACCACGCCGGAGACGGCGTCGGAGCCGTACACCGCCGAGGCGCTGCCGGTGAGCACCTCGATGCGCTCGACCATGCCCAGCGGGATGCTGGAAATGTCGGTGAAGTTGCTGCGGCCCTTGAACGGCATCGGGAAGTCGGCGATGCGGCGGCCGTTGACCAGCACCAGGGTGTGGTTGGGCCCGAGGCCGCGCAGGTCCACCTGCTCGCCGCCGGGGGAGAAATCGCCGGCGCTGGACGACTGCTGGCTCTGGGTCTCGCCGCTGTTCTGGGTCATCGCCCGCAGTACTTCGGGCACGCTGGTGAAGCCGGCGGCCTGGATCTCGGCGGCGGTGACGACGGCGATCGGCGCGGGCCCCTCGACCTCCGCGCGGCGGATGCGCGAACCGACCACTTCCACGGTCTGCAGGTCGGTCACCGGCGCGGGCGCGGCGGCCTCGGACGCCTGCGGAGCCGGCGGCGGCGTCGCCGGGCGACGCGCGGGCGCGGGTGGCGGTGTGGCGTCCTTCACGATCACCAGGGCACCGGAACTGTCGCGGCGCACGCCGAAGCCGCTGCCCCGCAGCACGCGCCGCAGCGCCTCGTCGGTGGTCAGTTCGCCCTGCGCGCCAGCGGTGCGCAGGCCGCGCATCTGGTCGGCGCGGAAGATCACCTGCGCGCCGGATTGCCGCCCCAGTTCCCCCAGCGCCGCGGCGAGATCGCCCGCCGGGATGTCGATGCGCGTGCGCGCGGTGGTTTGCGCCTGGGCCGCGAGGGCGGCGGAGCAGGCAAGGCTCAACATCAGGACACGCAAGGACCGCATCGGTGCTCTCCCCATGGCGCGCGGATCGGCGCCCTCGATCCCCGGGACGAACGAGCCACGCGAATCCCGCAGCGCCGCGGCCGGTTCAGCGGCTGCGCAGCACCACGGCGTCGGCGCGGACCTCGGCCTGGACCGGGAAGCCCAGTTCCAGCAGGCGCACGAAAGCGTCGACGTTGGACCAGCGGAAGTGGCCGCCGACCCGCAGCGCACCGGTCGCGCGGTCGCCGATCACCAGCTTGCGGTGGTTGTAGCGGTTGAACTCGTCCACCGCCTCGGCCAGGGAGGTGTCGTTGAAGTCGAGGAAGCCGTTGCGCCAGTCGAGCGTGCGCTCGGCGTCGGCGACCGTCCCGGTGCGGACCACCAGGCCCGTGCTGCTGGCCAATGCCATGCTGCCGGCGGGCAGCAGCGTGCTGGGGCGGGCGCGGCCATCGATGTCCGGACCGGATTCCAGCTGCACCAGCCCCTGGGTGACGACGACCCGCAGGCCGGTGCCCGCGTCGCCGCCGCGGCGCACGGCGAAGCGCGTGCCGACCACGCGCACCTGGCGCTCGCCGGCGACGATCACGAACGGACGCGAGCGGTCCTTGGCGACATCGAAGAACGCCTCGCCGCGTTCCAGTTCGACATGCCGCTCGCCGCGCGCGAAGCGCACGCGCACCTCGCTGGCGCTGCTCAGCGTGATCCGCGAGCCGTCCTCGAGCAGGACCTCGCGCAGGTCGCCCATCGCGGTGCGGTACACGGCTTCGGCCGGTTGCGCCCGCTGCTGCCAGGCCACGCCCAGCAGCAGCGACACCGCCAGCGCCGCCGCGATGCCGGCCAGCGCCCACGCCGGCTTGCGGTCGCGCGCGGCGCTGGGCGGGGTCGTTGCCGCGCTGGTCCGCGCGTGGCCCAGGGCCGGCAGCCACTGGCCGCGCGGCGGCGGCCCCGGGGCCTGGCGGCCAGCGCCCAGTGCCGCGAGGCGCCCGCTTTCCTCCCATGCCGCGCGCAGCCGCAGGAAGGCGACCCGGTGCGCGGTGGCGGCGTCGAGCCAGGCCTCCAGCTCGGCCTGCGCCGGCGCCGACCAGCCGTCGCGGTCCATGCGCGCCAGCCAGGCGGCCGCCGCCTGCTCAGTCTGCGTGCCGGCGGCCATGCCGATCCTTCCCGGTCGATGCCGCCGGCAACGCCTGCCCGTCGTCGCCGTAGAAATACGACGCAAGCAGGTACATGCCTTTGGCGAGATGCTTTTCCACGGTCTTTTCGCTGATTCCCATCTGCTGCGCGACCTCCCGCTGCGGGAGGTCCCCGACCCGGCGCAGCCAGACCACCTGGCGGCAGCGTTCGGGGAGCCGGTCGAACGCTTCGGCCAGCCGGTGAAGCACTTGCCGCCCGCCGCACCAGCGTTCGGGCGACACCTCATCCACCAAGACGTTCATGGCGTCCAGATCACCCACTGTCTCGATCGAAACGATCCGCCCGCGGCGCAGCCGGTCGGTCATCAGGTGGCGGGTGGTGGCGAACAGGAACGACTTGGGCGACGCCGGCAGCGCCTTGCCCGCGGCTTCGTAGACCCGGCAGTAGACCTCCTGGCGCAGGTCGTGCACTTCCTCGCGCTGCGGCCAGCAGCGCCGCAGGAAGCGCATCAGCGCGTCCTCGTGGACGAGGATCTCGCGGATGAACCAGGCGTCGAGCTCACGCATGGACGCACCATAGCCGATGCCCGCCCGGACCGTGCAACGGGGGAAAACCGGCCGCCGTTCGTCCCGGCAAGGGTCATCCCGAGGAACCGTCCATGAAGTTGTCGAGCATGAAGTCGTCGAGCATGAAGTTCGCCCTGTCGCTGTCCCTGGTGCTCGGCCTGGCGCTGGCCCTGCCCGCCGCCGCGCAGGCGCCGCCGCTGCGCCACCACGCGATCGGCGACCTGGCCGCGCCGACGCCCGGCAAGGTCGAGCCCGGGCTGATGCTGATGGGCGGCGGCGATCGCAACCACGAAGCGCTGCGCTGGTTCATGCGCCATGCCGGCGGCGGCCATGTCGTGGTGCTGGGCGCGTCCGAATACACCGCGGTCGATGCCTACGGCGACGAGTTCTACAAGGAGATCGGCGGCATCGCCTCGGTCGAGACCTTCATGTTCGACAGCCGCGACCAGGCGACCGACCCGGCCATGCTCGCCAGCCTGGCGAAGGCCGACGGCATCTTCATCATGGGCGGCGACCAGTCGCGCTACGTGCGCTTCTGGCGCGGCACGCCGGTCGCCGCCGCACTCGACGCGCACGTGCGGGCGGGCAAGCCGATCGGCGGCACCAGCGCGGGCCTGGCGATGCAGGGCGAGTACCTGTACGGCGCGATGGACGGCGGCAGCCAGGTGAGCCCGCTCGCGCTCGCCGATCCGCTCGGCTCGGGGAACACCATCGAAACAGATTTCCTGCACATCGCGCTGCTCAAGGGCGTGATCACGGATACGCATTTCAGCGAACGCAACCGGCTCGGGCGGCTGGTCGCGTTCGTCGCCAAGGCCGAATCGATGGCCGGCGGCCGCAAGCTCTTCGGGCTGGGCGTGGACGAGGCCGCGGCGGTCGCGGTCGAAGGCGACGGCAGCGCGCGCGTCTACGCGACCGAGCCGGGTGCCGGCGCGACCCTGGTCGTCGGCGGCTTCGCCCAGCCGCAGGCCGAGGACGAACCGATGCGGCTGGACCGCGTCGACACCATCGGCATCGGCGCGGGATCGGTCCTGCACCTTCCTGAAGGCCGCGTCGATGCGCCCGTGTTCCGGCACCGCTATGCCGTGCGCGACGGCGTGCTGGTGGCGATCGACGCGCCGATGCTGGTCATCCACGGCGGCGCCGGCGTCGAGCGCAAGGGCATGACACCGGCCGACGAACAGGAGGCGCGTGCGGCGATGACCGCCGCGCTGCGCGCCGGGCATGCGCTGCTCATGCAGGGCAAGGGTTCGGCGGACGCGGTGGTGGCCGCGCTCTCGATCCTCGAGGACTCGCCGCAGTTCAACGCCGGCAAGGGCGCGGTATTCACCCACGATGGCCGCAACGAACTGGACGCGTCGCTGATGGACGGGGGCAGCGGCCAGGCCGGCGCGGTCGCCGGCGTGCATCGGGTGAAGAACCCGATCCAGCTGGCGCGCGCGGTCATGGACCGCTCGCAGCACGTGATGATGGTCGGCGACGGCGCCGAGACCTTCGCGCAGGAGCAGGGCATCGCCCTGGTCGACCCGGCGTATTTCCGCACCGAGAAGCGCTGGCAGGAACTGCAGCGGGCGCTGCGCGAAGACGCCGCCGGCCAGGCGCATGCCGACCTCGAGACCCGGAAGCATTTCGGCACCGTCGGCGCGCTGGCCCTGGACCGCAACGGCAAGCTCGCGGCCGGCACTTCCACCGGCGGCATGACCGACAAGCGCTACGGCCGGGTCGGCGACTCGCCGATCATCGGCGCCGGCACCTGGGCCGACGCGCGCTGCGCGGTTTCGGGCACCGGCTGGGGCGAGTTCTACATCCGTGCCGCGGCCGCCCACGACATCTGCGCGCGGGTGCGTTACGCCGGCGACTCGTTGCGGCGGGCCGCGGAAGCGGTGATCGACGAAGCGATCCCGGCCGCCGGCGGCGACGGCGGCGCGATCGCGCTGGGCAGCGATGGCACCGTCGCCTTCCCGTTCAACACCGAAGGCATGTACCGCGGCTGGATCGGCGCCGACGGCAAGCCGCACGTGGCGATCTACCGCGAGGATGCCTTGCCCCTGCCGCGCTGACAGGCGGCCGCGCCGACCGCCGGCCGCCCCCCGGGCGGCGGCCGCCCGGATGCTATTCTCACGTTCTCCACGACATGGGAGTCGTGATGAGTGCTGAAGTCGCCGGCCTGCTGGCCGCGCAGCCGGAGATGGGAATGGAATCGTCCGCCGCCGCCTTGACCGCGGAGGAATACGCGTTGTTCGAACAGCTCGGGCGGCCGCGTCTGGTGGCGGCCGGCGAGACCCTGTTCCGGCGCGGCGACCTGGGCACGACCATGTACGTGGTCGTGCAGGGCGAGATCGGCCTCGATTTCGGCGATGACCTGGTGCCCAAGCGCCTGGGCCGGCATGAATTCTTCGGCGAACTCGGTCTGTTGATCGGCGACCACGCCCGCAGCGCCGACGCCGTTGCGGCCAGCAGCGCAGTGCTGCTGGAGCTGCGCCAGGAAGAGTTCGAGCCGATGGCGCAGCGTGCGCCGACCCTGCTCGCGCATTTCCTGCGCCGCGCCATCGCCCGGGTGGTGCTGAACGAACAGAGCCTGATCGGGCGCCTGCGCCGCCGCAACATCGACCTGCAATCCGCGCTCGACACCCTGCGCGCGACCACCCACCGGCTCAACCAGACCGAGCAGCTCACCCGCACCGACGAGCTCACCGGGCTGGCCAACCGCCGCGGCTTCCAGCTGCACCTGGAGCAGCGCCGCCGCAACGACCTGCTGGCCGGGCGCGGCCTGCTGCTGATCGATTGCGACCGCTTCAAGGGCATCAACGACGAACACGGCCACCTGGTCGGCGACCGCGTGCTCCAGGGCGTGGCCAACATCCTGCGTTCCGCGGCCGGGGTCGACGACATCGCCTGCCGCCTGGGCGGCGACGAGTTCTGCCTGCTGGTCGGCGCCGAACGCCAGGGCGACATCGTGCGCATCGCCCAGTTCGTGGTCGATACCGCACAGGCGCTGCACAAGCTGCAGCCTTCGCCGCCGCAGATCACCACGCTCAGCATCGGCGCGTCCCCGGTCGCGCCCGCGCAGAGCTGGGACGACTGGTACGCCAACGCCGATGCCGCGCTGTATCGCGCCAAGCGCCTGGGCGGCAACCGGGTCGAGTGGCAGGACGACGTGCTGGCGCCCGTCTAGACGCACCCACCCCATGCACGCGGTCAACGACAGCCCCACGCACGACCCGATGGACGAACCGGCCGGTACGCGCCTGCCCAATCCGCAGGTGCGCACGCTGCTGCTCACCGACCTGTGCGATTCGACCATGCTGGTCGAGCGCCTCGGCGACAACGCCGCGGCGGAACTGTTCCGCGCCCATGACCGCCTGGTGCTGCAGCTGCAGCAGCAATGGCGTGGACGCCTGATCGATCGTTCCGACGGCCTGCTGCTGTTGTTCGAGCGCGCCATCGACGGCCTCGGCTTCGCCTTGGACTACGCACGCGGCCTGCGCGAGCTCGGCGAGCGTGCGGAAGTTACCAGGGCCGGCGTGGAATTGCGTGCGCGCGCCGGCCTGCACGTGGGCGAGGTGCTGACCTGGCGCAACAGCGACGCCGCGGTCAACGTCGGCGCGAAGCCGCTGGAAGTGGAAGGCCTGGCCAAGCCGATGGCCGGCCGGCTGATGACGCTGGCACGGCCCGGGCAGATCCTGCTTTCGGCCACCGCCGAACCGCTGGCGCATCGCGCCGCGCGCGAGCTGGGCGAACGCGGCGAGAACCTGTTGTGGAAATCGCACGGCCGCTGGCGCTTCAAGGGCGTGCCGCAGGCCCAGGAAATCCATGAAGTCGGCGAGCCCGGGATCGCCCCGTTGCGTGCGCCGCAACAGAACCGTGCCAAAGCCTGGCGCGACATCCCGTTGTGGCGGCGACCAGCCGCACTGGCGGCGGAACTGCTGCTGGTCGCGGGACTGGTCGGTGGCGGCTGGTTCCTCACCCGGCCGCAGCCCGCGATCGCCTTCGGCGAACGCGACTGGGTGGTGGTCGGCGACCTGCGCAACCTCACCGGCGATGCGCTGCTGGACGAATCGCTGGAGCAGGCCTTCCGGATCAGCCTGGAGCAGTCGCGCTACGTCAACGTGCTCAGCGACCTCAAGGCGCGCGACACCCTCGGCCGCATGCGCCGCAAGCCCGACACCGTGCTCGACCGCACCATCGCCTCCGAGATCGCCCTGCGCGACGGCGCCCGTGCCGTGATCCTGCCCACCGTCGCCGAGATCGGCGGCCGCGTGCGCGTAAGCGCCGAAGTCATCGACCCGCACACCCAGACCACCGTCTATGCCGAGTCCGCCGACGGCAGTGGGGCGCAGTCCACGTTGCACTCGATCGACAAGGTCACCGCAGCGCTGCGTGGGAAGCTCGGCGAGGCGCTGCAGTCGATCCAGAAGAATTCGGTGCCGTTGCCGAATGTCAGCACAGCGAACCTCGATGCGCTCAAGGCTTATGCACTCGGCCGCAAACATGCCGCCGGCGGCGAGCCGAAGGAGGCGCTTGCCTATTTCCAGCGTGCCACGAAGCTGGACCCCACCTTTGCCCTGGCATTCCTGGGTTCGGGCTACACCTATGTGTCATCGTTCGGCGATATTCCGGCCGCACGGGCCGAGTTCGCGAAGGCTGACCGCCTGCGCTCCCGTCTGATCCCGCGTGAAACGCTGAGGCTCGATGCCACGCTGGCACGCTTCGGCCCGCCCGGCCCGGCGATCATGCGCTGGCGCCAGTTGCTCGAGCTCTATCCCGACGAGCTTGGCGCACACCTGACTCTTGGACAGATGGAACTCTGGGACCGGAACGATTTCGGCAAGGCGCTTGCATCGGCGAAGGCGGCCGCGGTACCGCAGGGGGAACGGGTGGGAACCGCCCACTATCTCCAAGGCATCGTTCTGGTTGCCATGGGCAGGCCGAACGAGGCCATCGAGCAATTTCGCTTGTCGCGCCAGCTCGGCTACCAGGGGGCGGGCTACAGCTATGCCTATGCCTATGCAATGCAGCGCGACTGGCCGGACGTGGAACGCGTCCTCGCACAACGCAAGCCGACCGGCCGCGACAGTGGCGAGGTGGGTGTTCCGGAGCAGCTGGCCGTGCTTGCGGTGGATCGTGGCAGATGGGACGAAGCGCTGGACCAGGCAGGGGTTGCGGCCCGGGCGGCGGCCAAGGCGGAACCCGAAGTGTTGGGACCCTTCCACCGCATCCGCCAGCTGGCTATCGAAACGCTCGCCGAACGCATGCCGCGCGCGACACTCGTCGCGACGATCGATCGCGAGATCGATGCCATTGCCGGTCGCGCCGGGAAGCTGGATGCGCAGGGACTGGAGCTGCGGATCTCGATGCTACAGGCGCTCGGTTACCTCGCTGCCCGGCTCGATGCACAAGCGACATTGGACCGGGTGATCCGTGCGACCGAGGAGCCGGCAAACACGGATGGTTTCCCGCTGGTCGAGCAGATGCAGGTGGTGTTGCATGCCGAAAGTGAGCGCATCGCAGGCAAGCCCGGGTCCGCGTTGGCCAGGTTGCGCGGCTTGGCCAGCAGGCCGGAGGCCATCGTCCCTGTGCACTCCGCACTGATGCGCAGCCTGGCCTCGGCGGGTGACCCGCGGGGTGCCCAGGCGGAAGCCGGGTGGCTCGACAGCCACCGTGGGCAGGCCTATGTCGAGCGCTCGGTGGCGGACCTCGTCCTGCCGGTCAACGTGTTCGACACCTCGCTTGCCTTGCTGGTGCGGGCCGAAGCGGCGGCGCAACTGCCGGATCACGGGCAGGTCCAGCGCATGCGCGCCCGCATCGTCGATGCGTGGGACGGGCAGCAACTGCCTGCATCGCTGCAGGCACGGTTGCATGCCTTGCCGGACTAATCCGCGGCCTTGAACTTCGCGTTGCTGTCAAAACTCCACGGAACCACAAACACCGCTTCCAGCTTGGCGCGATCGCGAACGATCTGGGCCTTGGGCGCGATGCGGTCGCCGGGCTGCAGCTGCAGGCATTGGCCGCCCGATGCCGCGGTGCTGGTGCCCGCTGGCGCCTTGTAGCCGGCCTTGACCAGCGCCGCGTGAGCATCCCGCTTGAACAGCCGCCGGAAATCGTTGTCGGTGGACAATAGATCCAGCAACTTGCGTGCAACCCTCGGATCCAGCGGTGCCGGAGCCGGCCCTTTCTTCGCAGCCATCGTATTTCCCCTGGTTGGTTGAACTCCCCGTGGAAAACGCTACCCGGGTTGCGGTCCCGGCACAAGCGGCCCCCGTCTCCGATAACCTATGCACATGGCGGCCCGGCACTGGCCGCGATGGGGAAAACCGAAGCGATGCGCCTGCGCCGTTGTGCCGTGTTGTGGTTGGAGCCATGTGAGCTGGCCCACTTCGACCTCGATGCCTTGCTGGCCGGCGGGACGGGAGTGGAGAGCCGGATGCAGTGGTTCGCGCATGCGCCGCAACTCGACGGAGCCCTCGCCGTGGATCCCGGAGACGTGGCGCTACTGGGGCAACTCAGTGCGCAGGACTGGATGGATGCTGCGCCGTTGCGCGCCCTCCACGGCGTTGCCCGGGTGCGCAAGCTGCTGCGTGCCGGCCTGCTTGTCGGACGTGGCAAGGCCTGGGCCAGGCAACGGGCGACGGACGAGCGCTTGCGCGCCCAGCATTGGAACGGACTGGCGGCAATCAACCATGTGGCTTCGCGCTGGCAGGGGGAGGATGCCGTGCACGGGATGCAACAGGAAGGTGTGGACTCCTCTCCGGGGTTGCGTGCGCGCTACGGTCCGCCGCCTGCGATGCTGAACGCGCCGGACGATGGTGCGCGATGCGTAGTCCTGCCCCGCGCCGTGCACACGGATTTCGATGAACTGCTGGATGCACGCAACAGCTGCCGCAATTTCGACACGAGCGACCTGTTGCCGCAGGTCCAGTTCGCACGGTTGTTGGAGC
>JAKFCN010000026.1:0-38819 GCA_036676625.1 Lysobacter sp. | reverse complement strand
CCGCGCGCACTTCGACCTGCGCCCGTACGGCATCCTGCAGATGCTCGACCTGATCCACCCGATGTACCAGCAGACCGCGTCCTACGGCCATTTCGGCCGCAAGCCGCAGGCCTTCGAGTACCTCGACGGCGCCGGCAAGAAGCACAAGGCGACCGCCTTCTCCTGGGAGAAGACCGACAAGGCCGACGAGCTGCGCAAGGCCGCGAAGCTGTAGGCCTTGCGCGCGATCGCCGACCGCCTGCAGGAGGCGATGGACCTCCTGGAGGCCATCGCCGCCGACCGCAGCCTGCTGGATGCGCTTCCCGACGACGCGCGCGGCCGCCTGCACCAGGCCGTGGCACGGGTGTACCAGCCGGATCCGGGAGCGCGCCGCCAGCAGCTCAAGGCGCGCGAGCGCGCACGCAATGCGGAGAACATCCGCCGCACCGAGGCGTTGCGCGATGCCACCGGGATCCGGGCACTGCGCCGGAAGCCGGTCTTCAGCACGCCGAACTGCTTTCCGCCGACTCCCGCCGGCGACCTCGATCCCGGCATCGCCGCCGCCCCCGAAGCACGACACGCGCCGGAACTGCTGCACTGCTACGTGTGCAAGCAGAAGTACACGCTGGTCCACCACTTCTACGACCAGATGTGCCCTGCCTGCGCCGACTTCAACTTCGCCAAGCGCAGCGAGAGCGCGGACCTCGGCGGCCGGATCGCGCTGCTGACCGGCGGCCGGGTCAAGATCGGCTACCAGGCCGGGCTGAAGCTGTTGCGCGCCGGTGCCACGCTCCTCGTCACCACCCGCTTCCCGCGCGACTCGGCCGAGCGCTACTCGCGCGAACCCGACTTCGGCGAGTGGAGCCACCGTCTGCAGGTCTTCGGCCTCGACCTGCGCCACACACCGAGCGTGGAAGCGTTCTGCCGCGAGCTGCTGGCGACGCGCACGCGCCTGGACTTCATCGTCAACAACGCCTGCCAGACCGTGCGGCGCCCGCCGGAATTCTATGCGCACATGATGGAGCGCGAGACCGCGGCGCTGCGGCACTTGCCGGAGCCGGTGCGCCAGCTGCTCGCGCATGGCGAAGCTGGACCGGGGAGCCTGTCGCTCGCCACGGGCGATGACGCGCGCGCGCCGCTGCGGCCGGCGGAACTGTCGCAGGTACCCCTGCTCGCCGAGGAGTTGCTGGGCCAGCGCCACCTGTTCCCCGAAGGCCGCCTCGACCAGGACCTGCAGCAGGTCGACCTGCGCGGGCGCAATTCATGGCGCCTGCAGATGGCCGAAGTCCCGACCGTCGAACTGCTCGAGACCCAGCTGGTCAACGCAGTTGCGCCGTTCCTGCTGAACGCGCGACTGAAACCGCTGATGCTGGCGGACGGCAATCCCGGGCGCGACCGGCATGTCGTCAACGTGTCCGCGGTGGAGGGGCAGTTCTACCGCAACTTCAAGACCACCAAGCATCCGCACACCAACATGGCCAAGGCCGCGCTCAACATGATGACGCGCACGGCGGCGGCCGATTACCACGGCGACGGCATCCACATGAACAGCGTCGACACCGGCTGGGTCACCGACGAGGATCCGGCCGACATCGCCGCGCGCAAGGTCGTGGAGGAGCGTTTCCATCCGCCGCTGGACATCGTCGACGGCGCCGCCCGCATCGTCGATCCGATCATCGACGGCATCAACACCGGCCGCCACCTGTGGGGCCGGTTCCTGAAGGACTACCAGCCGACCGACTGGTGATCCATCCCTTCATCGCGAGAAAGCGATATATAATCCACGCCTGCCCTGCCGAGGGGCGCTGCAAGTCCGGCATGCCCCGACGGGTGCGAAGGTCCGGAATCAGGCTCGGCAAGGCTTTGCGACAACGGCGCCCGGTTGACCACATCCAGACCGGAGAACCGCCATGAACGCACAGACAAAGACTTTCTCGCAGGAAGGCGACTACAAGGTCGCCGACATCTCGCTGGCCGATTTCGGCCGCAAGGAACTCGACATCGCCGAGCACGAGATGCCGGGCCTGATGTCGATCCGCCGCAAGCACGCCGCCGCGAAGCCGCTCGAGGGCGTGCGCGTCACGGGTTCGCTGCACATGACCATCCAGACCGCGGTGCTGATCGAGACCCTCAAGGACATCGGCGCCGACGTGCGCTGGGCCTCGTGCAACATCTTCAGCACCCAGGACCACGCCGCCGCCGCGATCGCCAGGACCGGCACCCCGGTGTTCGCCTGGAAGGGCGAGTCGCTCGAGGAATACTGGGACTGCACCCTGGACGCGCTGTCCTTCCCCGACGGCAAGGGCGGCTTCCTCGGCCCGCAGCTGGTGGTGGACGACGGCGGCGACGTGACCCTGCTGATCCACAAGGGCTACGAGCTCGAGAACGGCAGCAAGTGGGTCGACGAGAAGGCGTCCTCGCACGAGGAGCAGGTGATCAAGGACCTGCTCAAGCGCGTGGCCAGGGAGCGCCCGGGCTACTGGCACACCGTGGTGCAGGACTGGAAGGGCGTCTCCGAGGAGACCACCACCGGCGTGCACCGCCTGTACCAGCTGGCCGAGGCCGGCTCGCTGCTGGTGCCCGCGATCAACGTCAACGACTCGGTCACCAAGAGCAAGTTCGACAACCTGTACGGCTGCCGCGAGTCGCTGGCCGACGGCCTCAAGCGCGCGATGGACGTGATGCTGGCCGGCAAGGTGGTCGTGGTCTGCGGCTACGGCGACGTCGGCAAGGGCTGCGCCCATTCCATGCGCGCCTATGGCGCACGCGTCGTGGTCACCGAGATCGACCCGATCTGCGCGCTGCAGGCGGCGATGGAAGGCTTCGAGGTCAACACCATCGAGAGCACCCTCGGCCGCGGCGACATCTACGTCACCACCACCGGCAACAAGGACATCGTCACCGTCGCCCACATGCAGGCGATGAAGGACCAGGCGATCGTCTGCAACATCGGCCATTTCGACAACGAGATCCAGGTCGATGCGCTGTACGCGTTGAAGGGCGTGGAGAAGATCAACATCAAGCCGCAGGTCGACAAGTTCGTGTTCGCGAACGGGAATGCGATCTTCCTGCTGGCCGAGGGCCGCCTGGTCAACCTGGGCTGCGCGACCGGCCACCCGAGCTTCGTGATGTCCAACTCCTTCGCCAACCAGACCCTGGCGCAGATCGACCTGTGGGCGCACAAGGACAGCTACGGCAAGCAGGTGTACCTGCTGCCGAAGCGGCTGGACGAGGAAGTCGCGCGCCTGCACCTGGAGAAGATCGGGGTGAAGCTGACCACGCTGACCCAGGCCCAGGCCGATTACCTCGGCGTCGCGGTGGACGGGCCGTTCAAGCCCGAGCACTACCGCTACTGAGCACGCCCGCAATGGAGTCAGGCATGGCCCTCGGCGTCCCGGTTTCCTTCGAGTTCTATCCGCCCAAGACCGATGAACAGCGCACGCAGCTGGACCGCACCGCGGCCCGGCTGCGCAGCGAGGGGCCGGAGTACGTGTCCTGCACCTTCGGCGCGGGCGGCTCGACCCTGTCGTACACGCCGGAGACCATCCAGCGCCTGCGCGAGCAGCATGCGCTGGATGCGGCGCCGCACGTCAGCTGCATGGGCGGCAGCCGCGAGGAAATCCGGCAACTGCTCAAGCTGTACCGCGCGATGGGCTGCAAGCGCCTGGTGGCGCTGCGCGGCGACCTGCCCTCGGGCATGGCGCGCATGGGCGACCTGCGCTACGCCACCGACCTGGTCGCATTCATCCGCGCCGAGCATGGCGACTGGTTCCACGTCGAGGTCGGCTGCTATCCCGAGTGCCATCCGCAGGCCGACGACGCGCTCGCCGACCTGCGCCACTTCAAGGCCAAGGTCGACGCCGGTGCCGACGGTGCGATCACCCAGTACTTCTACAACGCCGACGCCTATTTCCGCTTCGTCGACGACGTGCGCCGGCTCGGCGTGGGCGTGCCGATCGTGCCGGGGATCATGCCGATCTCCAACTTCACGCAGCTGCAGCGTTTCTCCGAGGCCTGCGGCGCCGAGATCCCACGCTGGATCGGCAAGCGCATGCAGGCGCTGGGCGACGACGGCGATGCGATCCGCGCGTTCGCCGCGGAGCTGGTGGCGTCGATGTGCCAACGGCTGGTGGCCGGCGGCGCACCCGCGCTGCACTTCTACACGTTGAATCTCTCCAGACCGACCCTGAACGTCCTGCACAACCTGCGCTGAATTTCGCGCAGGTTAAGGTCCGCGCACCGGATCGCACGCTCCATTGACGGCCGGCACCGGATGATGCATGAAATCGCATCGATCGCTGCCGTCCATGAACAGGTTTGCATTGCTCTCCGCCGCTCTCGTCGCCACCCTCGCTGCCGCACCGATGCCGATGCCGGCAACCGCCAGCGACGCATTGCTGCGTTGTCGCGCGCCCGACGGCACCATCGGTTACACCGACAAGAGCTGCGCCGTGCTCGGCGCGAGAGCGGTGCCGATCCCCGGAGAATTGATGGCGCGCATCGCGCGCGAGCAAGCGCGTGGGCCGGACGGCATTCCCGTCATCGGATCCGGCTCGACCGCATCCCAGCCTGCATCCGGCGCGCCGGGCCGCCGTTCGCCGGCTTCCGGCTGCGCGCGAACGCCGGTGCAGTTGGCCATGGACCTGCACGGGGCGCTCGCATTGGGCGACGTGAACCGGGTGGCGGAGAGCTACCACTTCGCGGGGATGTCCAACGACACGGGTGAGCGCACGCTCGACCGTCTGCGGCGCCTGGTCGGACGCCAGGTGATCGACAGCCGGTACTTCGACGCCTCGATCGCCGATGGCCCGGCCCTCCTCGCCGGCCCCGGTGGCAGCAGCAGCGGGATGCTGCAACTGGTGCTCGGCAACGGAGACGGCGGCATGTCGGCGGTCGACTTCGACGTGCATCGCTACGCGGGCTGCTACTTCATCAGCTTCTGAACCACGGCAGTCCTGAAGCACGCAGTCCATCCGCGTTACGCTGTGGCGATGCGGATGCGCGCCGCCATTGCCGTGTTCATGCTGGCCGCCTGCGGTGACGCCGCCGCGCAGGTGCAGCAATGCATGGCCGCCGACGGCAGCCTCGTCTACACCGACAAGCCGTGCGCGGCACTGGGCGCCGTCGAGCGGTCGCAGGCCCCCGCCCTGCCCGGGATGCTGCCGCGCTACCGCAGCGGCTGCGTGCACGACCTGCAGTCATTCATCCATGAGTTGTCCAGTGCGGTCGAAGTCGACGACGTCAATCGACTGGCGGCGCTGTACCAGTGGAAGGGCACCTCCAGCCGTGCCAGCTACGCGCTGATGCATCGCCTTGAAGCCATCGCGGCGCGGCCGTTGCTGCAAGTGGTGCCGGTCCATCCGGGGACCCCGGGCGACGGCTTCCCGGCGCTTCCGGCGGCGTCCGGACAGGCGCCTGCCGGCTTGCGGCTGGACCAGACCCTGGCGGATGGCGTCACGCCCGCAAGCACCACCCTGTGGCTGCGGCGCGAGCTCGGATGCTGGTGGGTGACGCTGTAGAATATGCGTCCTCGACGCGGGGCGTCACGCGGGGAACCTGTATGCAGTATCCGCAATGGATCTGGCACAACGGCGCGATCAAGCCGTGGGCCGAGGCCACCACCCACGTGATGTCGCATGCGCTGCACTACGGCTCCTCGGTGTTCGAGGGCATCCGCAGCTACGAGACATCCGTCAACGGCCGCCCATCCGGCCCCGCGATCTTCCGCCTCGGCGACCACACCCGGCGCCTGTATGCCTCCGCGCGGATCTACGAGATGGAGATCCCGTACACGCTGGAACAGATCAACACGGCCTGCCGCGAGGTTCTGCGCCGCAATGAGCTGGCGCGCGGCTACCTGCGCCCGCTCGCCTACCGCGGTCTAGGCGGATTCGGGCTGTCGGCGGAAACGCCGATCGACGTTTCGGTCGCCGCCTGGGCGATGGGCGCCTACCTCGGCGAGGGCGTGCTCGAACAGGGCATCGATGCCTGCGTCTCCAGCTGGCAGCGCTTCGCACCCAATACCATCCCGGCCGGCGCCAAGGCCGGCGGCAACTACCTGTCGGGCCAGCTGATCGCGCGCGAGGCGCGCCGGCTGGGCTTCGGCGAGGGCATCGCGCTGGCCTCCACCGGCCTGCTCAGCGAGGGCGCCGGCGAGAACCTGTTCCTGGTGTTCGACGGCGCGCTGCACACCACGCCGGTCAGCGCCGCGCTGCTCAACGGCATCACCCGCAACACGCTGATGACGCTGGCGCGCGACGCCGGCATCGATGTGGTGGAACGCGACATGCCGCGCGAATACCTGTACCTGTGCGACGAAGTGTTCATGTGCGGCACCGCCGCCGAGATCACCCCGATCCGCTCGGTCGACGGCCGCCAGGTCGGCGCCGGCAAGGCCGGGCCGGTCACGCGCAGGATGCAGGAGCTGTTCTTCGGCCTGTTCGACGGCCGCACGCCCGACAAGTACGGCTGGCTGGAGCCGGTGTGAATAAAAGGGACGGAGGGAATCAAGCGCTCGCGCCTGATTCCCTCCGTCCCCTTCATTTTCCGAAGGTCAGGGTGGCGGCCACGCCACGCTCGCTGCCCGGCACCACCACCACGTTCCACCCGTACAGGTCGCACAGCCGGCGGACGATCGACAGGCCGATGCCGCCGCCGTTCGAATGTTCGGCATGGGTACCGCGATAGCCGCGCTCGAACAGGCGCGCCGCGTCCTCGGGGGTGAGCCCGGGCCCCGAATCGAGCACCTCGACCGCATTCGCCAGTACCCTCACCACCACCTCGCCCTGCGCGGTGTACTTCACCGCGTTGCCGACGAGGTTGCCCAGCGCCACTGCCACCGCGGCATCGGGCGCGTCCACCACCAGCCCGCGTTCGCCTTCCATCCGCAGTTCCAGCGACTTGCCGCGCAACTGCGCGCGATGCGCATCCAGCAACTGCTCCGCGATGCGCGCGACATCGGCGTTGCCGTGGCCGCGCTCGGCGCGCGAGAGCAGCAGCAACGCGCTGATCAGGTCGGTGCATTGCTGCTCCGCGCGCTGGATCCGCAGCAGGCGCGCCTGGGTCTTCTCGTCCAGGTCCGGCTTCGACAACAGCAACTCGACCGCGCCCTTCACCACTGCCAGCGGCGTGCGCAGTTCGTGGCTGACGTCGGCATTGAACTCGCGATCGCGCTGCACGACCTCGGTGAGCCGGGCAGCGTAGTCGTCGAGCGCACTGGCGAGCTGGCCGACTTCGTCGTCCGGAAAGTGGGTGGCCAGCGCCTCGGGCTGCGAACTGCGCCCGGATTCGCGCAGCCGCTGCGCCAGCTCCGACACCGGGCTCATGACCCGCGAGGCGGCCCACCAGCCGACGAGCAGCGACAATGCGGTGAACACGATCACCACGCCGATCAGCGCGTTGTTGAACTGGCGTTCGCCGCGCGCGGCCTGGCTCATGTCGTAGGCAAGGAAGAACCAGGCCTGCGGCGTCTTGCGCACCGCCAGCTTGTAGGCCATCGGCCGGCCTTCCTCGTCGGTGCCGCTGATCGTGGTGATGCCGTCCGAGAGTCCGTACCATTCCGGCCGGTTGATGCGCACGGACTCGAACTTGTCCGGGGTGTAGACGAAGGCCCGGATCTGGCTGACCGCGAACTCGAGGTCGTCCGGATCCTGGTCGAACTGGCGCGCCGCTTCGTCGATGTTGCGGTTCATCAGGTCTTCGACCAGCTGGTTCTCCACGCGGTTGCGCGCCCAGTTGGTGGCGAACGCCAGCGCGATGGTCAGGCCGAAGCCCAGCAGCAGGTAGGACAGGATGATGCGGCTGCGCAATCGCCGCCGATAACGGGTCGGCGGCTTGCGGCGCAGGGGTGCGCCTTCCTGCGCCGGCGCCGCGCCGTCAGTTGCCGCCATCGGGAGCGGCGATGCGATAGCCGATGCCATGGCGGGTCTGGATCAGCGGCGTGTCGAACGGCTTGTCGACCACCGCGCGCAGGCCGTGGATGTGCACGCGCAGCGAATCCGAGTCGGGCAGTTCCTCGCCCCAGACCCGGGTTTCCAGTTCCTGCCGCGTGACCACCGCCGGCGACGCTTCCATCAACGACTGCAGGATCTTCAGCGCGGTCGGGTTGAGCTGCAGCAGCTTGCCGCCACGGCGCACCTCGAGCGTGTCCAGGTTGTATTCCAGGTCGGCGACCTCGAGCACCCGGGTCTGCACGCCGCGGCCACGGCGCGCCAGCGCATTCAGCCGCACCTCGACTTCCTGCAGCGCGAACGGCTTGATCAGGTAGTCGTCGGCACCGGAGTCGAAGCCGGCGAGCTTGTTGTCCAGCGAGTCGCGCGCGGTGAGCATCAGCACCGGGGTCTGCTTGCGCGCCTCGTTGCGCAGCTTGCGGCAGACCTCCAGGCCGTCCATGCCCGGCAGGCTGAGATCGAGCACCACGGCATCGAAGTCGTGCACCACCGCCAGGTGCAGGCCGGTGACGCCGTCGGCGGCGAAGTCGACGGTATGTCCGCGGTCCTCCAGGTAGTCGCCCAGGTTGGCGGCGATGTCGGTGTTGTCTTCGATGACGAGGATGCGCATTCGGGTTCCTGCTGCGGGGAGCATCGGAAGTTGACTTGGATTCTTGCACACGGGCCGGTGAATCCCCGCATGCAGCGGGCAAACAAAGGCCCAGGCGCGGAACCCGCGCCTGGGCCAAAGCAATGCCCCGATTACCGAAATCTGCGACGCCGGACAGCGGCACCTGACGAGGTGTGTCGAGTTGGAGAGAGCAGGTCTGCGGTCCGGACTAGGCTACGCAGGGGGCGATTAAACGACCGTTAAACTGGCTGTTAATTTTTGGTTAAACCGCTGCACGGCGCCATGTCTCATGCAATCTTGCGACGCTTGAGCGGCATCGGCCGGCCGGCCACCACGTAATCGATCACCTCGCCGGCGATATCCACCCCGGTCGCCTCCTCGATCCCCTCCAGCCCGGGAGAGGAATTGACCTCCAGCACCAGCGGCCCGCGCCGGGAACGGATCAGGTCGACGCCGGCCACGCCCAGCCCCAGCACCGCCGCGGCCCGGATCGCGGTGGCCTGTTCGGCCGCCGAAGCCCGCACCGCCTGGGCGCTGCCGCCCCGATGCAGGTTGGAGCGGAAATCGCCCTTGGGCGCCTGCCGCCGCATCGCCGCGACCACCCGGTCGCCGACCACGAAGCAACGCAGGTCCGCACCCTTGGCTTCGGCGATGAATTCCTGCACCAGGAAGTTGGCGTACAGCCCGCGCAGCGCCTCGATCACGCTGCGCGAGGCCGACGGCTTCTCGGTCAGCATCACCCCGGCGCCCTGGGTCCCTTCGTTGAGCTTGATCACGTGCGGCGGCGGGCCGAGCATCGACAGCAGGTCGACGGTGTCGTCCGGGTTGTCGCCGAACACGGTGACCGGCAGGCCGATGCCTTGCGCCGCCAGCAGCTGGTGGCTGCGCAGCTTGTCGCGCGCGCGCGCGATCGCGTCGGAACAATTGGGCGTGTAGCTGCCCATCAGCTCGAACTGGCGCAGCACCGCGGTGCCGTAGCGGGTGATCGAAGCGCCGATGCGGGGGATCACCGCGCCGTAGCCGGCGATCGGCTTGCCCTTGTAGTGCATGTCGAAGCCGTCGGAGCTGATCCGCAGGTAACAGCGCAGCGGATCGAGCACGCGCACGGTGTGGTGGCGTTCGCGCGCCGCCTCGACCAGGCGGCGGGTCGAGTACAGCTTCGAGTTGCGCGAGAGGATGGCGAGCTTCATGCGCGGCCTGGAAGCTGGACGTTCCGGTCTGGAGCGGGTGAAGGGAATCGAACCCTCGTCAGTAGCTTGGGAAGCTACAGCTCTGCCATTGAGCTACACCCGCGCAGGGCTGGAATTCTAGCGCGACTCAGAACCGGTTGCCGATGGTGGCGAACACGGTCGCGTCGTTGCCGCCGGCCTGGCCGAAGGTCACCGTCGCGCCGACGTCGGCATCCAGCCCCAGCAGGTGGGTGCGGGCGCCGAACAGCATGGTGCCGTACTGGTCGTCGAAGGCGACGCCAGGCACCGCGTACTGCAGCGAACCGGGGATCGATTGCGCCGAACCGAAGGCCTGCTCCGGCGCATCCTCGAACTCGCGATCCCAGGTGATCCGCGCATACGGATGGACGCGGTCGCTCGGCGCGTAGCTCAGCTGCCAGCCGACGCTGCCGATCAGCGAATCGAAGGACTGGTCGGGGAACGCCAGCGAGGTGGACATCGCGGCATCGCTCTCGCTGTAGCCGTCGATGTCGATCTGCTGCGACAGTACCGACAGCACCGGGCCATGGCGCAGCGCGCCGTCGCCGAACTCCCAGCCGGCGCTGGCACCGATGCTGAGGTTGCTGCCGTCCGGCGAACCGCTGTGGACGCGGGTCGCCTGCCCCAGCTGGACCTCGCGGTCGATGTCGTAACCGAGCCACGAGTAGCTGACCTGGCCGTTGATCCAGATGCTGCCGGCACGCCAGCCGGCGAAGCCGCCGAGGCTGGCATCGGTCTGGTCGAAGCTGCCGCGGCGCTGGCCCCAGTCCATGCCCTGGCGGCCGTAGCCGGCGAACGCACCGTAGACCAGGTTGCCGCTGCTCCAGTCGACGCCGGCGGTCAGGGTCGGGCCGATGCCGTCGTAGTTGCTGCCGCCCTCGCCGTAACGCTGCGAGTCGCCGCGCACGTCGGCCCACCAGCGCATGCCTTCGCCGTCCGCCGGCTGCATCATGCGTGCGTCGACCCGGCCGAAGCGGGCACGGCCGACCGATGCCTCGGCGTGCGGCAACACCGCGATCTGGCGCGGCCCCTCGATCATCGACACGGCCAGCTGCGCCACCATCGCGTGCGCGGCGGTGCCGGGATGCACGGCGTCGGCGAACAGGTAGTTGGCGGCATCGGGCGCCACGTAGGACGCCGGATTGCAGAACAGCGACGAGGCGCCGGCCGGCGGCGGCTGGGTGGCGCAAGCCGGCGTGGTGGCGTTGACCAGGCCATACGCAGACGGGTCGGCAACCGCTTCCTGCAGGAAGTGGAACGCATCGACCGGGATCACCGCCAGGCCCTGCCCGGCGAGCGCGCCGAACAGTGCGTCGTTGTAGGCGGCGGCCAGCGCCGTGCCCTGGGCCATGCCGGCGGCACCGCCGGCGCGCGAGGCCGGGGTCAGGCCGAGGTCGGGCAGGTTGGGCACCAGCACGTACTGCGCACCGGCGGCCTTGAGGGCGCCCACGATGCCGACTTCGGCCGTCACCGCGCCGCCGATGATCGCCTGCGCCTGCGCGGGATTGGCCGAGACCGCGAACATGTCGTTGGCGCCGCCCCACACCGAGTAGAGCGCGTCGGGATCGGCGACACCGCCGTTGGTGGCAAGGTGGGCGCCGACCTGGGTCGCCAGCGACGGCTGCGCGCCCAGGCCGCCCGCGGTATCCACGCCGACGCGCGCGCCGCCGACGGCGTAGTTGGTCCCGCCCTGGTTGTCGCTGGTCGCATCGGTGCCGTAGTGATCGGCCAGGTATTCGGACCAGACCAGGCCCGGGTTGGTGGTGAAGCGGCCGATCAGGGCGCCGTTCGGACCCACCAGCTGGATCAGCACCGGGCGGAAGTGGCCGCTGTCGGTGAGGCTGTCGCCGAAGAACACGGTCTGCGAGAACGGCGACGAATCCTGGGCGAAGGCCGGAGCGGCGGCGAGCGCCAGCGCGGCGGCCAGGAGGGTGCGGAGCGGCTTGCGGGACGACGTCATGGCGGATCTCCAGGAAGCGGGGCCGGGCGCGTGGATACGCCTGCGGATGGTGCCGATCCTTTCACGGCTGGAGACCGGAGCGCAAGGCGGGGACAATGGCAGCATGGAAATCCTGTTGAACGGCGAGAGCCACCCCATTCCCGACGCGTGCAGCGTCGCCGGCCTGCTGGTCGAGGCCGGTTTCGGCGAACGCCGGGTGGCGGTGGAGGTCAACGGCGCGATCGTGCCGCGCAGCGCGCATGCCGGCCACGTGCTGGCCGAAGGCGATCGGGTGGAAATCGTGCACGCGCTCGGCGGGGGGTAAAATCGCGGCATGAATGACATCAGCACGGCTGGCGACGATGCACTGGTCATCGCCGGCAAGCGTTACCGTTCCCGCCTGCTCACCGGCACCGGCAAATTCCGCGACCTGGACGAGACCCGCCGCGCCACCGAGGCCGCCGGTTCCGAGATCGTCACCGTGGCGATCCGGCGGACCCCGCTTTTCAACAGCGCGCCCGGGCAGGACCCGGGCGGGCCGAACCTGCTCGACATGCTGCCGCCGGAGCGCTACACCCTGCTGCCCAACACCGCCGGCTGCTATACCGCCGAGGAAGCGGTGCGCACCTGCCGTCTCGCGCGGGAACTGCTCGACGGGCACAAGCTGGTCAAGCTGGAAGTGCTGGGCGACCAGCGCACGCTGTTCCCGGACGTGGTGCAGACCCTGGCCGCGGCCGAAACGCTGGTGGCCGACGGCTTCGACGTGATGGTCTACACCACCGACGACCCGATCCTGTGCAAGCGACTGGAGGAGATCGGCTGCGTCGCGGTGATGCCGCTGGCGGCGCCGATCGGCTCCGGCCTGGGCATCCAGAATCGCTACACCCTGCTGGAAATCGTCGAGAACGCCAAGGTGCCGATCATCGTCGACGCCGGCGTTGGCACCGCGTCCGATGCCGCGCTCGCGATGGAACTGGGCTGCGACGGCGTGCTGATGAACACCGCCATCGCCAAGGCACGGGACCCGGTGCGGATGGCGCTGGCGATGAAGCTCGGGATCGAAGCCGGCCGCAACGCGTTCCTCGCCGGGCGCATCCCGCGCAAGCGCTACGCCAGCGCGTCCTCGCCACTCGACGGCCTGGTCGGCGGATGACCGGCACGGCGCGCGCCCCCGAGCGCAAACCGTTCACGGTCGAGCCCGGGCACCGCGCCGTACGCAGCTTCGTGCTGCGGCAGGGCCGCTTCACCCCCGCCCAGCAGCGCGCGTTCGACGAACTGTGGCCGCGCTTCGGGCTCGATTACGCCGGAAGCCCCCGCGACTTCGACGCCGCCTTCGGCCGGAAAGCGCCGCGGGTGCTGGAAATCGGCTTCGGCAACGGCGAGGCATTGCGGTTTGCCGCGGGCCAGGACCCGGACCGCGACTACATCGGCATCGAAGTCCACGCCCCGGGCGTCGGCCGCCTGCTCAATGCGCTGGCGGATGACGACGCGGGCAACGTGCGCCTCTACCACCACGACGCGGTCGAAGTGCTGCAGCACGAAGTCGCCGATGCCAGCCTCGACGAAGCACGGATCTACTTCCCCGACCCCTGGCACAAGAAGCGCCACCACAAGCGCCGGCTGGTCGCCCCCGGGTTCGCCGCCCTGCTGGTGCGCAAGCTGGCCCCCGGCGGCCGCTTGCACCTCGCCACCGATTGGCACGACTATGCGGAGCAGATGTGGGACGTGCTCGACGCCACGCCGGGCCTGCGCAACCGCGCCGGCCCGCGCGGCCACGTGCCGCGGCCGCCGTGGCGACCGCAGACCCACTTCGAAGCCCGCGGCCTGAAACTCGGCCACGATGTCCGGGATTTGCTTTACGACCGCTGCTGAAGCGCCACCAGGACCGAACGCCGCCCGATGGATACCGCGCTGACGCTCACCACCGACATGAAGCTCGTGCTCGGGCTGGTGGGCTTCACGATGGTGATGTTCCTGTTCGAGCGGATCCGCGCCGACGTGGTGGCGCTGGTGGTGCTGGTGCTGCTTGGGCTGACCGGGCTGGTCGCATCCGAGGACATCTTCAGCGGCTTCTCCTCGGACGCGGTGATCAACGTCATCGCCACCATGGTGCTCGGCGCCGGGCTCGACCGCACCGGCGCGCTCAACCGCCTGGCCGGCTGGCTGCTGCGGCGCGCACATGGCGTCGAACAGCGCCTGCTGCTGTTCACCTCGGCGGTCGCCGGCCTGAACTCCTCGATCATGCAGAACACCTCGGTGACCGCGCTGTACCTGCCGATCGCCTCGCGCCTGGCCGCGCGCACCGGCATCAGCCTGTCGCGGCTGCTGATGCCGATGTCGGCGGCGATCATCATGGGCGGCGGCCTGACCATGGTCGGCAACTCGCCGCTGATCCTGCTCAACGACCTGCTGGTCTCTGCCAACGCCAACCTGCCCTCCGGCGTGGCGACCCTGGAACCGTTGAAGATGTTCGCGCCGCTGCCGATCGGCCTGGCGCTGCTGGCGGCCGGCCTGCTGTACTTCCACTTCTTCGGGGCGAAGCTGCTCCCGGAGGACAACGACAAGGGCGTGACTCCGGCGCGCACCCAGAGCTACTTCGCCAACGCCTATGGCATCGACGGCGACCTGTTCGAGCTGACCGTCGGCGCCGACAGCCCGCTGGTCGGCATGGCCCTGGGCGAAGCCGAACGGCTGCACGGTACGCCACTGCTGCTGGCGCTGAAGACCGGCAGCGAATCGCGACTGGCGCCGCCGGGCGACAGCCGTATCTGGGTCGGCAGCGTGCTCGGTGCGATGGGCCCCCGCCAGCAGGTGGCGGATTTCGCCCAGAACCATTTCCTGCGCCTGTCGACCCGCCTGCGCGAGTTCGGCGACCTGTTCAATCCCAGCCGTGCCGGCATCTCCGAGGCGGTGGTGCCGCCGACCTCGAAGTTCATCGGCAAGAGCGCGGGCGACCTGCGCCTGCGCAAGCAGCAGGGCATCAGCCTGCTGGCGATCAACCGCGACAAGCAGGTGCACAACCAGGACGTGCGCTCGCTGAAGCTGCGCGCCGGCGACATGCTGGTGCTGCACAGCATCTGGACCGACCTCGCCGAGGCCGCGAAGAGCCGCGACTTCGTGGTCGTCACCGATTTTCCCAAGGGCGAGCAGCGCCCGCACAAGTTCAAGATCGCGATGGTGATCTTCGCGATCAGCATGCTGCTGGCGCTGTCGTCGCGGATCCCGACCACGATCGCGCTGATGACCGGCGTCGCCGGGATGCTGGTGACCGGCGTGCTGAAGATGGACGAGGCCTATTCGGCGATCAGCTGGAAGACCGTGTTCCTGATGGCCTGCCTGATTCCCCTGGGCTGGGCGATGGACAGCAGCGGCACCGCGGCGTGGGTGGCCGGGCACAGCATCGAGCGGCTGCCGCACGGCCTGCCGGTGTGGCTGATCGAGCTGGTGCTGGGGTTGCTGACCACCGCGTTCTCGCTGGTGATCAGCCATGTCGGTGCGACCATCGTGATGGTGCCGCTGGCCATCAATCTCGCGCTCGCGGTGGGCGGCGACCCGACCGGCTTCGCCCTGATCGTGGCCTTGTCGGCGTCCAACAACTTCATCACCGCATCCAACCCGTCGATCTCGATGATCACCGGCCCGGCCGGCTACACCCCGCGCGACATGTGGCGGGTGGGCGGCCCGCTGACCCTGGTCTACACCGCGATCGTGGTAGTGGCGGTCAACCTGATGTTCTAGCCGGCGCTGCGGCCGGCGCGAGCAGCACCACGCCGCCGCGCACCTCGACCCCGACCGCGCGCAGGCAGTCGCCGCGGCACGGACCGGCGACGCATTCGCCGCGCTGCAGTTCGAAGCTGGCGCCGTGCACGGCACACACCAGCAGCCCCTCCTTCGATTTCAGGAACCTGCCGGGCGCCCAGTCCAGGCGCCGGCCGGCATGCGGGCAGATGTTGAGCCAGGCGCGCACCGCCTCGCCGTCGCGGTGCAGGATCAGCGATTCCGGGGAGCCGTCGATTTCGGCCTCGGCCTCGGCGAAGCCACCGTCCTCGATCCCCGACAAGGCGGCCAATGTGACCGGGTCGTCATTGTTTAACGAAGTTCTCACAAACCCGACTGCGCCCCGCCCGATACTGCCGGTCCCGGCCTCGCCGAATTGTGTCACGACACCCGAGCCCTGATGTCCGCATTGCACTTCCGCCTCGATCGCCACGCCTTCTTCCGCGGCGCGCAACTGCCCCCGCGCCACCGCCGCCATCCGCTGCTGCGGATCGCGATGGGCATCCTCGGCCTGGGGTTGCTGGCGGTGCTGGTGTTCTTCAGCGTGTTCGTCGGCGCGGCAATGCTCGCGGCCGGAGTGCTCTACCGCCTGCTCAGGAAGCGCCCGCAGGTCCCGGCGCGCGACCCGCAGGTGGTCGAGGGCGAATTCCGGGTCGTCGGCAGGACCTGACCGGCGCGCATGCTGCCGGTCCACATGCTGTCAGTCCACAGGATCTACTGCGTCGGCCGCAACTTCGCCGACCACGCCCGTGAAATGGGCACCGTCCCCGCCGAGCCGGCGGCCCGCGGCCGGCCCGTGTTCTTCCTGAAGCCGGCCGATGCGATCGTGCTCGACGGCGTCGTGCCCTACCCGCCGGGCACCCGCGAGCTGCACCACGAGGTGGAGCTGGTAGTGGCGCTCGGGGCCGATGCACCGCCCGGCGAACTCGCACGCGCCGACGCGATGGCGCTGGTCGCCGGCTACGGCGTCGGCCTGGACCTCACCCGCCGCGACCTGCAGGCCGAGGCCAAGGCCAAGGGCCTGCCCTGGGACATCGGCAAGGCCTTCGATTTTTCCGCGCCGATGAGCGCGATCGTGCCCGCGGCCGACGCCGGCGAGCTGGCGGGGCGCACGCTCACCCTGGACGTCAACGGCGAGCGCCGCCAGCACGGCGCGCTGCGCGACCTGATCTGGGACGTCGCCGACATCCTGCACGAGCTGTCGAAGCTGTACCGGCTGCGTGCCGGCGACCTCGTCTTCATGGGTACGCCGTCCGGCGTCGGTCCGCTGCAGCCCGGCGACACCTTCCGCGCCAGCCTCGACGGCGTGGTCGCATGCGAGGGCAGGATCGCGCCGCCGCTCGCCGCGGGTTAGGCTGGCCGCGCAGGGGCATGCATCCGACACGGAGAGTGACGATGGGAATGATCAGCGAGTTCAAGCAATTCATCGCCCGCGGCAGTGTCGTCGACCTGGCGGTCGGCGTGGTGATCGGCGCCGCGTTCGGCAAGATCGTCACCGCACTGGTCGACGGCATCGTGATGCCGCTGGTGGGCGGGCTGCTGGGCGGGGTCAGCGTCTCGGACTGGAAGTACGTGATCAAGCCGGAAACGGTGGACGCCGCCGACGCCAAGGTGGCCGAGGTCGCGGTGCAATACGGCATGCTGATCCAGACCCTGATCGACTTCCTGCTGATCGCATTCGTGATCTTCCTGTTGCTCAAGGCCTACAACCGCGTGCGCAAGGCCGAAGAGGCAGCGCCGGCGGCGCCTGCCGAGGAAGTACTGCTGCTGCGCGAGATCCGGGATTCGCTCAAGCGCTAGTCGCATGGCATGACTTGAGGCACAGCAGCGCGGAGCCGCGGGTTGCTAAGCTCGCGGCTTCGCCTTGTGCCGGAGCCCGCCATGCGCCTTGCGCCGCTGTTGCTTGCCCTGCTCGTCTCCGTGCCGGCGATCGCCGCGCAGCAATCCACGCGCATCCCGCAGGCCGCACTCGACACCGCCGCGCAACTGCGTGAAACCGCGCTGGCCGACGACACCGGCTGGAAGGTCACCGAATCGCTGACCACCGAGGTGGGCCCGCGCCTGGCCGGCAGCCCGGCCGACGCGCGCGCGGTGGCCTGGGCCAAGGCCAAGTTCGCCGAACTGGGCTTCGACAGGGTCTGGACCGAGCCGGTGACCTTCCCGAACTGGGAGCGTCGCAGCGAGCACGCCGAGGTGCTGGGCGCGCATTCGCAGCCGCTGGTGGTGACCGCGCTGGGCGGTAGCCCGGGCGGCACGGTGTCCGGCCAGGTGGTGCGCTTCCCCGACCTGGATTCGCTGCAGAAGGCGGCGCCGGGTTCGCTCGAGGGCAAGATCGCGTTCATCGACTACCGCATGGAACGTGCCCGGGACGGCCACGGTTACGGCATGGGCTCGCGCGTGCGCGGCGGCGGCCCCTCGGCGGCGATCAAGGCCGGTGCGGCGGCCTACCTGATGCGCTCGGCCGGCACCGACAACCATCGCGTCGCGCATACCGGCGGCACCCGCTTCGCCGAAGGCCTCACCCCGATCCCCTCGGCCGCACTCAGCAATCCCGACGCCGACCAGCTGGCGCGGCTGGTGGCGCTGGATCCGGCGACCCAGGTACGTCTCGCGCTCGATTGCGGCTGGACCGGCGAATACACCTCGCAGAATGTCATCGGCGAGATCACCGGCAGCAGCCGTCCCGACGAGATCGTGCTGATCGGCGGGCACCTGGATTCCTGGGACCCGGGCACCGGCGCGATCGACGACGCCGCCGGCATCGGCATCACCATGGCCGCGGCCAAGCTGATCGCCGACCTGCCGCAGCACCCCGCGCGCACCATCCGCGTGGTCGCCTTCGCCAACGAAGAACGCGGCCTGTTCGGCGGCTTCGCCTATGCCAAGGCGCATGCCGACGAACTGGTGAAGCACGCGATCGTGTCCGAAAGCGACTTCGGCGCCGGGCGCATCTATGGATTCGACGTCGGCGTAGCCGATTACGCCAACGACGCCGTGCAGCAGATCGCCAAGGCCCTTGAACCACTGGGTGTGGAGTGGCGGCCCGGCGAGGGCTCGCCCGAGTCGGACGTCGGCCCCTACGCCGGCGACGGCGCGGCCTGGGCCTGGCTCGGCCACGACGGTACCGAATACTTCGACCTGCACCACACCGCCGACGACACCCTCGACAAGATCGACCCGCAGGCGCTGGCGCAGAACGTCGCCGCCTATGCCGTGTTCACCTACCTCGCCGCGCAGGCCGAAGGCGACTTCGGCAGTTCCCCGGGCCGCGCGCAACCTCGGGGCCGGTAAGGCAAGAGCGTTTTTGCCACAGATCAAATCTGATCAAAGCGGATAAAACCTTGAATGGATCCCGGCCGCTACAAGCTCAGGTGCCACCATTAAAAGTTTTGCTTGATCCGCTCTTATCAGATTTGATCTGTGGCAAAGCTTTTGCTCTTGCGCGCGACCACTCGGCGAGCAGGACGGCGGTGGCGGCGGCGACGTTGAGGCTTTCGACGGTGCCGCTGCCGGGGATGGAGAGGCGCAGATCGCAGGCGGCCGCGAGCGCGGGATCCATGCCCTGGCCTTCGGCGCCGAGCACGTAGGCGATGCGTTGCGGCAGGCGCGCCGCGAACAGGCTTTCGCCGCCGCGGACCACGGTTGCGGCGAGGACGAAGCCGGCGCCGCGCAACTGCGCGATGGCATTGTCGTCGCGGCCCATGCGCACGAACGGCACCGCTTCCGCGCCGCCCTCGGCGACCCGCGCCGCGGCGCCGGACAGGGCCAGGGTCGATGTCTTCGGCAGCAGGATCGCGGCGACGCCGAAGTGCGCGGCCGAACGCAGGATCGCGCCCAGGTTGTGCGGGTTGCCGACGCCGTCGAGCCATAACGCGCAGTGCGGTCCCTCGGGCAGTTCGCGCAGCCACGATGTGAGCGGTGCCGGCTCGTCACGCAGCACGTCGGCGACCACGCCTTCGTGGTGGCTGCTCGCGGCCAGCTTGCGCAGGTCTTCCTCGGCCACCACCCGGTAGCCGATGCGGTTGGCCACGCACCACTTGAGCAACGGCTGCAACTGCGGGATGCGCGCCTGGGCGAGATACAGCTTGCGGATCGCCTGCGGACGCCGCGCGAATACCGCGCGCACCGCGTTGAGGCCGTACATCCGGAGCTCGGGAGTGGTCATGCCAGGCCGCCGGCCTCCGGCGCCTGCGCTTCCAGCGTGGCCAGTTCGTGCGCGATCGCCCCGGGCGAGTGCGTATGCGGTGCCAGCAGGGCATAGAACGCCGGGACCACGAACAGCGAGAGCAGGGTCGAGACCGCGACACCGAAGATGATGACGATGCCGATGGTGCCGCGGCTGGCCGATCCCGGGCCGCCGGCCAGCACCAGCGGCAGGGCGCCCATGATCGTCGCGATCGAAGTCATCAGGATCGGGCGCAGGCGGATCGCGGCCGATTCGACGATCGCCTCGTGCACGCTGCGCCCCGCATCGCGCAACTGGTTGGCGAACTCGACGATCAGGATGCCGTTCTTCGCCGCCAGGCCGACCAGCATCACGATGCCGATCTGCGAGAACAGGTTGAGCGTGCCGCCGCTGATCCACAGGCCGACCAGCGCGCCGAGCACGCCCAGGGGCACGGTCAGCATGATCACCAGCGGATGCAGGAAGCTTTCGAACTGCGCGGCCAGCACCAGGTACACGATCAGCAACGCCAGCGCGAAAGTCACCAGCACCTCGCCGCCGGACTGCTGCAGCTCGCGCGACTCGCCTTTCCAGCTGACCTGGGCGTAATCGGGCAGGTTCGCCTCGACCGCCTGCTGCGCCCATGCGACCGCATCGCCCAGGCGGTATCCAGGCGCCAGGCTGGCGCTGAGGGTGATCGAACGCAGCCGGTTGAAACGGTTGAACGTGCCGGGCTCGGCGATTTCCTTCAGCGTGACCAGGTTCGACAGCGGCGCCAGGGTTCCGCTGCCGGTGCGTACCTGCAGGGCGTTGAGGTCCGCCACCGAGGCGCGCGCTTCGCGATCGGCCTGCATCACCACGTCGTACTCCTCGCCGTTGTCGACGAAGGTGGTGACGCGGCGCCCGCCCATCATCGTTTCAAGAGCCCGCCCGATCTCGGTGGCGCTCACGCCCAGGTCCGCGGCGCGCGCATGGTCGATGATCACGCGCATCTGCGGCCGCGTTTCCTTGTAATCGGAGTCGGCGCCGACGAGCCCGGGATTTTCGTCCATCTTCGCCAGCATGATGTCGCGCCACTGCGCCAGTTCGGCGTAGTCCGGGCCGCCCAGCACCAGCTGGAACGGCTGGCCGCGGGTGCGCACCAGGCCGCCGCCGACCTGGCTGCGGACCCGGACGCCGGTCAGGCCGCTGAACTTGTCCTGCAGTTCCGCCGCCACTTCCGCGGTGCTCTGGTTGCGCTGGTGCCAGTCCTGCAGGAACACGCTGGCGCGGCCGGTATGCATTTCCTCGCTGGCGCCGAAGCTGCCCGGCACGCGCGGATTGACGCGCACGATCGGCTTGCCCGGCCCGATTTCGCCCGCCAGTATCCGTTCGACCTTCTTCATCTGCGCCACGGTGTAATCGAAGCCCGCGCCTTCCGGCCCTTCCATCGACAGCGAGAAGGATCCGCGGTCCTCGGCCGGCGCAAGCTCGGACGGCAGGTGGCGGAACAGCAGCAGCGCGGCCGCCAGCGCGGCGAGCATCACCAGCGCGAACAGCCAGGTCCGGTGCACGTTGCGCCCGAGCAGCCCGCGGTAACCGCCGGCGACCTGCTCGAAACGCGCATTGAGCCATTCGCTGACCTTGTTGCCGTGCACGGCATGCGGGCCGCTGTGCGGCCGCAGCAGCCTGGACGCCATCATCGGCGTGAGCGTCAGGGCGACGAAGGCGGAGATCGCCACCGCGGCGGCCATCGCCACCGACAATTCGCGGAACAGGCGCCCGGTGTTGCCCTGCAGGAAGCCGACCGGCAGGAACACCGCGATCAGCACCGCGGTGGTCGCCAGCACCGCGAATGCCACCTGCGCGGTGCCGCGGCGGGCCGCCACCAGGGGCGGTTCGCCCAGGTCGACGCGGCGCTGCACGTTCTCCACCACCACGATCGCGTCGTCCACCACCAGGCCGATGCACAGCACCAGCGCCAGCAGGGTCAGCAGGTTGATCGAGAAGCCGAACACGTACAGCGCGATGAACGATGCGATCACGCAGACCGGCACCGTCACCGCCGGGATCAGCGCGGCGCGCACGCTGCCCAGGAACAGCCAGATCACGACCAGCACCAGGGCGACCGCTTCGAGCAGGGTCGCGTAGACGCGTTCCACCGCGGTGTCGATGAAGGTGGTGGAATCGAACGCGACGTAGATGTCGGTGCCTTCGGGCAGGGTCGCCCCGATCCGTTCCGCTTCGGCCCTGGCTTCGCGCGCCACGTCCAGGCTGTTGGCGGTCGAGGTCTTGACGATGCCCAGGCCCACCGCCGGCTCGCCGTTGCTGTGGTAGTACGCGCGCCGCTCGGCCGATTCCAGCGCGACCTTCGCCACGTCGCCGAGGGTGACGACGTAGCCGTCCTTGCCCTTGGCGATCGGCATGCGCGCGAACGCCTCGGCACTGGTGTAGTCGCGCGAGACGCGCAGCAGGAAGTCGCGGTCCTTGGATTCGATCCGGCCGGCGCCGAGTTCGACGTTCTCGGCGCGCAGCGCGGACTCCACGTCGGCGGCGGTCAGGCCGCGCGCCGCCAGCGCGTCGCCGTCGAGCGAGATCCGCATCGCGTAGCGCTGGGCGCCGCCGAGGAACACCTGGGCGACGCCCTGCAGGCTGGAGAAACGGTCGACGATGTAGCGGTCGGCGTAGTCGCTCAACTGCAGCGTGTCCATCGTCGAGGAACGCAGGTTCAGCCAGATGATCGCGTCCGAGTCGCTCTCGACCTTGCGGATCTCCGGCGCGTCCGCCTCGTCGGGCATGCGGTCGGCGACGCGGCTGACCGCGTTGCGCACGTCGTTGGCCGCGGCCTCGATGTCGCGCGTGGACAGGAACTCGATGCTGATGTTCGACGAGCCGTTGCGGCTGCGCGAATCGATGGTGTTGATGCCCTCGATGCCGGCCAGCGCATCCTCGAGCGCCTGGGTGATGCGGGTCTCGACCACCGCCGCGGACGCGCCCGGATAGTCGACGCTCACCGACACGATCGGCGGATCGATCGCCGGCAGTTCGCGCAGGGTCAGGCGCATGTAGGACATGATGCCGAGCACGATCAGCAACAGGCTCATCACCACGGCCAGGACCGGCCGCTTGATCGCGAGATCGGAAACCTTCATCGATCAGTTCGCCGCCGCTTTCGCCGCAGGCGCGGCCGCGACCCGCGAGCCGATGCGCAGCTTGCCGACGCCGTCGGTGACGATGCGGTCGCCGGCCGACAACCCGGCGCGCACCATGACCTTGCCCGGCACGCGGCCGCCGACCTCGATGGTCGCCTTCTCGACGCTTCCGTCGTCGCGCACCCGCCAGGCGAACGTCTCGCTGCCGATCTGCTGGACCGCGATCTCCGGCACCACCAGCGCCGGGCGCACGCCGCGCGTGATCGACACTTCGACCATCATCCCCGGCCTGAGCGCGCGCCCCGGATTGGGGAAATCGCCACGCACGACCGCTGCGCGCGATCCGGTATCGAGCCGGGTCGATACCACGCTGACGACGCCCTCGAAATGGCGCCCGGGCCACGCGCCGGTGGTGCCGGTCAATGCCTGGCCGACGGCGACGCCGGCAAGCTCGGTCTCGGGCACCGGGAAATCGATGTACACACGCGCCATGTCGTCCAGCGTCGCGATCGCGGTACCCGGCGTCACCAGCGCGCCGGGACTGACCTGGCGGATGCCGAGCACGCCGGCGAACGGTGCGCGGATCACCCGATCCGCGAGGTTGGCGCGAATCTGCGCGACCTGGGCACGGGCCGCATCGCGGCTCGCACGTTGCGCGTCCACCGCCGCACGCGCCACCAGTTGCTGCCCGGCCAGCTGCGCCTGGCGCTGGTATTGGCGCTCGGCCTCCTCCGCGCTGGACGTGGCGGCCGCCAGCGCCGCCTGCTGTTGCTGCCCCGAAAGGGTCACCAGCGGCGCGCCGCGCGCCACCGCCTCGCCGCTCTCGAAATGCACCTGCTGCACTGTCTCGCTGACCTTCGCGGTCACCGTGACCGATTCGCGCGCCGCCACCGTGCCCAGGGCGCGCAGGTCGTCGTGCCACGGCTGTTGCCGCACGGTGTCCAGCACCACCGGGATCGGCTGGTCGCGGTCCGCGCCCTGGCCCGGCGCCGAAGCGCCATCGCCGGAGCAGCCGGCCGCCAGCAGGCATCCCCCGACGAGCCCGGCCAGCAGCCCGATCCCCCGTTTTCCCCACCTGTCCCGGTCGCATGCGCTCATCCGCCCGATTCTAGACTGCGGTCGATGACCGGACGCATGCCTTCAGCCATGGGCGACGGCGGTCAACCGGAGCCGCCGTGGTGCGTTCATACTCGGGCTCCGCCCTGCCGGACGCCTCCCATGATCCACGACAGCATCCTCGGCACCATCGGCCGCACGCCCGTGGTGCGTCTGCAGCGCATCGCCCCGCGCAACGTGGCGTTGTACGCCAAGGTCGAAAGCTTCAATCCCGGCGGTTCGGTCAAGGACCGCCTCGCGATCGCGATCATCCTCGATGCCGAAGCGCGCGGCCTGCTCAAGCCCGGCGACACCGTGGTCGAGGCCACGTCCGGCAACACCGGCGTGGCCCTGGCGATGGTGTGCGCGGCGCGCGGCTACAGGTTCGTCGCGGTGATGAGCGAAACCTTCTCGGTCGAACGCCGCAAGCTGATGCGCGCCTACGGCGCCAGGGTCATCCTCACCCCGGCTGCGGCGCGCGGCACCGGCATGGTCAAGCGCGCGGAGGAACTGGCGGCAAGGCACGGCTGGTTCCTCGCGCAACAGTTCGCCAATCCCGCGAATCCCGCCTACCACCGCCAGACCACGGCCGCCGAGATCCTGCGCGACTTCGCCGGCCGCCGCCTGGACCATTTCGTCAGCGGCTGGGGCACCGGCGGCACCCTCACCGGTGTCGGCCAGGTGTTGAAGGTCGCGCGCCCGGAAGTGCGCATCACCGCCTGCGAACCTGCGGGCGCGTCGCTGCTCGCCGGCAAGGAATGGCAGCCGCACAGGATCCAGGGCTGGACCCCCGACTTCGTCCCGGAAGTGCTGGACCGCGGCGTGGTCGATGCGATCCTGCCGGTGGACGACGTGCTCGCGCGCGACACCGCGCGCCGGCTGGCGCAGGAGGAAGGCATCTTCGTCGGCATTTCCTCCGGCGCCACCGTGGCCGCCGCGCTGGAAGTGGCCAGGACCGCGCGCGACGGCGACGCGATCCTGGCGGTCCTGCCGGACACCGGCGAGCGCTACCTCTCGACCTTCCTGATGGAAGGCATGGAGGAAGGCTCGGACGACGCCTGGCTGGCGTCGCTCGGCTGAGGTTTCCTCAGGCGGCCCTGCTCTCAGGCGGCCCTGGTCCAGCGACCGAGTGCCGCCATGCCGTTGTCGCGCGCGCGCTCGAGCACCATGGCCTGGGCCTTGGCGACGTTGGCATGGATGTCCTGCGACCAGATCTTCAGCGCCGCCGACTGCATCGCGCGGCCGTAGCTGAAGCTCAAGGGCCACGGGTTCGGGCCCATGCGGTTCATCGCGTCCAGGTGCGCGGTGGCGTCCGCATCGCTCTGGCCGCCGGACAGGAACACGATGCCCGGCAGGATCGCCGGCACCGACGACTTCAGGCACATCAGGGTGGATTCGGCCACTTCCTCGACGCTAGCCTGCTCGTCGCAGCCCTTGCCGGAAATCACCATCGACGCCTTGAGGATGGTGCCCTCGAGCATCACGTTCTGGTTGAACAGCGCGTCGAACAGCGAGCGCAGCACCACCTCGGTGACCTCGAAGCAGGTCTCGATGTCGTGGTCGCCGTCCATCAGCACTTCCGGCTCGACCATCGGCACCAGGCCCTGCTCCTGGCACAGCGCGGCATAGCGCGCCAGCGCGTGGCTGTTGGCCTCGATGCAGGTGCCCGACGGCATGTCCTCGCCGATGTTGATCACCGCGCGCCACTTGGCGAAGCGCGCACCGAGTGCGTAGTACTCCTTGAGCCGGTCGCGCAGGCCGTCCAGGCCATCGGTGACGACCTCGCCCGGGAAGCCGGCCAGCGGCTGCGGGCCCTTGTCGACCTTGATGCCCGGGATGATCCCGTTCTGCTGCATCACCTTCGCGAAGGACACGCCATCCCTGGTGGACTGGCGCAGGGTCTCGTCGTACAGGATCGCCCCGGAGATGTGCTCGCCCAGGCCCGGGGTGGTCAGCAGCATCTCCCGGTAGGCGCGGCGGTTTTCCTCGGTGTTCTCCACGCCCACGCCCGCGAAACGCTTGGCGATGGTGTTGGTGGACTCGTCGATGGCGATGATGCCCTTGCCCGGGGCAACCATCGCGCGGGCGGTTTCGGCAAGCTGTTCGATGCTCATGGCGTTCCGGAATCGGCGGGAAGGACGGGATTATAGCCGTCGCTTCCCGCCACTTCCCGTCACGTCGCCCGTGGCCGACGCCGTCCAACCGCTCAGGAGCGTGGAACGGGTGCCGGGGGTGTCGGCACGGGGTTGCCGGGAATCGGCCGGATGGACCGGCGATGCTGTTCGGCCCGCATCCGCTGCAACCGTTCGATGTCGCGGCGCTCGCGCGACAAGTTCATCACGTACCAGGAACTGCGCGCCTGGACCAGGCCCGCCAGGTCCTGGATGCGACATTGCGCCCGCGACTGTGCGGACGGGTTGCCGCTGCCGGCAAAACCCATCGTTGCCACGGTGTAGGTCTCACGGACCACGGCGACATCCGCGCGCGGCGCGAACCGCCACTGCGACACCGCCCCCGCTCCCGCCCGGGCGAATGCCTCCCAGTAACCCGGCGCCGGTTCGCCGCCGCCGCCGGCACTGCTCCATTGCTTGAGCACTGCGAAATCGCTCGTGGTCCCGTCCTTCCGGATCCGATAGCCGACGGCAACGCAGACGTCGTCGCCACGGGAAGCGAATTCGAGCGGATACACCGGGATCGGCAGCGATGCACCGTCCGCAAGCATCCACCGGTTGCCGATCGTGCCTTCATCGGCGATCACGGTGTCCGGATCGGGCATCCGGTCTGCGGCCAGCACCACGCCTGGGGCGAGCATCCCCGTGAAAACCGTCGCCAGTAACGCGAGCCTGTTGATCATGGTTCCTCCTGAGTGGTGACTGCTGCCCTTGGTTGCCTGATCGATATCAGTTGCCCGCGCGAATCGTGGCGGGATTTTCCCGCATCGCACGGTTGGCCCTTGCAGCGTGGTTGGCGCGATCGATGTCGTGGCGCTCGCGCGAAGTCCGCATGTAATCCTTCGCCTTGCGCTGCTGCAGCAAGCCCGCCAGGTCGTCCACCCGGCAATGGCCGCCGACGTTGCCGTCCTGGCCCTTGCCGCCCTTGAACGAAAGCGTGGCTACGGTATAGGTGGGACGCACCACCTCGACCCCGGGGCGCGCCTGGAAGCGCCATTGCGACAGCGCGTCGGCGCCCGATTGCGCGAACTGCTGCCAGTAGCCCGCCTGGGGTTCGTCGTCCCCGGCTGCGCTGCTCCACTGCTTGAGGACCGCGAAATCCGACGTGGTGCCGTCCTCGTTGATCAGGTAACCGAGGGCGATGCAGGCATCGTCGCCGCGCGCGGCCAGCGGCGCGGGGTATTCGGCCACCGCCAGGGTGGCGCCTTCGGCCAGCATCCACTTGTCCCCGATCCTGCCCTCGTTGGCGACGACCTGCCTTTCGCTGCCCACGAGCGATTGCGCCGCCCATGCCGCGCCCTGGCAGAGGACGCCCGCCAGAACCACCACCAGTACATGCCTGCACTTCATGTCGATCCCCTCTTCAGTCGTGCCCCGATCCAAGGCCCCGGCCGACTCCCGGGGCCGCTCTCAAATCTCCCCCAGACCTTCCGCCCGGCCCGCTGAACCGACTTGCAACAGCCGCAGGGTATTGGTCGCCCCGTGGTGCTCCATGTGGTCGCCGCTGGTGAACACCACGCGGTCGCCCTCGGCCAGCAGGCCCTGGTCGAACAAGGCCTTGATCGCCTCGCGCGCGGCCTCGCGGGTGGCCAGGCCACGGCTGTCGAAGGCCACCGGGAACACGTCGCGCATCAGCGCCATCTTCCGCCGCGCGCCGGCGTGGCGCGACAGTCCGTAGATCAGCACGCTGGAACGGAACCGCGACAGGTAGCGGGCGGTGCCGCCGGATTCGGTCATGGCCACGATCGCGCGCACGCCGATGTGCTCGGACAGGAACATCGCAGCCATCGCGATCGCCTGGTCCGCACGCTGCAGGTCGCGCTGCGCCTTCTCGAAATCGGTATTGCGCTCGAACTGTTTCTCGGCACCCACGCAGATCCGCACCATCGCCTCGACCGCCTTGAGCGGGTAGTGGCCGGCGGCCGATTCCTGCGACAGCATCACCGCGTCGGTGCCGTCGATCACCGCGTTGGCGACGTCGAGCACCTCGGCACGGGTCGGGATCGGGCTGTCGACCATCGACTGCAGCATCTGGGTGGCGGTGATCACGACCCTGTTGCGCGCCAGCGACTCGCGGATGATCTTCTTCTGCAGGCCCGGCAATTCGGCGTCGCCGATCTCCACCCCGAGGTCGCCGCGCGCGACCATCACCGCGTCGGAAGCATCGATGATCTCGGCCAGGTTCTCGATCGCCTCGGCGCGCTCGATCTTGGCGCACAGGCCGGCATCGCTGCCGTGCGAACGGGCGATCCGGCGCGCCTCCTGCATGTCCGCGGCATTGCGGCAGAACGACACGGCGATGAAATCGGCGCCGAGCTGCGCGGCCACCGCGATCAGTTCGCGATCGGCGTCGGTGAGCGCGCCGAGCGAGAGGCCGCCGCCGAGCCGGTTCAGGCCCTTGCGGTCGGACAGCGCACCGTCGTTGAGCACACTGGTGACGATGCGCTCGCCCTCCACCCGCTGCACCTGCAGCTGCATCATGCCGTCGTCGAGCAGCAGGGTGTCGCCGGCACGCACGTCGCGCGGCAGCCCGAGGTAGCTGATGCCGACCTGGTGCTCGTCGCCCGCCGGTGCATCGGCCGCGGCGACCAGGTCGAAGCGTTCGCCGGCCTTGAGCTGCACCTTGCCCTGGGCGAAACGCTCGATCCGCAGCTTCGGCCCCGGCAGGTCGGCGAGGATGCCGACTTCCACACCCACCCGCTCCGCAGCCTCGCGCACCGCCTGCGCACGCGCCAGCTGGGCCGACGGGTCGCCGTGCGAGAAGTTCAGCCGCACCACGTCGACGCCGGCATGCAACAGCGCGTCGAGCATGCCGGGCGGATCGGTGGCCGGGCCGAGGGTGGCGAGAATGCGGGTACGGCGGCGGTGATCGCTCATGCGCCGAACGCTAGCACAGCCGCAAGTCGCGGGCCTGCCTCAGGCGCGCGCCCGGAGCGCCGCGACCGCGGGCAGTTGCTTGCCCTCGAGGAACTCGAGGAAGGCGCCGCCTCCGGTGGAAATGTAGGAGATGCGATCGGCGACGCCGTACTTGTCGACCGCGGCGAGGGTGTCGCCGCCGCCGGCGATGGAGAACGCCGCGGAATCGGCGATCGCGTGCGCCAGCACCTCGGTGCCCTTGCCGAAGGCGTCGAACTCGAACACCCCGACCGGGCCGTTCCAGACCACCGTGCCGGCCTTGCCGATCATCGCGGCGTAGCGCGCGGCGGTCTCCGGGCCGATGTCGAGGATCATGTCGTCGGCGCCGACCGCATCGACCGCCTTCACCGTCGCCGGCGCATCGGCGGCGAAGCGCGGCGCGACCACCACGTCGGTCGGCACCGGGATGTCCGCGCCGCGCGCCTTGGCGTCGGCCATGATCCTGCGTGCGGTGCCGACGAGGTCGGCTTCCACCAGCGACTTGCCGACGCCGAAGCCCTGCGCGGCAATGAAGGTATTCGCGATGCCGCCACCGACGATCAGCTGGTCGACCTTGCCGACCAGCGACGACAGCAGTTCGAGCTTGGTGCTGACCTTGGAGCCGGCCACGATCGCCAGCAGGGGCCGCGCCGGGTTGTCCAGGGCCTTGGCCAGCGCATCGAGCTCGCCCATCAGCAGCGGACCGCCGCAGGCGGCCTTCGCGAACCGGATCACGCCGTGGGTGGACGCCTGGGCCCGATGCGCGGTGCCGAAGGCGTCCATCACGAACACGTCGCACAGGGCTGCGTACTTGCGGGCCAGCCCCTCGTCGTCGGCCTTCTCGCCGATGTTCATGCGGCAGTTCTCAAGCAGCACCAACCGGCCGGGGGCGACCTCGACGCCGTCGAGGTAATCGCGCGCCAGCGGAATTTCGCGGCCGAGCAGTTGCGACAGGCGTGCAGCCACCGGCGCCAGCGAATCGGCCTCGCTCCAGGCGCCTTCCTTCGGCCTGCCCAGGTGCGACATCACCATCACCGCCGCCCCGGCGTCGAGTGCCGCGCGCAGCGTGGGCAGCGAAGCCGTGAGGCGCTGGTCGGACATGACCTTGCCGTCCTGGATCGGCACGTTGAGGTCCTGCCGGATCAGCACGCGCCTGTTGCGCAGGTCGAGGTCGGTCATGCGCTGGATGGTCATGGGCAGCCCGGTGATGATCGCGAAACCGCAATTGTCGCGGGCGGGCCGCCGCACGGCAAATTCCTCAGCCGCGCAGCAACGGCACCCGCGGGCCCAGCGGCACCGGCTCCCGATCCGGCTCGGGCAGTCCGAGGCCGTAGCGCAGGCTGCGGCCGATCCGGTTGGCGTACTCGTGGACCAGTTGCGCCTGCGCCGGCGCCAGCACCTCGTCGGCAGTCTCGCGCCACAGCGCCAGCCACTGCACGAAATGCCGGGTGGTGATCGGATGCGGGCGGTGCGCGGACATCGGGTTGCCGCGGTAGGTGCCGGCGCGCAGGACCACCGAGCTCCAGAACGAGGTCAGCAGGCGCTTGTGTTCCGCCCAGTCGTGGACCGCCGCGTTGAACACGGGCCCCAGGTCCGGATGGACCTGGATACGGTCGTAGAAACGATCGACCAGGGCAGCGAGCTGCTCGTGGCTGGGGACGGCATCGGCAGCCGGATCGACCGACGTCGGGCTGGTCAGAGCGCTAACCGGCGACGACCCGGACCAGTTCCAGGACCTTGTTGGAGTAGGCCCATTCGTTGTCGTACCAGGACACCAGCTTGACGAAGGTCGAATCGAGCGCGATGCCGGCCTCGGCGTCGAAGATCGAGGTGCGCGGGTCGCCGCGGAAGTCGGTGGCGACGACCTTGTCCTCGGTGTAGCCGATGATGCCCTTCATCGGGCCCTCGGCCTGGCGCTTCATCTCCGCGCAGATCTCGGCGTAGGTGGCCGGCTTCTCGAGCTCGACCGTGAGATCGACCACCGAGACGTCGGAGGTCGGCACCCGGAACGACATGCCGGTGAGCTTGCCCTTCAGCTCGGGAATCACCACGCCCACGGCCTTGGCAGCGCCCGTGCTCGACGGAATGATGTTCTCGAGGATGCCGCGGCCGCCGCGCCAATCCTTGCTGGACGGGCCGTCGACGGTCTTCTGGGTGGCGGTTGCGGCATGCACGGTGGTCATCAGGCCGCGCTTGATGCCCCACTTGTCGTTGATCACCTTGGCCAGCGGCGCCAGGCTGTTGGTGGTGCACGAAGCATTGGAAACGATCGCCTCGCCCTTGTACTTGTCGTGGTTGACGCCGAACACGAACATCGGCGTGTCGTCCTTCGACGGCGCCGACAACACCACCTTCTTCGCACCGGCATCCAGGTGCTTCTGCGCCGAATCCTTGTTCAGGAACAGGCCGGTGGATTCGATCACCACGTCGGCCTTGACCTCGCCCCACTTCAGGTTGGCCGGATCGCGCTCCTGGGTCAGGCGGATGCGCTTGCCGTCGATCACCAGGTGGCCGCCGTCGACCGAGATCTCGCCCTTGAAGCGGCCGTGCACGGAGTCGTACTGCAGCATGTAGGCCAGGTAATCCGGCTCCAGCAGGTCGTTGATCGCGACGACTTCGATGTCCTTGCCGAAGTTTTCCACCGCCGCGCGCAGCACGTTGCGCCCGATGCGGCCGAAACCGTTGATGCCTACCCTGATCGCCATGTCCACGGACTCCTGGGAAAGAATCCGGGTATTTTACCCTGCCAGCGACATTCACCTGCCAGCGAGCCCCGTGCCATGCGCAAAACCGCCGTCGTCGCCCTTGCCTTCGCTCTGACCCTGGTCGCCAGCCCGGCCGCCATGGCCTGGAGCGCGCTCGGCCACCGGCTGGTGGGCGAGCTGGCCGAGCGCCACTTGGGACCGGCCGCGGAAGCCCAGGTCAAGCTGCTGCTGGCGGGCGAGGCCGACCCCACCCTGGCCGGCGTCGCCGACTGGGCCGATCGCCTGCGCGACCTGGATCCGGAGCGCTTCAAGGCGACCTCGCGCTGGCATTACGTCAACACCCCGCCGGACAAGGGCTGTGCCTACCTGCCCGAACGCGACTGCCCGGACGGCCAGTGCGTGATCGCGGCGATCGAGGCCCAGCGCGCGATCCTCGCCGACCGCAGCCAGCCGCTCGAGGCGCGCCGCGATGCACTCAAGTTCCTGGTCCACTTCATCGGCGACGTGCACCAGCCGATGCACGCGAACAACAAGGACGACCTCGGCGGCAATCGCTTCCAGGTGAGCCTGCGCACCGACCTGCAGCCGGAGGCCTATGCGCGCAGGAATTACGCCGACGGGGTGATGGGCACCAACCTGCATTCGGTGTGGGATTACTACATTCTCGGCAGTGAAAGGTTGTCGTTGCGGCAGTACGCTGCGCGCCTCGACGCATTGCCGTGGCCGCCGATGGCCGAAGGTGGTCCGGGCACCGGACCCGCGGCGTGGGCGGGCGAGTCCTGCCGGCTGGTGGATGCGCGCCACCTGTATCCGGCGGGCCACAAGATGGACCGGGCCTACCTCGATGAATATCGTCCGCTGGCCGAGCAACGCGTGCGCCAGGCCGCGTTTCGCCTCGCCGAAGTACTGGAAGCCGACCTCGGCCATTGACGCAGGCTTTTCGCCATGAGGCCCTACGTCCAGCCCTTCCACCACCACGACAGCGGTACCTGGAGCTACATCGTCGACGCTGGCGACGGCAGCGGCGCTGCGATCATCGACCCGGTGCTCGACTTCGATCCGAAGTCCGGGCGCACCGGCACCGCTTCGGCGCAGGCGCTGCTCGGGCATGTCGCGGCGCACCGGCTCGAAGTGCAGTGGATCCTCGAGACCCATGCGCACGCCGACCACCTCAGCGCCGGCCATTGGCTGAAGTCGCAGCTGCCGGCAGCCACGCTCGCGATCGGCGCAGGCATCCGGGCGGTCCAGGCCACCTTCCGCGATGTGCTCAACCTCGGCGCGGGATTCCCGGTGGACGGATCGCAGTTCGACCGGCTGCTCGACGACGGCGACACGTTCGCAATCGGCGGCCTCGCGGCGCGTGCGATCACGGTGCCGGGGCACACCGGCGATTGCACCGCCTACCTGATCGGCGATGCCCTGTTCCCGGGCGATACCCTGTTCATGCCGGACAGCGGTACCGCGCGCTGCGACTTCCCGGGTAGCGACGCGGCCACGCTGTACCGCTCGATCCAGCGGTTGTTCGGGCTGCCCGCCGGGACCCGGATGTTCGTCTGCCACGACTATGGCGCAGGCGGGCGCGAGGTCGCCTGCGAGACCAGCATCGGCGCGCAGCGACGCGACAACATCCACGTCCGCGACGGCATCGACGAGGCCGGGTTCGTGGCGATGCGCACTGCCCGCGACGCCACGCTGCCGGTGCCGGCACTGCTGTTCCCCGCGATCCAGGTCAACATCCGCGCCGGCGCCCTGCCCGAGCCCGAAGGCAACGGCGTGCGCTACCTCAAGCTGCCCCTGGACACGCTGTGACCACACCGGACCTGCTGCTCGCCGCGCTGTTCCTGGCGGTCGCGACGATCTATGCCTCGGTCGGGCACGCCGGGGCGAGCGGCTACATCGCCGCGATGGCGTTGATGGGCTTTGCGCCGGAACAGGTGCGCCCGACCGCGCTGGCATTGAACCTGCTGGTCGGCGGCATCGGCCTGCTGCGCTGGTGGCGCGGCGGCCACGTGCGCTGGCGCAACGTGCTGCCGTTCGTGCTGGCGTCGGCGCCGGCGGCGTTCTTCGCCGCGCAGGTGCAATTGCCGCGCGAAAGTTTCTCGGTGCTGCTCGGCATCGTGCTGCTGGTCGCGGCGATCGGCGTATTCCGGCATGCCGCGCACGCCGAGCAGGAGGACCGCGACACCGCCGGGCGGCGGGTGCCCTGGCTGCCGGGCCTGGCGGTCGGCGCCGCGATCGGCGTGCTGTCCGGGCTCACCGGCACCGGTGGCGCGATCTTCCTCACGCCGCTGCTGCTGTTCGCGCGCTGGATGCCCACGCGCGAAGCCAGCGGTACCTCGGTGGCGTTCGTCTGGATCAATTCGCTGACCGGGCTCGCCGGCCTGCTGCACGCCACCGGCTCGCTGCCGACGATGCTGCCGCTGTGGCTCGGCGTGGTCGCGGTCGGCGCACTGCTCGGCAGCCAGCTCGGGCTGCACTGGCTGCCGGTGCGCGGCCTGCGCCGCATGCTCGGCGTGGTGCTGCTGGTGGCGGCGGTGAAGCTGCTGTTCGCCTGATCCTCAGAGGGCGCGGGCGGCTGCGACGACGGCGTCGACGGTAAAGCCGAAGTGCGGGAACAGCGCCTCGGCCGGAGCGCTGGCGCCGAAGCCGTCCATGCCGACGACCGCGCCGTCCAGGCCCACGTACTTGCGCCAGAAGTCGGCCACGCCGGCCTCGATCGCCACCCGCTTGCGGCAGGCCTTCGGCAATACCGACTCGCGGTACTCGGCCGGTTGGCGGTCGAACGCGTCGGTACACGGCATCGACACCACGCGCACGCCGGCGCCGAGCTGCTCCGCCGCCTGCATCGCCAGCCCGACTTCCGAGCCGGTGGCGATGAGGATGAGTTCCGGGGCGCCGGCCGAATCCTTCAGCACGTAGCCACCGCGCGCGATGGCGGCGACCTGCGCGGCGTCGCGCTGCTGATGCGCCAGGTTCTGGCGCGAGAACACCAGGCAGCCGGGACCATCGCGGCGCTCGATCGCGGCCTTCCATGCGACCGCGGACTCGACCGCGTCGCAGGGACGCCAGACGTCGTTGTGCGGGATGTAGCGCAGCGACGCCAGGTGCTCCACCGGCTGGTGGGTCGGACCGTCCTCGCCGAGGCCGATCGAATCGTGGGTGTAGACGTGGATCGCGCGCGCTCCCATCAGCGCGCTCATGCGCACCGCGTTGCGTGCGTAGTCGCTGAACACGAGGAAGGTGGCGTCGTAGGGAACGAAGCAGCCGTGCAGCGCCAGGCCGTTGGAGATCGCGGTCATCGCGAACTCGCGCACGCCGTAGTAGACGTAGTTGGCGCCCGGATCGTCGCCCGCGACCGACTTGCTGCCCTTCCACAGGGTCAGGTTGGAATGCGCGAGGTCGGCGGAGCCGCCCACGAGTTCCGGCAGCAGCGGCGCGAACGCCTCGATCGACATCTGCGAGGCCTTGCGCGAGGCGATGGAGTGGCCCTCCGCCTGCAGCTTCGCAATGAACGCATCGGCGTCGGCGGCGAATCCCTCGGGCAGGTCGCCGCGCGAGCGGCGCACGAGTTCGTCCGCTTCCCGTGGATAGCGTGCGGCATAGCCGTCGAACAATTGTCCCCACTGGTGCTCGCGCACCAGGCCGGCGTTGCCCGCGCGCCACGCGTCGCGGATCTCCTGCGGGATCTCGAACGGCGCATGCGGCCAGCCCAGCGCCGCGCGGGTGGCCGCGACCTCGTCCTTGCCCAGCGGCGCGCCGTGCGCGGATTCCCTGCCGGCCTTGTTCGGCGAGCCGAAGCCGATCGTGGTGCGGCAGCACACCAGGGTCGGCTTGCCCTGCGATTGCATCGCCGCCTCGATCGCGGCCCTGATCGCTTCGGCGTCGTGCCCGTCGACGTCGCGGATCACGTTCCAGCCGTAGGCCTCGAAGCGCGCCGGGGTGTCGTCGGTGAACCAGCCCTCGACGTTGCCGTCGATCGAGATGCGGTTGTCGTCCCAGAACGCGACCAGCTTCTCCAGTCCCCAGGTCCCGGCCAGCGAGGCGGCCTCGTGCGAGATGCCCTCCATCAGGCAGCCGTCGCCCAGGAACACCCAGGTGCGGTGGTCCACGACGGCGAATTCGGGGCGATTGAAGCGCTGGGCCAGCAGCTTCTCGGCCAGCGCGAAGCCGACCGCGTTGGCGAAGCCCTGCCCCAGCGGCCCGGTGGTGGTCTCGACGCCCGGGGTGACGAAGTTCTCGGGGTGGCCCGCGGTCTTCGAGTGGAGCTGGCGGAAATGCTTCAGCTCTTCCAGCGGCAGGTCGTAGCCCGACAGGTGCAGCAGCGCGTACTGCAGCATCGAGCCGTGGCCGTTGGAGAGCACGAAGCGGTCGCGGTTGAACCACTTCGGGTTGTTGGGGTTGTGCTGCAGGAAGTCGTTCCAGAGCACTTCCGCGATGTCGGCCATGCCCATCGGCATGCCCGGATGGCCGGACTTGGCGGCCTCGACGGCGTCGATGGCGAGGAAACGGATGGCGTTGGCGCGATCGCGGCGGCTGGGCGTCGTCATGGCTCGAATGGGCGGCACCCGGCGGGCTGCGGGCCGCCCATTGTCCCATATGCCCCAGCGCCCCTCCCCGTAGGAGCGGCGGAAGCCGCGAGCGCCTTTGCCCTGGGTGTCCGAACCGGGTACCAACGCCTGAGTCGGACCATGCAGCGCCCCCGCAGGGGGAAAACAGGTCCCGCCTGCTCGACCTCTTCGGCGCCAGTGCGTGACTCGCGTTGCGGGTGGACGAGCGACGCGGGATGAAGGACTCCGGGGTTGGCGTCGCGAAACCTCCTCCGAGTGCCGCCACTTCTGCCGAAGACGGTTTTTCCCCCTGCGGGGACGCTGCACGGTCCCTGACCCCGGCGCCGGCGGTTGCTCTCCCGAAGCGCCGGGCGGAACAAGCTCACGACTTCGTACTGAGTACCGGCGGCTGGCATACGCCCTGAAGCCACATGGTGGTCACCAGCCGTGTTCGCGCATTGATCTGCGGCCACCCTGATCCGTTGAGGTCGGGAGCTGGTTCCACCCGACGCTTCGGGAAGGCAACCGCCGGCGTCAGCGTGGGGGCCATGCATTGCGCATGGAGCCTGCGGAATGCGTGATGCATGGCCCGACTCAGGCGTTGGTACCCGGCTCGGACAACCAACATAAAGCCAGGAGCTTCGCGGCTTACGTCGCTCCTGCAGGTTCGTTACGGGTGGTCCGCGGTGATGCCGTGGGTGTCGGATTCGCCGCGGGAGACCACGGTCGCGGCGACCAGGTCGCCGGTGACGTTGAGCGTGGTGCGGCACATGTCGAGCAGGCGGTCGACGCCCAGGATCAGGCCGATGCCTTCCGGCGGCACCCCGACCATGCCGCAGATCAGCGCCACCACCGGCAGCGAGCCCGCGGGCACGCCCGCGGTGCCGATGCCGCCGAGGATGCACACGAACATCACCGTCACCTGCTGCGCCAGCGACAGCTCGACGCCGAAGAACTGCGCCAGGAACAGCACCGTCACGCCCTCGAACAGCGCCGTGCCGTTCTGGTTGGCAGTGGCGCCGACCGTCAGCACGAAGCGCGACACCTTGGTCGGCAGCTTCAGCTCATCGTGCGCGACCCGCAGCGCGGTCGGCAGGGTGGCGTTGGACGACGCCGTCGAGAACGCCATCAGCATGGCTTCCTGGATGCCCTTGAAGAACTTCCACGGCGACCAGCCGCCGAAGAACCTCAACGCCAGCGAATACACCACGAACATGTGCAGCGACAGCGCCAGCAGCACCACCCCGACATAAGCGCCCAGCCGCGCCAGCAGGTCCCAGCCGAACAGCGCCGCGAGGTTGAACATGAAGCAGAACACCGCGTAGGGCGCCAGCCGGATCACCAGCCCGATCAGGGTCATCGAGACCTCGAACAGGCCCTCGATCCCGCGCAGCAGGACCCGGGAGCCGGGGCTGTCGGTGAGCACCAGGCCGATGCCCAGCATCAGGGCGAAGAACATCACTGCGAGGATGGCATTGCCGGCGGCCGCGCCGATGACGTTGTCGGGCACGATCGCCAGCAGCATGTCGAGCCCCTTGGGCTGTTCGCTGCCGCCACTGACGATCGCCTGCGCACGCTGTGCGCCCTCGCTGAGCAGATGCTGCGCGACCGCCGGATCGACACCGGCGCCCGGCTTGAGCCAGTTCACCAGCAGCAGGCCGATCACCACCGCGATCCCGGACACGATCACGGTATAGGCCAGGGTCTTCCAGCCGATCCGGCCCAGCGAGCGGATGTCGCCCATCTCCGCCACGCCGACCACCAGGGCCGAGAACAGCAACGGCATCACCAGCATGAAGATCAGGCGCAGGAACAAGGTCCCGATCGGCTGTGTCACCCAGGTGGTCAGGCCCTGCACCCAGGCTGCGTCGGCACCACCGGCGTAGTGCGCGAGGAGGCCCAGCAGCAGGCCGGCGGCAAAGCCGATGGCCATCTTCCAGTGCAGGGGCATGCGTTCCCGTGGGGTGACGGGCTTCTCGTTTTCAGGCATCGGCGGTTCCCTGGCGTCGCGGCGAGCTTACACCAGGCCCGCCGCGTGAACGCCGCGTGCACGGATCCGGGGTGCAGCATGGGCTACCTTACCCAGCTCGGTCCCGCCATCCAGCAGCTGGGCCGCACGGGGGATCCGCGTGAACAACGAAAGCACCACCAGCACCCGCCGGCGCACCCGCGCCGCAACGCCCGCGGCGCGCCAGGCCGCCCCTCCTGCCGCGGCGACCGCCGATCCGCTGCTGCAATTGCTGTCTGCGATGCAGGGCGTCACCGCCGGCGACTTCTCGGTGCAGGTACCGCTGCACTGGGACGGCATCGAAGGCAAGCTCGCCGCCAGCTTCAACGAGATCGTCGCCTCCAACCGGCGCCTGGCCGCCGAACTTGCGCGCGTCGGCCAGAAGGTCGGCCGCCAGGGCCAGACCCGGCAGCGCGTCGCGCCGGCCAACCGCCAGGGCGCCTGGGCCGAGATGGAGCAGTCGGTCAACCACCTGATCGACGACCTGGTGCGTCCGGTGGAAACCATCACCGAGGCCATGGCCGGCGTCGCCAAGGGCGACCTCACCCGCACCGTGCCGCTGGAGGCCGACGGCCGCCCGCTGCAGGGCGAGTTCCTGCGCTCGGCCAACATCGTCAACCGCATGATCGAGCAGATGGGC
>JAKFCN010000025.1:0-38445 GCA_036676625.1 Lysobacter sp. | reverse complement strand
TGAGTTCCATCATGTTGACGGTCTTGCCGACGCCGGCGCCGCCGAACAGGCCGACCTTGCCGCCCTTGGCGAACGGGCACATCAGGTCGATGACCTTGATGCCGGTCTCGAGCAGCTCGTTGGCCGCGGCCTGGTCCTCGTAGGACGGCGCGGCGCGGTGGATTTCCCAATGGTCGGTGGCCTTGACCGGGCCGGCCTCGTCGATCGGCGTGCCGAGCACGTCCATGATCCGGCCGAGGGTGCCCTCGCCCACCGGCACCGAGATCGCGCGACCGGTGTTGTCGGCGAGCAGGTTGCGCTTGAGGCCGTCGGTGGAGCCGAGCGCGATCGTGCGCACGATGCCGTCGCCGAGCTGCTGCTGCACCTCCAGCGTGATCGCGGTGTTCTGTACCTTCAGCGCGTCGTACACCCGCGGCACGCTCTCGCGCGGGAACTCGACGTCGACGACGGCGCCGATGATCTGGACGATCTTGCCCTGCTTGCTCATCACGATATCCTCAGTAACTCTTAGTTTTTTAAACCGCCGCCGCGCCGCCGACGATCTCGGAAATTTCCTGGGTGATCGCCGCCTGCCGGGCCTTGTTGTAGACCAGGTTCAGGGTATCGATCAGCTTGTTGGCGTTGTCGCTCGCGGCCTTCATCGCGACCATGCGCGCGGCATGCTCGGAGGCCACGTTCTCGAGCACCGCCTGGTACACCAGCGACTCGATGTAGCGGCTGAGCACGTGCTCCAGCACCACCTGCGCATCGGGCTCGTACAGGTAGTCCCAGTCGTGCGAGGACACCGCCGACTCGTCCGCCGCCAGCGGCAGCAGCTGGTCGAACGCCGCGCGCTGGGTCATGGTGTTGACGAAGTCGTTGTAGCTCAGGAACACCTTGTCGACGGCGCCGGCGCTGTAGGCGTCCAGCATCACCTTGACCACGCCCACCAGCTGCTCCAGCCGCGGCTGGTCGCCGAGGTGGGTGACCGAGGCCAGCATGTCGACCTTGATCCGGCGGAAGAACACGCTCGCCTTCTGGCCGATGGTGACGACGTCGACCTCGACGCCCTGCTCGTGCCAGTTGCGGATCTCGCCCAGCAGCTTGCGGAACAGGTTGTTGTTGAGGCCGCCGGCCAGGCCGCGGTCCGACGACACGATGATGTAGCCGACCCGCTTCACTTCGGCGCGCTGCACCAGGTACGGATGCTGGTACTCGGAGTTCGCCTGGGCGAGGTGGCCGATCACCTGTTTCATCGCACGCGCGTACGGACGCGAGGACTTCATCCGGTCCTGCGCCTTGCGGATCTTGGAGGCCGAGACCATCTCGAGCGCGCGGGTCACCTTGCGGGTGTTCTGCACGCTCTTGATCTTGGTCTTGATTTCCCTGCCACCTGCCATATCGCTTTTCCTGTAGGGCGGAGCCGAATTACCAGGTACCGGTTGCCTTGAACTCTTCGATGCCCTTCTTGAACGCCGCTTCCAGCTCGTCGTTCCAGTCGCCGCTCGCGTTGATCTTCTCCATCACCGCCGAGACGGTGTTGGCGAAGTGCGCGTGCAGGCCCTGCTCGAAGGCGCCGATCTTGGCGATCGCGACGTCGTCCATGTGGCCCTTGTCGACCGCGTAGATCGACAGCGACTGCTCGGCCACCGACATCGGCGCGTACTGCTTCTGCTTCATCAGCTCGGTGACGCGCTGGCCGCGCTCGAGCTGCTTGCGGGTGGCGTCGTCGAGGTCCGAGGCGAACTGCGCGAACGCGGCGAGCTCGCGATACTGCGCCAGCGCGATGCGGATGCCGCCGGACAGCTTCTTCATGATCTTGGTCTGGGCCGCGCCGCCGACGCGCGACACCGAGATGCCGGCGTTCACGGCCGGGCGGATGCCGGCGTTGAACAGGTCGGTCTCGAGGAAGATCTGGCCGTCGGTGATCGAGATCACGTTGGTCGGCACGAACGCGGAGACGTCGCCGGCCTGGGTCTCGATGATCGGCAGCGCGGTCAGCGAGCCGGTCTTGCCCTTGACGGCGCCGCCGGTGAACTTCTCCACCCACGCCTCGGACACGCGCGCGGCGCGCTCGAGCAGGCGGCTGTGCAGGTAGAACACGTCGCCCGGGTAGGCTTCGCGGCCCGGCGGGCGGCGCAGCAGCAGCGAGATCTGGCGATAGGCCACGGCCTGCTTGGAGAGGTCGTCGTAGATGATCAGCGCGTCTTCACCGCGGTCGCGGAAGTACTCGCCCATGGTGCAGCCGGAGTACGGCGCGATGTACTGCATCGCGGCCGACTCGGAGGCCGAGGCGGCGACCACCGTGGTGTAGGCCATCGCGCCGTGTTCCTCGAGCTTGCGCACGATGTTGGCGATGGTCGAGTTCTTCTGGCCGATGGCGACGTAGATGCACTTCACGCCGGAATGCTTCTGGTTGATGATCGCGTCGATCGCGACCGCGGTCTTGCCGGTCTGGCGGTCGCCGATGATCAGCTCGCGCTGGCCGCGGCCGATCGGGATCATCGCGTCGATCGACTTGTAGCCGGTCTGCACCGGCTGCGACACCGACTTGCGCCAGATCACGCCCGGGGCGATGGTCTCGACCGGGGACGAGGTCTTCGCGTCGACCGGGCCCTTGCCGTCGATCGGCTCGCCCAGCGCATTGACCACGCGGCCGAGCATCTCCGGGCCGGTCGGCACTTCGAGGATGCGGCCGGTCGTCTTGGCCACGTCGCCCTCGCGCAGGTGCTCGTAGTCGCCCAGCACCACGGCGCCGACGGAGTCGCGCTCCAGGTTCAGCGCCAGCGCGTAGGTCGCGTGGCCTTCTTCGGTCGCCGGCAGCTCGATCATCTCGCCCTGCATCACGTCGGCGATGCCGAAGATGCGCACGATGCCGTCCGACACGCTGGTGACGGTGCCCTCGTTGCGCGCCTCGGCCGCGAGGCCGACCTTCTCGATGCGGGTCTTGATCAGTTCGCTGATTTCGGACGGGTTGAGCGTGGTGGTTGCCATTGCCGGTTTTCCTTGGATGTCTTGTTTACTGCGCCAGCGCGGCCTGGAGGCGCGCCAGCTTGCCCTTGAGCGAGCCATCGATGACCACGTCGCCGGCGTCGATCACCGCGCCGCCGATCAGGCCCTCGTCGATTGCGGTCTCGACCTCGACCTCGCGGCCGAAGCGCTTGCGCAGCGCGGCCGTGATCGCGTCGAGCTCGCTCGCCGGCAGCGTCGCCGCCGAGGTCACCGTGGCCTTGACCACGCGCTCGGCCTCGTTGCGCAGCTGCTCGTACAGGCCGGCGATCTCCGGCAGCAGTGCGAGCCGGCGGTTGTCCGCCAGCAGCGCGAGGTAGCGCTTGAACGAAGCGCCGGCCTGCGGCGACGCCAGCAGCTCGACCGCGTCCGCGTCGGACAGCTTCGGGTCGCCGAGCAGCCCGGCCACGCGCGGATCCGCAGCCACGCGGGCGGCGAAGTCCAGCGCCCGCGACCACGCGGCGAAACTTCCGGTTTCGTCGCCCGCGATGCCGAAGGCGGCGCGGGCGTAGGGACGGGCGAGGGTCAGGGCCTGGGTCACGTCGGTTCTCCCACGTCAGATCTCCGCGGCGAGCTCGGCGAGCAGCGCCTTGTGCGCGCTGGCGTCGATCTCGCGGCGCAGCAGCTTCTCGGCGCCGGTCACCGCGAGCGCGGACACCTGCTTGCGCAGGTCCTCGCGGGCGCGGTTGGCGGCGGCGGCGATCTCGGCGGCGGCGGCCGACTTCTGGCGGCCGGCCTCGGCGATCGCGTCGCCCTTGGCGGCGTCGACGATCTGGCTGGCGCGCTGATGGGCCTGCTCGATGATCTCGTTGGCCTTCGCGCGCGCTTCCTTGAGCGCCTCGTTGGCCTTGTCCTGCGCCTGCGCGAGGTCCTTCTGGCTGCGATCGGCAGCCGCCAGGCCCTCGGCGATCTTCTGCTGGCGTTCCTCGATCGCACCGATGATGTGCGGCCAGCCGAATTTCATCACCAGCCAGGCGACCGCGAAGAACGCGAGGCCCTGAATGACGAGAGTGAGGTTGGGTAGCATGCGCTTGCTCCTGGTGCCGGCGACGGGTGCCGCCGGCGATGCCTGATCAGCCGCCGAGGGTCGCCAGCAACGGGTTGGCGAACAGCAGCAGCAGCGCGATGGCCACGCCGATCATCGGCACGGCGTCGAGCAGGCCTGCGACGATGAACATCTTGGTCTGCAGCATCGGGGTCAGCTCCGGCTGGCGCGCCGCGCCCTCGAGGAACTTGCCGCCGAGGATGGCGAAACCGATCGCGGTGCCGAGGGCGCCGAGACCGATCAGCAGGCCGGCCGCGATGACCGTGAACTTCAACACTTCAGCGATGAGGGCTGCGTTTTCCATGGTGTACTCCGGTTGGATCCGATTGCTTGCTACGGGTGGAAGGAAAGTGGGGTGAAGCGATAATCAGTGGCTTTCTGCCGACATGCTGAGGTAGACGATCGTCAGCATCATGAAGATGAAGGCCTGCAGGGTGATGATCAGCACGTGGAACGCGGTCCAGGCGAAGCCGGACACCAGCTGCGCCACGCCCATCACGTAGGTGGACACGTGCGCGAGCGACGAATTGAGCGTCATCAGCGCGATCAGGATGAAGATCAGCTCGCCGGCATACATGTTGCCGAACAACCGCAGGCTCAGGCTGAGCGGGCGCACGCCTTCCTCGATCACGCGCAGCAGCAGGTTGGCCGGCGCCAGCAGGATCTTCATCGGGGTCGATTCGGCATGGAACGGCGCGGTGAAGATCTCCCTGGTGAAGCCGCCGAAACCCTTGTGCGAGATGCCGAACACCTGGATCAGCAGGAACACCGCCAGCGACAGGCCGAACGTGGTGTTGAGGTCGGCGGTCGGCACCGCGCGCAGGTACGCATGCGCCGGATCGTGGCCGGCCGCGGCGTAGCCCTGTCCCCAGGCCCACGGCAGCAGGTCCACCGGGATCATGTCCATGAAGTTCATCAGGAACACGAGGCAGAAGATCGTGATCGACAGCGGCGCGATCAGCTTGCTGCGGCCGTGGAAGGTTTCGCGCACCAGGCCGTCGACGAAGCCGACGATGATCTCGACCAGCGCCTGGAACTTGCCCGGCACGCCGGCGGTCGCCTTGCGCGCGGAGCGGATGAAGAAGAACAGGAACAGCACCGACAGCAGCAGGGTGAAGACCAGCGTGTCGATGTTCAAGGTCATGAACGCGCCGTCGCCCACGCTCACCTGCAGGTGGTGCAGGTGGTGGTTGATGTACTCGGTCGAACCGCCGGTTGCCGGCTCGCCCGCGACGATGGTTTCAGTGCTCGGGTTCAACGCTGTTGCCTCGTGAAAACCAGGAGGTAGGCCAGCATTCCCGCCGCCAGCCCTGCCAGGGTCGGAAGCGGTGGCAGCCGCAAGGGCCCCCACGCAACCGCCAGTACCGCCATCACCACCACCCACTTTCCCAGCGTTCCCAGCAGCAGCCGCGCGTATGCCGCGCCCGCCGGCTGGATCCCGCCGCCCAGCGCCACCACCGCCGCCAGCCCGTTGCCGGCCAGCATCGCGATGCCGCCTGCCGCCGCCGCCAGTCCCTGCCTCGGGCCCGCCGACAGCAATATCCCCGCCGCGACCAGCAGCGTCACGGCAGCCTGGATGGCGACCGCGCGCAGTGCGGCGCGGCGACCCGTGGCGATGGGATCGTGCACGCGCGACTCGTCGACAGTGGAGATGGGCATCGCTGGCCGCGTAAAACGGCTCCGCTAAGCCGCAAAATTATAGCAGGGCTGGAATTTCGGCGGCAACCGCCGGCGGACGCCGGAGCGTGAATGGAGGCCGGGCCGGGAAACAAGGGTTTTCTGCCTTTCGAGGGAAACTTTCCCCCGGGGGCGGAGTCCATGCTCCCGAAGGCCTGCTTCCTTCCTCGTCGATTCCTGCAGGCCCCGGGAGCCCCGGTCGCCAGGCCGGGGCTTCGCTTTATCCCTTGCGGGGAATGTACAGGTCGGTGATGGTGCCTTCGAAGGCCTCGGCGGACATGCCGACGGATTCGCTGAGGGTCGGGTGCGGGTGGATGGTGTGGCCGATGTCCGCGGCTTCCGCGCCCATTTCGATCGCCAGTGCGATCTCGGCGATCAGCTCGCCGGCGTGCACGCCCACGATGCCGCCGCCCACCACCCGGTGGCTGGCCTGGTCGAACAGCAGCTTGGTGAAGCCCTCGGTGCGGCCCAGGCCGATCGCGCGGCCCGAGGCCGCCCACGGGAACTTGCCCACGCCCACCGCCAGGCCCTTGGCCCTGGCCTCGGTCTCGGTGACGCCCACCCAGGCGATCTCGGGATCGGTATAGGCCACCGATGGGATCACCCGCGCCACCCATTCGCGCTTCTGGCCGGCTGCGACTTCCGCGGCGACATGGCCTTCGTGGGTGGCCTTGTGCGCCAGCATCGGCTGGCCGACGACGTCGCCGATGGCGAAGATGTGCGACACATTGGTGCGCATCTGCGCGTCGACCGCGATGAAGCCGCGCTCGGCGACCTTCACGCCGGCCTTGCCGGCCTCCAGCTTGCCGCCGTTGGGCGCGCGCCCGACCGCGACCAGCACCCGGTCGAAGGTGGTCGTCGCCGGAATGCTGGCGCCTTCGAAACTGCAGGCGATGCCGGCCTTCTGCGGCTTGGCATCGACCACCTTCGTCTTCAGGTGCACGGCCACGCCCTGCTTCTTCAGCCGGTCGGCCAGCGGCTTGACCAGGTCGGCGTCCGCACCGGGCATCAGCTGGTCGGCGAGTTCGACCACCGTGACCGTGCTGCCCAGCGCGCGGTACACCGTCGCCATTTCCAGGCCGATGATGCCGCCGCCCACCACCAGCAACTGTTCCGGCACCTCGCCGAGCTCCAGCGCATCGGTGGAATCCATCACCCGCGGGTCGTCCCACGGGAAGCCCGGCAGCTTCAAGGCCTGCGAACCGGCGGCGATGATGCATTGCGCGAAACGCAGCAGCCGCACCTTGCCGTCGTCGGACGTGATTTCGATTTCGTTGGGCGACACGAACACGCCGTTGCCCTGCACCACCCGCACCTTGCGCTGCTTCGCCATGCCGGCCAGGCCCTTGGTGAGCTGGCCGACGACCTTGTCCTTGTAGCCGCGCAGCTTGTCGATCGCGATCTTCGGCTTGCCGAAGTCGACGCCGTAGTCGCTGGCATGCGCCGCCTGCTCGATCACGTCGGCCGCATGCAGCAGCGCCTTGGACGGAATGCAACCGACATTGAGGCAGACGCCGCCGAGCGACGGATAGCGCTCGACCAGCACCGTATCGAGCCCGAGGTCGGCCGCGCGGAACGCCGCGCTGTAACCGCCCGGACCGGCGCCGAGCACCACCAGCGCGCATTCGATGTCGGCCTTGCGGCCACTGGCCGCTGCAGGAGCGGCGGAAGCCGCGACCGGAGGCGCCGCAGGAACCGAGGCTACCGCCGGCGCTGCAGGAGCCGAAACCGCCTTCGGCGCCGCAACGTCCCCTTCCGCTTCGAGCACCACGACCACCGTGCCCTCGGACACCGCATCGCCCACCTTGACCCTGAGCTCCTTCACCACGCCCGCGGCCGACGACGGCACTTCCATCGTCGCCTTGTCCGATTCCAGCGTCAGCAGGCCCTGGTCCTTCGCCACCGTGTCGCCGACCGCGACCAGCACCTCGATCACCGGCACGTCGTCGTAGCCGCCGATGTCGGGCACCTTCACTTCGACAGTGTTCGCCATGGCGCGCCCCTTACAGCATCGCCCGGCGCAGGTCGCCGAGCAGCTGCGCGAGATAGGCGGTGAAGCGCGCGGCGGCAGCGCCGTCGACCACGCGGTGGTCGTAGCTCAACGACAGCGGCAGCAGCAGGCGCGGCTCGAATTCGTTGCCGTTCCACACCGGCCGCATCGCCGACTTGGACACACCGAGGATCGCGACTTCCGGCGCGTTGACGATCGGGGTGAACTTGGTGCCGCCGATGCCGCCCAGCGAACTGATGGTGAAGCAGCCGCCCTGCATCTCGGCCGGGCCGAGCTTGCCGTCGCGCGCCCTGGCCGCGAGTTCGGCGGATTCCGCCGCGATCTCCATCACGCCCTTGCGGTCGCAGTCGCGGATCACCGGCACCACCAGGCCGTTCGGGGTGTCGGCGGCGAAGCCGACGTGGAAGTATTTCTTCAGCACCAGGTGCGCGCCGTCGGCGTCGAGCGAGGCGTTGAAGTTGGGGTACTTCTGCAGCGCGGCCACGCTGGCCTTGATGATGAACGCCAGCATGGTCAGCTTGGCGCCGTTGCCCTTGGCGATGGCCTTCGCGTTCTCCTCGTTGAGCGCGACGCGCAACGCCTCGAGCTCGGTGATGTCGGCGTCGTCGTGCTGGGTGACGTGCGGGATCATCGCCCAGTTGCGCGCCAGGTTGGCGCCGGAGAGCTTCTGGATGCGGCTGAGCTCGCGGGTCTCGACCTCGCCGAACTTCGAGAAGTCGATCTTCGGCCACGGCAACAGGTTGAGCCCACCGCCACCGCCCGCAGGAGCGCCGACGGCACCACCGCCCTGCAGCGCCGCCTTGACGAACTTCTGCACGTCTTCCTTGCCGATGCGGCCGCCGCGCTCGCTGCCGGCGACCCGCGACAGGTCCACCCCCAGTTCGCGCGCGAGCATGCGCACCGCGGGGCTGGCGTACGGCACCTTGCCGGGCATCACCGCCTCGGCGTCGAAGCGCACCGGCGGCGCGGACACCACGGCCGGCGGCACCGCGGTGGCGGTCCCGGCGGCGCGCACTTCCTGCGCCGGCGCAGCGGATTCGGCGCGGGCGGGTGCGGCGGCCGCCTGCGCGGGCTGCGCTGGCTGCGCGGCAGGCTTGTCCGCGACGGGCTTGTCCGCGGCAGCTTCGTCGGCGGCTTCGACCATCGCCACCACGCTGCCTTCGGAGACCGCATCGCCGACCTTGACCTTGAGTTCGCGCACCACGCCCGCGAACGGCGCCGGTACTTCCATCGTCGCCTTGTCCGATTCCAGCGTCAGCAGGCCCTGGTCCTTCGCCACCGTGTCGCCGACCGCGACCAGCACCTCGATCACCGGCACGTCGTCGTAGCCGCCGATGTCGGGGACGCGTGCTTCCTTCAGCTCGGCCATGGCAAACGGGACCTCATGCGGTGGGGTCGTCCATTGTGACGCCCGGGCGCGAAAGCGCCAACTCAGCCCTGTTGCCAGGGCTTGACCACCAGCAGCGCGCCCGCGGCCACCAGCACCACGCCGAGGATCCGCAACGGATCCGCCGGTTGCCGCGGATGCAGCACGCCGAAGTGGTCCAGCAGCAGCGATCCCGCCAGCTGCCCGAATACCACCAGGCAGATCAGCGCGGCCGCGCCCAGCCGCGGGACCATCACCGTCGCGATCACCACGAAGGCCGCGCCCATCAGGCCGCCGCCCCAGGCCCACCAAGGCACCCGTGCCAGCGTCCCGGCGTCGAGGCCCTGTGGCCGCGTCGCCAGCCACGCCAGCAGCAGTGCCAGGGTGCCGACGGCGAACGAGGCCAGCGACGCGAACAACGGCCCGAAGCTCAGCGCGCCCAGGCGCGCATTGACCAGCGCCTGCAGCGGCAGCACCGCGCCGACCAACAGCACCAGCAACCATCCCATTGCGTGCATTGCGTCGTCCTCGCGTGAAATCCGCCGTGCAATCGCGGCCAGTCAGTTTGCATGCCCATGCAGGTTCATGCACGCGCAGCGAGGATGGCGGCGCCCTACTCCCCAGGGTCCAAGCAACACACAACGAGGAGATCCCCACATGCAATCCTTCAACCACCCGGTTCGCAACAACCCCCATCGCATCCTCGCTGCCGCGCTCGGCATCGCCCTGGCCGGCGGCATGGCCGCCGCACCGGCATTCGCCCAGGACGCCACCGGCGCGTCCGGCAAGCACTTCGCGGTCGTCGGCGGCTTCGCCCACCAGGAACCGACCGGCAACGGCAGCATCGACGGCAGCGAAGCCGAGTTCGACGGCTCCGCCGCGCCGACCCTCGGCGTCAGCTACTACATCAACGACAAGATCGCGATCGAAGGCTGGGGCGCCGTCTCCAAGTTCGACCATCGCGTGACCACCGCCGCCGACGGCAAGGTCGCCACGGTCAGCTCGCAGCCGTACGCACTGAGCGCGCAGTACCACTTCCGCGACGGCAATGCCACGGTGCGCCCGTTCGTCGGCCTCGGCTACTTCCAGTCCAACATCAGCGACGAGGACCAGGACAACATCGGCCCGTACGCCGACAACCACATCGGCATCACCACCCCGGAAGGCCCGATGGCGACCGTCGGCGTCGACCTCAACTTCACCCCGCACGTGTTCGCGCGTGCCGATGCACGCTACCTGCACGGCAGTTCCGACATCGCGGTGGACGGCGCCGCCGCGGGCGACGCCGACCTCAACCCGGTGATCGTCGGCGTGGGTGTCGGCGCGCGCTTCTGACCCTACGGTGGTGGCGTCGGCCTGGCCTGCTGCCCTTCGCGGCGCAGCAGGTACAGGCCGCTCGCCACGATGATGCCGGCACCGAGCCAGGTGACGCCGTCCGGCAGCACGCCCCACAGGGACGCGTCCCACAACACGCCCCAGATCAGCGCGGTGTATTCCAGCGGGGCGAGCAGCGAGGCTTCGCCGAGGCGGAACGCCTCGGTGATCAGGTATTGGCCGAGCGCACCGGCGATGCCCAGGCCGAGGATCAGCCAGCCGTCCATGGCCCGGATCGGCACCCATTGCGGCCACGCCAGCAGGCCCGCGCCCAGCGCCATCAGCAGCATCAGCCACACCACCATCGCCTGGGTCGAGTCGGTCCGTGCCAGCACCCGCACGGTGATCGCCGAGACCGCGTAGCCGATCGCCGCCAGCAGCACCGCGATGCCGGCCGAGGTGAGTACGCCCTCGCCACCCGGGCGCAGCACCACCAGCACGCCCATGAAGCCGACCGCGATCGCGGTCCAGCGCCGCGGCCCGACCCGCTCGCCCAGGAACGGCACCGACAGCGCGGTGATCAGCAGCGGCGCGACGAAGAAGATCGAATAGGCGGTGGACAGCGGCAGCGTGCGCAGTGCGTACACGAACGCCGCCATCATCATGATGCCGAGGCCGCCGCGCAGCAGGTGCAGCGACCAGCGCACCCGCAGCAAGGGCCGCAGCCCGGTGGTGGCCAGCGCCCAGGCCAGCAGCCACGGCAACGAGGAGGCCCCGCGCAGGGCCGCCACCTGGAACGCCGGATAGTGCGCGGACAGCACCTTCAAGGCCGTGTCCATCGCCGAGAACACGGCCACGCACAGCAGCATCAGGATGATCGGGCGCCAGCGCCTGCGGGTGGCGGAAAGTTCGACTGCAACCATGCCCGCAGCATGCGGCATGGCGAGGACGCTTGGAAAGCGCGATATGCGGCGGCGGCGATGTCCGCCGCCGCATATCGATCGTCAGAACCCGTGGCTGTAGCTGACGCCACCGCCCCAGTCCGGGCTGCCGTCGGACAGCCCGGCAGTGGCGTACAGCTGGAACCGGTTGGCGGGATCGCCACCGAAGCTGTAGAAGCCGGTGATCTCGCTGCGGTCGTCGAAGCTGCTCGATGCCGCTGCACGCCAGTCGTACACGGCGCCGATGCTGCCCCCGCCGGTTCCCAGCTTCCGGCTCACGCCCAGGTTGGCGTTGGCGACACCATCGACGTCGACGTAACGGGAATCGCCCAGCGCGGTATAGCCGACGCCGCCGAACAACGTCGTTTCGCCGAACGCCCGATACAAGTCCAGCGCCAGGCCATAGTCGTTGGCGCCCGTGCCCAGGCCCTTGTCTTCGTCGGCGGTCGCGACCTTGGCCTTGCCGGTGAGGTCGATCCCGAGCGGTCCGCCGGTGTCGAAACTGTAGGTCGCCGACAGGTTGAGGTCGCCGATGCCGGAAGCGGTGCCGCTTTCCGGCTCGGTGCCGCCGGGAACGGTAACGCCGCCGCGACCACGGCCGCGCGGGTTGGTGTTCACCACCACGCCCAGCCCCGGCAGCACGTTGGGATCGCCGGACACGCGCAACCACGGCAGGCTCGCCTTCCAGGTCCAGTTGCCGCTGGCGTAGCGGGCGCTGAAGGGCACCGACAGGATTTCGGTGGTGGTGTCGGTGCCGTAGTTGCCGCTGCTGTAATCGACGCCGACGCCGAGGGTGAGGCCGTCGGCGGCATGCGCGCTACCGATCGCGAGCAGACTGGCGCAGAACAGCGCGGAACGCGTCATCGACGGGCTCACGGACGGCCATTCCGTTCCGGGCGCTCCGGACGTTGCGGACGCTCGGGCCGTTCCACCCGCTCCGGCCGTACCGGGCGGTCCGGTCGCTCGGCGCGTTCGCTCCTGGCGATGCGCTCCGGCTTCGCGGCCCGTTCGGCGTTGGCGCGCTTGTCGGCCCCGGTCGTGGTCTTCTCGGCCGCGATCCTGCCTTGCGCGTTGGCATTGGCGTTGGCGGCCGACATCAGCGTGCCGAGGTTGAAGCCGAGCCCTTTGGCGATCTGGCCCCAGCCCATGCCGCTCGCGCGCATCGCCAGCACGCCGCCCTCGCTGGTGATGGTCGTGGTGCCGTCGGGATTGGTGACGGTGGTCTCGAGCCCGGTCAAGGCCGACTGCAGGTCCGGGTAGGCGCCGGAATCCATCAGCGCCTGCGCCAGCGACAAGGTGATGTTCACCTCGCCGTAGCCCATCGGCCCGTTCGGGTTGGCGAGGGTGCGTTCGACACTGGTGGTCGTGGTCTGCGGGTTGCCGTTGGCGTCGAGCACGGGGTTGCCGTCGGCATCCAGGACCGGCGTGGTCACCGTCTCGACCACGGTGAAGTCGCCGCCGGTACGCAACTCATCGACCAGGGCGGAGGCGGCCTCGGGCGAACCCGCGAGTTCCGCGTAGCGTTCGGCGATGCGGTCGGCGGGGACCGTGGACTCGGCCACGATCGCGTCGTCGCCGGTGGTGTCCTGGGCGAAGGCCGGGGCACCGGTGAGCAACACGGCGGTCAATGCCGCCGACAACAACAAGCGACGGGGTGCGATGTTCATCTTGGCGCTCCACATGGGCGGGGACCCGGGATCGTGCTCCCGCAGGAGCACGGCCGGCAATCGATTGCACCGACTCCATTCAGCATGAATTGCATGTCTGCAGCATCTTGTGATGGCGTAGTCGTATTCAGCGTGCGCTGGTTTGCGTTAACCTGCGAAGCCCTTCCCGACCGCAACATTCCCCATGCCTTCCTTCGACATCGTCTCCGAAGTCGACACCCACGAACTGACCAACGCCGTCGACCAGGCCAACCGCGAACTCGGCACCCGCTTCGACTTCAAGGGCGTGGACGCGAAGTTCGTGCGCGACGACGCCAGCATCGCGCAGTCGGCGCCGAGCGAATTCCAGCTGCAGCAGATGAGCGACATCCTGCGCGCGCGCCTGGTGGCGCGGAAGATCGACGCGCGCTGCCTCGAGTTCGGCGACATCGAAACCAACCTGGCCGGCGCGCGGCAGAAGATCACGGTCAAGCAGGGCATCGAGCGGGAGCTGGCGAAGAAGATCCAGTCGGCGATCAAGGATGCGAAGCTGAAGGTCGAATGCCAGATCAACGGCGACAAGCTGCGGATCTCCGGCAAGAAGCGCGACGACCTGCAGTCCGCGATGGCGCTGCTGCGCGCGATGGAATTCGAACGGCCGCTGCAGTTCGACAACTTCCGCGATTGAATCCGGAATGATTGAAGCCGCCGTGACCGAGCGCGACGACCCGATCGCGGAAACCCGGCGCTGGCTGGAACGCGCGGTGATCGGCCTCAACCTGTGCCCGTTCGCCAAGGCGGTGCACGCCAAGGGCCAGGTCCGCTACGTGCTCAGTGCGGCGAACACCCCGGAATTGCTGCTGGAGCAGCTCGGCGCGGAACTGCTGTTGCTGCGCGACACCCCCGCCGGGCAGGTGGACACCACCCTGCTGGTGCATCCGGACGCGCTGCAGGACTTCCTCGACTACAACGACTTCCTCGAGGACGCCGACGCGCTGGTCGCGGAACTGGGCCTTGAAGGCGTGCTGCAGGTGGCGAGTTTCCATCCGCAGTACCAGTTCGCAGGCACCGACGCCGACGACATCGGAAACTTCACCAACCGTTCGCCGTATCCCACGCTGCACCTGCTGCGCGAGGACAGCGTCGAACGCGCCGTCGCCGCCTACCCCGATCCCGACGCCATCATCGAGCGCAACATCGAAACCCTGCGCGAACTGGGCCCCGACGGCTGGAAAAAACTTTTCGCCACGGATTCCACAGATGGACACAGATAGAAAGCTTTCCAATCCGTGGAATCCGTGAAATCCGTGGCTAATGCTTTTCCTGCTTTTCCAGGAGGGCGTCGAGGTCGGCGGCGCCGAGGATGCGCCACTGGCCGGGGGCGAGGTCGCCGAGGCCGAGGCTGCCGATGCGGCTGCGGTGCAGAGCTTCGACGTGGTTGCCGACGGCGGCGAACATCCGCCGCACCTGGTGGTAGCGGCCTTCGGTAAGCACCAGCCGCACATGCCGCCGGCTCTTGTCCGGCACGTCCACCACTTCGAGCGCCGCCGGCGCCAGCGGCGTGTCCTCGGACTCCAGCAGCAACGTGCCGCTGGCGAAGATGCCGGCCTCGTCGCCGCGCAGGTCCTGCGCCAGGGTCGCGTCGTACACCTTCGCCAGCTTCGTCTTCGGCGACACGATCCGGTGCAGCAGCGCGCCATCGTCCGTCAGCAGCAGGGCGCCGCTGGTATCGCGGTCCAGGCGCCCGACCGTGGACAGCAGCGGCGAACGCAGGCGGAAGCGCGGCGGCAACAGGTCATGCACGATGCGGCCCGGGTCGCGGGTGGAACAGGTGTACCCCACCGGCTTGTGCAGCAGCAACACCAGGCCCGCGGGCGGATCCAGCGGCTCGCCGTCGACTTGCACCTGTGCGTGCCCGACCTGGTCGTCGGCGTACAGCACCTCGCCCGCGGTATCGGTGATGCGGCCTTCGCGGAACATGCGCGCCACGTCCCTGCGGCTGCCGTAGCCGAGGTTGGCGATCAACTTGACGAGCTTGGCCGCGGCTGGTCTGTTCCGGGCCGGCTTCATCGCGCGACCGCCTCGATCACCTTGAAGCCGCCGCGCTGGGCCACGCTGCGGACGCTGCCGAAGCTGGCATCGAGCACGCCTTCGTAGGGCAGATGGCGGTTGGCCACCAGCCACAGGCGTCCGCCCGGCTGCAATGCCGCTGCGGCGGCAACGATGAAGGCGCGGCCGAGGTCGACCCGTTCGCCGGCGCCCTGTGCATGGAACGGCGGATTGCAGACGATGGTGTCGTAGCGGCGCGGCAGCCCGGCAGCGACATCCTGCCAGTGGAATTCCAGCGGCACGCCGGCGCCCCACGCCGCGAGGTTGTCGCGTGCCAGTTGCAGCGCGCGCGCATCCGCCTCATGCAGGTCGAGTGCGGTCACGCCCGGACAACGCGCCAGCAACTGGCCGGCAAGGTAACCCCAGCCGGCGCCGAGGTCCGCGGCGTGCCCGCGCAGGTCCGCCGGCAGGTGTTCCGCCAGCAGCAGCGACGCGGCGTCGATCCGGTCCCAGGCGAATACACCGGGGCGGCTCAGGAAGCCGCCACCCGGCACGCGCGCGTCCTCGATCCGTCGCGGCGCATCGAGCGTCGACCATTCGGCCGCCAGCGCCGCGTCTGCCGGCGCCTGCAGCGGCGCGGTCCAGAACACCCGGCAGTGGTGTTTGGACACCGTCTGCAGCGGCCCGGCCAGGCGCGCCAGGTCGGCTTCGCCGGATTTCGCGCCCTCGCGGTTCGGCATGCAGGCGACCACGGTGCCGCCCGGCGCCAGCCGTTCCAATGCGTACGCGAATTGCGCGCGCGCCTGCTCGCGCTGGCGCGGCGGCAACAGCAGCACCAGCGGATAGCGGGTGTCGTCGCCCGTGCCGGCGAGAGCGAATCCTGCACGCTGCAGGGCTTCGGCCTGCGGTTTCGAGTCCTGCACGCACACCAGCCCGGGCAGCGGCTGCGCGTGCAGCGGCCAGCCTTCGCGCGCACCGATGAACAGGGCGCCACCCTCGGCTGGCCATGCCGGCTGGCCACCGGCAAACGGCAGCAGCAGCGTTTCGAGGGCGGGATCGGCGACGGCGCTCATCCCCCCGATTCTACGGAACCCTAACGCAGGCTTGATCGCCCGCCAACGCCATCCAGCCCAGGATGGCGACAACGACAACCAAAAGGTGGAGCGACCATGCGGGCATTGTTCGTGGGTGGGACGGTGGACAACAGCGAGATGGACATGCCGCATCCGGTGCCGCCGACCCATTACCCGGAGAACACGGGCGCAGGGTTGCCGCGGTACCAGTTGCACCACGTCGGCCGCAACGACGACGACATTGCCTACGCGGTCTACGCCGCGCCCGGCCTGGCCGACGAGGAGGTGCAGCGGATCGTGCGCGAGCGCGGCTACGCCCGGCGCTTCGCGGCCACCCCGGCAGCGCCGCCCTCACCATGAGTCGCGACGCGCCACGGGTGCACGTGGATCCGGTGGCGATCGCGCGGCTGGAGGAAGTGGCGCTGCAGTTGCCGCAGGACACCCGCGTCGAGGTCAGGCTCGACGACGGCAGCCGCCTGCGCGGCATGGTCAGCATGACCCCGACGGTGCAGGCCTTCTTCGACCCGGACGGTCGCGAGGGCCTGAACGGCGTGGCCAGGATCGAATGCGAATCCGGTGCCGGCGTTGCCACCGGCGACAGCCGCTACCTGTGGCTGGACCGCATCGGCAGTGTCGAGTCCCTGCCGAACCCCACTCCACCGCAGGCGTCGACCCGCCATCCGGTGGATCCGAACGCACCTTCCGTATAGGTCGTTCCGTAGCGGGTCACGGATGCGTCACCCGCCACACGGTGCCACCGACATCGTCCGCCACCAGCAACGCGCCACGGCCGTCCACGATCACGCCGACCGGCCGTCCGTACGCCTGGTCGCCGATGCGGAAGCCGGTGAGGACATCTTCGGCGGCTCCGGCCGGACGGCCGTTCGCGAACGGTACGAACAACACTTCGTAGCCGCTCGCGGGCCGACGGTTCCAGGACCCGTGCTGGCCGACGAAGGCACCGCCGCGATAGCGCGCCGGGAATGCGTCCGCATCGTAGAAGGCGAGCCCCAGCGATGCGGTATGCGGCCCCAGCGCGTAGTCCGGCGCGATCGCGCGCGCCACCAGGTCCGGCCGCGGCGGTTGCGGGCGTGCATCGACATGCGCCCCGTAATAGCTGTACGGCCAGCCGTAGAAGCCGCCGTCGCGCACCGACGTCATGTAGTCGGGCACCAGGTCGCTGCCGAGTTCGTCGCGCTCGTTCACCGCCACCCACAGCATTCCGGACTGCGGCTGCCAGTCCATGCCGACCGGGTTGCGCAGTCCCGAAGCGAACACCCGATGGCTGCCGCTGGCGGGATCGATCTCCCAGATCGCGGCGCGCCCGGCTTCCGCCTCCATGCCGTTCTCGCCGACGTTGCTGTTGGAGCCGACGCCGACATACAGGTGCCTGCCGTCGCGGCTGGCGACCAGGCTCTTGGTCCAGTGGTGGTTGATCGGCCCGCCGGGCAGCGCCACCACCGTGGCCGGGGCCACCGCGATCGCGGTGTCGCCGGTGCGGTACGGCACCTTCACCAATGCATCGGCATTGGCGACGAAAAGCGTGTCGCCGACCAGCGCCATCCCGAACGGCGAATGCAGGCCCTGCAGGAAGGTGCTGCGGATCTCCGCGATGCCGTCGCCGTCGGCATCGCGCAGCAGGGTGATGCGGTCGGCACTCGGCGTCCCCGAGCCGGCCTTGCGCATCAGCAACCGCGCGAAGAAGGCGCGCACGCCCTTGCTGTCGTTCCCGGGCCGCACCGGCGCATCGGTCTCGGCCACCAGGACATCGCCGTTGGGAAGCCGGTACAGCCAGCGTGGATGCTGGAGCCCGGTGGCGAAGGCGTTGACGGCGAATCCCGGCGCGGCGATCGGCGCGGTACCCGCAGGCCAGCCGGTCGCTTCGGCGACGTTGACGGTCGGGACCAGCCGTCGCACCGGCTGCGGCAGTTGCGGGTCGGGCCCCATGCCGTCGCGTACCGTGAGGCGCGCGGTTTCGCCGCAGCCAGCCAGGCCGAGCACGAGGCATCCGGCCACCAGCCATGTCGATCGAAGCAGACGCATCGCACGCCTCCACGCGGGCCTGCGAGCCTGCCACCGCCGTCGTGACGGCGACGGCGCGATGCAGTGAAGGAAATGTCAGCGTCGGCGCGAGGCCGGCCGCAGCTGTTCGAACGACCACGACAGCGCGACACACGCCAGCAATGCCAGCAGCCAGTTCAACGCCGTCGCCCCGGCCGCGGCCGGCAGCAGCAGGGCGAATCCGGCGATCCATTCGCGCCCATACAGCGCCACGACGGCCAGCGCGGAGCATGCGAACACCAGCGCGAGCCCGCGCAGCAGCCAACGCTCCAGGCGTGCGTCCGTCGCCGATGCCTGCGCCACCCGGGCGACGACGCTGCGCGCGAAATCGGCCGGCGGGCCGGCATCGGGTTCACGGTGCAGGGCCCGGTCGATGTAGTGGTCGATGCTGTTGGGGGCAATGTTCATGCGGCGACTCCGATGCGTATCTCCAGCAGTTCGCGCAGGCGCTTGCGGCTGCGGAACAGGTGGCTCTTGATGGTGCCCTCGGCGAGCCCGGTCATGCGTGAAATCTCCGCGATCGGGATTTCGTCGAGGTGGTACAGCGTCAGCACCAGGCGCTGTTGCGGCGGCAGCGCCTCGATCGCGGCATGCAGGGCGCGCGCGATCTCGTCGTCCGCGGTGGCGGCTTCGAGGTCGAAGCCGTCGCCGGCCAGGTCGACCAGCGACGGCTCGCCTTCCGCGGACTCGGCCAGCGGGATGCGCTTGCGTTCGAGGTGCCGGCGCGCGACCGAATACGCGACCTGTCCGATCCAGGATTTCAGGGGCGCATCGAAGCGGTACTGGTGCAGGTTGCGATGCACGCGCAGGAACGCTTCCTGGCACAGCTCGCGGGTGTCCTCGGGGTGCCGGACCATGCGCTGGATGATGTGCCAGCACAGGCCCTGGTAGTCGCGCACCAGGCGCTCGAACGCGCCCGGCACCTTGCCGAGCACGTCCGCGACCAGCTGGCGGCTGTCGTCCATGGTGCCGTCGTCCAGGGGTCAGTCCTGCTTGCGGGCGATGGCGTAGTAGGCGAGGTTGCCCAGGCCGGTGGCGCCGAGCAGGATCGCGATCACCCCGGGGGTGATTTCCTGCCAGCCGGCCACGTCGACCAGGCCGAAACCGATCGCCAGCGCCACCAGGGTCACGCCCCAGCGCAACGAACCATGCCGGCGGCGCAGTTCCTCGCCTTCCAGCATCGAGCGGACCAGGTCCTGGGAGCCGTTGGAATCGACCATCTGCCGGCGCACGCGGGCGTCCACCACCGCCTTGATGGCGTAGGTGATGCAGACGAAGAGGGTGATCGGGATGAGGATTTCGAAGTTCATGGGTGCTCCAGCGTTTTTGGGGGCTTCGGAGCAATGGATACGGGCAGCGCTCAGCCGGTTGCAGCCGCCTCGCCGATACGCGCTGCCTCGCCGGAAAGCACGGCCTCGGCCGCCGCCGCCTTGCCGATCAGGTAGCCCTGGGCGTACTCCACGCCCATGTCGCGCAGCCGCTCCAGCTGCTCGCGGGTTTCGACCCCCTCGCAGATCACCCTCGCCCCGATCGCATGCGCCATCGCCACGATCGCCTCGACCATCGCCATCGCGCGGGCGCTGTCGAACATGTGCCGGGCGAAGGCCTGGTCGACCTTGATGAACTCGAAGTCGAGCGCATGCAGGTGGGTCAGGTTGGAATAGCCGGTGCCGAAATCGTCCAGCGCGAACGGCAGCCCATGCTCGCGGCAGTGCCGCATCACCGCCGCGACCGGCGCGTAGTCGAGCATGCGGCTCTCGGTGACCTCGAGCTTGAGCGTGCCGGCCGGCAGCCGCGCCTGCTCGGCGCGCGCCACCACCTGGCGCGCCATGCCCGGTTCCACCAGCTGCCGTGCCGACAGGTTGACGGCAATGCTCGGCAGCGGATCGGCACCGCGGTCGCGCAGCGCCTGCAGCACCCCGATCACGCGATCCAGCACGTACTCGCCGACCGGCACGATCAGCGAGGTTTCTTCCGCCAGCTGGATGAATTCGGCCGGCGACACCGGCCCGCGTCCCGGCAGGTCCCAGCGCACCAGCGCTTCGTAGCCGCCGACGCGGCGCGCGGCGATGTCGTAGATCGGCTGGTAATGGACCTCCAGCGCGCCGCTGTCGAGCGCCTCGCGCAGCTGCGCCTCCAGCCGGATCTTGCCGATGCCGGTGCGCTCGACCGGGTCGTCGCACGGCACGTCCTCCGAAGGCAGTTCGGTGTCCGCGGGCAGGCTGGCGACCAGGCTGCGGATGCGCTGCAGCAGGCTCTCGACCAGGGTGCGCAGGATCGGGTCGCCGGATTGCAGGCGTTCCATGAACTGCTCGCGCTCGATCGCCAGCAGCACGCTGTCGCTGCGCGCGGTCGCGGTGGCGCTGTGCGGTGCGCCGTCGAGCAGGCCGAGCTCGCCGATCAGCTCGCCGGCGCCGAGTACGCCGTGGCGGATGGTGCGCCGGCCCTGCACCGAGACCAGCTCGACCTGCCCGCTTTCCACCAGCCAGGCGCAATCGGAAGGATCGCCCTGGCGGAACAGCGCTTCGCCGGTGAACAATTCGCGTCGGATCGCCATCCGGCTTAAGTTAACTCATGAAGTTACCTCATGCAGCAACCGGCGGGTGACGCCGTTGGTCCAGCCGAAGCCGTCCTGCAGCGGGTATTCGCCACCCCCGCCGCCGACCGCGCCCTCGGGGGTGTGCACCAGCACGTACTTTTCCACCAGCTTGCCTTCGCGCCGGTACAGGCTGCCCACGGTCTCCAGCCAGCGCCGGCGGATCTCGCCGGACAGCGCGTCGAGCCGGTAGCGGCGACAGCCCGCGATCGCCAGCCACTGCAGCGGCGCCCAACCGTTGGGGCTGTCCCACTGCTCGCCGCTTTCGCTGCCGGTGGTGGCGATCCCGCCCTGCTGCAGCAACTGCGACTGCAGGGCCTGCGCGGTGCGCTTCGCCTGTTCCGGCGTGGCCAGGCCCACATACAGCGGCGCGGCGGCGGCAGCGCACAGCGCTCGCGGGCGGTCGCGCAACAGGTCGTGGTCGACGAATGCGCCGGCCCGGTCGTTCCACAGCCAGCGCTGCATCGCCAGGCGGCGGTCGTCGGCGCGCCTGCGGAATGCCTGCGCGGTCGCCGCATCCCCGGCCTCGCCGGACAGCCGCGCGACCTGCATTTCCAGCTTGAACAGGAACGCATTGAGGTCGACCGGCACGATGCTGGTGGTGCGCGTGCTCGACAGGTCGCCGCCCTCCTCGCACCAGCGCGAGCTGAAATCCCAACCGGATGCCGCGGCTGCGCGCAACTCGCGGTGCACCTCGGACTCCGGGCGCGCGTGCTGGCTGCGCGCGGTGGTGACATCTTCCAGGTATGCCTCCTCGCGCGGCAGGTCGAGCTCGTCCCAGTAGCGGTTGAGCAGCGCACCGTCGGCCATGCGCACGCAATGCCGGCTGGCTTCGCCCGGACCCAGGCCCGCGCAGTCGCGCATCCAGAAATCGTGCTCGCGGCGCAACCGCGGCAGGTAGCGCATGGCGTCGCGTACACCGTGCCGTTCGAACAATTCGACCATCAGTGCGAACACCGGCGGCTGCGAGCGGCTCAGGTAATAGCTGCGGTTGCCGTTGGGCACGTGTCCGTAGTGGTCGATCAGCCAGGCGAAGTTGTCGGCCATCGAGCGCAGCAGGTCGTGGCGGCCGCTTTCCGCCAGCCCGACCATGGTGAAATACGAGTCCCAGTAGTACATCTCGCCGAAGCGCCCCCCGGGCACCACGTACGGTTGCGGCAGCGGCAACAGCGAGGATCGCGCCGGATGTTCGCGCGGATGCCGGGTCAGCACGTCCCACAGGCCGTCGATGTGGGCGACGAGCCCCTGTCCGGGCTGCGAGACGTAGTGATTCTCCCGCGGCACCTCGACCTTGAAGTTCGCGTGCACGAAACGGGCGAGGTCGAAGCCTTCATCGCCGCCGCGCGCACGATAGGCATCGAGGATCGCCTGCGGATCGCGCAGCGGCACGCAGTCGACGAAGGTCTTGCTGTCGGCGAACACCCGTCCGGACTGCACCGCCACGAACAGCTCGGCATAGCGCTGCGCCGGGCTCAGCGTGTCGGCCGGAGCGACTTCGGCGACCCGGGCAGCGTTGGCGGCGTGCTCGTGCCTTGCTCGGTCGCTCTGCGTATCGCACATGTGCAAACCAGGAACCCGACAAAACGTCCACCAAGTCTGCACGCGACGACGTCAACGACATGCGAAGTGACCGGCGTCACCGCATTTTGAGTACGCGCATGGCATCGTATCCGTCACCACATGCCACCGGGAACACGCGCCGTGCCGCAACCGACCGACGACCCTGCCCGCAAGACGATGCACGACATGCTCGGCGCGATGGCGCGGGCGGGCGGCTCGGACCTGTTCATCGCCGCGGACTTCCCGCCGAGCATGAAATCGCACGGGCAGATGACTCCGATCGGGCCGCAGAAGCTCAGCGGCGAGGCGACGGCGCGCCTGGCCGGCGCCCTGATGAACGACAAGCAGCGCGAGGAGTTCGCCCGTGAAATGGAGTGCAATTTCGCGATCGTCGTGCCCGGGGTGTCGCGGTTCCGGGTCAACGTGTTCGTCCAGCAGGGCCAGGTCGGGATGGTGCTGCGCACGATCGCGGCCGAGATCCCCAATTTCGAGAAGCTGCGCCTGCCGCCGGTGCTCAAGGACGTGGTGATGGAGAAGCGCGGCCTGGTGCTGGTGGTGGGCGGCACCGGCTCGGGCAAGTCGACCTCGCTGGCGGCGATGATCGACCACCGCAACCGGACTTCCGCCGGGCACATCATCACGGTCGAGGACCCGGTCGAATACGCGCACGTGTCGCAGAAGTCGCTGATCACCCACCGCGAGGTCGGGGTCGACACCCACAGCTGGCACCATGCGCTGAAGAACACCCTGCGCCAGGCCCCGGACGTGATCCTGGTCGGCGAGGTCCGCGACGCCGAGACCATGGAACACGCGATCTCCTTCGCCGAAACCGGCCACCTGTGCCTGAGCACGCTGCACGCCAACAGCGCGAGCCAGACCATGGAGCGGATCATCAACTTCTTCCCGGAGGAGCGGCGGACGCAGTTGTTGATGGACCTGTCCGCGAACCTGCGGGCGATCGTGTCGCAGCGCCTGGTGCGCACCGAGGACGGCAAGGGCCGGGTGGCCGCGATCGAGATCCTGCTCAACACCCCGAGCATCGCCGAGAAGATCTTCAAGGGCGAGTTCAACGAACTCAAGGGCGTCATGGCCCGCTCGCGCGAACTCGGCATGCAGACGTTCGACCAGGCGTTGTTCGACCTCTACGACGAGGGCCTGATTTCCTACGAGGAGGCGGTCCGCAATGCGGACTCGGCCAACGAGCTGAGGCTGGCCATCAAGCTCAAGAGCAGGCGCGGCGAGCCTGGCGGCCGCCCCGTTGCCTCGCTGTCGCTGCATGCGCTGCCCGACGAAGAGGAGCAGCAGGCGGAACGGCGCGAGCAGGCCCGGCTGCGCGAAGAGGAGGAACTGGCGCAACTGCAGGCAGCCAGGCAGCAGCGCAGCGGCTGACCGCGCCGGGAGCCGGTGTTGTCGTATCCTTCCGCCATGAACGACATCTTTCCCGACCGCCTCTCGCTGGATCCGCGCAGCCCCTTCCACGATGCCGCCCTGCTCGAACGCGGCGTCGGCATCCGCTTCAACGGCAGCGAACGCACCAACGTCGAGGAATACTGCATCAGCGAGGGCTGGATCCGGGTGGTCGCGGGCAAGGCGCTGGACCGCCGCGGCAATCCGATGACGATGAAGCTCAAGGGCACGGTCGAACCGTTCATGATGGACGCGAAGGACGCGGAAGGCTCCGGCGCAGGCGCCTGAGCGCGGCGATGACGGTCTACGTCGACGATGCCGTGACCCTGTGGCGCGGCCAGCGCTGGGCCCACCTGATGGCGGACACGCTGCCGGAACTGCATGCGATGGCGACGCGGCTCGGGATCCCGCCGCGCGCGTTCCAGGACAAGACCAGCGGCGCCCACTACGACGTCAACGCCGAACTGCGCGAACGGGCGATCGCCCTCGGTGCGATGCCGATCTCGCGCCACCACGACCGCGCGCGGGTGCGCGCCGTGATCCGCAACGCCAGGGCCCAGGGCCGCCACGAAGCCCCGTGATCCCGTGGAGCCGAGCCATGCTCGGCTCTACACGTCGGCGGCGCGCCTGAGCAGGAATTCCCGTTCGCGCGCGTTGCGGGCGAGGCCGGCGGCACGTTCGAACTCGGCGCGCGCCTCGTCGTTGCGCCCGAGCCTGGCCAGCAGGTCGCCGCGCACGCTGGGCAGCAGGTGGTAGTGCTTCAGGATCGGCTCCGCCGCGATCGCATCGACCAGCGCCAGTCCCGCGCCGGGTCCCTCGGCCATCGACACCGCGACCGCGCGGTTGAGTTCCACCACCGGCGACGGCGCCAATCGCGACAGCGCGGCATAGAGCGACGCGATCCGCGCCCAGTCCGTTTCGGCGGCAGTGGCCGCGCGCGCATGGCAGGCGGCGATCTCCGCCTGCAACGTGTAGGGCCCGCCGGCGCCGCCGAGCCGCCGGGCGCGTTCCAGCGCCGCCAGCCCGAGGTTGATCAGCACCCGGTCCCAGCGCGTGCGGTCCTGCTCCTGGAGCAGGATCGGCTCGCCATCCGCGTTGGTGCGCGCGTGCACGCGCGACGCCTGCAACGCCATCAACGCGAGCAGCCCGTGCACTTCCGCCTGCGCAGGCATCAATCCGGCAACCACGCGGACGAGCCGCAGCGCTTCCTCGCACAGCTGCGGCCGCATCCAGTCGTCGCCCGCGGTGGCCGCGTAACCCTCGTTGAAAACCAGGTACAGCACCGCCAGCACCGGGCCCAGGCGCGCCTGGAGCTCCTCGTCGCGCGGCACCTCGAATTCCAGGTTCGCCTCGCCGAGGGTGCGCTTGGCGCGCACGATGCGCTGGGCGATGGTGGCCTCGGGCACCAGGAAGGCGCGCGCGATCTCGTCGGTGGTGAGGCCGCCGAGCAGGCGCAGCGTCAATGCCACCTGCGCCTCGGTCGAGAGCACCGGATGGCAGGCCACGAACACCAGCCGCAGCATGTCGTCGCCGATCGGGTCGTCCGCCGCATCCTCGACCCGATGGCCGGCCTCGGCCTGCGCACTTTCCAGCCCGTACGCGAGTTCCTCGTGCTTGCGCTGCAGCAGCTTGTCGCGCCGCAGGTGGTCGATGGCGCGATGCTTGGCGGTGGCCATCAGCCACGCCCCGGGGTTGTCCGGCACGCCGTCGCGCGGCCACTTTTCCAGCGCCGCGACCAGCGCATCCTGCGCCAGCTCCTCGGCCAGGCCGACATCGCGCAGCATCCGGGCGAGTACCGCGACCACGCGCGCGGACTCGATCCGCCAGACCGCGTCGATGCTGCGCTGCACGTCGCGCGGCGCAGCGCCCTGGTCGCCTGCGACATGTCCGGGGGCCGTCATGGCCCCCATTTAATCACTGCGCCTGCTCGAAATCCTCGGCCTCGAACACCTGGCGGATTTCCAGCACCGACTCGCCGTCCTCGAACGGATTCGGGCAGCGCCTGGCCCATTCGATCGCCTCGTCCAGCGAGCGCACCTGCCACAGCCAGTAGCCGGCGATCAGCTCACGGGTTTCGGCGAACGGGCCGTCGACCACGGTCCGCCGGTTGCCCTCGAACTTCACCCGCGCGCCCTTGGCGCTGGACTGCAGGCCCTCGCCGGCCAGCATCACCCCGGCCTTGATCAGTTCCTCGTTGAATGCGCCCATCGCCTCCAGCAGGGCCTGGCTGGGCATCTCGCCGGCCTCGGAGGCCGCGGTGGCGCGGACCATCACCATGAATCGCATGCCGCTCTCCTTTCGGGTTGGTACGGGGACGACGAGCCGGGGGGCCGGGAATCGACATCCGGCGAAGGCATACTGTTGCCAGCTGCCCGCCAGGAAACCCCGCATGCAATTCCTGTTGCTGATCTACAACGATCCCGGCCTCACCGAAGCGCTGCCCGAGGGTCGCTACGACACGATGATGCACGACTGTTTCGTGCATGCCGACGAGCTGCGGGCCGACGGCAAGCTGCTGCAGTCGCAGCAGCTGGAGCCCGCCGCCGGGGCGAAGACGGTGCGCATCCGCGGCGGACGCGCGAGCGTGGTCGACGGCCCGTTCGCGGAAACCAAGGAACTGCTCGGCGGCTTCAACCTGATCGAGGCCGCGGACATGGACGAAGCCGTGCGCATCGCCAGCGAATTCCCGTGGACGAACGTTGGCTGCGTCGAGGTCCGCCAGGTGCACGACATCGATGCCGAACGCCGGCGCGTGGGAGCGGCGTAAGCCACGAAGTTTCTGGCCTGTGACCGATCCGGGTGGGGACGCCTGAGTCGCGGCCAGGCACCGCCCCCGCAGGGGGCAGTGCCTGGCCCCTGACCCTGACGCCGGCGGCTCCCTCCCGAAGCGTCGGACGGAACCCGCTCACGACCTCATAAATCAAAGTGGTCGTGGATCACGCTCGAACGAAGCATGGTGTTCACCATGTGGCGTTCGAACGCATGCCAGCAGCGGCGACTCAAAACCCGAGGTCGGGAGCTGGTTCCTGCCGACGCCTGCTGCAAGGCAAGGGCGGCCAATGGGTCAGGGGGCGAAGTGTCGCGTATGGAGCCTGCGGAATACGCGACGCTTCGCCCCGACTCACATCGTTGCTACCCCTTGCCACTGCTGCGCCTAGGACTTGAGTTTCCAGCCGGTGCGGAAGATCCACCACACCGCGACCAGGCACAGCGCCAGGAAACCGAGGATCGCCGCCAGGCTGATCGCGACATCGACGTCGGCCACGCCGTAGAAACTCCAGCGGAAGCCGCTGATCAGGTACACCACCGGATTGAACAGGGTGATCTTCTGCCACACCGGCGGCAGCATGTCGATCGAGTAGAACGCGCCGCCGAGGAAGGTCAGCGGCGTCATCACCATCAGCGGGATCACCTGCAGCTTCTGGAAGTCGTCGGCCCACAAGCCGATGATGAAGCCGAACAGGCAGAAGCTGACCGCGGTCAGCAGCAGGAAGCCCAGCATCCACACCGGATGTTCGATCTCGTACGGTACGAACAACCGCGCCGTGACCAGGATCAGCAGCCCCAGCAGCATCGACTTGGTGACCGCGGCGCCGACGTAGCCGATCAGCACCTCCACGAACGACACCGGTGCCGACAGCAGCTCGTAGATCGTGCCCGACCACTTCGGCATGTAGATCCCGAACGAGGCATTGGAGATGCTCTCGTTGAGCAGCGACAGCATCACCAGCCCGGGAATGATGAAGGCGCCGTAGCTGACACCGCCGACCTCGCCCATGCGCGCGCCGATCGCCGCGCCGAACACCACGAAGTACAGCGAGGTCGAGAGCACCGGCGAGGCGAGGCTCTCGCCCAGGGTGCGGAAGGTGCGCGCCATCTCGAAGCGGTAGATCGCGCGGATCGCGTGCAGGTTCAGGACGCTCATGCCCGCCCCCGCACCAGGCTGACGAAGATGTCCTCCAGCGAGCTTTCGTTCGAGTTCAGGTCCTTGAAGTCGATCCCGTGCCCGGCCAGCTGCCGCAGCAGGGTGGCGATGCCGGTGCGCTCGCCCTGTTGCACATCGTAGGTGTAGGTGAGCGTGCCACCGTCCTCCGACAACTCCAGCGGCAACCCGGAAAGCGCCTCGGGAATGCGCGCCAGCGGCTCCTGCAGGGTCAGCACCAGCTGCTTCTTGCCGAGCTTGCGCATCAGCGCCGCCTTGTCCTCCACCAGGATCAGCTCGCCGTTGTGGATCACGCCGATCCGGTCGGCCATCTCCTCGGCCTCCTCGATGTAGTGCGTGGTCAGGATGATGGTGGTGCCGCGCTCGCGCAGGCGCCGCACCATCTGCCACATGTCGTGGCGCAGTTCGACGTCCACGCCGGCGGTGGGCTCGTCCAGGAACAGGATGCCGGGCTCGTGCGCCAGCGCCTTGGCGATCAGCACCCGTCGCTTCATCCCGCCCGAGAGCGCGAGGATCCTGCTGTCGCGCTTGTCCCACAGCGACAGGTCGCGCAGCACCTGCTCCAGGTAGACCGGATCCGGCGGCTTGCCGTACAGGCCGCGGCTGAAGCGCACCGTCGCCCACACCGTCTCGAACGCGTCGGTCGACAGTTCCTGCGGCACCAGCCCGATCTTCGCGCGCGCGGCACGGAAGTCGCGGACGATGTCGTGGCCGTCCGCGCTGACGCTGCCGGAACTGGCGGTGACGATGCCGCAGACGATGCTGATCAGGGTGGTCTTGCCGGCGCCGTTGGGCCCGAGCAGGGCGAAGATCTCGCCGCGCTGGATGTCCAGGTCCACCGACTTCAGTGCATGGAAGCCCGAGGCGTAGGTCTTGTCGAGCTGGCGGATCCGGATGATCGGTTGCACGCGCGGGTACCGCTCCCTGGGTTATGGCTGGGCGACGACCCGGTTGCGGCCGCCGGCCTTGGCAGCGTACAGCGCGCGGTCCGCGGCCGCGATCAGGCGCTCGGGCGGAATGCCGGCTTCCGGCTGCATCGCGGCCACCCCGATGCTGACGGTCAGGTGCGCCGCGACCGGCGAGTCCGGGTGGACCATCCCCGCGTCGGAGATCCGCAGCCGCAGCCGCTCCGCGAGCGCGCGCGCCGCGTCGAGGTCGTACCCCGGCAGCATCACGATGATCTCCTCGCCCCCGAAGCGCGCGACCAGGTCGTCGTCGCCGGCGATCCGGGTGCACAGGCGCGCCAGCTCGCGCAGGCACTCGTCGCCGTACAGGTGTCCGCTGGCGTCGTTCAGCGCCTTGAAATGGTCGGCATCGACCAGCAGCAGCGCCAGCGGCCGGCGCTCGCGCGCCATCCGCTCCCAGTCGGCGGCGAGGCGCTGGTCGAAGCAGCGGCGATTGCCGATGCCGGTGAGGCCGTCGCTCATCGACAACAGCTCGAGCTTCCTGTTGGCGAGTTCCAGTTCGCCCGCCAGGCGCGCCAGGTGGATCGCGCCGGCCACCTGGTCGGCGATCGCGTCGAACATTTCCCGCACCTCGACCCCGAAGAAGTCGTCCCGCGTGCTCTCGATGTTGAGCACGCCGTGCATGCGGTCGCGGTGGCGGATCGGCACCAGGTATTCCGAGCGCACCGCGGCGTTGCCCGGCACGTAGTCCGGGTCGCGCTCGACGTCGACGATCAGCTGCGGCCGGCCCATCCGTGCGCAGCGTCCGGCCGCACCCATGCTCACCGGCCAGCCGGTCGCGATCGCAGGCGGCAACAGGTCGAGCTCGCCGGCCCAGACTTCCTGCACGAACTCGGTGCCGGCCTCGTCGAGCAGGATGATGCTGGCGATCGCCACCGGCAGGTTGCGCACCAGGCAATCGCAGATGTGCTGCAGCACTGCGTCCAGCCCATCGCCCTGCAGCGCCTCCCGCGAGACCTGCGCGAGGATCGCGGTCAGCGCCGCTTCGTGGCGGTTGCCTGTCGTTGCGCTCTCCATTTCTCCCCGCTCCTGGCGCCGCCCGAGTCTAACGCCGTGTGCTGCCGGCGTCGGCATTTCCCGACAACCCGGGCCGGCATCGACCGCTACCGGCGGTGCGCTCCGGCGCGGATGCTGGGTGCCATGACCTTGTCCGCCGTCCTCCGCCCACTGCTGCCCCTGCTGCTCGCCTGCCTGTCGGCGCAAGGGCTTGCGGGGAACGCACTCGCCGGAACCCCGCCAAGGGTGATGCTGCCGGTGACCTACGCAGGCGGCCTCGACGTTGCCGGCTACCTGGTCAGCGAGAAGCTCGACGGCGTGCGCGGGCGCTGGGACGGCCACCGCCTGTGGACGCGCGGCGGGATCGAGGTCGCCGCGCCGGCCTGGTTCACGGCGCACTGGCCGCGGGTGCCGATGGATGGCGAGTTGTGGGTGGGTCGCGGCCGCTTCGAGCAGGCCAGCGCCACCGTGCGCGCGGCGCCCGGCAACGATGCCGCGTGGCGGCCGATGCGCTTCATGGTGTTCGACCTGCCAGCCGATCCGGCGGTCTTCGAAACACGCGCACGCCACATCCGCGAGCTGGTCGCGCAGGCGGGCGTGGCCTGGCTGCAGGCGGTGCCGCAATCCGGCGTGCGCGACCGGGCCGAGCTGGATGCACGGCTCGCCGCCGTGGCCGCCGCCGGCGGCGAAGGCCTGGTACTGCACCGTCGCGGCGCGCACTACCACGCCGGCCGCAGTGCGGACCTGCTCAAGTACAAACCCTACGAGGACGCGGAGGCGCGCGTGATCGGCCATACGCCCGGCCGCGGAAAATACGCGGGCCAGCTCGGCGCGCTGGTGGTGCAACGCGGCGACGGCCTGCGCTTCCGCATCGGCAGCGGATTCAGCGACGAGCAGCGCGCGCATCCACCCGCGATCGGCAGCGTCGTGACCTATCGCTACAACGGCCTGGGGGCCAACGGCGTACCGCGCTTCGCGCGCTTCCTGCATGAACGCCACCTGTTGCCGCCGCCGGATCCGGTCCCATAGCCGGCATGCATTCACCAAGCCGCTCCTAGCATCGCAGGCGTATCCAAGGTGCAACCACCCACAGGAGGCCGCCCATGAAACGCCTGCTACTCACCACTTCGGTCGCCGCGCTGCTGATGGCATCGACCGGCGCCGCCTTCGCCCAGCCCGATCGCGACCACGGCTGGCAGCAGCGCCACGGCCACGATCGCGGCGACCGCGATGACGACGACCGCGACCACGATCGCCGCGATCATCGCCGCGGCGACGGTCACCGCTACTACCGCGACCGCTCCGGCCGCTACGTCCGCTATGACGACGGCCGCCACGACAATGGTCGCCACCTCGGCTGGTACAAGCAGTCGTTCCGACGCGGCCAGCATGTGCCGGCGGTCTACCTGGCGCCTCGCTACTACGTGGACGACTACCGGGCCTATCGCCTGGCGCCGCCGCCCCGCGGCTATCGCTGGGTGCGCCCGTACCAGGACAGCAACGAGTACCTGCTGGTGCAGGTCGCGACCGGACTGATCATGCAGGTGCTGGGCTACTAGCCGGCTCGCTGATCGGGAGCCGCACCAGGAATTCGGCTCCCTTGCCCGGCGCGCCGGCGCTGTAGGCGCTGACGTCGCCTCCGTGCAGCACCACCAGTTGCTGCACGAGGCTCAGCCCAAGGCCAAGGCCGGTGCCGGGATTTTCCTGCTCGCCCTCGCCCTGGACGAACAGGTTGAAGATGTCCGCGAGCCGATGCGGGTCGATCCCCGGGCCGTTGTCGCGCACCGAGACCTCGGCCATGCCATCGGCGCGGCGCAGGGTCGCATCGATGGCCCCGCCTTGCGGAGTGAACTTGACCGCGTTGTTGAGCAGGTTGCTGAACACCTGCAGCAGGCGCGCGCGGTCGCCCTCCACCCATGTGTCCCCGTGCGCCATCTCCAGCCGCAGCGCCTGCCTGCGGCGCTGCGCGTCGGGCTCCGCCATTTCGATCGCTTCCGCCAGCACCGCGGCCAGGTCCAGGGGCTTCAGGTCCAGGCGGATCTTGCCGCTGGTGATGCGGCCCACGTCCAGCAGGTCGTCGACCAGGCGCGTCATCTGCGCGAGCTGGCGGGCGATGATGTCGCGGCAATGGCGGATGTTCGCCGATTCGATCCGCTCCAGCTGCATCACCGACACCGCGTTGGCGATCGGTGCCAGCGGATTGCGCAGCTCGTGCCCGAGCATCGCCAGGAAGGTGGTGATCCGGCGGCCCTCGTCCTCCAGCGCCTTGACCCGGCGCTGGTCGGTGAGGTCGCGGGTGACCTTGGCGAAGCCGATGTGGCGGCCGGTATGGTCGCGCAACGCGGTGATCGCCACGCTGGCCCAGAACCGGCTGCCGTCCTTGCGCAAGCGCCAGCCCTCGTCCTGCACCCGGCCTTCCGCCAGTGCGATCTCGAGTTCGCGTTCGGGCCAGCGGGAAGCCGCGACTTCGTGCGGATAGAACACCGAGAAATGGCGGCCGATGATCTCGTGCGCGCGATAACCCTTGATCAGTTCGGCACCCGCGTTCCAGCTGGCGACGCGCCCCAGCGGATCGAGCATGAAGATGGCGTAGTCGCGCACGCCTTCCACCAGCAGGCGATAGTGTTCCTCGCCCAGCCGCTGCAGCGTGCCAGGCGTATCGGATCTCACCATGGGCTCGCCGGGTCCACTCATCTCGGAACTGTCTCCCTGGGCCACCATTGCAGAACATGCGCACGCCAAGGCGTCGTGACGGCGTGAGCAGGGATCTCCGCCGTCAGGATCGATTCAGCGCGCGCCGTGCGAATTCACGGTCCGCGCAATCGGGGCGTCCTAGGCTGCGGGCATGCGCAACAGTCTGCCATTGCTGATCCTCCCGGCCATGATACTGGCGGCACCCGCCTGCCTGGCGCAGGCGCGGGACGACGCGCCGCACGACCACGGGCAGGCGGCCGGGCAGGCGCAGCAGGAGACCCCGCACCGGAGTGCGTTCGGGCGAGTGATGGCGCTGATGATCGATGCACTGCAGCAGGAGGCGCCGCAGCAGGAGGCGCGAAGCGACACCCCCTCCTCGCTGGCGGCGCCCGAGGTGCGCACCACCGCGATCGGAACCCCGCTCGGGATCGAACTGGGCGGTGCCTTCAGGCTGCATGCGCAGCCGCAGCCCCCGGACTCCGACCGCGCCGCGGCGGCGGATGCGCCGGTGCCGCTGGCAGTGCAGGCCGGTCAGGTCGATTGACGCAGCAGCCGCTTTCGCGCCGGCGTTCAGCCAAGTGACAGGAATCCATGCCGATCCTGCGATTGGCGTCACACAATGACTGCGCGATCGTGCAGTCATGCTCACCGCGATTTTTCATCGTCCCCGCTACCGTCGTTCCGCATGTCGGAACAGGCCCGGATCGAGGCGCTCAACCTCGCGCTTGCGCAGGCGCGACAGGCGTTGCGTGCCTGCCAGGAAGCGTTGCAGCGTACCCAGAGCGCGCTCGCTGCGATCGCGGACGGCATCGCCGTTACCGACATGGAAGGCCGCATCACGTCCCTCAACCCGGTGGCGAGCCATCTCACCGGCTGGCCCGAGCTCGAGTCGCTGGCGCGGCCGCTGTCGGAGGTGGTGCGCATCATCGACTCCCGCGGCGACATGGTCGACCTGCTGGGCGCCGGTTTCTGCAACGGCGGCGACGACATCGGCTCGCTGGTGCGCCGCGACGGCCACGTCATCCTGGTCGACGGCGCGGTCGCGCAGGTGCACGACGACGCACGCGATCCGGTCGGCTACATCATCACGTTCCGCAACGTCACCGCGGCCACCCGCATGAGCCGCGAGCTCTCCTACCACGCCAACCACGACGCGCTCACCGGCCTGCTCAACCGCCGGGTGCTGGAAGCGCGGCTGGAACGCGCGGTGACCACCGCCGCCGACCTCGGCTGCCGCCATGCGTTGCTGTACTTCGACCTCGACCATTTCAAGGCGGTCAACGACGGCGGCGGGCACGTCGCCGGCGACGAACTGCTGCGGCAGCTGGCGGTCATGCTGCGCCGGCAGCTGCGCGAGCACGACACCCTGGCGCGGGTCGGCGGCGACGAGTTCGCGGTGCTGCTGGAGAACTGCACCGCGCCGCGCGCCAACGCCGTGGCCGAGAAGATCCGCAGCACCGTCGGCGGCTTCTCCTTCACCTGGGAGGGACGCAGCTACCGCCCGGGCGCCAGCGTGGGCCAGGTCGAGTTCAGCGGGGCCGGACTGTCCACCCAGGACATCATCGAAGCCGCCGACCGCATGTGCTACGCGGCGAAAGCCTCCGGCCGCGACCGCATCGCGGCCTGCACGGTGGAGGGCATCGATCCGGCCAGGCGGCCGCACGCAGCGCGACGCCATCATCCGGGTGCTTTCGCGCGGTCGTAACCCTTGCCTCAATAGCGTATTCATGCCGATCGGGGACACGAGGGGGATGCCGCAATGGACGAGAACGCCACCGTCGCAAGGTTCCGCATGAATCCCTGGCTGGGCTTGCTGGGCCTGGTGATCGCACTGCTGGGCCTCACGCTCGCGATCGGCGGGACGATCCTCGCGGGCGCGGGCGGCTCCTGGTACTACCTGCTGGCCGGCATCGGCCTGCTGGTGTCCGGCGTGCTGTTGCTGCTCGGCCGCGCCGCCGGCGCGTGGTGGTACTGGGGTGTGCTGGCCGCCACCGTGCTGTGGACGGCCTGGGAAAGCGGGCTGGATTACTGGCGCTGGGTGCCGCGCCTCGGCCTGCTGGTGGCGCTCGGTCTCCTGGTCGCGCTCGCGCAGTGGCGATTGCCCGGCGGCATGTCGCGATCGCGATCGCGGGTGTTGGCCGCAGCGCTCGGGCTGGTGTTCGTGGCCGCGTTCGCGCTGGCATTCGTACCCTATGGCGTCACTCCGGCACAGGGCCCGCTACCGCAGGTGGCGACCGCTGCGGCCGGCCCCACATCGATCACGCCACAGGCGGATGGAGACTGGGCCGCCTACGGCCGCGGCTACGATGCGCTGCGCTATTCCCCGCTGGCGCAGATCGACCGCAGCAACGTCGGCAAGCTGGAGCGGGCGTGGGAATTCCACACCGGCGACCTGCCGGGACATCGCTGGGGCGCGGAGACCACCCCGCTCAAGCTCGGCGACACGCTTTACCTGTGCACCGGCCGCAACGTCCTGATCGCACTGGATGCGCGCAACGGCCAGCAGCGCTGGCGCCATGACCCGAAGGTCGCGGACGAACAGATTCCCTACACTGCCGCCTGCCGCGGCGTGAGCTACTACACGGTGGCCGCCGCCGACGCCGGCGGCGCATGCGCGGCGCGCATCGTCGAAGGCACCCTCGACGGCCGCCTGGTCGTGGTGGATGCCGCCACCGGCAAGCCTTGCGCCGGCTTCGGCAACAACGGCGAAGTCAGCATCAAGGCCGGCATGGGCGACCCCTTCCCGGGCATGGTTTCGATCACCTCGCCGCCGACCATCGTGCGCGGCGTGATCGTCACCGGCCACCAGGTGCTCGACGGCCAGCAGCGCGACGCGCCGTCCGGCGTGATCCAGGGCTTCGACGCGGTCACCGGCCAGTTGCGCTGGGCCTGGGACATGACCCGTCCGGACTGGAGCGGTCTGCCGCCCGAGGGCCGGACCTGGACGCCCGGCACGCCCAACATGTGGACCACCGCCACCGGCGACGAGCAGCTGGGGCTGGTGTACCTGCCGATGGGCAATTCGGCGGTGGACTACTGGAGTTCCAAGCGCAGCGCGCCGGAAAACGAATACGCCACCTCGCTGGTCGCGCTCGACGTGGACACCGGCAAGCCGCGCTGGCACTTCCAGACCACGCACATGGACGTGTGGGACTACGACCTCGGTTCGCAGGGCACGCTGGTCGACTTCCCGACCGCGGGCGGTCCGGTGCCCGCGATCGTGCTGCCGAGCAAGCAGGGCGACATCTACGTGCTCGACCGCCGCACCGGCCAGCCGCTGGTCGCGGTGGAGGAACGGCCGGCACCATCGGGCGGCGTGGAGCCGGACCAGCGCGCGCCGACGCAACCGCATTCCACCTACCACACGCTGCGCAAGCCCGACCTCAGCGAACGCGACATGTGGGGGCTGACCCCGATCGACCAGCTGGTGTGCCGCATCCAGTTCCGCAAGGCCAGCTACAAGGGTTTCTACACCCCGCCGGAAAGCGCACGGCATTCGATCCAGTACCCCGGCTACAACGGCGGCTCCGACTGGGGCGGCATCGCGATCGACCCGCGTCGCGGAGTGATCATCGCCAACTACAACGACATGCCCAACCACGTGCGGCTGGTGCCGCGCGTCGAAGCCGACCGCCTGGGGTGGAAGACGCGGGAACAGATGGGCGGCGACGACAGCGGCGGCGCCGAGGGCGCGGGCGATCCCCAGGCCGGCACGCCGTACGCCATCGACGTCAATGCCGGCTGGCGCCTGAAGTCCACCGGCCTGCTGTGCAAGCAGCCGCCCTACGGCGGCATCCGCGCGATCGAGCTCGCCACCGGCCGCACCCTGTGGGACCGCCCGTTCGGCACCGCCCGCAACAACGGCCCGTTCGGGATTCCGTCGATGCTGCCGATCGACATCGGCACACCCAACAACGGCGGCGCCGCGGTCACCGCCGGCGGGCTGGTGTTCATCGCCGCCGCCACCGACGACCTGATCCGCGCGATCGACATCGATACCGGCGAGACCGTCTGGAGCGACGTGCTGCCCGCCGGCGGGCAGGCCTCGCCGATGGTCTACGCCATCGACGGCCGCGAGTACCTGGTGATCATGGCCGGCGGCCACCACTTCATGGAGACGAAGGAAGGCGACTCCGTGATCGCCTACGCGCTGCCGGCGAAGTAGGCCGGGTCAGGGCGCGGCTTTCGCCACGGACTGCCGGAAGCACTGGCGGCCGATGCCGTGGTTCCAGTTGTCCGGCGTCCACGGGGCATCGGCAGCTTTCGCGGTATCGGTGGTGAAGCCGGCGCAGACGCGATAGGTGCGCTCGCCCGATACTTCGTAGGCGTACGGCGTGCCGCCTTGCGGGTCGACCGTCGACAGGCCCCATCCGGGTTGTGCGGCAAGCGTCGCCATGTCGGCAGGCAAGGCCTTGTGGTTCGCGTAGTAGCCGTCGACCGCCTGCACGATGCGCTGCAGGTCCTGGACACGCCGCGCATCGAGCCGTGCTTCGCGTTGCTTCGACGGCGGCCCCATGACGGCGACGGCCGCGACCAGCGTCGCCACCACGACAATGCTCGTGACGATCGCCAGCCAGCGCCCCGCGCTCACGATTCCTTCTCTTCGCGGCGCAGGTCGAACAGGTAATACGCGAAGATCGTCCCCGCGATTGCCGCCACCACGACCACCTTGAGCCCGAAGCGCGTGGTGAGTTCGCCGCCCAGCACGTTGTAGACCAGGGTGATCAGGTCGCCGATGACGATGCCGGCGGCCAGGAACAGCGTCAGGTAGGTCAGCCAGCGCCGCACCGCCGACAGCCGCTTGATCGGGCTGCGCGCGAGTTCCCTGCCGAGGTGGCGCGCGACGAACAGGAACACCGGGAACGCGATCACCACCGAAGCCACCGACCAGCGCATCGACGAACCCAGCTGCATGGCCTGCCATGCCGGGTCGGCCGGGTCCGGGAACGCGCGGTTGATCAGGTCGAACAGCAGGCTGCCGAGGTGATACGCGGTGATGTACAGGGTCGCGAACAGCACCAGGTAGAGGAACGCCTCGCGCGCGGACAGGTAGGGCCGCGGTTTGGGCACCGGCACCGGGAACACCACGTCCGCGTAGGCGTCGAGCGCGCTCGCGGCCTGCTCGGTGGGCCAGCCCGCGGCCGTCAGCGCCGCCAGGATCGACTGCTTCGACTGACCCTTGCCGAGGGCGTCGCGGACGAACAGCTCCAGGTCCTGGGTCGCCGCGGCCATCAGCGCTTGACCAGCTCGACCCGGCGGTTCTTCGCGCGCCCGGTCTCTGTGGCGTTGTCGGCGACGGGCTTCTGCTGGCCGTGACCCCTCGACTGCAGCCGCGACGGATCCACGCCCAGCCCCACCAGCGCGCCCAGCACGCTGCGCGCGCGCGCGGTGGACAGCGCCAGGTTGTGCTCGGCGCCGCCGGTGTTGTCGGTGTGACCCTCGATCGACAGGTTCAACGCTTCATCGTCGGCGAGCAGTGTTGCGATCTCCGCGAGCAGCGGCTGCGCATCGGGGCGGATCGTCGCCTTGTCGACGTCGAAGTTGACCTGCAGCGCGACCCGTCCGTCCGCGTCGAGCGCCTGCTTCATCGCCGCAGCATCGAGGAAGCCGACCGAGCGCGCCATCGCCTTGCGCTCGAGCACCACCACGTAGCCGTGCAACGGGATCGCGCCGGAACTGACGTCGATCCAGTACTCCTTCTCCGGCGTACGCAGCAGGTAGCTGTCGTGGCGGTAGCTCGGCACCGCCACCGCGCCGTACTGGTTCTGCTCGATCACCGCGCGGCCGCCGGCCGCCCCGGCCACGGCGGGCGTGTACTGGGCCGTGTTGATCTTCACCCCGCCGAGTTCGGCGATCGCGTCCCGGTAGTTGCGGTGGAACTCCAGCGCCGTGTACGGCCGCGCCTTGTTCGCCAGGTTGAACTTGTCGTGGACGATGCGGCCCTCGACCAGCACCGCCTTGTCGCCGGCGATGAAGTACTGGCCGTCGTAGGCGACCTCGCGATCCTTCTCCGGGATCACGCTCTTCAGCCCGTCCGGCACCTTGAAGAACGGGAACGGCGGCAACGTCGCCGTGGACACCGGCACGCTGGCCGGATCGAAGTCCGCCGGCGG
>JAKFCN010000024.1:0-45148 GCA_036676625.1 Lysobacter sp. | reverse complement strand
GCAGATGCGATAGATCATCAGTTGCAGGAACGAGCGGTTCCGCAGCGGCGAATCCGGCGCCGGGAGCAGTGACCTCACGGGACGGCGAGGGCCGCTTCCGCGCGCGCGCGGATGAAGGCCAGCAGCGCGGCGAGGCCGTTGCTGCGGGTGGGCGACAGGTGTTTCGCCAGCCCGATCGCGGTGATGTAGTCGGGCTCGGTGGCGAGGATCTCCGTCGCCGGGCGCCCCGAATACACGCGCAGCGCCAGGAACACCAGCCCGGACACGATCGCCGAATCGCTGACCGCGGCGAAGTCCAGCCGCGACGCGTCGCCGGTCGGCAGGATCCAGACCATCGACTGGCAGCCGTGCAGCCGGTGCTGCTCGGTCTTCCATTCAGCGGGGAAGTCCGGGAGCTTGCGGCCGAGGTCGATCAGGTACTGGTAGCGTTCCGACCAGTCGCCGAAGAACGCGAATTCCTCTGCGATCGCGGCCTGGGCCTCGGCGGCGGTGGGTTCGAGCGGGAAGGGAGTGTCCATGGGCTAGCTGCGCCTTCGCACCCAACGTACGCCCTGGGCCGTGTCTTCCAGGAGAATGCCCTGCGCCGAGAGCTGCTCGCGGATGGCGTCGGCGCGGGCGAAATCGCGCGCCTGCTTGGCCGCCGCGCGCTGGTCCACCAGCGCCTGGATGCGGGCATCGTCGTCGCCGGAGGCGCCGCGCGCGAACCAGGCGGCCGGATCCTGCTGCAGCAGCCCCAGTGCGAGCCCGGCGCCGAGCAGTTCCGACTTCAGGCGGGCCTTGCCGGCCGCGGAATCCGCCTTGCGCGCCTCGCCCGCGATCCGCGCGATCCCGGCCAGCGCCGCGGGCGTGTTGAGGTCGTCGTCCAGCGCCGCCTCGATCGGGGCCGGGATCACGGCGTCCGCGTCCACGCCGTCGAGGTCGCGCAGGGTGGCATACAGCCGCTCCAGCGTGCGCACCGACTGCTCCACCAGCGCGGCCGACCAGTCCAGCGGCTGGCGGTAATGCGCCGACAGCAATGCGTAGCGCAGTGCCTCGGGCGGGTGCGCCTGCAGCAGGTCGTGCACCTTCTCGATGTTGCCGACCGACTTCGACATCTTCGCGCCGCCGAACTCGAGCATGCCGTTGTGCAGCCAGAAGCGCGCGAACGGGCGGCCGCCGTGCGCGCATTCGCTCTGCGCGATCTCGTTCTCGTGGTGCGGGAACTGCAGGTCGATGCCGCCGGCGTGGATGTCGATGGTCTCGCCCAGGTGCGCGCCGGCCATCGCCGAGCATTCGATGTGCCAGCCGGGCCGGCCGCGGCCCCAGGGTGATTCCCAGCCAGGCAGTTCGTCGGTGGAAGGCTTCCACAGCACGAAGTCGCCGGGGTCGCGCTTGTACGGCGCGACGTCCACCCGTGCGCCCGCCAGCATCTCGTCGCGGTCGCGGCCGGAGAGCTTGCCGTAGCCATCGAAGCTGGCGACCGCGAACAGCACGTGGCCCTCGGCCTCGTAGGCATGCCCGGAGGCGATCAGGCGCTGGATCATCGCCACGATCTGCGGGATGTGCGCGGTGGCCGCGGGCTCGAGATCGGGCGGCGCGATACCCAGCGCGGCCATGTCGTCGCGGTAGGCCGCAGCGTAGCGATCGGTGATCGTCGAGATCGGCACGCCGGCGGCTTGCGCCGCGGCATTGATCTTGTCGTCGACGTCGGTGATGTTGCGGGCATAGCGCAGGTTGCCGTACCGCCGGCGCAGCAGCGCCGCGAGCACGCCGAACACCACCGGTCCGCGCGCGTTGCCGATGTGCACGTAGTTGTAGACCGTCGGCCCGCACAGGTACATCGTGGGGCAGGCCGGGTCCAGCGGCGCGAACGGCTCGAGCCGCCGCGTCAGGGTGTTGTGGAGTTGCAGGCTCATGCAGGACGGGGCCGGGGATTCCCGCGATTCTAACGGCCGGGGCGCGGCCATGACAGGCGTGATTCAGCCTCGGGCGCCGCCAGCGCATACACTGCCGTTCCCCCGTGCACGATCCCTGCCTGCCTCCGATGCGCCTGTCATCCTCCTGGTTCCTGCTGGCCGCGATGGCCGTGGCGATGCCGATGCTGGCCCAGCAAGCGTCGGCCCAGGAAACCGTGGTGCCCAAGCGCAGCGTCCGCACCGGTTATGCCCAGGTGCTGCGGGTCGAGCCGGTCTACCAGACCCTGACCGCCACCCGCATGGAGCAGCGCTGTCACGGCGAAGTGGTGCCGCCGAAGGACAAGCCGCGCGGCCTGTCGCGGATCGTGGGTGCGGTGAAAGACGCACTGGGTTCCGAAGAAGGGGCTGCCGAGCCGGCTCCGCACGCCGATGCCGACTGCGAGACGGTGCCGGTGGAACGCAAGTTCCGGCGCCCGATCGCCTACGACGTCGACTACGTCTACAAGGGCATGAAGTACCGCTCGCGCCTGCCCTACGACCCGGGCAACCGGCTGCGGGTGCAGTTCTCGGTCCAGCCCTACGTGCCGCCGGCCGAGTCCGAGCGCTGACCTTGCACCCGCCGGGGCGCCATGCGACGATGCGCGCCCGATGCCCCAGAACACCGCCAACGTCGTCGTCCTCAGCTCCGCCCGCATGGCGGCGGGCATGACCTCGCGCGCGCGCCGACCGGAATTCCCCCTCGCTGGGTAACCCGGACGCACCGCCGCGCCTCCGAGAAAGCCCAGCCCCCGTGCTGGGCTTTTCTGTTTCTGCCGTTCCCCCTTTTCCCTTTACCGTTTACCTCTCCCCATGAAGCACTTCCTCAATACCCAGGACCTCACCCGCGCCGAGCTCGATGCACTGCTGGTCGAGGCCACGCATTTCAAGCGCGAACCGATCGCTGATGCGCTCAAGGGCAAGGCGATCGCGCTGGTGTTCTTCAACGCCTCGCTGCGCACCCGCACCAGCTTCGAGCTGGGCGCGTTCCAGCTCGGCGGCCATGCGGTGGTGTTGCAGCCGGGCAAGGACGCCTGGCCGATCGAATTCGACCTCGGCACGGTCATGGACGGCGAGGCCGAGGAGCACATCGCCGAAGTCGCCAAGGTGCTCAGCCGCTATGCCGACCTGATCGGCGTGCGCGCATTCCCGAAGTTCGTGGACTGGTCGCAGGATCGCCAGGACAAGGTCCTGCGCGGATTTGCGCAACACGCCACGGTGCCGGTGATCAACATGGAGACCATCACCCATCCCTGCCAGGAACTGGCGCACGCGATGGCGCTGCAGGAGCACTTCGGAACCACCGACCTGCGCGGGAAAAAATACGTGCTGACCTGGACCTACCACCCGAAGGCGCTCAACACCGCGGTCGCCAATTCGGCGCTCACCATCGCCACCCGCATGGGCATGGACGTGACCCTGTTGTGCCCCACGCCCGAGTACGTGCTCGACGAGCGCTACATGGGCTGGGCGGCGCGGAACGTGGCCGAAAGCGGCGGCTCGCTGCAAGTCAGCCACGACATCGGGTCCGCCTATGCCGGCGCAGACGTGGTCTACGCCAAGAGCTGGGGTGCGCTGCCGCATTTCGGGCACTGGGAGGCCGAAAAGCCCATCCGCGACCGCTATCGCCACTTCATCGTCGACGAAGCCAAGATGGCGCTCACCAACGATGCGGTGTTCAGCCATTGCCTGCCGTTGCGCCGCAACGTCAAGGCCACCGATGCGGTGATGGATTCGCCGTGCTGCATCGCCATCGACGAGGCCGAGAACCGCCTGCACGTGCAGAAGGCGGTGATGGCCGCACTGGCAGGAGGAAAATGAGCATGGCAGGCGCGCACCAGCACCATTACCAGGTCGAAGTGGAGTGGACCGGCAACCTCGGCGCCGGCACCCGGGGCTATCGGGACTACAGTCGCGACCACGAGATCCGCATCACCGGCAAACCCGCCCTGGCCGGATCGTCCGATCCCACCTTCCGCGGCGATGCCGGCAGGCACAATCCGGAAGACATGCTGGTGGCCGCGTTGTCGACCTGCCACATGCTGTCGTACCTGCACATGGCCACGGTGGCCGGTGTGGTCGTGACCGCCTACACCGATGCCGCCGAGGGCACGATGGAAACCGCCGGCAACGGCGGCCGCTTCGTCGAGGTGGTGCTGCACCCGACCGTGACCATCGATGCCGGCAGCGATCCGGCCAAGGCGCTGGCCGCCCACGACGACGCACACCACGCCTGCTTCATCGCCAACTCCGTCAACTTCCCGGTGCGTTGCGAACCGCGCATCGTCAGGACCGAAAACAATGGGTAACGACATCGTCCTCGCCTTTTCCGGCGGACTCGACACCAGCTTCTGCGTGCCTTACCTGAAGGAGCAGGGCTGGAACGTGCACACCGTGTTCGCCGACACCGGCGGCGTGGATGCGAGCGAACGCGCGACGATCGAGCAGCGTGCGGCCGAGTTGGGCGTCGCCTCGCACGTCACCATCGATGGCGGCGCCGCGATCTGGGACGGTTTCGTCAAGCCGTTCGTGTGGGCGGGCGAGGGCTACCAGGGCCAGTACCCGCTGCTGGTCTCGGACCGTTATTTGATCGTCGACGCGGCGCTGGCGCGTGCACGCGACCTCGGCACCGATGCGATCGCGCACGGTTGCACCGGCATGGGCAACGACCAGGTGCGCTTCGACCTGGCGGTGAAATCTTCGGGCGATTACCGGATCGTGGCGCCGATCCGCGAAATCCAGAAGCAGCACACCCGGACCCGCGCCTATGAGCAGGACTACCTGGAGCAGCGTGGCTTCGGCGTGCAGGCCAGGCAGAAGGCCTACACGATCAACGAAAACCTGCTGGGCATCACCATGTCCGGCGGCGAGATCGACCGCTGGGAGGCGCCGGGCGAGGGCGCGCGCGGCTGGTGCGCACCGCGCGAGCAATGGCCGGCCGGGCCGCTGCAGGTCGCGCTGCGCTTCGTCAACGGCGAAGCGGTGGCGCTGGACGGGCAGGAGATGCCGGGCGCGCAGCTGCTGGCGCGGCTCAATGCCTTGTTCGCGCGGTACGGCGTCGGCCGCGGCCTGTATACCGGCGACACCACCATCGGGCTCAAGGGCCGGATCGTGTTCGAGGCGCCAGGCCTGGCGGCGCTGCTGGCAGCGCACCGTGCGCTCGAGGAAGCGGTGTTGACCAAGCAGCAGAACCGCTTCAAGCCCGAGGTCGCGCGCAAGTGGGTGGAGCTGGTGTACGAGGGCTTCTACCACGATCCGCTGAAGGCCGACCTGGAGGCATTCCTGGCGTCGTCGCAGCGCATGGTCAACGGCGAGGTGCTGCTGGAGACGCGCGGTGGCCGGGTGGATGCGGTGGCGGTGCGTTCGCCGCACATCCTCAACGCCAGCGGTGCGACCTATGCGCAGAGCGCGGACTGGGGCGTCGAGGAGGCCGAGGGCTTCATCAAGCTGTTCGGGATGAGCAGCACGCTGTGGGCGCAAGTGAACGGCGGGAACGGGGAACAGGGAACGGGGAACAGGGAATGACCGTTCCAGGCGATCTGCTGCTTCCTCGCGTGCTTGAGCACCTTGGGAAGCTTGTGTCCTTCGACACGCGGAATCCGCCGCGGCGGATCGGTACGGGCATCTTCGACTACATCCGGGCGCAGCTGCCGGATTTCCGCTGCACGCTGCAGGACCACGGCGACGGCGCGTTGTCCCTGCTGGCGGTGCGCGGGCGTCCGACCCGGGTGTTCAACGTGCACCTGGACACGGTGCCGTCGTCGCCGCAGTGGAGTGCGGATCCCTTGACGCTGCGCGTCGCCGGCAATCGCGCCGTCGGCCTGGGCGCCTGCGACATCAAGGGCGCCGCCGCCGGCCTGGTCGCCGCCGCGAACGCCACCAGCGGCGATGCAGCGTTCCTGTTCAGCAGCGACGAGGAAGCCAACGATCCGCGCTGCATCGAGGCCTTCCTCGGCGCGGCCCACGGCTATGCCGAGGCGATCGTCGCCGAGCCCACCCGCTGCGAGGCGGTGATTGCGCACCGGGGCATCAGTTCGGTGCTGCTGCGTTTCAAGGGCGAAGCCGGGCATGCCTCCGGTGCCGGCGCGCTCGAGGCCAGTGCGCTGCACCAGGCGATGCGCTGGGGTTCGCGCGCGCTCGATATGGTCGAAGGCGAGTCGCATCGCCGTTTCGGTGGCCTGACCGGGCTGCGCTTCAACATCGGCAAGGTGGAAGGCGGGATCAAGGCGAACGTGATCGCGCCCGACACCGAAGTCCGTTTCGGCTTCCGCCCGCTGCCGTCGCAGGACATCGACGAGTTGCACCTGCGTTTCGGTGCCTGCGCCGCGGCTGGCGTGCTGGAACGTTACGAAGAGACCTTCCGCGGCCCGCCGCTGCCTGCGGGCGATGTCGCCACTGCCGAGGAGCATCGCCTGCTGGCGCGCGACCTGGCCGACGAACTGCAGCTGCCGATCGGCAACGCGGTCGACTTCTGGACCGAGGCGTCGCTGTTCTCGCGCGCGGGCATGACCGCGATCGTGTACGGGCCGGGCGACATCGCCCAGGCCCATGCGGCCGACGAGTGGGTGTCGCTCCGCCAGTTGCGCAATTACGCCGAGTCGATCGCCAGGATCCTGCAGTGAACATCCACAACCCACCGGTACACGGCGGACAGACCCGCCAGACCATCGTCCGCCTGCTGTCGAGCATGGGCAGCGCGAAGGAAATCTCGCAGTACCTGAAGCGCTTCTCGCAGCTGGATGCGGCGCGCTTCGCCGTGGTCAAGGTCGGCGGCGCGGTGCTGCGCGACGACTTCGACGCGCTGGCCTCGTCGCTGGCATTCCTGCAGGACGTGGGCCTGACCCCGATCGTGATCCATGGCGCCGGTCCGCAGCTCGACACCGAGCTGGCCGCTGCCGGAATCGAGAAGCGCACCGTCGACGGCCTGCGCGTGACTTCGCCGGAGGCGCTGGCGATCGTGCGCCGGGTATTCCACGCGCAGAACCTCAGGCTGGTCGAGGCGCTGCAGGCGCAGGACGGACGCGCGACCTCGATCGTGTCCGGCGTGTTCGAGGCCGACTACATGGACCGCGAGAGCCTCGGCCTGGTCGGCAACGTGCGCGGCGTGCACCTGGCGCCGATCCAGGCCAGCCTGCAGGCGGGCTCGATCCCGGTGATCGCCAGCCTCGGCGAGACCGCCGGCGGCCAGATCCTCAACATCAACGCCGACTATGCCGCCAACGCGCTGGTGCAGCAGCTGCGGCCGTACAAGATCGTGTTCCTCACCGGCACCGGCGGATTGCTGGACGGCGAGGGCAGGATCATCGACTCGATCAACCTGACCACCGAGTACGAGCACCTGATGGCGCAACCGTGGATCGACGGTGGCATGCGGGTCAAGCTCGAGCAGGTGAAGCAACTGCTCGACGGGCTTTCGCCGGCGTCCTCGGTGTCGATCACGCGGCCGGCGGAGCTGGCCAAGGAACTCTTCACGCACAAGGGCTCGGGCACGCTGGTGCGGCGCGGCGAACGCGTGTTGCAGGCGGCGTCCTGGGACGAGCTCGACCTGCCGCGGCTGCGCGGGCTGGTCGAGTCCGCCTTCGGCCGCAAGCTCGCAGCCGATTACTTCGAACGCACCGTCCTGCATCGCGCCTACGTCAGCGAGAACTATCGCGCTGCGGTGATCCTGACCAGCGAAGACGCCGGCATCTACCTCGACAAGTTCGCGGTGCTCGACGATGCCCAGGGCGAAGGCCTGGGGCGCGCGGTCTGGCAGGTGATGCGCGAGCAGGTGCCACGGTTGTTCTGGCGCTCGCGCCGTGGCAACCCGGTCAACGCGTTCTACTTCGCCGAGTGCGACGGCTGCATCAAGCAGCCACGCTGGAAGGTGTTCTGGTACGGCTTCGGGGAGCTGGCCGATATCGGGCGCTGCGTCGAACATTGCCGCGCCCGCCCGGCCACGCTGGCGGAACCCTCCATGCAACTGGAGCAGGCATGAACGCGGACTGGACCACGCCACCGACGCTGCAGGGCCGGCATGTGCTGCTGGAGCCGTTGCAGCCGGCCCACGCCGGCGGCCTGCGTGCCGCGGCCGAAGACGGCAGGCTGTGGGAACTGTGGTACACCAACGTGCCGATGCCCGATGAGGTGGATGCCTGGGTCGCGTCGGCGCTTGCGATGCAGGCCGACGGCGATGCGCTTGCGTTCGTCGTGCGCGACGCGAGCGGGCGGATCGTCGGCACCACCCGTTATTACGACTTGGCGCCGGCCATCCCGCGATTGCAGATCGGCTACACCTGGTACGCGCGCTCGGTGCAACGCACCGGACTGAACACCGAGGCCAAGCTGCTGCTTCTGGAGCACGCGTTCGAGGTGCTGGGCTGCGCCTCCGTCGGCCTGCAGACCAGCACCCGCAATGCCGTCTCGCGTGCGGCGATCGCGCGCCTGGGCGCACGCGAGGAGGGCATCCTCCGCCACCACCTGCGGCATCGTGACGGCAGCCTGCGCGACACCGTCAACTTCTCGATCATCGACAGCGAATGGCCGGCGGTGAAAGCCGGCCTGCTGCAGAAACTGGAGGGCCATGCCGATGCCTGAGCCAACGATCAAGCTCGGGATCGTCGGCGCGCGCGGCCACACCGGCGTGGAGCTGATCCGCCTGGTCGCGGGGCATCCGCGCTTCGACCTCGCGTTCGTGTCCTCGCGCGAGCTCGATGGCCAGCGCGTGGCGGACCATGTCGAGGCCTGGCGCGGGGACCTCCGCTACAGCGCGCCTGCGCACGATGAGCTGCCCGGCCTCGGCGCCGATGCCGTGGTGCTGGCGCTGCCCAATGGCAAGGCCGCGGCCTGCGTCGCCGCCTTAGATGCCGCTGGCACGGCTTCTGCAAGTACGGATCCCGTCATCGTCGACCTGTCCGCCGACTACCGCTTCGACGACAACTGGTACTACGGCCTGCCGGAACTGACCCGCGGCGATTACCGTGGCCAGCGCCGGATCAGCAACCCCGGCTGCTACGCCACCGCGATGCAGCTGGCGATCGTGCCGATGCTCGACGTCCTCGAAGGGCCGGTGCAGTGCTTCGGCGTCTCCGGCTATTCCGGCGCCGGCACCACGCCGTCCGACAGGAACGACCCGGACAAGCTGCGCGACAACCTGATGCCGTATGCGCTCACCCGCCACTTGCACGAGCGCGAGGTGTCGCACCGGCTCGGCCACCCGGTCGAGTTCATGCCGCACGTGGCGCCGCATTTCCGCGGCCTCACCATCACCGCCAACCTGCATCTGTCCCGGCCGTTCGCACCGGGCGAAGTACAGGCGCGCTACCACGACCGTTACGACGCCGAGCCGCTGGTTCGCGTCGTCGATCAAGCGCCCTGGGTCAGCAACATCGCCGGGCGTCACCATGACGAGATCGGCGGCTTTACCCTGTCGGAAGATGGCCGCCGCCTGGTGGTCGTGGCCACCGAAGACAACCTGCTCAAGGGCGCGGCCACCCAGGCGCTGCAGAATCTCAACCTCGCGTTCGGCCTGCCCGAACTGACCGGAGTCCCCACCGATGGCTGACCTGCTCTGGCAAAAACCCGGCGTCGAAGTGGATGCGAGGATCCAGGCTTTCCTCGCCGGCGACGACGTGCTGCTGGACCGCGAGTTCTTCCTCCACGACATCGCCGCCAGCCAGGTGCATGCCGAAGGCCTGCAGCGCATCGGCGTGCTTGCCCCGGATGAGCTCGCCGGCATCGCGCGCGAACTGTCGACGCTTGCGGACAACTTCCGCGGTGGCGCCTTCGTGCTCGACGACCGCTACGAGGACGGCCATTCCGCAATCGAGGCGCGACTGACCGAACGCCTGGGCGATACCGGCAAGCGCATCCATACCGGCCGCAGCCGCAACGACCAGGTGCTGGTCGCTACGCGCCTGTGGCTGAAGGACAGGCTCGCCGCGCTGCATGCCATCGCACGCGAAGCGGCCAGCATTGCCCTGGATCGCGCCGAAGCCGAGGCAACCCTGCCGATGCCCGGCTACACCCACCTGCAACGCGCCGTCGTGTCTTCGGCCGGCATGTGGTGGGCGGGCTGGGCCGAGGCCTTCATCGACGATGCGGTGCGCGCCCGCGACACCGGCGCCTGGATCGATGCCAATCCGCTGGGCAGCGCCGCCGGCTACGGCGTCAATCTCGCGCTCGACCGCGACCACACCACGACCAGGCTCGGCTTCGGCCGCATGCAGGTTGCCGCGACTTACGCCCAGCTCTCGCGCGGAAAGTTCGAGCTCGCTGCGCTGGAGGCACTGGGCAGTACCATGCTCGACCTGCGCCGCATTGCCTGGGACCTCAGCCTGTTCACCAGCGCCGAGTTCTGCTTCGTCGCCTTGCCGCCGGAATACACCACCGGCAGTTCGATCATGCCCAACAAGCGCAATCCGGACGTGATCGAGCTGATGCGCGGCACCTACGCCAGTGTCGCTGCCGCCAGGAGCGAGATCGAACACCTGCTGTCGCTGCCGTCGGGCTACCACCGCGACCTGCAGGTCTCCAAGGGCGCGCTGTTCCACGGCTTCGGCAAGGGCCTGCAGGCGCTGGGCCTGCTGCCGGACCTGCTGCGGCGGATGCAGTGGAAGCCCGAGGCGATGCGCGCCGCGCTGGATCCGTCGATGTATGCCACCGATCTCGCCGTCGACTTCGCAAAGACGGGCATGCCCTTTCGTGATGCCTATCGCCAGGCCGCCGATCCGGCTCACTGGAAAGCGGGCGACCCGCAGGCCAGTCTTGCCGCGCGCGTGTCGCCGGGTGCCGCCGGTGACATGCGTCTCGAATCGTTGCGCGCGAGGTTGGCGACGCTGCGCTGATCCGCGATACAGTCGGGCCTTCGTCATCGGGGACCCGACATGCACGCTGCCATCGTCCGCATCTGCCTTTTGCCGGCCATGCTGTTCGCCGCGCCCGCTTTCGCGCAGACGTCGCCGGCGACGCCGGACATTCCGCCGGAATTCGTCGCCCCGACCGGCAACTACGACTACGACAAGCGCGAGGTGATGATCCCGATGCGCGATGGCGTCGAGCTGTACACCGTGATCGTCGTGCCCAAGGGCGCGAAGGACGCACCGATCCTGCTCACCCGCACGCCCTACAACGCCGATGGGCGTACCAGCCGCATGGCCTCGCCGCGGATGCTCGACATCCTGTCGCAGGCCGACGAGGTGTTCGTGCGCGGCGGCTACATCCGCGTCGTCCAGGACGTGCGCGGCAAGCATCGCTCCGGCGGAGACTACGTGACCGCGCGCCCGTTGCGCGGGCCGCTCAACGACAGCGACACCGACCACGCCACCGACGCCTGGGACACCATCGACTGGCTGGTGAAGCACGTCCCCGAATCGAACGGGCGGGTCGGCATGGTCGGCTCGTCGTACGACGGCTTCACTGCGGCGATGGCACTGTTCGACCCGCATCCGGCGCTGAAGGTGACCGCGCCGTACAGCCCGATGGTGGACGGCTGGATCGGCGACGACTGGTTCAGTTACGGCGCCTTCCGCCAGGTCATGTTCAGTTATTTCATCGGGCAGATGACCAAGCGCGGACGCGGTGCGCCCATCGCCAGCACCGGCTACGACGACTACGCCACCCTGCTGCGCGCCGGTTCGGCCTCCGACTATGCAAGGTCGATCGGACTGGAGCAGGTGCCGTGGTGGCACAAGCTCACCGAGCACCCGGCTTACGACACCTTCTGGCAGGAGCAGGCCCTCGACAAGCTGCTGGCACGCGTCCCGCTCAAGGTGCCGACGATGTGGTTGCAGGGCCTGTGGGACCAGGAGGACATGTATGGCGCCAACCATGCCTACGCGGCGATGGAAGGCCGCGACCGCGGCAACAACCTCAACTACCTGGTGATGGGCCCGTGGCGGCACAGCCAGGTCAAGGTCGAAGGCCGCGAACTGGGCGCGCTGCAGTGGGATGGCGACACTGCGCTGCAGTTCCGCCGCGACGTGCTCAAGCCGTTCTTCGATCAGTACCTGGTGCCCGGCGCGCCCAAGGCCGATACGCCGCCGGTGCTGGTCTACGACACCGGCGCCGATCGCTGGGACCGCCTGCAGGCCTGGCCGCAGAGTTGCGCCAAGGGCTGCGCTGCGAAGTCGCGGCCGCTGTACCTGCGCGCCGATGGCGCGTTGTCGTTCGAGGCGCCGGTGGCCGGGCAGGCGGAGTACGACGAGTACGTCTCCGATCCGGCCAAGCCGGTTCCGTACCTGCCGCGCCCGGTGAGCTTCGGCGACCGCGAGGGTTGGACGACATGGCTGGTCCACGACCAGCGTTTCGTCGATGGTCGTCCCGACGTGCTGACCTGGGTGAGCGAGCCGCTCACCGAGCCCCTGCGCATCGCCGGCGAGCCGAAGGTGCACCTGCAGGCCTCGACCAGCGGCAGCGACAGCGACTGGGTGGTCAAGTTGATCGATGTCTATCCCGACACCGTGGCGTCGCGGCCGGAAATGGGCGGCTACCAGCTTCCGCTGGCGCTGACGATGTTCCGCGGCCGTTATCGCGAAAGCCTCGAGACGGCCAAGGCGATCGAACCCGGCAAGGTGCTGCCGTACGAATTCGCCCTGCCCAATGCCAACCACACCTTCCAGCCCGGGCACCGGGTGATGGTGCAGGTGCAGTCGACCCTGTTCCCGCTCTACGACCGCAACCCGCAGACCTTCGTGCCGAACATCTTCTTCGCCAGGCCCGGGGACTACCGCAAGGCGACGCAGCGGATCTGGCACACGCCGCAGCTGGCGAGCTACATCGAACTGCCGGTGCCCTGATCCGCGCGCCAGGGCCGGAAACGAAGGAACCGGCGCGAGGCCGGTTCCCGGGATTACTGCAACACCTTGATTTCATTGGTCGGGGAGACAGGATTTGAACCTGCGACTTCTACGTCCCGAACGTAGCGCTCTACCAGGCTGAGCTACACCCCGACAGGTGAGCCCGGCATTGTAAGGACTGGGCCCGGGGGCCGGCAAGGCCCGTGGGGCGCGGGTCGGCGAATCGGCGGCCGCCCGCTACACTGTTCAGCTGAGCCCGTGCCCGGAGTTTCCCGCTTGATCAAGCCCCGCACCCCGCCCGGCGTCATGGAGCTGCTGCCGCGCGACCAGGTCGCGTTCCAGCGCATGCTCGATGCGATCCGCGGCACCTTCGAGGCCTATGGCTTCCTGCCGGTGGAGACGCCGGTGTTCGAGCTGACCGACGTGCTGCTGACCAAGTCGGGCGGCGAGACCGAGCGCCAAGTCTACTTCGTCCAGTCCACGGGTGCGTTGGAGAAATATCACACGGAGCCAGCGAGGGTTGGATCCCTTCGTGCTGGCGATTCCATCGCCACTCACATGCCCGAACTGGCCCTGCGCTTCGACCTCACCGTGCCGCTGGCGCGCTACGTCGCCGAGCACGAGCACGAACTCGCGTTCCCGTTCCGCCGCTACCAGATGCAGCGCGTGTACCGCGGCGAGCGCGCCCAGCGCGGCCGCTTCCGCGAGTTCTACCAGTGCGACATCGACGTGATCGGCAAGGATACGCTGTCGATCCGCTTCGATGCCGAGATCCCGGCCGTCATCAACGCCGCATTCGAGCACCTGGCGATCGGCGAATTCACCATCCAGTTCAACCACCGCAAGCTGCTGCGCGGATTCTTCGAAGGGCAGGGCATCGATGGCGCCGATTCCGATCACAGCCGCCAGATGCTGGTGCTGCGCGAACTCGACAAGCTCGACAAGCGTGGCGTGGAGGCGGTGGCCGCCACGCTGACAGGCGAAGGCTTCGGCCTGGCGGCCGGCGTGGTCGAACGGCTGATGGCGTTCTCGCAGGTGCGCTCGCAGGGGCACGACGACGCCATTGCGAAGCTCGATGCGCTGGGCACGGGCACGCCGCTGTTCGAGGAAGGTCGTGACGAACTACGCCAGGTCCTGCAGCAGCTGCGCGCGCTCGGCGTCCCCGAGTCGCGCTACGCGCTCAACCTGTCGATCGCGCGCGGCCTGGACTACTACACCGGCATCGTCTACGAGACCACGCTCGATGCGCATCCGGGCATCGGATCGATCTGCTCCGGCGGGCGCTACGACAACCTCGCCAGCCACTACAGCAAGTCGAAGCTGCCGGGGGTCGGCATCTCGATCGGGCTGACCCGCCTGTTCTACCAGTTGAAGGAGGCCGGCCTCGTCGTCACCGCCGACAGCTCGGTCGAAGTGCTGGTCGCGCTGATGGACGATGCGCGGCTCGGCGACGCGCTGGCGCTGTCGCAGCGACTGCGTGCCGCCGGTTTCAACGTCGAGACCCAGCTGGAGCCGCGCAAGCTGGCCAAGCAGTTGCAGTACGCCGATCGCGCGGGAATCCGCTTCGCCGTGATCCGCGGCGACGACGAGGCCGCCCGCGGCGTGGTCGCGGTCAAGGACCTGCGCCGCGGCGAGCAGTTCGAAGTGACCGAGGCCGGTCTCGCGGACGCATTGCGGAAGGCACGCGCATGAAGGCAATCCTCCTGGATGGCGAGTCGCTGACCCGCGCACAACTGGTCGCAGTGGCCAACGGCGCGGCGGTCGAACTCGACCCCGGCGCGCTGCAGGCGGTAGCGCGTGCGGCCGACTTCCTCGCCGCGCAGGTCGCGCGCGGCGAGCCGCTGTACGGCATTTCCACCGGCTTCGGCAGCAATGCCGACAAGCTGCTGCCGGCGGACGGCCGCCTGCGCGAGCAGTTGCAGCACAACCTGATCGTCACCCATGCCGTGTGCGTGGGCGAGCCGTTCGCCGCCGACGTGGTGCGCGCGATGCTGTGCATCCGCATCAACACCCTGCTGCGCGGGCATTCGGGCATCCGGGTGTCGACGCTGCAGGCGCTGGCGGCGATGCTCAACGCCGGAGTGGTGCCGGTGGTGCCGCAGCTGGGATCGGTCGGCGCTTCGGGAGACCTGGCGCCGCTGTCGCACCTGGCGATCGTGCTGCTGGGCGGTGGTGAAGCCTTCTTCCAGGGCGAACGCCTGCCGGGCGACGAGGCGCTGCGCCGTGCGGGACTGCAGCCGGTCACGCTCGGCCTGAAGGAAGGCCTCGCGTTGAACAACGGCACCGCGCAGATGCTCGCCACCGGAGTCTTGGCGCTGGCGAAGCTGGAGGACCTGCTCGACACCGCCGACCTCGCCGCGGCGATGACCATCGATGCGTTCGCCGGTCGCCTCGGCGCCTTTGCGCCGGAAGTGCACGCGCTGCGTCCGCATCCGGGCCAGGTGCACGTCGCCACCCGGCTGCGTGCGCTGCTCGACGGCTCGACCCTGGCCGGCATCGACTACCACCTGGTGCCGAAATTCCACGCCGGCGAGCACGCATTCGACATCGCCTGGGAGTGGGTGGCGCCCGCACAACGGGCAGGCCGCGAGGACTTCTACGAGCGCTTCCGCCCGTTCCGCGGCGGCAAGAAGATGCAGCCGCAGGACAGCTACTCGCTGCGCTGCGTGCCGCAGGTGCACGGCGCGGTTCGCGACGCGGTCGCGCAGGCCGCGCGCGTGCTCGGGATCGAGCTCAATGCGGTCACCGACAATCCGCTGGTGTTCCCGGACGCCGAAGCGGGGCAGGCGGTGATTTCCGCCGGTCATTTCCACGGCATGCCGCTGGCGCTGGCGATGAGCTACGTCAAGGCGGCGATCCCGGTGCTGGCGTCGATCTCCGAACGCCGCCTCAACAAGCTGGTCGACCCTGCAACCAACGACGGCCTGCCGGGATTCCTGGTCGGCAACGAGGACGGCACCGAGTCCGGGCACATGATCGTGCAGTACACCGCGGCCGCCATCGTCAACGACCTTGCCAGCCGGGCGATGCCGGCGTCCGTGTACTCGATCCCGACCTCGGCCAATGCCGAGGACCATGTGTCGATGGGCGCCAACGAGGCGCGCCACGTGTTGGCGATGGCCGACGACCTCGGCAAGGTGCTGGCACTGGAGCTGTTCACGGCGGCGCAGGCGCTCGACGTGCGCCTGCGCATGCTCGAGGCAGGGCAGGCACTGGCCGCCGACGCGGGGGCCTTCGCGCTGAAGGTGCAGGGCGGCCCGGCCGGCGACGGCGAAGCGCGTGCCGCGTTCCTTGCCGAAGTCGACGAATTGCGCGCGGACCTGCGCGAGGCCGGCGCATTCCGCCCCGGACGCGCGGTGGCCGCCGCACATGCCGCGATCCGCGAGCGCATCGGCTTCCTCGAGCATGACCGTGCGCTCGACGGCGACGTGCGTGCCGCGCTGCGGATGGTCGCCGACGGCAGCGTGTTGGCGGCGGCACGGGCGGTCGCATGATGCGAGTGGCGGCCGGGTCCGCGCTGTCGCTCCTGCTCCTGCTGGTACTGCTCGCCGGCCCCGCCTTCGGCGCGACCCTGGGCGGCACCGTGTTCGAGGATGCGAACGGCAACGGGGTGCGCGACACCGGCGAGCCGGGAATCGCGGATGTCGCGGTCTCGAACGGTCGCGACATCGTGCGCAGTGCCGCCGACGGCTCGTATGCGCTTGAAGCCGGGGCGGACGACGTCGTGTTCGCGATCAAGCCGCCCGGACATGCCTTCGGCACCCGCGACGATGGTCTCCCGGATTCCTGGGCTCCCGGCGCGGTCGCCGGCCGGCACGACTTCGCGCTGCGGCGGCAGGCGTTCCCGCCACGACGGGCCGACGGGCTGCGCGTGCTGCTGCTGGCGGACACGCAGGTGAAGTCGGCGGTGGACGTGGACTACTACGCCCGGGACATCGTCGACTCGATCAAGCGCGACGCTGCGATCCCGCTGGCGGACCCGGGACACCAGCTGCCGAAGTTCTACCTGGCGGGCCTTGCCGGCGACCTCGGCCTGACCCTTGGCGACATCGTCGACGATGATGTCTCCCTGTACCCGGCGCTCAACGCGGTGACGGCCTCGCTCGGCGTGCCCTGGCTGCACGTCGCCGGCAACCACGACCTCGACGCAGGCGCGACCACCGACGAGGCCACGCTGCGCACCTTCCGCGCCACTTATGGGCCGGATACGGTCGCGTGGGAAGAGCCGGAGGCGACCTTCATCGGCCTCGACGACGTCATCGCGATGCCGGGGCAACGGCCCTCCCATGTCGGCGGCCTGCGCGCGGACCAGTTCGCCTTCCTCGAGGCTTACCTGCCGACGCTGCCGAAGGACCGGTTGCTGGTGCTCGGCGTGCACATCCCGTTCTTCGACACGGCCGCGCCGGGCGCAGCGCCGACGTTCCGGCCGGCGGACCGCGAACGTCTGTTCGCACTGCTGCGCCCGTTCCCGCATGTGCTGCTGCTCAGCGGCCACACCCACAACCAGCGGCACGTCTTCCACGATGCCGGCGACGGCTGGCATGGCGCGGAGCCGCTGCACGAGTACAACCTCGGCGCGGCCTGCGGCGCGTTCTGGTCCGGCGCCAAGGATGCCGCCGGCATTCCCGACGCGACCATGAGCGACGGCACCCCGAACGGCTACGCAGTGCTGGTGGTGGGGAAGCGCGGCGATTACAGGCTGGCATGGCACAACGCCCGCGATGCCGCCGACAGCCAGATCGGACTGTCCGCGCCGAAGGTGCTGCGGCGTGGCGCGTACCCCGCCTGGGGCGTGTACGCCAACGTGTACATGGGAATGGACGACAGCCGGGTCGAGTACCGCATCGACGGCGGCGACTGGAAGCCGATGCGGCAGGTTCTGCACGCCGATCCCCGCCTGCTCGCGGAAAATGCACTGGACGACACGGCCGGCGCGTTGCGCGGCTACGACCGCTCGGTCGAGGCGACGCCGTCCCGACACCTCTGGCGCGGCACCTTGCCGACCGGCGCCGCCATCGGCGGGCACCGGGTGGAGGTGCGCTATTTCGATCCCTGGCGCGGCGAGCAGCGCGCCGTCACCACCTACCGCCTGGACGACGCGGAACCGTAGAGCCGAGCCATGCTCGGCTCTACAGGTATGGATCGACCTGATCGAAGGACTCGACCCGCGGGTGGCCGTTGGCCGCCGCGGCGTCGCGCGGTTGCGGGTAGTCCTGGATGCGGTCCAGCAGCACGGTGCGCAGGCCGGGGGCGTGGGCAGCGTCGAGCTCGGCGACCACGTCGGACAGGAACACGATGTCGCCGGGGCTGCGGCCGAGGCTGTCGGCGATCAGGCGATAACTGTCCGCGTCGCGCTTGGGGCCGACTTCGGTGTCGAACCAGGCGTCGAACAGCGACGACAGATCGCCGGCTTCGGTGTGCGCGAACAGCAATTGCTGCGCCGGCACCGAACCGGACGAATACACCGCGAGCCGGTGGCCGGCGTCGTGCCAGCGGCGCAGGCCGGCGACGGCATCGGGATAGATGTCGGCCTTCAGCGTGCCGGCGAGGTATCCCTCGCGCCACACCAGTCCCTGCAGCGCCTTCAGCGCGGTGTGCTTGCGGTCCTGGTCGATCCAGCCCTGCAGGGTCTCGACGATGGTGCCGTCGTTGCAGATGGCGCCGTGCTCGACCGCGACCTGGTCCAGCCAGCGCCGCACCTCGGGGTCATCGCCGTGTTCGCGCACGAATCCCGGCAACGCCGCCCGTGCATGCGGAAACAGCACGTCCTTCACGAACGCGATGCTGCTCGTCGTGCCCTCGATGTCGGTCAGGATGGTGGCCATCCGTCATTCCCCGTAGCGCGGGAATTTCCCGGCGATGTCGGTGCCGGTGAAGTGGCCGACCCAGCCGTCCGGCTCGGTGAAGAAGCGGATCGCGACGAAGCTCGGTTCCGGGCCCATGTCGAACCAGTGCTTCGTGGAGTCCGGCACCGCGATCAGGTCGCCGCGGGTGCACAGCACCTCGTAGACCCTGTCGTCCACGTGCAGGGTGAACACGCCGGAGCCGGCGACGAAGAAGCGCACCTCGTCTTCCTTGTGGAAGTGCTCGTCGAGGAACTTGGCGCGCATCGCCTCGCGCTGCGGATTGTCCGGGGCAATACTGGCGACATCGACGCTGCGGAAGCCGCGTTCGGCGACCAGGCGGTCGATGTCGGTACGGTAGGCCGCCATCACGTCCTCGGGCGAAGCGCCCGGCGCGACCGGCCGTGATGCCTCCCATTGCTCGTAGGTCACGCCGATCCGCGCGAGTTCGCGCGCCATTGCGGCGCGATCCTCGGTGGCGAGCAACGGGGCGTCCGGGCGGTCCTCGGCGAAGATCCGCAGGCGGCTCACTGCTTCCGGCATCGTGCTCATCGACATCCGAGCTTCCTCAGTTCCAGTTCGCAGCCGAGCAGGAATTCGAAGGCTTCCAGGTGGCGGCGCGCCTCGGCCATGTCGCGTCCCCAGGCATACAGGCCGTGGCCGTCGATCAGGTAGCCCCACATGCAGCGCTCGTCGAGCAGGGCATCGACCTGCGCGGCCAGGGTCGGCATGTCCTGGGTGTTGGGCAGCACCGGCAGGTCGATCATGGTCTCGTGGGTGGTGTTGCCATGGAAGGCCTTCAGCAGCTCGTAGCCTTCGAGCCGTACCTGGCCCGCGCCGGCGAACAGGCGCGACGCCACGGTCTGCACCTGCGAATGCGTATGCAGCACGCAGCCGATCTCCGCGAAGCGCCGGTACAGCTGGGTGTGCAGCAGGGTCTCGGCGGACGGACGGTGGTCGCTGCCGACGGCGCGGCCGTCGAAGTCGACGACCATGATGTCGTTCTCGGTCAGCCGGCCCTTGTCACGGCCCGAGACGGTGATCGCCGCGTGCCGGGCATCGAGCCTGCGCGAGAAGTTGCTGCTGGTCGCGGGCGTCCAGCCGGCCAGCGCCAGCTCGCGCACGTTGGTGATGATCTCGCCGGCGAGATGCCGCAGCTGCTGCGGGTCGTAGGGCAGGGGGGCGCTCATGCCTGCAGTTTAACGCGGCCGGGCGGGCGGGTAGGAGCGGCGCAAGCCGCGATCGGCACTCCAAAAAGGAACGGCGCCCGAAGGCGCCGTTCCTGCATTGCCGTGGCCTGTCCGTCAGGCCTGCGGACCCTCGTGGAACGGCGGCTCCGCCTGCGGCACTTCGCCACCCTCGGCCGCGGTGATGCCGCGTCCCAGGTCGCTGTGGCTGTAGCCGTAGAAGCGGTACACGACCAGGCCGATGGCCGCCCAGATGAAGAACAGGCTGATGGTGTACAGCGACAGGTTGAAGAACAGCAGCAGGCAGCCGGCGACCGCCAGCGGGCAGACCACCCATACCAGCGGCGTCCGGAACGGGCGATGCCGGTTCGGCTGCTGCTTGCGCAGGATCATCACGCCGATCGACACCATGATGAAGGCGAACAGCGTGCCCGAGTTGGAGATGTCGGCGAGGATGCCGACCGGGAACATCGCGCCGAACAGGGCCACGAACACGCCGGTGATGATCGTGATCACGTGCGGGGTGTGGTACTTCGGATGCACCCGGGACAGCACTTCCGGCAGCAGGCCGTCGCGCGACATGGTGAAGAAGATGCGGGTCTGGCCGTAGATCATCATCAGCACCACCGACGGCAGCGCCAGCGCCGCGGCGAGGCCGATCATGTTGCCGACGCCACCGAAACCGATCATGCGCATCACGTGCGCCAGCGGCTCCTTGCTGCAGACCAGGGCGTCGGCATGGTTGAGGCACATCGCCGCCATTTCCGGGGTGCCGGGCTGCAGGAACTCGCCGTTGGCGCCGACCATCGGGGTGGAGCCGGCCGCACCGACCGCGCCGTACCCGACCAGCAGGTAGAAGATCGTGCAGATCAGCAGCGAGCCGATCAGGCCGATCGGGATGTTTCGGTTCGGGTTCTTGGTCTCTTCCGATGCGGTCGAGACCGCGTCGAAGCCGACGTACGCGAAGAAGATCGAGGCCGCGGCGCCGAGCACGCCGATGCCGCCCATCGGGCTGCCCCAGCCGGTCGGGAAGAACGGTTCGAAGTTCTCGCTCTGCACCGCCGGCAGCGAGATCGCGATGAAGGCGACCAGCGCGGCGACCTTGATCGAGACCAGCACCGCGTTGACCTTGGCCGACTTGGACGTGCCGATGACCAGCAGCCAGGTCACCACCAGCGCGATTCCGCAGGCGAGGACGTTGAATACGCCGCCGTCATAGGGGCCCGTGCGCAGGGCCAGCGGCAGCGCCAGCGAACCCTTCTCGACCAGCCCGAACAGGTCGGTATGCATCAGCAGGCCGTTCATGTACCCGGACCAGCCCACTGACACGGCACCGGCCGCGACCGCGTATTCGAGCACCAGCGCCCAGCCCACGATCCAGGCCAGCGCCTCGCCCAGCACGCCGTAGGTATAGGTGTAGGCGGAGCCGGCCACGGGCACCATCGATGCCAGTTCGGCGTACGCCAGCGCGGCCAGCGCGCAGACCACCGCGGCGATCACGAAGGCGATCATCATCGCCGGGCCGGCCTTCTGCCCGGCCTCGGCGGTGAGTACGAAGATGCCGGTGCCGATCACTGCGCCAATGCCGAGCATGGTCAGCTGGAACGCACCGAGTTGCCGGGTCAACGCCTTCTTGCCGGCGGTTTCCAGGATCTTGTCTAGCGGCTTGACGCGCCAAAAGAGCATCGTGTTGTCCCCCAAGGACTTGATGAACGTGCGTGACGAAAACATGCAGTCGCCGACCTTACCGTTCACGGGGGCAACTGCACAAGCGCCGATCGGCACCTGAACGGGCCGCGGGCCATAATCATGGCCCCCCGGACGAGGATTCCACGCAGTATGGAGATGGAACGGCAGCCCCTGGCGCAGGCATTGGCCGCTTACCGCGGGCGCTGGCCGGCGGAATCGGCGACGGTCGACCTGTTCATCGCATTGTTGCGCGAGGGCGACGCGGCGTTCGGGCGCGAGCGCCTGGCCGGCCACTTCACCGCATCGGCCTGGCTGGTCGCCGCCGACGGCAGGCGCGCCCTGCTGACCCACCATCGCAAGCTGGGGCTCTGGCTGCAGCTGGGCGGGCATGCCGATGGCGATCCGCTGCTGCCGCGGGCGGCGCTGAAGGAGGCCGAAGAAGAATCCGGGTTGTCCGGGTTGCGGATCGAGGAGGACATCTTCGACCTCGACCGGCACTGGATCCCTGAGTACAAGGGCGTGCCGGCGCATTGGCACTACGACGTGCGCTACGTGGTGCGCGCGGGTGCGGACGAGGCCTGCGTGGTCAGCGACGAGTCGCACGCACTGGCGTGGCGCGAGGTCGCCGGGCTGGCGCAGGACGATGCGGCGGACGCGTCGGTCCGCCGCATGGCCCGCAAGTGGCTGGCCGCCTAGTCGGCGCGGCCGGCGAATTCGCCGGTGGTGGTGTTGACCCAAACCTTTTCGCCGCTGGCGATGTACTCGGGCACCTGGATTTCGATCCCGGTCGACAGCTTCGCCGGCTTCGGGCGCTTGGTCGCGGTGCCGCCCTTCAGCTCCGGCGGCGTCTCCACCACCTCGATCGCCACGCTTGTCGGCAGCTGCAGCGCCACCGGCAGGTCGTCGATGATCTGCACGTAGCAGCCGGACAGCTCGTCGACGATGTAGCCGGCGGCGTCGCCGACCACGTCGGCGTCGAGGGTGTACGGCGTGTAGTCCTCGTCGTCGAGGAACACGAAGGCGTCGCCGTCGCGGTACGAGTAGGTCGCCTGCCGGCGCGACAGTTCGACTTCTTTCAACTCGTCCTCGCCGCCGAGGCTGAGGTCGAACTTGCTGCCGCCCGGCACGCTGTACATGGTGAAGCGGAACTTGACGTTGCCGCCACGGCCCTGCGGCGAGCTGCGCTCGATGTCGCGCACCTGGTACACGGTACCGTTGTGCTCGACCACGTTGCCTTTCCTGATGTCGTAAGCCTTCATGGGAACCTTACTTGGGAGCCAGGCGCGTGGCGCCGTCGAGGCGGATGGTCTCGCCGTTGAGGTAGGTGTTGCCGAGGATGCAGGCGACCAGGCCTGCGAACTCCTCCGGCTTGCCCAGGCGCGACGGGAACGGGATCGACGCGGCCAGCGACTGCTGCACCGACTCCGACATGCCGTCGACCATCGGGGTCCAGAAGACGCCCGGTGCGACGGTCATCACCCGGATGCCGAAGCGCGCCAGTTCGCGCGCCATCGGCAGGGTCATGCCGATCACGCCGCCCTTGGACGCGGAGTAGGCGGCCTGGCCGATCTGGCCCTCGTAGGCGGCGACCGAGGCGGTATTGACGATCACGCCGCGCTCGCCGTCGACGCCCGGCTCGTTGCCCTGCATCAGCGCGGCCGCGGCCTTGGCCACGTTGAAGCTGCCGATCAGGTTGACCATCACCGTGGACTGGAATTGCGACAGCGGCATCGGCCCGTCCTTGCCGAGTACGCGCCCGGCGCCGAGGATGCCCGCGCAGTTGACCGCGACGTTGAGGCCGCCGAGGAACTCGCGCGCGCTGGCAACGCTGGCCGATACGCCGGCCTCGTCGCTGACGTCGGTGCGGAAGTAGCGGGCGTTGCCGGCGCCCAGCGCCGCGACCGCCGCGGCGCCCTTGTCGTCGTTGAGGTCGAACAGCGCGACCTTGCCGCCGTTGGCGACCAGGTGGCTGGCCACGGCAAGGCCGAGGCCGGAGACGCCGCCGGTGACGATGGCGCGGGTGGCGGAAAGCTGCATCGGGCGGTCCTGGAAGGCGGAAAGCCGCGATTTTACAGGTCGCGCAGGTAGAAGGTATTGCAGCCGCCATGGCCGGTGGCGCCCATCGGCGCGGCGATGCGCCGGAAGCCGCTGCGTTCGTAGAGCTTCATCGCCGCGTCCATCCCGCACAGTGTTTCCAGGTAGCAGCGGGTGAAATCCAGCTCGCGCGCTGCGTCCAGGCAGCGCGCCATCATCGCGCTGCCGGCACCGAGGCCGCGGGCCTCGGGCAGGAAGTACATCTTGCGCAGCTCGCAGGTCCCGGTGTCGCCGCCTTCCAGCGGCGCCACACCGCCGCCGCCGAGCACTGTGCCGTCGCGCTCGACCACGAAGTAGGCGCAGCGGGGCGCAGCGTAGGCGCGGCTCATCCAGTCGACCTCGGGATCGTTGATCGCGAAGCCGTCGCCACCGGCGCCGAACTCCGGCATCACGGTGCGGATGATCCAGGCCATGCGCGGATCGTCGCCGGCCGTGATCGGCCGGATCGACAGGCTTGCTTGCATCGTTGCCTCAGGCGGATCGTGGAAGGGAGTGGCGGCCGAGCCGCTCGGCGAAGTCTACCGGCAGCAGCCCCGGCGCGAACAGGAAGCCCTGGCCGACCGGCACCCCGAGCTGCAGCAGGAACTGCCGCTGCGCTTCGTTCTCCACCCCTTCGGCCACCATCGCCAGGCCGAGGCTGCGGGCAATCCCGCACACCGCCTGGCACACCGCGACATCGGACTGGTTGCCGGGCACGCCCTGCAGGAACATCTGGCTCAGCTTGAGCCCGTGGATCGGCAGCCGGCGCAGGTAGTTGAGCGCACTGTAGCCCTCGCCGAAGTCGTCGATGGTCAGCATCACGCCCAGGTCGCGCAGCGCGGCGAACGTGCGCTGGGTGTCCGGCGCGTCCTCGATCAGCACCCGCTCGGTGAACTCCAGTTCCAGCGCCGAGCCGGGCAGCCCGAATTCGGCGAGCAGGCCGCGCACGGTGCCGGCAAGGTCGTCGCCGAGGAACTGGCGGTAGGAGACGTTGACCGCGACCCGCCCGACACCGAGGCCTTCATCGGTCCATTGCCGCACCTGGCGGCAGGCCTCGCGCAGCACCCAGCCGCCGATGCGGACGATGTCGCCGGTGACTTCGGCATGGGCGATGAAGTGGTCCGGGCGCATCTCGCCCAGCTGCTCGTTTTCCCAGCGGATCAGCGCTTCGGCAGCGACTACCTTGCCGCTCGCCAGCTCCACCTGGGGCTGGTAGACCAGGTGGAATTCGTTGTTCTCGGCGGCGCGCCGCAGGTGGGTCTCGATCCGGTGCCGCTCCTGCTGGGAATGCGCCAACGCCGGGTTGTACGCCTGCCAGCCGTTGCGGATGCGGCGCTTGCTGTCGTACATCGCGGTGTCGGCATTCTGGATCAGCGCCTGCACCGTCCCGCCATCGGCCGGGGCGCGCGCGATGCCGATGCTGGCGGTGATCGCGAACTCCTCGTTGTCGAAGCGGAAACTGTCGCCGAAGGCGTCGAGGATGGCGCCGGCGATGCGCTCCGGCCGGGTGCTGTCGTCGCCGAGCCCGCAGACCACCAGGAACTCGTCGCCGCCGAAGCGCGCGATCAGGCCTTCCTCGTGCACCGCATGCACGATCCGCCGTGCCGCCGATACCAGCAGATCGTCGCCGGCGCCGTGCCCGAGCACGTCGTTGACCACCTTGAAGCGGTCCAGGTCGATGTACATCACGGCCACCCGCGACAGCGCCGGATCGTCGAGCCAGCTCGCCAGTTCGCCGAGGATGGCATCGCGGTTGAGCAGGCCGGTCAGCGGATCGGTGCGCGCCTGCACCCGCAGCGATTCCTCGGCGCGCTTGCGCTCGGTGATGTCCTGCAGGGTGCCGGTCAGGTGCATCGTCAGCGGGCTGCCGGCCACCGACTCGCCGATCACGCGTGCCCAGAAGATTTCGCCGTCGCGCCGTCCCTGCAGTTCCAGGTCGAAGCCCTCGCCGCTGGCGAGCGTACGCTCGATCGCCGACTGCACCCGGCGGCGATCGTTCTCGACCAGCACCTGCTGCGCCTGGTCCATGGTGGCCGGCGTTCCGGACAGGCCGAGGATCCGCATCGACTCGTCGCTGAGATAGAGCCGGTCGCGGCCGGCGTCCCACTGCCAGCCGCCGATGTGCGCCAGCGCCTGCACCCGCTCGAACAGTGCGCTGTCGCGCTTGAGGTCGGTGACGTCGGTGAACAGCGACAGCACCTGGTGCGGGGTGCCGGTACCCGGTGCGAACTGGGGCACCGAGGTCACCGCGAACCAGGTCAGCTTGCGCAGGCGCAGGTTGTAGTAGCCCAGGACGGTGTTGTCCTCGACCCGGCCAGTGCGCATGGCGCGGAAGGTCGGCAGTTCGTCCGGCGCGAGTTCGCGCCCGTTCTCGTCGATGATGCGCCAGCGCCCCGCCTGCATCTCCTCGTCCAGGCTCAGGCCGGACTCGACGTTGAGCATGCGGATCGCGGCGGCGTTGGCGTAGACGATGCGGCCGTCGGCATCGCGCATGATGATGCCCTTGTCGACCACCTCCATCAGTTCCCGGTAGCGGGTCTCGGCCTCCGCGCGGCCGCTGAGGTCGCGCGCCACCGCCACCAGGCACGGCTGGCCTTCGTACTCGAAGTTGGCCGAATGCACTTCCACCGGGAAACGGGTGCCGTCGCCGCGCATGTTGGTGACTTCGACCACGTGGGTGCGGCCGCGGCTGAGCGAGTCGTGCACCGGGCCCATGTGGTCGCGCGGCAGGTCGGGATTGAGCAGGTGGATCGGCTGGCCGACGATCTCGCCGGCGGGGCGCCGATAGGCCGCGATGGCGGCCCGGTTGAGGTCGAGCACGGTGCCGTCCCAGGCGATCACGCTGACCGGATCGGGCACCGCGTCGAACAGCGCGCGATAGCGATGGCGCTCGGCGGCGGCGACCGCCTCCGCGACCTGCAGCGCATCGCATGCCTGTTGCAGCAGCGCCCTGTGTTCGGGCGGCAGCGAGGGTTCCGCAAGCGATCCGAGCAGTGCCACCAGCGCTTCCTCGGCATCCGTCCGTGCGGACGACATGGAGTCGGACCGGGGCGGTGCCTGGTTCACGCGACAGCGATCGCCTGGGTGACCTTGCTGCCGCTGGCCCGGCCGAGCAGGTCGGCGAGCCAGCGTCCGGTGTCGACCAGCCGGTCGAGGTCGATGCCGGTGCCGATCCCCATTCCGTGCAGCATGTACACCACGTCCTCGCTGGCCACGTTGCCGCTGGCGCCACGTGCGTACGGGCAGCCGCCGGTGCCGGAGACGGAAGAATCGACCACCGCGACGCCTTCCTCCAGGCACGCCAGGATGTTGGACAGGGCCTGGCCGTAAGTGTCGTGGAAGTGCACCGCGAGTGCGGCCATCGGCACCTCGGCGGCGACCGCGCGCAGCATCGCCCGCGCCTTGCCCGGGGTGCCGACGCCGATGGTGTCGCCCAGCGAGACCTCGAAGCAGCCCATGTCGTGCAACGCGCGCGCCACCCGCACCACGTCGGCCAGCGGCACGTCGCCCTGGTAGGGACAGCCGAGCACGGTCGACACGTATCCGCGTACCGAGACGCCATCCGCGCGCGCGCGCTCCATCACCGGCGCGAAGCGCTGCAGCGACTCGTCGATGCCGGCGTTGGTATTGCGGCGATTGAAGGCCTCGGACGCGGCGGTGAACACCGCGATGTCGGCGGCGCCGGCGGCGCGCGCGCGTTCGTAGCCCTGCAGGTTCGGCACCAGCACCGGGTAGCGCACGCCGGGGCGGCGATCGATCGCGGCCATCACCTCGGCGGCGTCGGCCAGCTGCGGGATCCACTTCGGGCTGACGAAGCTGGTCGCCTCGATGCACTGCAGGCCGGTGGCCGACAACCGGTCGATCAGCTCGATCTTGGCCGGGGTGGGGATGGTCGCCTTTTCGTTCTGCAGCCCGTCGCGCGGGCCGACCTCGACGATGCGCACCTGGGCGGGCATGGCCATGTCAAGGCTCCAGCGCCACCAGCACGGCATCGGCGTCGACGAAGTCGCCCGCCACCGCCGCGACGCTCGCGATGACGCCGTCGCGCGGCGCCTTGAGCGCGAGTTCCATCTTCATCGCTTCGACGACCACCAGTTCCTGTCCTGCCACGACGCTGTCCCCCTGGCTGGCCCGGACCACCACCACGCGCCCGGGCATGGGTGCCCGGACCTGGTCGTGCTGCGCTGCCGACGTGTCGCTGTCCCGACGATACACCTCGACGGGCTCCAGTTGCAGACGCCGGTCGCCGTCGTGCAGCAGCAGCCGGCCGGGCTCGGCGCGCACCAGGAAACGGTGCGCATCTTCATCAAAACGGGCGCTGAGCACGCCGTCGGCCAGGCGTGCGCCCGACACCGTGACGGCCGTCGCGGAATCCCGGCCATCGGCCACCCGGATCCGGTATTCGCCGCCGCTGCCCTGGGCGATCGCCTGCAGCCGCCGGCCGCGATGCAGGAAGGCCAACGGGCGCATGCCGGCGTGGCCCAGGCGCCAGCCGTCGGCCAGCGCCCAGGGCGAAGTCGGGTCGCTGGAGGCAGCCGCGGCGCCGGCCTGCGCTTGCTCCTGCAGCAGCAGTTGCGCGGTGCTGGCGGCCAGCAGGGGCAGGCGCCCGATCGTGGCGTCGGGATCGGGCACGAATTCGTCGAGGTGGCGGTCCAGGTAACCGGTGTCGATGCTGCCGTCGACGATCGCCGGGTGCCGTGCCAGCCGCTCGAGGAACGCGATGTTCGACTTGGGCCCGGCCACGTCGCATTGCGCCAGCGCCTCGCGCAAGCGCGCCAGCGCCTTGCCGCGGTCGGCGTCGTGCACGATGAGCTTGGCGATCATCGGGTCGTAGAAGATGGTGACGATGTCGCCCTCGACCACGCCCGAGTCGATCCGCACGTGCGTGGAAGGTGCGGGCAGGCGCAGCCGCTCCAGCTTGCCGGAACCGGGCAGGAAGCCGGCTTCCGGATCTTCCGCATACAGCCGCACCTCGATCGCATGGCCTCGGCGCGGCACCGCGTCCTGCGCCAGCGGCAACGCTTCGCCGGAAGCGATCCGCAGCTGCCATTCGACCAGGTCAAGGCCGGTGGTCAACTCGGTGACCGGATGCTCGACCTGCAACCGGGTGTTGATCTCCATGAAGAAGAAGTTGCCGTCCGGGGCGACGATGAACTCCACCGTGCCGGCGTTGGCATAGTCGATCGCATGCGCGGCCTGCACCGCGGCCGCGCCCATCGCCGCGCGCAGTTCCGGGGTCAGGAACGGCGACGGCGATTCCTCCAGCACCTTCTGGTAGCGGCGCTGCGCCGAGCACTCGCGTTCGTTGAGGTGGATGGCGTTGCCGTGGCTGTCGCCGAACACCTGGATCTCGATGTGGCGCGGCGATTCGACGTAGCGTTCCAGCAGCACGCGGTCGCGGCCGAAGGCGCCGGCCGCTTCGCGCTGGCAGCTCTCGAGGTTGGGCAGGAACTCGCCGGCGGAACGCACGATGCGCATGCCCTTGCCGCCGCCGCCGTGCGCGGCCTTGATCATCAGCGGAAAGCCGATCCTCGCGGCCTCGCGCGCGAGCAGCTGCGGCGACTGGTCCTCGCCGGTGTAACCGGGTACCACCGGCACGCCCGCCGCGGCCATCAGTTCCTTGGCGCCGGCCTTGCTGCCCATGCGGCGCATCGACGACGCCTTCGGCCCGATGAACACCAGCCCCGCGGCCTCGACCGCGTCGGCGAAATCCGCGTTCTCGCTGAGGAACCCGTAGCCGGGATGGATCGCCTGCGCACCCGATGCCAGCGCCGCCGCGATGATCGCATCGCCGCGCAGGTACGACTCCTGCGGTCGCGGCCCGCCGATCGGGAAGGCCTCGTCCGCCTGCCGCACGTGCTGCGCACCCGCGTCCGCCTCCGAGAACACCGCCACCGTGCGCACGCCCAGCCTGCGGCACGTGCGCATCACCCGGCACGCGATCTCCCCGCGATTGGCAACCAGTATCTTCTCGAACATGCGGCTTTCTCTTTGACGCGGATCAACGCGGATTAAAAAGGCGGATTAACGCGGATCAATCTTGGAGGTGGTGCAAACGCGGCGGCGGAATTCAGCACGAGGTCCAAAGTTCAACAGGAGGCCGATCTGGATACCGGTGGCGCGCAGGTAATTGACTAGTTGAACTTCATGGATCATGGCCAGCTGAGAGACCGCTTTGATCTCGACGATTAGTTGGTCAGCAACAAGGAGATCGGCCCGGAACTGGCCAACAACCTGCCTGCGGAAGCGAACAACGAGTGGAACCTGTGGCAACACCGGCAGTTCGAGTTCGTCTAGCGCAATGATCAGTGCATTCTCGTAAACGCTCTCCAGGAAGCCTGGCCCGAGGTCATTGTAGACAGCGTAAAAAGCTCCAATGACCTGCTCGGTCAAATCCCCTGCAACCAATCCCCCTGCGCGGCCGTCCTTTTCCGCGTGCCCCATATCCGCCTCCCTGCTTTTCCCATTCCTGATTTATCCGCGTTGATCCGCTTTTCAAATCCGCGTTGATCCGCGTCCTGCGGATGCCTTTACTCCGCCCACTTGGGTTTGCGTTTTTCGAGGAAGGCGGCGATGCCTTCCTGGCCTTCGGGGGAGACGCGCAGGCGGGCGATGAGGGCGGCGTTGGCGGCGTCGATGGCGACCGGGCCGGAGGCGGCGTCGACGTTGCGCACCAGCGCCTTGGCGCTGGCGGCGGCGATCGGGCCGGCCTTGAGCAGCAGGTCGACCTGGCGCTGCACGGCGGTGTCGAGCGCGGTCGCGTCGACGACCTCGTGCAACAGGCCGATGCGGTGCGCCTCCTCCGCGCCGAAGACTTCCGCGCTGGCGAACCAGCGCCGTGCCTGGCGCGGGCCGATCGCCGCGACGACGTAGGGCGAGATCACCGCGGGCAGCAGGCCGAGCCTGCTTTCGGTCAGGCCGAACTTGGCCTCCGGCACGCCGATGGCGATGTCGCACGCAGCCACCAGGCCGACGCCGCCGCCGAACGCGGCGCCGTGGACGCGCGCGATGGTCGGCCGCGGCAGTTCGTCGAGAGTGCGCAGCAGGCGGGCGAGGGCGAGGGCGTCGTCGCGGTTCCCGAGTTCGCCGGCGGCGGCCATGCCGCGCATCCAGTTGAGGTCGGCGCCCGCCGAAAACGAGGCGCCTTCGCCCTCCAGCACGACCACCCGCACGCCCGGATCACGGCCGAGGGTGGCGAGGGCGTCGGTCAACGCCGCGACCAGCGCGGCATCGAAGGCGTTGTGCACCTCGGGACGATCGAGCCGCAGGCGGGCGACGGGCCCTTCGCGGTGCAGCTGGAAGGGGGCCTTCATTCAGCGGGATCCGGCATCCATGGTGGGGAGATGATACCGGCCGCGCGATAAGGCGAATGCGATCCATTCTCGTTTATCGTAGAATGGCCGTCCCGCATTCACCCGCGCGCCCAGCCCATGCCCACGACTGCTTCCATGCATTTGCCCCGCTGGCTGTTCCTCCCGTTGCTGGCCGTGCTGCTGATGGCGGGGACCTTCGCTGCGCGGGCCAACCCGCAGGTGCAGATGCTGTGGCAGTTGCTCGACTACATCGCGGTGGACTACCCGGGCGCGGTGCAGGACGGAAAGATCGTCAGCGCGATGGAATACCAGGAGATGCAGGAGTTCTCGGCCACCGTGGGCGAACGCCTCGCGCAGCTGCCGGAGCATCCGGCGCGCGACGGGCTCGAGGCCCAGGCGGCGGCGTTGCAGTCGGCGGTGGCCGGCAAGGCCGAGCCGGTGGAAGTCGAACGTCTCGCCCGCGCGCTGGCCGGCGGCCTGTTGCAGGCCTATCCGGTGCCGCGTGCCCCGGCCCGCGTTCCCGACCTGGCGCGCGCGGATGCGCTGTACCAGCAGGACTGCGCCAGTTGCCACGGCGCCACCGGCGCCGGCGACGGCCTTGCGGGCGCTGCGCTCGATCCGCCGCCGATCGACTTCACCGACGTCGCGCGCGCGCGCCAGCGCAGCGTGTTCGCGCTGGAGCAGGTGGTCGAGCACGGGCTGGCGGGCACGGCGATGGTCAGCTACGCCCACCTGCCCGAAGCCGATCGCTGGGCGCTCGCGTTCCGCGTCGGCCAGTTCGCGTTCCCGCAGGCCGGCGTGTCCCGCGGCGAGGCGTTGTGGTTGCAGCGCGCCGACGTGCGCGCCGCGGTGCCGGACCTGGCCGCGCTGGTGCAGGCGCTGCCCGCCGGCCTTGCCGGCCTGGACCAGGCGCAGGCCGACGACCTCACCGCCTTCCTGCGCCGACATCCGGAAGTCATTGCCACGGCTGCCGCTGCCGCGCCCGATGGCGGCACGCTGGCGCTGGCCCGCACGCGGTTGCACGAAGGCGCCGCGGCGTACGCGGCCGGCGACCGGAGCACTGCGCGCGACAAGTTCCTGTCGGCCTACCTGGACGGCTTCGAGCCGATCGAGCCGATGCTGGCCACGCGCGACAAGGCGCTGCTGGCCGAGGTCGAGGCGGCGATGATCGCGCTGCGTGCGCAGGCCGGTGCGCAGGCCCCCGTGGCCGATGTGCAGGCGCGCGCGGCGGTGGTGGAAGGCCTGTTCGATCGAGCCGAGTTCGCGCTCGACGAAAGCGGCGCCGGCGCCGGCGCCACCACCGCGTTCGTCGGCTCGCTGACGATCCTGCTGCGCGAAGGACTGGAAGCGCTGCTGCTGGTGATCGCGATGGTCGCGTTCCTGCGCAAGTCCGATCGCCTCGAGACGATGCCCTACGTGCATGCCGGCTGGATCGGCGCGCTGGTGGCCGGTGGTGCGACCTGGCTGGTCGCGACCCGCCTGGTCGAGGTCAGCGGCGCCAGCCGCGAACTCACCGAGGGATTCGCGGCGCTGGTCGCGGCCGCGGTGCTGGTGTCGGTCGGCATCTGGATGCACGGCAAGAGCCAGGCCGACGCCTGGCAGCGCTATATCCGTGCGCAGATGTCGCACGCGCTGTCGCGCGGGTCGGCCTGGTTCATGTTCCTGCTGGCGTTCCTGATCGTCTATCGCGAGGCATTCGAGACGGTGCTGTTCTATGCCGCGCTATGGAGCCAGGGCAACCATCCGGCGGTGCTGGCGGGCGCCGCGACCGCGATCCTGGCGCTGGCCGCGATCGCCTGGTTGATGCTGCGCTACAGCCGCAGGCTGCCGTTCGGCAAGTTCTTCGGGATCAGCGCGCTGCTGATGGCGGTGCTGGCGGTGGTGCTGGCGGGCAAGGGCGTGGCCGCATTGCAGGAAGCCGGCTGGCTGCCGCTGACGCTGGTGCATGCACCGCGGATCGACCTGCTCGGCGTGCATCCGACGCTGCAGGGCCTGCTGGTGCAGCTGGCCGTACTTGTGGTGCTGGTGGCGGGCTTCGCCTGGAACGCGCGCAGCGCGCGCGTTGCCGCCGCGTCGTGACACAGGGTGGTCAGTGTTTCTTGCGGGCCCTGGCGCCGGTGGCCTCGGTCATCTCCACCTGCAGGGTGAAGCTGCGTTCCTCGTCCGGGTACAGCGCGCCGACGCCGATCACCTGGCGGTTCACTTCCTCGCCGCGCTCGTTGCGGATCGACAGCACCATCGAGTACTCGTAGGCACTGGCGCCGGTCGGCGCCACCAGCGTGCCTTCGATGTGCAGCGGAACGACCTTGGTCTTCTCGCGCTGGACCGACACCTCGTCGTAACGCAGGTGGCCCCGGCAGGCGGGGCACACGCTGGCGCTTTCGAGGATCGTCGCCTTGCAGTGGGGGCAGGCGCGCGTGGCGCCCGTGCTCCCCGGGCGCGCGCTGTTCATGACGCGGAGTAGCTCTCCGACTTGCCGCCCTTGTCTTTCTCTTCCCAGCCGAAGTCGGCCTGGCCGCGCATGCGCGCGCCGGTGGCGACGGTGAGCGAGCCGGCCTTGACGTCGCCGACCAGCACGCCGCCCTGCTGCAGTTCGACCTGGGCAGCGCCCTCGATGTTGCCTTCGAGCTCGCCGGCGATGACCACGCGCTTGGCGCGCACGCCACCGGTGAGCTTGGCGCCCGGCTCGATGGTGAGGTCGCCCTGCACGTTGACGTCGCCCTTGAACTTGCCGGCGATGCGCACGTTGCCGGCGCCTTCGATCTTGCCTTCGATGGTGAGGTCGGCGGCGATCAGGGATTCCTTGGCGGGGACCGACTGCGGGCGCGGGGCATTGGCGGACGCAGTCGCGCCGAAGCTGCTCTCGGGAGTGGCAGCCGGCGGCGCCTGGAACGGCGGCAGGTCGGAAGTGAACGGCGCCGAGTCCTTCTTGGCCGCGGTTTTCTGGTCGAAGATCGCCATGGTTTTCTGCCCTCTGCGGGGTTAGTGAAAGGGATGGGTTCCCCGGGCGAATGAGCCTAGCACGCCGGCATGGAGGCAGTGCTGTGACGCCGTCCCGCGAAACGCTACATCGCCCGGGTTACATCCTGAACACGCCGAAGCGGGTGCCGTCGCGGCCCGGGCCGCTCTCGATCGGTGCGTTCAGCGAGGCCGAGAGGCCCAGGCCGAGCACGCGGCGAGTGTCGGCCGGATCGATGATGCCGTCGTCCCAGAGCCGCGCGCTGGCATACCACGGGCTGCCCTGGCTTTCGTACTGCTCGCGCAGCGGCGCCTTGAAGGCCTCCTCTTCGGCCGCGGTCCACTCGCCGCCGCGCGCCTCGATGCCGTCGCGCTTCACCGTCGCCAGCACGCTGGCGGCCTGCTCGCCGCCCATCACGCTGATGCGCGCGTTCGGCCACATCCACAGGAAGCGCGCACCGTACGCGCGCCCGCACATCGCGTAGTTGCCGGCGCCGAAACTGCCGCCGATCACCACGGTGAACTTCGGCACGTGCGAGCACGCCACCGCGGTCACCATCTTGGCGCCGTCCTTGGCGATGCCGGCATGTTCGTACTTGCGCCCGACCATGAAGCCGGTGATGTTCTGCAGGAACACCAGCGGGATGCCGCGCTGGTTGCACAGCTCGATGAAGTGCGCGCCCTTGAGCGCACTCTCGGAAAACAGGATGCCGTTGTTGGCGACGATCCCGACCGGGTAGCCGTGCAGGTGGGCGAAGCCGGTGACCAGGGTGCGGCCGTAGCGCGCCTTGAACTCCTGCAGCTCGCTGCCGTCGACCACGCGTGCGATCACTTCGCGGATGTCGAACGGCCGGCGCGGATCCTTCGGCACGATGCCGTACAGTTCCTCGGGCGGATACAGCGGCTCGCGCGTGTCGCGCACCGTCAGCGGCAATACCTTGCCGCGGTTGAAATTGCCGACGATGTCGCGCGCGATCTGCAGCGCGTGGCGGTCGTCCTCGGCGAAGTGGTCGGCGACGCCGGAAATCGCGGTGTGCACGTCGGCGCCGCCCAGCGTTTCCGCGTCCACCACCTCGCCGGTGGCGGCCTTCACCAGCGGCGGACCGCCGAGGAAGATGGTGCCCTGTTCCTTGACGATGATGCTTTCGTCGCTCATCGCCGGCACGTAGGCGCCGCCGGCGGTGCAACTGCCCATCACCACCGCGACCTGCGGGATGTTCTGCGCGCTCATGCGCGCCTGATTGTAGAAAATCCGCCCGAAGTGCTCCTTGTCCGGGAACACCTCGTCCTGCAGCGGCAGGAACGCGCCGCCGGAGTCGACCAGGTAGATGCAGGGCAGGTGGTTCTCGAGTGCGATCTCCTGCGCACGCAGGTGCTTCTTCACCGTCATCGGGAAGTAGGTGCCGCCCTTGACGGTGGCGTCGTTGGCGACCACCACGACTTCCTGGCCCAGCACCCGGCCGATGCCGCAGACCATGCCTGCCGCGGGCGCCTTGCCGTCGTACATGTCCTCGGCCGCCAGCGGCGCGATCTCCAGGAACGGCGAGGCCGGGTCGAGCAGGGCGACGATGCGTTCGCGCACCAGCAGCTTGCCGCGCTCGACGTGGCGGTCGCGCGCCTTCTGTCCGCCGCCGTCGGCAGCGCGTGCCAGGCGCCGGTCGAGTTCCTCGACCAGTGCGCGGTGGAAGGCGACGTTGTCGCGGAAGTCTTCGGAGCGCGGATCGAGCTGCGATTGGATGGCGGGCATCCGGGGATTGTAGAGCCAAAAAAAAGGCCCGCCGAGGCGGGCCTTTCCCTGCAACGCTGGAGCGTTGCTTACTTCTTCGCTTCGTCGGCGGCGGCGTCGGCCTTGTCGGCAACGTCCTGCGCAGCGTCGGCGGTCGCCTGGGCGGCGTCGGCGGTGGCGTCGGCAGCGGTGGAAGCGGCTTCGCCGGCGGCAGCGGCAGCGGCGTCGGCAGCCTGGTCGACGTTGGCGGCGACTTCGCCCGCGGCTTCGCCGGTGGCGGCGGCAGCGGCTTCGACGCCCTGCTGGGCGGCGTCGGCGGTGGCAGCACCAGCCTGGTCGATGGCAGCGGCGGCCTCAGCGGCCTGCTGCTGGGCTTCGGTGGTCTCGTTCTTGCATGCCGACAGGGCAAGGACGGCAGCGGCGGCAAGGACGAAAAGCTTGGTGTTCATGGTGGCTCCGGAGGGTTGGGTAGGGACGAACAGCGGGACGGACAGGATGGTGCGAAGGAAAAAAGCCGCCGGCTTGGCCGGCGGCTCCTTTCGATTTTCAGCTACAACAGCTTCCGCTACAACCGGGGCAATTACTTGCCGTCGGTCGAATCGGCAGCTTCCTCGGCGGCGTCCTGGGCCTGCTCGGCGGCGTCGGCTGCGTTCTCGGCAGCGTCGGCGGCGTCGTCGGCCGAGCTCATGGTGCCGGCAGCGGCAGCGGCGTCGGCGGAGGTGCCGGCCGCGTCGGCGGCAGCGGCAGCGGCGTCGGCGGAAGCCTGGGCAGCGTCGGCAGCGGTGGCGTCGCCAGTGGTGGCGGCGGCGTCGGCAGCCTGCTGGGCTTCGGTCGCAGCGGTGGCGGCTTCGGCAGCCGAGTCGGCGGCCTGGTCCTGGTTCGTGCACGCAGCCAGGGCAAGGCCCATGGCAACAGCGAGCAGCGCCTTGTTGATGGTCATGATCGGTTCTTCCTCGTCGTTAGTTAGGCAACGCGCAACTGCGCGCCAATAACATGATGACAAGCCCGTGTCGCCTGTCAAGCGGGTGGGGCGTCTTTTTTTGGTTAAGCGCTCTTAACTTCTTCACGCCAGCTCCACGGCGATTGCGGTGGCTTCGCCGCCGCCGATGCACAACGAGGCGATGCCGCGCTTGCCGCCGCGGGCCTGGAGGGCATGCAGCAGGGTCACCAGCAGGCGCGCTCCGCTGGCACCGATGGGATGCCCGAGGGCGACCGCGCCGCCGTTGACGTTGAGCTTGTCGTGCGGGATGCCGAGGTCGGTCATCGGTGCCATCGCCACGCAGGAGAAGGCTTCGTTGATCTCGAACAGGTCGACGTCGGCGACCGTCCAGCCGGCCTTGTCGAGCACGCTGCGCAGCGCGGCCACCGGCGCGGTGGTGAACCATTCCGGCGCCTGCGAATGGGTGGCGTGGGCGACGATCCGCGCCAACGGCTTGAGTCCGCGCCGGGCGGCCTCGTCGGCGGACATCAGCACGGTGGCCGCGGCGCCGTCGGAGATCTTCGAAGAGGAAGCCGCGGTGAGCACGCCTTCCTTGCCGAAGGCCGGGCGCAGGCCGGGGATCTTCGCCACGTCGACCTTGCCGGGCTCCTCGTCCTTGTCGACCACCACCTCGCCCTTGCGGCCCTTGACCGTGACCGCGACGATCTCGGCGTCGAAGGCCCCCGAGGCTTGTGCCGCCTGGGCGCGGCGGACGCTCTCGGCCGAGTAGGCGTCCAGCGCCTCGCGGTCGTAGTGGTACCTGGCGCAGGCCATGTCGCCGAACACGCCCATCGCCTTGCCGTCGTAAGGGTTGGTCAGGCCGTCCCAGGCCATGTGGTCGAGGAACTCGGCGCTGCCGTAACGGATGCCGGTGCGCGAACCGTTGAGCAGGTGCGGGGCGTTGGTCATCGACTCCATGCCGCCGGCCACGACCACTTTCGCCGAACCGGCCTTGATGATGTCGTGGGCGAGCATCACCGCCTTCATGCCCGAGCCGCAGACCTTGTTGACCGTGGTGCAGCCGGCGGACGCGGGGATCTGCGCGCCGAGCGATGCCTGGCGCGCAGGCGCCTGGCCGAGGCCGGCGGGCAGCACGCAACCCATGAGCACTTCGTCGACCTGGTCGGGGGCGAGGCCGGCATGGGCGAGTGCGCCGGCGATGGCGGTGCTGCCCAGTTGCGGGGCCGGCACGCCGGTGAACTGGCCGAGGAAGGAACCGATGGCGGTGCGCTTGGCACCGACGATGACGACGTCTGAAGTGGAAGCAGCGGACACGGGAACTCCGGGGTTGGGCGCGGCGACCGCCGCATGCTTCGATTATGGCGCGAAACGGGCTCCGATGTTGCGTTGCACCAAGCTTGCCGGACCCGCCCCGGAGGCATACATAATGGCGCCGCGGCGCAGCGCCATCATCGAGGGTCATTGCATGCTCAGGGGAACCGGAAAGCTCACGCGCGCTGCACTGTGGACGGCACTGCTGCTGGTGCTGGGCGGGTGCGGCGGGGGTGGCGGCGGTGGCAATGTCCGCTCCGATCCGCCGCCTCCACCCCCGCCTCCGCCGACGGACGATGGCGGCTCCAGCCAGCCCCAGCCGGGCTTCGACGACCACCTCACCCTGACCGGTGCCGACAGTGCGCTTGCCGCCGGCTACGACGGCACCGGCGTGACCATCGGCCTGGTCGACACGGGCATCAACCGCAACCATCCCGCGCTCGCCGGACGCGTGCTGGCGAACTTCGTGCACGTGGATGCCGGCAACGACCTCAGCGTCGACGACAAGGTCGGCCATGGCACCACCGTGGCGCAGCTCGCGGCGGGCAAGCCGTTCGGGCAATGGCCCGGCGGCATCGCCCAGGGCGCAACCCTGGTGTCCTCGCGCATCATCGACGACGCGCCGCCGGAAGACGACGGCTCCGGCGAGGGCAACGAGATCACCGCGGGCCAGGGCTACGGCGCGTTCTTCGCGGCGATCAACGGCGAGCTCGCCGACGCCGGCGCGCGGATCATCAACAACTCGTGGGGCGGCCTGTACTGGGACGATCCCGCCGTCACCGTCGAGTTCGCCGACGCCTACCGGGACTTCGTCATCACCCGTGGCGGGTTGATCGTGTTCGCCAACGGCAACTCGGGCGAGGACCCGGTCCTGCGGCTCAATCCGTCGGACAACGCGGCGCTTCCGAGCAAGGACGGCGTCGCCACCGACCTGGAGGTCGGCTGGTTGGCGGTCGCCGCGCTGGATCCATTGCATCCCACCCAGCTCACCTCCTATTCGCAGGCCTGCGGGGTGGCGATGCACTACTGCCTGGCAGCCCCGGGCAACGTGGTGTTCACGGGGCACGACGACACCGCGGGCAACCCGACCTACTGGGTGGGCGGCGGCACCTCGTTCGCGGCGCCGCTGGTGTCGGGCGCGGCCGCGGTGGTGTGGTCGGCGTTCCCGTACTTCGACAACGACCTGGTGCGGCAGACGCTGCTGGGCACCGCGAAGGACCTCGGCGCGCCGGGCGTGGACGCGACCTTCGGCTACGGCCTGGTGGACGTGGCCAAGGCGGTGAACGGTCCGGGCCGCTTCGACTGGGGCGACGTGCATGTCTCGTTTTCCGGCGAGTCCACCTGGAGCAACCCGATCAGCGGCACCGGCGGCCTGGTGAAATCGGGCACCGGCACCCTGGAACTGGCCGGCTTCAGCAATTACAGCGGCGACACCGTGGTGCAGGCGGGCGCCCTCGAGATCAGCGGCGGACTCCAGGACTCGAACGTCAGCGTCGCGTCCGGTGCACGCCTGTCCGGCAGCGGCGCGATCAGCCGCAACCTGCAGAATGCGGGCGTGCTCGACATCGGTGCCAGTGGCCCGCCGATCATCGCCGGCAACTACACCCAGACCGCGACCGGGCAACTGTCCATGCTCATCGGCGGCAGCCGCTTGCTGGTGATGGGGCAGGCGCAGCTCGACGGCGACTTCTTCGTCGCCGGCGTTGTGCAGACCAGCAACGGCCCGTACATGCCGCAGTCGCGTGAAGCAGTGCTGGAGGCGCAGGGCGGCGTCGACGGCACGTTCGCGACCCTGAGCACCGCGCCCAGCGTGTTCCTGCAGGGATCGCTCAGCTACGAACCGACCCTGGTATGGCTCCAGATCACCCACCTGGACGTGACGGCCGCGGCGCAATCGATGAACCTGTCGGCGGCATCGCAATCGGGCGCCGGGCTGGTGCAGGGCGCCTTCGCCGCGCTCGACGCCGGTGCGCAGGCAACGGTCGCACCGAAGTTCCTGCAGGGCGCCGGCGCGTTGCAGCGCACCGCCAACGCGGCTTCGGCCGAGCGCTCGCTGTCCAGCCTTTCCGGCGAACTGCATGCGACCGACGCCGCGCTGGCGATGCTGGCCGCAGATGGCGGCCGGCGCGAACTCGAGGCGCGACTCGACGCGCCGCGGGCCGCGGGCGCCTGGGCCTCGTCGCTGGACGGCAGCCGCAGCATCGGCACCGCGATCGGCGCCGACATGCGCGGCTGGATGCTGGGCCAGGAATTCCGCGACGGCACCACCACCTGGGGCATGGCGTTCTCGCGCAGCGAAGGCAGCCTGTGGAACCTGGGTCGCCGCGACCGCAGCCACGACGTGCAGACCGAAGGCCAGCTGTATGCCTTCCGCGAAGCTGGCGACGGCGGCTACCTGCTCGGCCGTGCCGCGTTCGGCCGGATCCAGCGCGACCTGCAGCGCGAAGTGCTGCTCGGCGACGCCGGCTACGGCGTGGACTCGCGCTATGCCGACCGTTATCTCTCGCTCGGGCTGCAGGCGGGCCGCCACCTTCGCGTGCTGGGCGGGACGTTCACGCCCTACGCCGGTGCGCAGGCCTTGCAGCTGCGGCGCGGCGCGTTCCGCGAGGACGGCGCTGCCGGCTTCGGGCTGGATGCGCAGGCCTCGCGCCTGGAAGTGACCCAGGCGCTGCTCGGCGTGCGCTACCTGCACGACTGGCGGATGGGCGCGGCACGCGTGGACCTGCACGGGCACATGGAATGGCAGCGCACCCTGTCGCAACACGGTGCGATCGAGGCCAGCTTCACCGGCATCGACGCGCGTGCGCCGTTGATGCTCGACATGTTCGGCCGCGACGCCGGCGTGCTGGGCGCCGGCGTCGGCGCGCAATGGGGCGCCTCGCGCCTGACCCTCGACCTCGACGCCCGCCGGGGCCAGTCCCGCACCGACCTCGGCGCCACGGCCAACTGGCAGGTTGTGTTCTAGGAGAGAAATTCAGCCACAGATTTCACAGATGAACACAGATGGAAGAGCTTTTTGATCTGTGGAATCTGTGAAATCTGTGGCTGGTTTTTCAGCTCTTGCCGTCGAAGAGTTCGCGGCCGATGAGCATGCGGCGGATTTCGTTGGTGCCGGCGCCGATGGCGTAGAGCTTGGCGTCGCGCAGGATCCGGCCGGTATCGAATTCGTTGATGTAGCCGTTGCCGCCCAGCGCCTGGATCGCCTCCAGGCCCACCTGCACAGCCGACTCGCTCGCATGCAGCAGACAGGCGGCGGCGTCGGCGCGCGACTTGTGCCCGGCGTCGTAGTCGCGCGCCACCTGGTAGGCGTAGGCGCGCGAGGACTGCAGCGCGGTGTACATGTCGGCCAGCTTGGCCTGCATCAGCTCGAAGCAGCCGATCGGCTGGTCGAACTGCCTGCGCTCGCGCACGTAGGGCAGGGTGATGTCGAGCGCGGCCTGCATCAGCCCGAGCGGGCCGCCGGTCAGCACGAGGCGCTCGGTGTTGAGCCCCGACATCAGGACCTTGACGCCCTGGTTCACTTCACCGAGCACGTTGCCGGCCGGGATCGTGCAGTCCTCGAACACCAGCTCGCAGGTGTTGGAGCCGCGCATGCCGAGCTTGTCGAGCTTCTGCGCGGTCGAGAACCCGGGCATGCCCTTCTCGACGATGAAGGCGGTCATGCAGCGGCTGCCGGCATCCTTGCCCGCGGTGCGCATGTAGACCACCAGCACGTCGGCCTCGGGGCCGTTGGTGATCCACATCTTGTTGCCGTTGGCGATCCACGTGCCGTCGCGCAACTCGGCACGGCAGCTCATCGAGCCGACCACGTCCGAGCCGGCGCCCGGCTCGCTCATCGCCAGCGCGCCCTTCCACTCGCCGCTGCACAGCTTCGGCAGGTACTTCGCGCGCTGCGCCTCGTTGCCGTTGGCGTAGAGGTTGTTGACGCACAGGTTGGAGTGCGCGCCGTAGCTCAGTCCGACCGAGCCGGAGGCGCGCGAGATCTCCTCCATCGCCACCATGTGGGCGAGGTAGCCCATGCCGCTGCCGCCGTATTGCTCGGGCACGGTCAGGCCCAGCAGGCCCATCTCGCCGAGCTTGGGCCACAGGTCCTGCGGGAAGGCGTTGTCGTGGTCGATCCGCGCCGCGCGCGGCGCGATCTCGGCGTCCGCGAAGCGGCGGACCGCCTCGCGCAGCGCGTCGATGTCCTCGCCCAGCGGGAACATTCTCATTGGAGCAGTCCCATCAGTGCCCGCGGATCCTTCCCTGGAAGCGCGGCTTGGCCCGGCCCAGCGGCAGCTTCAGCTTGCCCATCACGGCGATGCGTTCCTCGGCCATGCGGTCGGCGGCCTTGTAGGTCGGGATGCCGTCGCGCTCGGAGATCTCGTAGATGCGGGTGAGGTTGTGGTAGATCGTGCGCATCATCCGCATCGCGCGCTCGCGGTTGTAGCCGGTGATCTCCAGCGCCACGTTCATCACGCCGCCGGCGTTGACCGCATAGTCCGGTGCGTACAGGATGCCGCGCTTCTCGACCTCGTCGCCGATGGCGTTGTTGGACAGCTGGTTGTTGGCCGAGCCGCAGATGATCTTGAACTTGAAGCGCGGCAGAGTCTGCTCGTTGACGGTGCCGCCCAGCGCGCACGGCGAGTACACGTCGGCCGCCACGTCGTAGATCTCGTCCAGGCCCACGGCCTCGGCGCCGTACTCGCTGACCGCCTTGTCGACCAGGCCCTTGTTGATGTCGGTGACGAAGATCTTGGCGCCGCGCTCGCGCAGCAGCTTCACGTATTCCATGCCGACGTGGCCCAGGCCCTGCACCGCGTAGCTGTACTTGCCGACTTCCTCGTCGCCGAACTTCTTCTGCAGCGTGGCCATCAGGCCCTGCAGCGCGCCGTAGGCGGTGAACGGCGAGGGATCGCCGGAGCCGCCATGCGCCTGGTGCACGCCGGTGACGAACTCGGTCTCGCGGAACACGTATTCCATGTCGTTGACGTCGATGCCGACGTCCTCGGCGGTGATGTAGCGGCCGCCCAGGGATTCCACGAACTGGCCGAACGCGCGGAACAGCGCCTCGGACTTGTCGGTGGCCGGGTCGCCGATGATCACGGCCTTGCCGCCGCCGATGTCGAGGCCGGCGACCGCGTTCTTGTAGGTCATGCCGCGCGACAGCCGCAGCACGTCGTTGAGCGCATCGGCTTCGGTCTTGTACGGCCACATCCGGGTGCCGCCGAGGGCCGGACCGAGCACGGTGTTGTGGATCGCGATGATGGCCTTCAGGCCGGCGTCCTTGTTGTGGCAGAAAACGACCTGCTCGTGACCGAAGGTATCCAGGGTTTCGAAGATCATCGCGTGTGCTCCAGCGCCGACGGCCGGTTCGCGCATTGCGAAGGACGCCAGCTTTTTGTGGTAAGTCTTTGAATCGAAGGGGTTCAGCAGCGGTCGGGACACGTCGGGTCCGGTCGCAGGCGCCGTATTTTACGCGCCTCCCGCGGCAAAAGCCCATTTGCCCCTGCGCAGGGCGGCCCGGGCGGGGCGTGGCTTATCCTTCCGCCATGTCGAATCCATCCCTTCTCCCTCCCGGTGCCGCGCTCTGGCAGCAGGCCGAGCGCCAGCTGGACGCCGGCTTGCAGGACGCCGCCGCCGAGACCTATCGCCGGCTGCTGCGCGATCCGGAACTGGCGCCGGTCGCGCACCTGCGGCTGTCGCTGATCGCCTCCAACCAGGGTCGCCATCGCAACGCCGTCGATGCAGCGCTGGCCGCCTTCGAGGCGCGCCGGTCGGATCCCGACCTGCTGCAGGCCATTGCCAAGCGGCTGATGTTGCTGGGCGAAGTGCAGCCCGCACTGCAGGCCGCAATGGATCCGGCGGTGCTGGAGAGCCGCAACCCCCACGTGCAGGCCGAACTCGGCCGGGTACTGTCCAACAATTTCCTCCCGGCCGAGGCACTGCAACTGCTCGAGCGCGCCAGCGCCGGGGGCTTCCGCGGCCCGACCCTCGACTACCTGCTGGGCATGTGCCGCATGTACCTGGGCGACAGCGACGGTGCGGCGCAGGCGTTGGAGCAGGCACTGCGGCGGCAGCCACGCATGGCGCCGGCCATGCATGCGCTGGCCAAGCTGCGGCTGCCGACGGGCGCCGAAGGCCGGATCACGCGGATCCAGGCGGCGCTCGCGGACGGCGCGGGCGGCGAGCAGGCCGCGCTGTTGCTGTATGCGCTGTTCGCGGAGCACGACCGGCGGGACGAGATCGAGCCGGCGTGGGATGCCCTGGAACGGGCGCTGCAGTTGCGCCGCGCCCAGGTGCGCTACGACGCCACGGCCGAGCAGGCATTGTTCGACCACCTCGGTACGCTGCGGCCGGCCTCGGCGCAGGGCCATGAGGACGACGGCCCGCGGCCGGTGTTCATCGTCGGCATGCCGCGTTCCGGGACGACCCTGCTGGAGCGCCTGCTCGGCAACCATGCCGACGTGGCGGACGCCGGCGAGCTGCACGACCTGGTGCGCCAGCTGCGCTGGACCTGCGACCTGGAAGGGCCGTACTACCTGGACCTGGCGTTGGCGCAGCGCGCGGAGGAGATCGATTTCGCCGGCCTCGGCCGCCGTTACCTGGAGCGCACCCGCTGGCGTGCCCGCGGCCGCGCCGTCTACACCGACAAGCTGCCCGCGAACTTCAGCAACGTGTCCTACATCGCACGCGCGCTGCCGCAGGCGCGGATCCTGCACATGGTCCGCAGCCCGATGGACACCTGCTTCTCCAACCTCAAGGAATGGTTCGCCGCCGGCGCCTACCGGCACAGTTGCGACCAGCTGGAGATGGCCGACCATTTCCGCCGCTACCGCGGATTGATGGCGCATTGGCGCTCGCTGTATCCGGATCGCATCCTCGACGTGCGCTACGACGAGCTGGTCGCCGACCCCGGGCAGGTGATGCGCGAGGTGCTGGCGTTCTGCGGGCTGCCCTGGCAGGACGGGCTGCTCGATGCCGATCGGCGCGAGGGCGCGGTCCCCACCGCCAGTGCGATCCAGGTGCGCGAGCCGATCCACGGCCGCTTCCTGCAGCAGTGGAAACGCTACGAGGCGCAGCTGGCCCCGCTGAAGCAGCGATTGGGCGCGCTGGCCTACTGACCCCGCCGGGGCCGCGGCGGCGGCCCGGCGCTACAATCCGGGGATGAATACCCCTGCCGCCAGCATCTCCGCCACCGCGCAATCCGAGGCCGCCAGCCCGCTGCGCTTCGTCACCGCCGCCAGCCTGTTCGACGGCCACGACGCCGCGATCAACATCATGCGCCGGCTGATCCAGGCGCAGGGCGCCGAGGTCGTGCACCTGGGCCACAACCGCAGCGTCGAGGACGTGGTCCGCGCCGCGCTGCAGGAAGACGCCGACGGCATCGCGCTGTCGTCCTACCAGGGCGGCCACGTCGAGT
>JAKFCN010000023.1:0-15227 GCA_036676625.1 Lysobacter sp. | reverse complement strand
GTTCAGCACGTGGCTGATGCGGTCCACGTCGAGCCCGCGCGCGGCGACGTCGGTGGCGACCAGGATGTCGATGCGCCCGTCCTTCAGCGACTGCACCATCTTCTCGCGCTGCTTCTGCTCGACGTCGCCGTGGATCGCGGCGGCCGACAGCCCGCGCGCGGCCAGTTTCTCGGCCAGTTCCTGGGTGCCCAGCTTGGTGCGCGAGAAGATCAGCATGCCGTCGAACGGTTCGGCCTCGAGGATCCGGGTCAACGCATCCAGCTTGTTGACGCCGCTGACCATCCAGTAGCGCTGGCGGATGTTGGTGGCGGTGCTGGTCGCCGACTTGATCGAGATCTCGACCGGATCCTTGAGGTAGGTCTGGGCGATGCGCTTGATCTGCGCCGGCATGGTCGCCGAGAACAACGCCACCTGGCGGGTTTCCGGCACTTTCTTCAGCACCGTCTCGACGTCGTCGATGAAGCCCATGCGCAACATCTCGTCGGCCTCGTCGAGCACCAGGCAGCGCAGCTGCGACAGGTCCAGCGAACCGCGATTGAGATGGTCGATCACCCGGCCCGGAGTGCCGACCACGACATGCACGCCGCGCTTGAGCGCCTGCAGCTGCGGGTAGTAACTCTGGCCGCCGTAGATCGGCAGCACGTGGAAACCGGGCAGGTGGCTGGCGTACTTCTGGAACGCCTCGGCGACCTGGATCGCCAGTTCCCGGGTCGGCGCCAGCACCAGCACCTGGGGCGCCTGCTGGGCCGGATCGAGGCGGGCCATCGCCGGCAGCGCGAACGCGGCGGTCTTGCCGGTGCCGGTCTGGGCCTGGCCGAGCACGTCGCGGCCGGCCAGCAGCGGCGGGATGGTCGCGGCCTGGATCGGCGAGGGCGACTCGTAGCCGACGTCGGCCAGCGCCCGCAGCAGCGGCTCGGGCAGGCCGAGGTCGGTGAAGGTGGTGGTCGGCGGGGTGGGGGCTTCGGCACTCATGGCGGTCTCGCGCGGCCGGAGGGACCCGACGCAGCCCGACAGTTTACGCGGCGCGGCTCACTCGCCGGCGCCCGGGGCTTCGCCCGCGGCATTGGGCGGGGGGTTGGCGGCGTCCTTGGCGGCCTGCTTCCTGGCGAGCTTTTCGTCCTGCTTCTTCTTCTTGGCGATCTCGCGCTGGCGCTTTTCGAACGAGTAATTGGGCTTTGCCATCGGCAATACTCCTTGGGGGAAGCCGACAGTCTAGGCGAAGGCGCCTGAAGCCGCCGTTTTTCCGGCGCCTACAGCCGCCGGACCCGGAAATTGCGGCCCTTGATCCGCCCGGCCTGGAGCCGGGACAGGGCCTTGTCCAGCTGGCCGCGGGCGATGGCGACGTAGCTGCGGGTGGCGAACACGTCGATCTTGCCGATCGCCTCGGCCTCGAGCCCGGCTTCGCCGGTCAGGGCGCCGACGATGTCGCCGGGGCGCAGCTTGTCGGTGCGGCCGGCATCGATGCGCAGGGTGGCCATGGGGGCGGGCGGCGCGCGGGTGTCGCGCAGGCTGGCCAGCGGCGCGCGCGACCAGCGCAGCGGCGTGCCCGGGCCTGGTGCCGGCGTGCCGCCTTCGCGCTGGCGCCGCTCCAGTTCGCGGCGCTCGAGCTCGATCGCGCGCGGCATCTCGCGCGCCGACACCAGGCTCAACGCCAGCCCGGTCTGGCCCGCGCGGCCGGTACGGCCGATGCGGTGCAGGTACACGTCCGGGTCGGTCGGCAGTTCGTAGTTGACCACCGCGCCCAGGTCCTGGATGTCCAGCCCGCGCGCGGCGACGTCGCTGGCCACCAGCACGTTGCAGCTGCGGTTGCCGAAGCGCACCAGCACCTCGTCGCGGTCGCGCTGTTCCATGTCGCCGTGCAGCGCGGCCGCGGAGAAACCCAAGTGCGCCAGCGAAGCGGCGACCGCGTCGGCGTCGCGGCGCATGTTGCAGAACACCACCGCGGATTCGGGGTTGTGCTCGATCAGCAGGCCGGCAAGTGCGGCCGGCTTCTCCGCCGGTTCGACCTCGTAGAAGCGCTGCTCGATCGCCGGCGGGGCGGCGTCCGCGCCCACCGAGACTTCCAGCGGCTCGCGCATCGACTTGCGCGCCAGCTCGCGGATGGCATCCGGATACGTCGCCGAAAACAGCAGAGTCTGCCGCTCCTTCGGCGTGGTTTTCATGATCTCGCGGATCTGGTCCTCGAAGCCCATGTCGAGCATGCGGTCGGCTTCGTCCAGCACCAGCACGTGAACGCGGCGCAGGTCGAGCGCGCGCTTGCGCAGCAATTCCTGCACCCGGCCGGGGGTGCCGACCACGACGTGCGGCGCGTGCTGTTCCAGCGACGCCAGCTGCGGCCCCAGCGGCATGCCGCCTGTGAGCACGAGCAACTTGAGGTTGGGGATGCCGGTCGCGAGCCGGCGCACATGCTTGCCGACCTGGTCGGCGAGTTCGCGGGTCGGACACAGCACCAGCGCCTGCAAGCGGATGTCCGCGACCTCCAGCCGCTGCAGCAGGGCAAGGCCGAACGCGGCGGTCTTGCCGCTGCCCGTCGGCGCCTGCGCGATCACGTCGCGCCCGGCCAGCAGTGCCGGCAGGCTCTGCGCCTGGATCGGCGTCAGGTGCACATGGCCGAAGGCGTCCAGCCCCTGGAACAGGGCGGGCACCAGCGGCAGGTCCGTGAAGTCGACGGGCAGGGCAGCGGCGGAGGGCATTTCGCTCATCCCCCATGATCGCATTAACACCGCAGGTACGCGCCGCGCGCGCGGCAGCGCAGAATGCCCCCATGGACGCCTTGCTGCATTTCGACAACGCCTTTGTCCGCGAGTTGCCGGGCGATCCCGAATCCGGCCCGCGCCTGCGCCAGGTTCACGGTGCGCTGTGGTCTTCGGTGCCACCGGAACCGGTCGCTGCGCCGAGGCTGCTGGCGCATTCGCGCGAGATGGCGGCGCGGCTGGGCTTCAGCGACGCCGACATCGACTCGCCGGAATTCGCGCAGGTCTTCGCCGGCAACGCGTTGCTGCCGGGGATGCAACCGTTCGCCGCCAACTATGGCGGCCACCAGTTCGGGCACTGGGCCGGACAGCTCGGCGACGGCCGCGCGATCAGTCTGGGGGAAGTCGTCGACGCGGCGGGTGAGCGCTGGGAGCTGCAACTCAAGGGTGCCGGACGGACTCCGTATTCGCGCAGCGCCGATGGCCGCGCGGTGCTGCGATCCTCGATCCGCGAGTTCCTGTGCAGCGAGGCGATGCATCATCTTGGCGTGCCGACCACCCGCGCCCTGAGCCTGGTCGGCACCGGCCAGACGGTGGTGCGCGACATGTTCTACGACGGGCATCCACGCGGGGAGCCGGGCGCGATCGTGTGCCGGATGGCGCCGTCGTTCATCCGATTCGGCAATTTCGAGCTGCCGTATGCGCGCGAGGACGTGCCGCTGTTGCGGAAGCTGGCGGACTTCTGCATCCGCCGCGACTTCATGCATTCCAGGGGCGCGCACCTGCGCGGCAGCGGGGAGGCCCTCTACGCCGACTGGTTCGCGGAAGTGTGCGAGCGCACGGCGCTGATGGTCGCGCACTGGATGCGGGTGGGTTTCGTGCACGGAGTGATGAACACCGACAACATGTCGATCCTCGGCCTCACCATCGACTACGGTCCCTATGGCTGGATCGACGACTACGATCCGGACTGGACCCCGAACACCACGGATGCCGGCGGGCGCCGCTACCGCTTCGGCTGGCAGCCGAAGATCGCGCACTGGAACCTGCTGCGGCTCGCGCATGCGCTGTCGCCGCTGTTCGGCGACGAAGCGCCGTTGCAGGCGGGCCTGGACCGCTACGCCGCGACCTACGTCGCCGCCGACCACGACAACATCGCGCGCAAGCTCGGGCTGGCCGAGTGCCGCGACGACGACGTCGAATTGATGCGCGATCTGCACGTGCTGCTGCAGTCGGCCGAAATCGACATGACCCTGTTCTTCCGTGCGCTGGCCGACGTCGACCCGGATGCGCCGGGCCTGCCGCCATTGCGGGATGCGTTCTATGACGGCGGCAAGCGCGATGCCGCCACGCCGTCGTTGCTGGACTGGCTGGCGCGCCATGCAGCCCGCGTAAAGGAGGACGGCCTCGACCCGGCCGTGCGCCGCGCGGCCATGCATGCCGTCAACCCGAAATACGTGCTGCGCAACTACCTGGCGCAACAGGCGATCGACCGCGCCGAGGCCGGCGACCTCGGCGGCGTCACCGGGTTGCTCGAGGTCATGCGCCACCCTTATGACGAGCAGCCGGAGCACGAGGCCTGCGCCGGCAGGCGGCCGGACTGGGCCCGCGACCGTGCGGGATGCTCGATGCTTTCCTGCAGTTCCTGAACGTTGCCATCGCGATAAACGCTGCATTCACCGGGCTGCCGCGAAGGTGGGCGCGTCCTCCCGCTGGAGACCGGTCATGTCGCGACTTCCCTTATTGCTGTCGGCCTGTCTGGCCTTGGCCGGTTGCGCCACGGGCTATGGGGGCAACGGCTACCCGGGCGGCTCGAACTACCCTGGAAATTACGGTGGTCAGTATGGTGGTCAGTACGGCGGCCAGTACGGCAGCCAGCGTTTCCTGGCCACCGTGGAAGGCGTGGATCCCCGCTACGGACGGCTGCTGGTCGGCATCGACGACCCGCGCAGCTACCAACGATCGCGGGTCGAAGTGTTCTTCGACAACAACACCCGGCTGTACTACCAGGGTCGCGTGTATCCGGTGGCCGGGCTCGAGCGCGGCGACCAGATCGCCATCGATGCGGTGCAGTCGAACGGGCGGTTGTGGGCGACCCGGATCGAAGTCGTGCGCAACGTGCGCGACTACGGCGGGTATCGGTATTGACCGCTGACGGGTGAAAAAAAGCCGGCTACTTGCCGGCTTTCTTTTCCTTCTTGGCTGCGCGCTTTTCCTTCAGCGTCTTTTCCGGTTTCTTCTTCTCGGTCTTCTTCTGGTCCATGCCCTTGCTCATGGCGATACCCCTTGGCTGCTGAAGCGGATGGATGACGGTGACGCGCACTGGATTATGCACTGGCCGTCGCGGGGTTCAAGGCCCGGGGCGCAGGGCCCTTACAATGGTGCATGCCCCTGATCACCCTCCAGGGCGTCGACTACAGCGTCGGCGGCCCCCTGTTGCTGCAAAACGTCGCGCTTTCGCTCGATCCGGGCGAACGTGTCGCCCTGATCGGCCGCAACGGCGCCGGCAAGTCGACCCTGCTCAAGCTGTTGTCCGGCGAACTCAAGCCCGACGACGGCGAGGTCCGGGTCGAGGGCGGCGTGCGCATCGCGCGGCTGGAGCAGGAAGTGCCGGCGGGTGCGCACGGCGACGTGTTCGACGTGGTCGCAGGCGGCATGGGCGAGCTCGGCGCCTGGCTGGCGCAATTCCACCACCTCAGCCACGCCGAGCCGGTCGACACCCGCGCCATGGCCGAGGTCCAGGCCCGGATCGAGGCGGTCCACGGCTGGAGCGCCGACCAGCGTGTGGCCGAGACCCTGCAGCGCCTGGCGCTGGACGGCGACGCCGCGTTCGCGGGCCTGTCCGGCGGCCTCAAGCGGCGGGTGCTGCTGGCGCGCGCGCTGGTTTCCCAGCCGGACGTGCTGCTGCTGGACGAGCCGACCAACCACCTCGACATCGAGGCGATCGAGTGGCTGGAAGGCTTCCTGAAGGCCTGGTCCGGTGCGCTGGTGTTCGTCACCCACGACCGCCGCTTCCTGCGTGCGCTGGCCACCCGGATCGTCGAGATCGATCGCGGCCAGGTCAGCAGCTGGCCGGGCGACTGGGCCAACTACGAACGCCGCCGCGAGGAGCGGCTGAATGCGCAGGCGCAGGAAAGCGCGCGTTTCGACAAGCTGCTGGCGCAGGAGGAAACCTGGATCCGCCAGGGCATCAAGGCGCGTCGCACCCGCGACGAGGGCAGGGTGCGTCGGCTCGAGGCGATGCGCAGCGAGCGCGGCCAGCGCCGCGAACTGGCCGGCAACGTGCGCATGGAGGTGTCGCAGGGCGAGGCTTCCGGCAAGAAGGTGATCGAAGCGAAGAACGTATCGTTCGGTTATCCGGGTGGCCGGCAGGTCGTGCAAGATTTTTCCACCACCATCCTGCGCGGCGACCGCATCGGCCTGGTCGGCGCCAACGGCAGTGGCAAGACCACCTTGCTGAAGCTGCTGCTGGGCGAGCTGGCGCCGATGGCCGGCGAAGTACGCCTGGGCAGCAACCTGCAGGTCGCCTATTTCGACCAGTACCGCGCCACCCTGCGCGAGGACTGGAACGCGATCGAGAACGTGGCCGAGGGCCGCGAGTCGGTCACCATCAATGGCCGCCAGAAGCACATCATCGGCTACCTGCAGGATTTCCTGTTCACCGCCGAGCGCGCGCGCGCGCCGATTACCCGGCTGTCCGGCGGCGAGCGCAACCGGTTGCTGCTGGCGCGGCTGTTCGCGCAGCCGTCCAACCTGCTGGTGATGGACGAGCCGACCAACGACCTCGACGTGGAGACGCTCGAACTGCTGGAGGAATTGCTGGCCGAGTATCCGGGCACGCTGTTGCTGGTCAGCCACGACCGCGACTTCCTCGACAACGTGGTCACCTCGACCCTGGCGATGGAAGGCGACGGCGTGGTCGGCGAATACGTCGGCGGCTACACCGACTGGCTGCGCCAGCGCCCGGCACCCGCGTCCACAGGCGCGCGGCTGGTGCGCGAACCGGTCATCGCGCCGGCGGCAGCGCCTGTCCCCGCCAGCCCGGCCAAACGCAAGCTCAGTTACAAGGACGCGCGCGAACTCGAACAGCTGCCCGCACGGATCGGGGCGCTCGAGGCGCAGATCGCCGCATTGACGCAGGCCATGAACGAACCCGCCTTCTACCAGCGCGACGGCGCCGCCATCACCGCGCATGGCGTGGAACTCGCGAAGGTCCAGTCCGAGCTCGACGCGGCATACGCCCGCTGGGAAGCCCTGGAGCAGGCGTGATGCAGGCGGACCTGCTCGGTGCGGCGCCACCGCAGGAACTGCACCGGTTGTTCTTCGCGCTGTTGCCGGACGAGGCCTTGCGCCTGGAGATCGCCGACGCCGCTGCCGGACTCGAGCGCGCGCACCGTTCGGGCGGCCGCCTGCTGAAGCCGGAGCGCTACCACCTGACCCTGAACTTCCTGGGCGACTTCCAGCCACTGCCGCCGTCGCTGGTGGCGGCGGCGCGCGCGGCGGGGGACGCGATGCGCGCGCGGGCGTTCGAACTGGTGCTCGACCATGCCGGCAGCTTCGCCGGCAGCCGGGTGTGGTGGCTGGGCGGTGCGCGCAGCGAGGAACTGCAGGCGTTGTGGCAAGGATTGGGCGATGGACTGGCCCGGCAGGGAGTCCGGGTGCAACATCGCGGCTTCACCCCGCACCTGACCATCGTCCGCGACGCGCGTCGCCAGCTGGAGCCGGTGACCATCGATCCGTTGCGCTGGCAGGTGGACGGATTCGCCCTGGTCGACAGCCGGCCGGGACGGCCCTACGGGATCCTGCAACGCTGGGAGGCAGCATGAGCGACCACGATCCGCGCATCGACGCCTACATCGCGAAGTCCGCGCCGTTCGCGCAACCGTTGCTTGAGCAGTTGCGTGCCGCCGTCCACCAAGCTTGTCCGCAGGTCGAGGAAACGCTGAAGTGGGGCATGCCGAGCTTCCTGCATGGCGGCGGCATCCTGTGCATGATGGCCGCGTTCAAGCAGCACGTGTCCTTCGGTTTCTGGAAGCACGCGCTGGTGATGGGCGAGGGCGTGGAACGCGATGGAATGGGCAGCTTCGGCAAGATGGCCGCGCCGAAGGACCTGCCGCCGAAGAAGGAACTGATCGCGCTCATCCGCAAGGCGATGGCATTGAACGAGCAGGGCGCGAAGGCGCCGGCCACGCGCAAGACCGCGTCGCCGAAGCCGCTGCCGGAGGTGCCCGCCGACCTGGCGGCGGCCTTGCGGCGCGACAAGGCGGCCGCCACGATCTTCAAGGCGTTCCCGCCCGGCCGGCAGCGCGAATACGTCGAATGGATCACCGAGGCCAGGCGCGACGAGACCCGCCAGTGCCGCCTCGCCCAGGCCGTCGAATGGCTGGCCGAAGGCAAGCCGCGCAACTGGAAGTACATGTAGACGGAGGACACGCCGATGATCCGCAAGCTCGCTTCGGGCGAATATCGCCTTTATTCCCGCAAGACCGACCCGAAGACCGGCAAGCGCCGCAACCTCGGCACGTTCCCGACCCGCGAGAAGGCCGAGAAGCACGAACGCGAGATCCAGTACTTCAAGCGCCACTGACGTGGCGCGGGTGCGCGCCGGCTAGTCCGGTACCGCGTCGGTGCGCAGGATCGGGTAGCGGTTGTAGCCATCGTCCCAGGCCGGGTGCAGGCGGTAGAAGAAGTCCAGGCGTGCGCGCGGGCTGGCGGCGAACGCGGGGTCGTCGCGAAGCTTGTGCTCGAATCCGGCCTTCAGCGCGGGATCCTTCGCCAGCATCCCGCGGGCGATTTCCTCCGCGACATAGGCCTCCATGTATTCCTTGCGCTCGAAGGCGTTGTTGAACGCGCCCCAAGCCGCCATCGAGTCCGGTGCCTGCGGCTCGAGGATGTGTACCAGCAGCCGCGCCAGCGGTTGCGCGATCGGGACGAACAGCGCATCCGGCAACAACTCGACCTGCTCGGCCCGCCATGCGCCGTCGATGTCGGCGCGCTGGTGGCCTTCCACCGAACCGGGCGCGAACTCGACCTTGCCGACATGGAACACCTGCGCCTGCACCTGCAGCGGCTTGGCGAGGCGACGGTAGGCGATGCCGTGCGCATCGAGCCAGCGCGCCACGTCCTGCGCCTGGGCGGCGGGCACCAGGTAGCCGCCGCGTGGTGCGGTCGCCAGCGTGCGCGGCACGATCTCGTCGCGCATCGGCACCTGCCAGAGCTGCGGAACGGATTCGTCGTAATGGGTCATCAACGCGCCGGAAATATCCGACGGAGTGCGCGTGTAGGCGTAGCCGAGGAAGTCGATCGTGCGCACCTTGTCGGTGGCCTGGTAATCCAGCGCCACCGGCTTGCCGCCCAGCTGCGTCGCATTGCGGTCGGCGGTCGCGGCCAGCGCCTGCCAGTGCGCGGCATTCGCCACGGTCAGTTCGATCGCGTCCAGTACGGTGTCGTGGGTGGCGCGCACGCGCTCGGGATAGGTACGCCAGGAATGGGTCTCGACCAGGATGCCGATGCGGTTGCGCAGCGGGAAGTAGCCGTGCGAAAAGCGCGGCGGATTGACCCCGTCGACAAAGCCCGAGGCCGGGTCGTCGTCGCCGGCGAAGCTCGGATAGAAGGTCACCGGCAGCGAGCCCTGACCGGTGAGCCTGGCCGCGATGCCGTCGCGCAGCGCGCGCCCGGCTTCGCGCAGGGCCGGATCGCCCGAATTCACCGGTTCGCCGGTGATCGAGATGTCGTGGCGGAACTTGGCACCGTCGGTGACGTGCAGGTCCAGCGTCACCAGCGGATCCCATGTCCGCACCAGGCCGAGCATCGCCCGCATCTCCGGGCTGTCGGCCTTGACGTAGTCGCGGTTGAGGTTGTAGCGCTGCGCCGTGGTGCGGAAACCCATCTCTTCGGGGCCGCGCTGGTTGGGGCGGTTCCATGCGCGGAAGTTCTCGTGGCCGTCGACGTTGAACACCGGCACGAACAGCAGCACCAGCTTGTCCAGCGCACCCGGCGCGGCCTCGCCGTCGAGCAGCTGCCGCAACAACTGGAAACCGGCGTCCTTGCCGTCGATCTCGCCGGCGTGGATGCCGCCCTGCGCCAGCAACACCGGCAGTCCCCGTTCCGCGGCGGCCTGTGGCGTGAACGCGCCGCTGCGGGTCGCCACCAGCAGCTTCATCGGCCGCCCCTCGGGGGTGGTGCCGAACGTCTCGCAACGGACCGCATCCGGATACGCCTGCGCGAAACGGTCGCAGAGCGCGATCACTTCCTCGTAGCGTCCCGTGCGCAGGAAGCCCGAGCGTTCGGAGACCGTCGTCAGGTCGGTCCGGGCCGGCGCGGCGGCGGGGGCGAGGACGGGCAGGCCGGCCAGGAGGCAGGCAAGCAGGCTGGGTCGGAGCATGGGCGTGTTCCTGGCAAGGGGCTGTCGGGATCGGTCGCATTCGATGATAACGTTTCCGCCATGGCCATCCTCTACTACTCCCCCGGTGCCGCCAGCCTGCTGGTGCACTGGCTGATGATCGAACTCGGGTTGCCGCACGAGCTGCGCGAGCTGGACTTCTCCGCGCGCGAGCAGAAAAGCGCGGAATACCTCGCACTCAATCCCAGCGGTGTGGTCCCGACCCTGGTGCTGGACGGCAAGCCGATGACCGAGGCCGCGGCGATCGCCATGTACCTGGCCGACCGCCACCCCGAATCCGGGTTGGCACCGGCGCCCGATGCCGTCGCGCGCCGCGATTACCTGCAGTGGATGTTCCATCTCGCCAACGCGGTGCAACCGCTGTTCCGGATCTGGTGGTACCCGCACGAGCCCGCCGGCGCCGGACTCGCCGACAGCGTGCGCGAGCACGTGCGGCCACGGATCGAGGCCGCCTGGGAACGGATCGATGCGCACCTGGCGGCGAACGGGCCGTACCTGCTCGGCGATGCGCCCACGGCGGCCGATTTCTACCTGACCATGCTGATGCGCTGGTCGCGCAACATGCCGCGCCCGGCGACCGCATGGCCGGGGCTGGCCGCACTCGCGCAGCGGATGAAGGCGCGGCCGTCGTTCGCGGCGATGCATGCCGCTGAAGGCCTGGGGGACTGGGCTTGACTGCCGTTGCCGGGAGCGCGCGCCTGCCGCGCCAGGTTCCCTACATCATCGGCAACGAAGCCTGCGAGCGCTTCAGCTTCTACGGCATGCGCAACATCCTGACGCCGTTCCTGGTGTCGACGTTGCTGCTGTACGCGCCGGAAGCCGAGCGCGCCGGGATCGCCAAGGACGTCTTCCACAGCTTCGTGATCGGCGTGTACTTCTTCCCGCTGCTGGGCGGCTGGCTGTCGGACCGCTACTTCGGCAAGTACAACACCGTCCTGTGGTTCTCGCTGATCTACTGCGCCGGCCACGCCATGCTGGCCACGTTCGACGACAACCGCACCGGCTTCTATGCCGGCCTGTTCCTGATCGCATTCGGATCGGGCGGCATCAAGCCCCTTGTCGTGTCGTTCGTCGGCGACCAGTTCAGCCAGGCCAACAAGGCGCTGGCCAAGATCGTGTTCGACGCGTTCTACTGGACGATCAACTTCGGCAGCTTCTTCGCCTCGCTGCTGATGCCGATCTTCCTGCGCAGCTACGGGCCGGCAGTGGCCTTCGGAATACCGGGCGTGCTGATGGGCATCGCCACCCTGATCTTCTGGATGGGACGCAAGCAGTACGTGCGGGTGCCGCCCACCCGCGGCAAGGATCCGCATTCGTTCCTCAACGTCGCCCGCACCGCGCTGGGCGCGCACGCACCGGGCCAGGCGCGGATCGGCCGGATGGTGGCGATCGCCGGCGTCGTGCTGGCCGTGGCCATGCTGCTGTGCTGGGCGCTCAAGCCCGCGTTCTGGCCGCAAGGCTTCGACTTCGTGATCAGCGCCTGCCTGTCGCTCGGCGCCTTGCTGCTGTTCGGCGGCATCGGCACATGGATGCAGCTCGAGCGCGCCCGCGGCACGCACCCGGACAAGTCGGTCGACGACGTGCGCGCGGTGCTGCGGATCCTGATCGTGTTCGCGCTGGTGACGCCGTTCTGGTCGCTGTTCGACCAGAAGGCCTCGACCTGGATCCTGCAGGGCAACGAGATGCGGGTGCCGCACGAGGCCTGGTGGTGGCCCAGCTGGCTGGTGAAGGTGCCGGCGCAGATGCAGGCGCTGAACCCGCTGCTGGTGATGTTGCTGATCCCGTTCAACAACATCGTGCTGTATCCGCTGCTGCGGCGGATGGGTTTCGAGCCGACCGCGCTGAAGCGGATGGGCTGGGGTATCGCGTTCTCGGGTGTCGCCTGGATCGTCGCCGGGCTGATCCAGCTGCAGATCGACAGCGGCGCCTCGACCTCGCTGGCATGGCAGACGCTGCCCTACATCCTGCTGACCTTCGGCGAGGTGCTGGTCTCGGCCACTGCGCTGGAGTTCGCCTACAGCCAGGCCACCGGCGCCATGAAGGGCGTGATCATGGCGTTCTGGTACCTGTCGGTGACCTTCGGCAACCTGTGGGTGCTGCTGACCAACGCCGCGGTGCGCAACGACGCGGTCACCGCGCGGATCGTCACCACGGGCATCAGCGAGAACGCCTTCCTGATGTTCTTCTTCGCTGCGTTCGCGTTCGTGGCCGCGCTGGTGTTCGCGTTGTATGCGCGCCGCTATCCGATGCAGGACAACTACCGACAGGACACACAACGATGATGAAGCACTGGATTCTCGGGGCGGCATTGCTGGGCCTGGCGGCCTGCGGCGACAGGCCGGCGGAAGCGCCGGCGGCCGACGCCACGGCCGCGACCGCGCCCGTCGAAGCGCCCGTCGTGCCCGCGGCCGCGCCTGCTTCGGCAGAGCCGACCGTGGCGGCGGACGCGCCGTTGCAGGTCGCGGACATCGACGCCTACGTGCGCGGCATGGGCAGGGAAGTCGAACTGCTGCAAGCAGAGTTCCGCAAGATCGAGCAGGCTCGCGCCGCCGACGACAGCGACGCCGAGACCGAGGCGCTGTTCGCCATGACCGGCAACGGCATCGACCTGGCTGGCGCCCAGGCGGCGGGCATGTCGCCTGCGCGCTACGGTTTCGTCAAGAACCGGGTCGATGAGGTCCAGTCCAGGCTCGACATGCTGGAAGGCTTCCGCAAGATGGACGCCGACACCAGTGCGATGCAGGCCGAGGTCGGCGACCCGTACGTGGATCTCGCCGCGGACGTCGCGGCGGCGCTCAAGGCGCGACAGGCGCAGACCGCCGGGCTGCGGGCCGAAGCGCTCGGCCTGCGGATGAAGGCGGCGGGGGGCTGACGCATGGCGATCCCGCTGACCCTGCTGATCATCGCCGTCACCGTGCTGGTGTCGTGGCTCGCCTTCAACAACCAGAAGCTGCTCGAGCGCCTGATCCTGTGGCCGCCGGCGATCGCGCGCAGGCACCAGTACGACCGCCTGGTGACCCACGGCTTCATCCACGCCGACTTCCAGCACCTGCTGTTCAACATGATCACCCTGTATTTCTTCGGCAGGGCGGTGGAACAATGGTTCGTGCCTTACCTGGGCCAGGTCGGCTTCGTGCTGTTCTACCTGTCGGCGATAGTGGTGGCGATCCTGCCGACCTACCTGAAGCATCGCAACGATGCCAACTACCGCAGCCTCGGCGCCTCGGGCGCGGTCTCGGCGGTGCTGTTCACCTTCATCCTGGTGCAGCCCTGGTCGCTGATCATCGTGTTCGTGCTGCCGGTGCCGGCGATCGTGTACGGCGTGCTCTACGTCGGCTACTCGATCTGGATGGATCGCCACGGCCGCGACAACGTCAACCACAGCGCGCACCTGTGGGGCGCCGGCTACGGCATCCTGTTCACGCTGATGATGGAACCGCGGGTGGGCCCGGCGTTCCTCGAGAGCCTGATGCATCCCTCCTTCGGCTGAAGCCCGCTCACCCGGCATGGATGCCGGGCGTGCTATCGCTGCACCGGCGGCATCCGCCGCAGATCGCCGGAGGCAGCATGGCAACCGCACGCAAGGCACCCGCGAAGAAGGCACCCGCGAAGAAGGCACCCGCAAAGAAGGCACCCGCAAAGAAGGCAGCGCCGCACCCGGGCTTCCAGTCCGACGAAGCACGCGTGAAGGCCGGCGACCTGCACGAGGCCGAGATGCGCCTGGAAGCGAACCAGGGTTCGGTCAGCACCGTGGACCGGCATAATCAGGGCAAGCGCGACCAGCGCTGAGCAGGAGCCGACATGCCGGATGCCACCCGCGCCACCCCCGTCCACGAGCCCGGCCAGGGTCGCTGGACCGTCGCCATCGACGGCCAGCTGGCGCTGCTGGACTACACGATCGAGGACGGCGTCATGACCATCCGTCATACGGAGGTGCCGAAGGCGCTCGGCGGCCGCGGCATCGCCGGCGAGCTGGTGCGGGCTGCGCTGGAGTTCGCGCGGGTCGAAGGCTATCGGGTGCGCCCGGCCTGCGAGTACGCCGTCGCCTGGATGGCGAAGCACCCGGAGTACGAGGACCTGCGGGCCGGGTAGACTGCGCGCCCCATTGTCTGGTGCCCCATGCGCCTCAACAAGCACATCAGCGACAGCGGTTTCTGCTCGCGCCGCGAAGCCGACCGGCTGATCGCCGAAGGCCGGGTCACGGTCGACGGCCAGCGCGCCCGGGTCGGCGCCGAGGCCGGGGAGGGCGCCGACGTCCGCATCGACGGCCGGACGCTGGCCGCGCGCCAGGCCGCCAAGGGCCAGCGCCGGCACGTCTACGTCGTGCTCAACAAGCCGGTCGGGATCACCTGCACCACCGAATCCTCGGTCAAGGGCAACATCGTCGACTTCATCGGCCACCAGCAGCGGATCTTCCCGATCGGGCGCCTGGACAAGGAGTCCGAGGGCCTGATCCTGCTGACCAGCAACGGCGACATCGTCAACGAGATCCTGCGGGCCGAGAACAAGCTGGAGAAGGAGTACCTGGTGGCGGTCAACCACCCGGTCACCGACGAGTTCCTGCGCGGGATGGCCCGCGGCGGGGTGCCGGTCCACGGCGAGCCGACCCTGCCGTGCCGTACCGGCAAGCTCGGGCGGTTCGGCTTCCGGATCACCCTGGTGCAGGGCCTCAACCGCCAGATCCGGCTGATGGCGGCCCACTTCGGACACCGGGTGAAACAGCTGGTCCGGGTCCGGGTCGGCAACGTGAAGCTCGGTCGCCTCAAGCCCGGGCAGTGGCGGAACCTGACCGACGCAGAACTGCACGGACTTTTGCCGCAGCGCAGCGAATGGTGAGGGCCGCGGCCATGGCCGTTCGCGGGGTCCGGGGGAGGCGTTCCGGCCAGCGAGCGCCCATTCACACTTTTCCCTGAAAGTAGGTTAAGGTGCGCCCACTGTTCAAAGCGGGATCACGGTACATCGTGGCCCGATGCGGTTGATCCATACAGATCCGCTACATCGTCGCGTCATTTACCCCTTGCTCGACAGTCTCGGTCCGCGTGTCGCGTTCCGTGCCAAATCAACAAATCGTTTCAAGGAGTAAGACAATGTCGGATCGTCAGACTGGTACCGTCAAGTGGTTCAACGACGCC
>JAKFCN010000022.1:0-39565 GCA_036676625.1 Lysobacter sp. | reverse complement strand
TCGCAGTGCGTGGCCGCTCGCCGTAGGGATTGAAGCTGCCGGGATTGGCGTGGTCGGACGGGAAGCTCGGCGCGTTGCCGGGGTGCCCGTACGGATGTGCCGCGCGCCCCTGGCCGCTGCCGCCCGGGCCGCGTGGCCCGCGTTCGCCCGCACCGGCACCGGGGCGCGGACCGCCGGGGCGGCCGCCGGGCTTGTTGCCGTAGGGCTTGCGCGGCCCGCGGGCGCCGTCGGGATTGCGATGGCCGCTGGGGCCGGTGTCGACGCCCTCGGGCACGTACCACGTGCGGAACGCGGCCGGATTCTCCTGGCCACCGTTCGCCCTGCCGCGCATGTTCTGGCCCGGCTGGCGCGGGCCCTTGGGCTTGAAGGCCTTGTTCGCCTGCTTGGCGGCCGCCTCGCCGCTGACGGTCAGGGTGCCCGGCTTGCGCGGGCCGCCGCGGCCGCGGCCGCGGTCCTCGCGCACATTGTCGAAACGGCGCAGTTCGCGGCCTTCGTCCGCGGTGTTGTGGCCGCCGACGTAACCCTGGGGGCGATGTCCGCCGACGTGCACGGTGGATTTCGCCGCCCTGCGCTGGCCGATCACCGGTTGCAGGGTGAGCGCGGACGGCGTGCCGTCTTCCAGGCCCAGCTGCTTGCGCAACGCTTCGACCCGGTCGGTCGCCAGCTCCTGCGAGTGCCCGCGCAACAGCGGCTGCGGCAGTTCCACGCTGCCGTAGCGCACGCGCTTCAGGCGGCTGACCTGGCAGCCCTGCGATTCCCACAGCCGGCGCACCTCGCGGTTGCGGCCTTCCTTCAGCAGCACCCGGAACCAGTCGTGCCCGACCTTGTCGAGCGCGTCGGTGGCGCCGATGCGCTCGATCCGGTCGAATTTAGCCGGGCCGTCTTCCAGCGCGACGCCGCGGCGCAGCCGGTCGACGACCTTGTCGGAGACCGCGTCCTCGCCTTCCGGCGCACGCACGCGGCAGACGTACTCGCGCTCGACCTCGTGCGACGGATGCATCATCGCGTTGGCCAGCTCACCGTCGGTGGTGAGCAGCAGCAGGCCGGTGGTGTTGATGTCGAGGCGGCCGATCGCGATCCAGCGCGCGCCCTTGAGCGCGGGCAGCGCCTCGAAGATGGTCGGCCGGCCCTCGGGGTCCTCGCGGGTGGTGACCTCGCCCTCGGGCTTGTTGTACATCAGCACCCGCGCCGGTTCGCTCAGCGCGCTGGCGACGAAGGTCTTGCCGTCGATCTCGATCTTGTCGCCGCCGGTGACGCTCGATCCGAGCTGCGCGACCTCGCCGTTGACCTTGACCATGCCGTCGGCGATGCGCTGCTCCAGTGCCCTTCGCGAGCCGAGGCCGGCCTGCGCCAGTACCTTGTGCAGGCGTTCTTCCAGGCGCGGGGCGGCGGCTTCGGTTTCGTTGCGCTTGAGGGTCAGCTTGCGGCCGGCTTTTTCGTTCTTGTCGCTCATTCGTGTTCTTCTTCGCTGGCGATGTCGCCGATGGGCATGGCGCCGTCGTCGTTATCGGTGTCGGGGTCGGGATCGGTGTTGGTTTCGGTATTGGCGGAGCCGCCGAACGACAGCTGCGGATCGAGTTCGGCGATGTCCTTGAGCTCGGAAAGCGCGGGCAAGTCGTCCAGGCGCTTGAGCCCGAAGTAGTCGAGGAAGCCCTTGGTGGTGGCGAGCAGTTCCGGCTTGCCCGGCACGTCGCGGTGGCCGACCACGCGGATCCACTCGCGCTCCTCGAGCGCCTTGATGATGTTGCTGTTGACCGCGACGCCGCGGACCTGTTCGATCTCGCCGCGGGTGATGGGCTGGCGGTAGGCGATCAGCGCCAGGGTCTCGAGGGTGGCGCGGGTGTACCTGGTCTGGCGTTCGCTCCACAGCCGCGCCACCCACGAGTGGACCTCGGCCTTGACCTGGTAGCGGAAGCCGGAGGCCAGTTCGACCAGTTCCACGCCACGTCCGGCGCACTGTCCGCGCAGCGTTTCCAGCGCCTGCTCGACGCTGCCCTCGGGCGCGGGTTCGTCCAGCGGGAACAATCCGCGCAGCTGCGGCAGCGACAGCGGCTGGCTGGCGGCGAGCAGCGCTGCTTCCACGATCCGGGTGATCAGGGTCTGGTCCATTGGCTCAGTTGTCGCTGCCATCGTTGAGGGTGCTGTCATTGGCGCTCTCGACGTCGTCGTCGAACTCGCTGGTGAGGTTCAGGGGGCTGCCGGCGGAGTCGCCGTCACCGGCAACGGCCGCGAGCGATTTCAGGTAGATGGGGGCAAGCGGCGCTTCCTGCACGATGTCGAGCAGGTGCTCCTTGGCCAGTTCCAGGATGCCGAGGAAGGTCACCACCACGCCGAGCCGGCCTTCGCGCGGCTCGAACAGCGATTCGAAGCGGTGGAACGCGCCGTCCTGCAACCGTGCCAGCAACTCGCCCATGCGCTGGCGGACGCTGAGCGCGTCGCGCTTGATCGCATGCTGGGTATACAGCTCGGCGCGCTTGAGCACGTCGTGCAGGGCCATCAGCATCTCGCGCAGGTCCACCGGGGGCGGCAGCCGCACCGCGGCACGGTCCGGGACCAGCACCGAGGCCGGGCTGGTGTCGCGATCCTGGCGGGGCAGGGCATCGAGGTCCTCGGCAGCCTGCTTGAAGCGTTCGTATTCCTGCAGCCTGCGCACCAGCTCGGCGCGCGGGTCGCCTTCGGCGTCCTCGTCCATCACCGAGCGCGGCAGCAGCATCCGCGACTTGATCTCGGCCAGGATCGCAGCCATCACCAGGTACTCGGCGGCCAGCTCGAAGCGCATTTCGTGCATGGCCTGGATGTAGTCGACGTACTGGCGGGTGATCTCCGCCACCGGGATGTCGAGGATGTCCAGGTTCTGGCGGCGGATCAGGTACAGCAACAGGTCCAGCGGGCCTTCGAAGGCGTCGAGGATGATCTCCAGCGCATCCGGCGGGATGTACAGGTCCTGCGGGATCTGCAGCACCGGCTGGCCGAGCACCATCGCCAGCGGCATTTCCTGCTGCTGGGGGCGGGTATTTCCATTCTGCGCGGCGGTCGCTTCCGCGATCGTCCCGCTGGGGCTTTCGGATGTCATCGATGAACCATCGACCCGTGGAGCGATACCCGGGACGCCATGCGCCGCACGTCGCGCACCAAGGCGGCGGGACTGGCGGAAAGGTCGTCGGCGAAAGGGCGGATCGGCCGTGGCGCGGCGTGCTTCCTTGCCGCGCCTGCGCACCGTGGTGGCATCGCCACCGTGTCCTGCCCCGTAACTATGGCGGACAGGTTACGGGCTGCGCCGGGGCGTGTCCAGCACCTGGATGAACGGTGGGCGGCCGCAGGCGGGCCGGTACAATCCATTGCAACCAGGAATATCGGGGATGCAGCGATGTGGTACGCGATCGAGGGTCACGACGGGGCGGACGTGCTGGCGCGGAGGCTCGAGGCGCGCGACGCCCATTTGGGCCGGCTGCATGCATTGCGCGATGCCGGGCGCCTGCTGCTGGCCGGCCCCTGTCCCGCGATCGATGCCGAGGACCCGGGCCCGGCGGGCTTTTCCGGCAGCATCGTGATCGCCGAGTTCGAGTCGCTGGAGGCCGCGCGCGCCTGGGCCGGGACCGATCCCTACATCGCCGCGGGGGTCTACGATCGGGTCGACGTGCGTCCTTTCATACCGGTCCTGCCTTGAGCGTGCCCGACAACGCGCAACGGGTCGCGCGCATGCGCGAGTTGCTGACACAGGCCTTTGCACCCGAGCGGCTCGAAGTGGTCGACGACAGCCGCCGCCACGCAGGCCATGCCGGTGCGCGCGATGGCCGCGGCCATTTCAACGTCGGGATCACCAGCGCGGCGTTCGCCGGGATGGCCCCGCTTGCCCGCCACCGCGCGGTATATGCCGCGTTGGGAACGATGATGCAGGACGACATCCACGCGCTCGCGATCCGGGCATTGGCCCCGGGGGAGCCCGGCGCGTGATGATGTGGGTGGTGCGGGGTTCGACCCGCCGCCGGCACTGAGCGAGACCCGTCGCCGAAGCCCCGCCGGACCCGACTTCGCGCCGGCTCCCGGCTGAATCCGGCCCTGCTGCATTGCAGCACCGATCACCTTCGGTGATTGGTTTACATCCTGCCGTGAAAACGTTTACAGTCGGCCCCGGTTCCTGCAGGGGCCCGACATCGTTCGGGGAGGGGCAGTGGGGGATTTCGTGACGATCAGGGATGTTGCGCGGCTGGCGAACGTATCGGTGGCGACGGTGTCGCGCGCGCTCAACGGGCACGGGAACGTGGCCGAAGCCGTGCGCAAGCGCGTGATCGCCATCGCCGAGGAACAGCACTACACCCCGCACCACGCCGCGCGCAGCCTGAGCAGCCGGCGCACCCGCACCGTGGGCGTGGTGTTGCCCGATCTTCACGGCGAATTCTTCTCCGAGCTGGTGCGCGGCATCGACCTGGTCGCGCGCGGGCACGGACTGCACCTGCTGGTTTCGAGCTACCACGGCAACCCGAAGGAACAGGCGGCGGCGCTGCAATCGATGCGCGGCCGCGTCGACGGCCTGCTGGTGATGTCGCCCTACGTCGGCGACCTCGATGCGTTGCGCAACAACCTGGTGCCGGCACTGCCCGCGGTCCTGATCAACACGCACCTGGTACGCGATGGCTGCAGTGCGATCGGCATCGACAACTACGGCGGCGCGCGCGCGATGACCCGACATCTTCTGGATGGCGGCCGCAGGCGGATCGCCTTCATCGCCGGACCCTCCGACAATTTCGACGCGCACGAGCGCCTGCGGGGTTACAAGGATGCGCTGGCCGAGGCGTTGCCGGCGGCGCGGCCGTGGGTGTTGCCGGGCGACTTCGACGAGGCCTCGGGCCACCAGGCCGGGCGCGAACTGCTCGCCGCCGGGGAACGCCCCGACGCGGTGTTCGCAGCCAACGACATGATGGCGATGGGCTGCCTGTTCGCCCTGGGCCAGGCCGGGCTCGACGTGCCTGGCGACATCGCGCTGGCCGGTTTCGACGACATTCCGCTGGCGCGCTACGTGCATCCGGCGCTGACCACCATGCGGGTGGACATCGCCGAGCTCGGCGGCCGCGCCATGCGCGCGTTGCAGCAACGGTTCGCCGGGGAACCCGCACATGCGGCTCCGCTGGCCGCGCCCGAACTCATCGTCCGCGAATCCACGGCTCCACGAAACAGATGACAACCGTCGCATCGACCGCCCTTGGGAGGGAGTCAGTCATGAAACACAAGTCCAACGCGTCGCATCCGGCACCGAAGTTGCTGGCCTGCGCACTGGCAGGCTGCCTGGCAGCCATGGCCGCCCCCGGCGCATTCGCGCAGAGCACTTCGGCGACCCTGCGCGGGCAGGTCAACGCGCAGTCGGCCGCAACGATCACCGCCACCAACGTCGCGACCGGCCTGACCCGCAGTGCCCAGGCCGGCGCCGACGGACGCTACACCCTGGCCGGCCTGCCGCCGGGCACCTACCGCATCGATGTCTCGGCCGGCGGCGCCAGCAGTTCGCGCAACGTCACCCTGGCCGTCGGCCAGACCGCGACCCTCGACCTCGGGGTCGCGGCGACGCCGGCGGACATCACCACCCTGGGCGGCGTCCAGGTGGTGGGGGAAGCGCTGCCCGAGACCGCCACCTCCGAAGTCGCGACCTACGTGTCGCAGCGCCAGATCGAGGCCCTGCCGCAGGCCAGCCGCAACTTCCTCGCGTTCGCGGACACCGTGCCCGGCATGATCTTCGATGTCGGTTCGGACGATTCCACCAAGCTGCGCAGCGGTGCCCAGAACTCGAACGGCATCAACGTCTTCATCGACGGCGTGGGGCAGAAGAACTACGTGCTCAAGGGCGGCGTCAGCGGCCAGGACTCCAGCCGCGGCAACCCGTTCCCGCAACTGGCGATCGGCGAGTACAAGGTCATCACCTCGAACTACAAGGCCGAGTACGACCAGATCAGCAGCGCCGCCGTCACCGCGGTGACCAGGTCGGGCACCAACGAGTTCCATGGCAGCGTCTTCGCGGACCACACCTCGGAGCGTTGGCGCGCCGCCTCGCCGGGCGAGGAAGCGTCGGGCAGCAAGGCCAACAGCGGCACCGACCAGTACGGCGCTTCCCTCGGCGGCCCGATCATCCGCGACCACCTGTTCTACTTCCTCACCTACGAAGGCAAGGACATCAGTTCGCCGCGCGACGTGTCCCCGGGCGCCAACGTCCCGGTGTCGCTGCTCCCGGCGGAACTGGCCGCGGCCATCGGCCCGACCAGCTCGCCCTTCGGCGAGGACCTGTGGTTCGGCAAGCTCACGTGGCAGCCGGACGACACCAACCTGGTCGAGCTTTCGGCCAAGCAGAGGAGCGAGGACGAGATCACCGGCATCGGGGGCCAGAATCCCGACAGCTACGGCACCACGAAGAACAACGACAGCACCCGCATCGACCTGCGCTACCAGTTCAATTCCCTCGACTGGCTGAACGACGCGCACCTCACCTACGAGGACGAGGAATTCAATCCGCGCGCGATCACCATCGGGCCCGGTTACAACTTCGTCGGTCCGGACGCGATCGGGCGTCCCCTGATCCTCAACTACGGCGGCGGCCGCGACTTCCAGGACAAGGGCCAGAAGGGCTGGTCGCTCCAGGACGACCTGACCTGGTTCGGGCTCGACGGCCACACGATGAAGATGGGCATCAAGTACAAGGCGGTCGAGATCAACGCCTTCGAGCAGCAGCCCTACAACGCGCAGTACCAGGTGGACCTGGCGGAGCAGCTGCTGGCGGGCAACAGCACGATCGCGAGCTTCGTTCCCTACCAGGTGAGCTTCGGCGCGCCGCTGCCGGGCGCCGGCGACCGCAACATCACCAGCCGCAGCAAGCAGTTCGGCATCTACTTCCAGGACGACTGGCAGGTGACCGACAAGCTGCTGCTCAACCTCGGCCTGCGCTGGGACTACGAGCGCAATCCGGGCTACGAGGACTACCGGACCCCGGAAGCCCTGGCCGCTGCACTGCGGGGCTGGTCGAACATCCATGGCCAGAACGTGGACTACGACATCGAGGACTACATCAGCGACGGCGGCAACCGCAGCTCGCCCAAGGACAACTGGCAGCCGCGCCTGGGCTTTTCCTACGACCTGTCCGGCGACCAGCGGCACGTGCTGTTCGGCGGCGTCGGCCGCAGCTACGACCGCAACCTGTGGGACTACCTGGCCCTGGAGCAGTCCAAGAGCACGTTCCCCAGCTACACGCTGTTCTTCGACACCCCCGAGCATCCGTGCACGGTGGGCGCCGGAAACTGCTATGCGTTCGACGACACCTTCTACGATCCCGGGAAACTGCACTCGCTGGTGGCCGCGAACCCGAACCTCGGGTCCGAGGTCAACCTGATGAACAACGACCTGAAGACACCGTATTCCGACCAGTTCAGCATCGGCATGCGCAACGCCTTCAGGCTCTGGGGCCACGACTGGAACAGCTCGGCGTCGATCGCCCACATCCGCAGCCACGACGGCATCGTGTTTTCGCTCGGCAACCGCTGGCCCGACGGCAGCTTCCGCGATCCTTCCAAGCCGACCGCCACCTGGGGCAACCAGCCCTGGGGCTTCCCGATCCCGGGATACGGCACGCTGATCATCGCCGACAACGGCATCGAGACGCGCCTGAACCAGTTCCTGTTCTCGCTGGACAAGGCCTACAGCGACCAGTCGCCCTGGAGCGTCACCATCGCCTACACCTACAGCGACGCCACCGAGAACCGCTTCAACGCGGCGAACAGCGACGAGCATTACCTGTTCGACTATCCCAACCTCGACAGCCAGCCGTTCCAGACTTCGGTGGGAGTGCCCAAGCACCGGCTGGTGACCACGGGCATCGTCGATTTCTGGGGCGTGAGCGTCTCCGGCAAGCTGACCCTGGCCAGCCCGACACCCAAGGATTCCACCAACTGCCACGACACGACCAGCTTCGACAACTGTTTCTTCGACAGCTTCATTCCGGACGGCACCTACGGCGTCAAGCAACTCGACCTGGCGGTGCGCAAGGAATGGGCGATGAGCGACACGGTGAAGTTCTGGGTGCGGGTGGACACGCTCAACGTGTTCAACTGGCGCAACTGGACCGACTACGACAACTGGCGCGGCGGCCCGACCGATACCAACGCGAACTTCGGCAACGTGAACGGTCCCGGCATCGTGTGGCCGACCCGCACCTTCAAGCTGTCGCTCGGCTACAACTGGTGAACGCTTGAAGCATCGGGCCCTGCTGGGCGCCCTGGCGGTCGCCGCGGCGCTGGCAGCGTGCCAGCGCCAGCCGCCGCCGCAACCGGCGACGTCGCCGCCGGCGCCTTCCGGCAACCGCCCGGCGGACGCGCCGCAGCGCGACGTGCCGGCACTCGTGGACGACCTCGAGCACCGCACGTTCGACTACTTCTGGGAGCTCGGGAACCCGGTCAACGGGCTGGTGCCCGACCGCTGGCCGACGCCGTCGGCCTCGAGCATCGCCGCGGTCGGGTTCGGCCTGACCGCCTATGGCGTCGGCGTGGAGCGCGGCTGGATCAGCCGCGACCAGGCAGTGGACCGCACCCTCGCCACGCTGCGCTTCTTCGCGCGTGCGCCGCAGGGACGCAATGTCCGTGGCGCATCGGGCTACAAGGGCTTCTTCTATCACTTCCTCGACATGGACAGCGGCACCCGCGCCGGCGAGAACGAGGTGTCCACCGTGGACACCGCGCTGCTGCTTGGTGGCGTGCTGTTCGCGCAGAGCTACTACGATGGCGACGACCGCCGCGAGGCCGAGATCCGCAAGCTCGCGGACAAGATCTACGGCCGGGTCGAATGGACCTGGGCGCAGGAACGCCCGCCGGCGATCTCCATGGGCTGGACCCCCGAGCACGGCATGCTCGCCTACGACTGGAAGGGCTACAACGAGTCCATCCTGGTCTACGTGCTGGCGCTGGGTTCGCCCACCCACCCGGTGGGGCCGGACGCCTGGGCGGCGTGGACTTCCACCTACGACCGCACCTGGGGCAAGTTCCAGGGCCAGGAGCACCTGAGCTTCCCGCCGCTGTTCGGGCACCAGTACTCGCACGTCTGGATCGATTTCCGCGGCATCCAGGACGCGTACATGCGCCGCCGCGGCCTCGACTACTTCGAGAACAGCCGCCGCGCGGTGCTGTCGCAGCAGGCCTACGCGCAGGACAACCCGCTCAAGTGGGAAGGCTACGGCAAGCGCATCTGGGGCCTGACCGCCAGCGACGGGCCGATCGACGCGGCGTTCGAATACAAGGGCGAGACCCGCCTGTTCCACACCTACACCGCGCGTGGCGCCGGCATCGAACGCGTGGTCGACGACGGCACCATCGCGCCGACCGCGGCGGCGGGCTCGATCGCCTTCGCCCCGGAGGAGGTCATCCCTACCATCGAAGCGATGCACGAGCGTTACGGCAAGGGCATCTACGGCGAATACGGGTTCCTCGATTCCTTCAATCCCAGCTTCACCTATGCCGACGCGAAGCTGCAGCACGGCCGCATCGTCCCCGGGGTGGGCTGGGTGGACGGCGACTACCTGGGCATCGACCAGGGCGCGATCGTGCTGATGATCGAGAACTACCGCAGCGACTTCGTCTGGAACGTGATGCGGCGCAACCCGTACCTGCGCAAGGGACTGGAACGGGCGGGCTTCGGCGGTGGCTGGCTCGGGGCAGGGGATGCGGAGGCGTCCGTGCCCGTGCCGGACTAGCATCGGGCCATGCGTCTTCGCCCGCTGCTCCTGCCGTTGTGTTGCCTGCTGTTCCTGCTGTGCGCCGGCTGCCGGCGCAACGACGGCGCCAGCGATGGTCGCGAGGTGGTGCGGTTCTGGGTGATGGGCTACGAAGGCGAGGTCGTCGCCCAGCTGCTGCCGGAATTCGAGCGTCGCAATCCGGGCATCCATGTCGACCTGCAGCAATTTCCGGTGCTCTCGGCGCACGAGAAGCTGCTGACGGCGTTCGCGGGGGATTCGCTGCCCGACGTGACGCCCTTGGGCAATACCTGGATCGCCGAATTCGCGGCGCTCGGGGCGCTGGAGCCGCTCGACGACCGGATCGCCGCGACCCCCGGCTTCGACGCCGCCGATTTCTACGCGGGCGCGTGGGAGAGCGGGGTGATCGATGGCAGGACCTACGCCGTGCCCTGGTACGTGGAGACGCGGATTCCGTTCTACCGGGTCGACCTGCTGCAGGCTGCCGGCATCGACAGGCCACCCGTCGACTGGGACGAATGGCGCACGGCAATGGCGGCCATCAAGCGCGAGGTCGGCCCCGACCGTTACGCGATCCTGCTTCCGCTCAACGAGCCGGAGCCGCTGTTGAACCTCGCCATCCATGACCCCCTGCTTCGCGACGGAGGCCGCCACGGCAACTTCCGCAGCGCAGGCTTCAAGCGCACGCTCGCGTTCTACAAGGAAATCTTCGACAAGGGTTGGGCGCCCAGGGCCAGCAACACGGCGATTTCCAACGTCTGGGACGAGTTCGGCAAGGGCTACTTCACGTTCTATATCAACGGGCCCTGGAACATTGCGGAATTCAAGAAGCGGTTGCCGCCGTCGCTTGCGGATTCGTGGACGACCATGCCGTTGCCCGGTCCCGACGGGCCTGGTGCATCCGTCGCAGGCGGCACCAGCTTCGTCGTGTTCCGCGGTTCCGGCCACCAGGCCGCGGCCTGGAAGCTGGTCGCGTATCTCACGTCGCCCGAGGTGCAGGTGAAGTTCCACGGCCTCACCGGCGACCTGCCGCCGCGGCGCTCGCCGTGGCAGAGCCCGGCGCTGGCCAACGATCCGTATGCGCGCGCCTTCCACGACCAGCTCGAGCGCGCCAGGCCGACCCCCAACGTCCCGGAATGGGAACGCATCGCCACCGAGATCCGTGTCGTCGCCGAACAGATGGTCGGTGGCCGCCTGACCGTGGACGAGGCGGCGGCGGAACTGGACCGCCGCGCCGACGCCATCCTCGAAAAGCGGCGCTGGATGCTCGACCACCCGGCCGCGGCGGACGCGCGATGAAGGCCGCGACCGCGGGCTGGGTGTTCGCCGCGCCGGCGCTGGCGGTGATCACCGTGTTCTTCGGCCTGCCGGTGCTGGCCGCGTTCGCGCTCAGCCTCACCGATTTCGACATCTATGCGCTGGCCGACCTGCACAACGTGCGCTTCGTCGGCCTCGGCAACTACATCGGGCTGCTGCATACCCCGTTGTTCTGGCAGGCGCTGGGCAACACCCTGTACTTCGTCGGGATCGGCGCACCGCTGTCGATCGCGCTCTCGCTGGGCGCGGCACTGCTGCTGCAGTCGAAACTCGGTGCGTTCAAGCCGTTCTACCGCACCGCGTTCTTCGCGCCGGTGGTGACCACCGTGGTCGCGGTGGCGGTGATCTGGCGCTACCTGTTCCATACCCGCTACGGGCTGGTGAACTGGGGGCTGTCGTACCTGGGCGTCGACCCGGTCGACTGGCTCGGCGATCCGCATTGGGCGATGCCGACCATCATCCTGTTCGCGGCGTGGAAGAACTTCGGCTACAACATGATCATCTTCCTGGCCGGCCTGCAGGCGATCCCGGAAGACCTCTACGAAGCCGCGCGCATCGACGGCGCCTCGCGCTGGCGGCAGTTCCTGCACGTGACCCTGCCGATGCTGGGGCCGACCCTGCTGCTGGTCGGCATCCTCACCCTGGCCGGGTATTTCCAGCTGTTCGCCGAGCCCTACGTGATGACCCAGGGCGGGCCGCTGCAAAGCACGGTCAGCGTGCTGTACCTGATGTACGACGAAGGCTTCAAGTGGTGGAACCTCGGCAACGCCTCGGCGGTCGCGTTCCTGCTGTTCGTGCTGATGAGCGTGGTGACCAGCGGATTGCTGTGGCTGGCGCGCAGGCGGGGCGTGGAATGAACGAACGCATCGCCCGTGCCGTCGTCAACGGCCTGCTGTTCGGCCTGGCCGTGCTCAGCCTGGCGCCGCTGCTGTGGATGCTGTCGGTGTCGCTGATGCAGCCTGGCGAGGCCAGCCATTTCCCGCCGCCGCTGCTGCCTGCAGCGGTCACCCTGGACAACTACCGCGAACTGTTCCTGCGCGCCGGCATGGGCCGCTACCTGTTCAACAGCTTCGCCATCGCCACCCTGACCACCCTGCTGTCGCTGCTGCTCAACACCCTGGCCGGCTACGCTTTCGCCAAGCTCCGCTTCGCCGGGCGCGAGCGCGTGTTCCGCGGCCTGCTGGCGGCGCTGGTGATCCCGGGGCAGGTGGCGATGATGCCGCTGTTCCTGCTGCTGAAGCAGATGCACCTGGTCAACACCTATGCAGGCGCGGTGGTGCCGGGGATGGCCGGCATCTTCGGCATCTTCCTGGTGCGGCAGTACGCGCGCTCGATCCCGGACGAGTTGCTGGAAGCCGCGCGCATCGACGGCGCGGGCGAGTTCCGCATCTTCTGGCAGATCGTGCTGCCGGCGCTGAAGCCGATCCTGGTGACGCTGGCGATGTTCAGCTTCCTCGCGGCATGGAACGACTTCATGTGGCCGCTGATCGTGCTCAGCGACGAGCACCTGCATACCCTGCCGGTGGCGCTGGCCTCGCTGTCGCGCGAGCACGTGCAGGACAACGAGCTGATGATGGCCGGTTCGGTGGTGACGGTGCTGCCGGTGCTGCTGCTGTTCCTGGTGCTGCAGAAGCACTACCTGCAGGGCCTGCTGGTGGGGAGCGTCAAGGGGTGAGGACGCTGCCGCGCGCCGTGTCCGTGCTGGTCGTTCTGCTTGCGCAGCCGGCGATGGCGCAGGCCTTGCCATCGCCGCGCATCCTCGATGGTTTCGACGACATCTCGGCCTGGCAGGCAGTGGCGTCCGACAGCGTCGCGGCCTCGCTGCGCCAGGTCGACGGGCCGGTCGGCAAGGCCCTGTGCCTGGACTACGATTTCAACGGCGTTTCCGGCTATGCCGTGGCCCGCCGCGAGCTGCCGATGGACTACCCCGGCAACTACGAATACACGCTGCAGCTGCGCGGCAGTGGCCCGCGCAACAACCTGGAGTTCAAGCTGGGCGACGCCAGCGGCGACAACGTGTGGTGGGTCAATCGCCCGGACTACCCGTTGCCCGCGGCATGGACGCCGCTGAAGTTGAAGAAGCGCCACATCGCCTTTGCCTGGGGGCCGACCGACGACAAGCGGCTGCGCAGATCGCAGACCTTCGAACTGACGATCAGCGCCGGCAAGGGCGGGGGGCGCGGCGAGGCCTGCATCGACCAGCTCGGCTTCCGCGAGCTGCCGCCCGACGACCTGCCGCTGCCACGGCCGCTGGCCAGCGCCTGGCGCGCGCCGCCAGGCCGCCAGGCCCTGACCGTGGACCTGGGCCGGCAACGCGAATTCGGCGGACTGACCCTGCGCTGGGCTGCAGGGATGCAGGCATCGCGTTATCGCATCGCGTTGTCCGACGACGGCTACGACTGGCGCGAAGCGCGCAGCGTTGCGCAGGGCAACGGCGGCAGCGACCCGATCGCGCTGCCCGAATCCGAGGCTCGCTACATCCGCCTGCAACTCGAGGACGGTCCCGGTACCGGCTATGCGCTGGCCGACTTCGTGGTCGAGCCGCTGGCCTTTGCCGCCACCGGCAACGACTTCCTCCGGTCGATTGCTGGTGCCGCGCCGCGCGGCCGGTATCCACGCGGCTTCAGCGGCGAGCAGCCGTACTGGACCATCGTCGGCATCGATGGCGGCGTGGAGCAGGGGCTGCTCGGCGAGGACGGCGCGATCGAACTGGCCCGCGGCGGCTTCAGCATCGAGCCGTTCGTGCTGGTCGACGGGAAGCTGATCGGCTGGGCCGATGTCGTGGCGTCGCAGTCGCTGCAGGATGGTTACCTGCCGATCCCGAGCGTGCAGTGGCAGCATGGCGACCTGCACCTGTCGATCACCGCGTTCGCGCAGGGCACGCCGCGGCATTCGCAACTGCTCGCGCGTTACCGCCTGGCCAATACCGGCAGCCGCGCGCGCGACTACACCCTGGCGCTGGCCGTGCGTCCCTTGCAGGTCAATCCACCGAGCCAGTTCCTGAGCACGCCTGGCGGTGCCAGCCCGATCCGCGCGTTGGCCGTCGAGGGCGGCCAGGTCCTGGTCGACGGCAAGCCGCGCGTCTTCGTGTTGCAGGCCCCCGAGGCTGCCTTCGCCACGCCGTTCGACGCCGGCATGGCGGTAGAACACCTCGCAAAGGGCGATCTGCCGCGCTCGCGCCAGGCCAGTGACGACACCGGCCTGGCCTCCGGCGCGCTGCTGTTCCGGATCCGGCTGCAACCGGGCGAAAGTCGCGAGGTCGACTGGATCGCGCCGCTTTCCGGCGCCCTCGATGCCGGCGGCAGCGTCGACCCGCAGGCGGCGCAGGATGCGGTCGCGCAGGCCTGGCGCGGTAAGCTCGACCGCGTGCGCATCCGCGTCCCGGCGCAGGGCCAGCGCGTCGTCGACACCCTGCGCACCGCGCTGGCGCACATGTTGATCAGCCGCACCGGGCCGCGGCTGCAGCCCGGCACGCGCTCGTATGCGCGGGCCTGGATCCGCGATGGAGCGATGATCTCGGAGGGCCTGATGCGACTCGGGCGCGAGGACGTGGCAACGGAGTTCCTGCGCTGGTACGCGCCTTACCAGTTCGACAGCGGCAAGGTCCCCTGTTGCGTCGACGACCGCGGCAGCGATCCGGTGCCGGAAAACGACAGCCAGGGGGAATTCGTCCATGCCGTCGCCGAAGCCTACCGTTACACCGGCGACCGCGAGCTGCTCGCGGCGATGTGGCCGCATGTCGAAGCCGCGGTCCGCTACATGGACCAGTTGCGCCTGGGCGAACGCAACGAGACCAACCGTGCGCTCGATCCGGCGTTCTACGGATTGATGCCGGCGTCGATCAGCCATGAGGGCTATTCGGCCAAGCCGATGCACTCGTACTGGGACGATTTCTGGGCACTGCGTGGCTACAAGGATGCCGTGCAGGTCGCGCAGTGGCTGGGCAAGGACGCCGAGGCACGGCGCTTCGCCGCTTCGCGCGACCAGTTCCGCGCCGACCTGTATGCCTCGATCGCGATCGCGACACGGCAGCGGGGCATCGACTTCATACCCGGTTCGGCCGAGCTCGGCGATTTCGACGCGACCTCGACCACCATCGCGCTGGCCCCGGGCGGCGAACAGGGACGGTTGCCGCAGGCATTGCTGCACGCGACCTTCGAACGCTACTGGCAGGAATTCATCGCGCGCCGGGATGGCAGGCGCGAGTGGGATGCCTATACCCCGTACGAGCTGCGCACCATCGGCAGTTTCGTGCGCCTGGGCTGGCGCGACCGCGCGCAACAGGCGCTGGAGTTCTTCTTCCGCGACCGGCAGCCGCCCGCCTGGAACCAGTGGGCCGAGGTGGTTTCGCGCACGCCGCGCAAGCCGTTCTTCCTCGGCGACCTGCCGCACGCGTGGGTGGCCTCGGACTACGTGCGCTCCGCGCTCGACCTGTTCGCCTACGGCCGCGACAGCGACGATGCGCTGGTCCTGGCCGCCGGGGTTCCGCCGGCGTGGCTGGCAGGCCAGGGTGTCGCGGTCGAAGGGCTGCGCACGCCGCATGGGCTGCTCGGTTATTCGCTCGCCCGGCAGGGCCGGACCTTGCGCCTGCGCATCGACGCCGGCAGCCATCCGCCGGGCGGCTTCGTGTTGCCGTGGCCTTATCCGGGCGCGCCCGGCGTTGCGCGCATCGATGGCAAGCCGGCGCAATGGCAGGACGGCCAGTTGCGGATCGCGTCCGCGCCGGCGCTGGTCGAGATCCGGCTAGTTCCTTAACGGGTTCACGGGCACCAATACACCTGCAGCGCGGCGCCGGGGGTGTGGATCGCGATGCGCACCGGCATCTCGCGCGGGTCGTCGCCGTCGAGGGCGCGTTCGAAGACGGCGCGCTTGTCCGCGCCGCGCAGCAACAACAGCCGCGTGTGTGCCGGTGCCAGGCCAGCCGGGGTCAGGCTGATGCGCCGCGGCCACGGACCCGCGCCGGGACAGCCGCTCGCATCCACGGCAACGTAGGCATTGTCGCTCCGGAGCGCGGCGTCGAGCCCCCGCATGTGCGGGAACAGCGACGCCACATGGCCGTCGTCGCCCATGCCGAGCATGACGATCCCGGGTGGATGGTGCGCATGCAGGTTGGCGTCGGCAACCGCGGCCTCGATGTTGCGGCCCGGCCGGGTCAGGGTCTCGAAGCGTGCCGCCGCCGCATGCCCGCGCAACAGGTGCTCGCGCACCAGGTACGCATTGCTGTCGGCATCGTCGGGGCGCAACCAGCGTTCGTCGACCAGCGCGATGTCGATCCGCTCCCATTCCAGCGGTGCCTGCGACAGGGCGCGGAACACCGGTGCCGGGGTCTTGCCCCCGGAGACCAGCAGCCGCGCGCGCGGCTGCTTCTGCAGCTCGCGGCGCAGCGCTGCCGACACCACGACCGCGGTCGCCCAGGTCCACTGGTCTTCGTTGCGATGGGAGTGGAACACCAGGGGCGGTTGCCGCATGGTGCCATGGGGTCGTCGATTCACCGGCCCGCCCCTGCAGGGTTGCGCTCTGTCGCCAGCGCGGCGCAGCCGAGCAGGCCGGGTTGCGGATGCAGCACCGCCAGGGTCGGCACCCGCGCCATCGCCGGGGCATAGCGGCCCTTGCCCTCGAAGCGCTGGCGGAAGCCGGAGTGCTGGATCGCAGGCAGCAGCAACGGGACCAGGCCGCCGCTGAGGAACACGCCATCCCAGGCGCCCAGGGTCAGCACCAGGTCGCCGGCGATCGCGCCGAACACGGCGCAGAACACGTCGATCGCGCGCATGCAACGGCGGTCGCCCCTGGCGGCACCGGCGGTGATGTCCTCGGGTTGCAGCGGGCCGGGGTCGAGGCCGGCGATCTCGCTCAGCGCACGATGGATGTTGACCAGGCCGCCGCCGCTGACCAGCCGTTCATTGGACACCCGGCCGTAATAGCTCGACAGGCGTTCCAGGATCGCCACTTCCTCGGGGGTGCCGGGGGCGAAGCTGGCGTGACCGCCTTCGGTGGCCAGCGGCCAGGCCCGGCCCGCGCGCACCAGCAGCGCGCCGATGCCCAGCCCGGTGCCGGGTCCGAGCACCGCACAGGTCAGTGTGTCGCCGGTCGGGGCGAGCCCGGCCGGCGCACCGATGGCGACCACGTCGCCTGCGCCGAGCAGGCGCACCGCCATCGACTGCGCGACGAAGTCGTTGACCAGTGCGACCGAATCCAGTGCCAGGGCCTGCCGGACCCGCTCGCGCGACACCACCCAGGGATGGTTGGTCATGCGCGCGGTGTCGCCTTCGACGCGCCCGGCGACGGCGAGGATGGCGCTGTCGGGTTGCGCGCCGGTGGCGTCGAGGTAATGGCGGGCTGCGTCGGCCAGCGAGCCGAAGGCATCGACCGCATAACTGCAGATGCCGTCGTCCAGCAACGGCATCGGCGCGGACGGATCGGCCAGCGCAAAGCGCGCGTTGGTGCCGCCGATGTCGGCTAGCAGGACGTGGCCGGTCTTCGCAGGTTGCGATGCGCGATGCACAAGCCTCCCTTGGGCGGCATCATCCCGGCAGGGGATCGGCCAGGCTGCGTCCGTGCGTGGCAATGACTCGACCGTACCAGAGCGCACTATCCTTGGGGGTGCGCTGCTGGGTCGCGTAATTGACGTGCACGATACCAAATCGCTTGGAATAGCCCAGTGACCACTCCAGGTTGTCGAGCAGGGACCAGGCCATGTAGCCGCGGATGTCGCAGCCCCGGGCGATCGCCTCGTGCACTGCGCGCAGGTGCTTGTGCAGGTAGTCGATGCGCAGCGGGTCGCGGACGCGGCCTGTTCCCGATGCGGACGTTTCGGCCACCGGCGGGTCGAAGAACGCGGCGCCGTTCTCGGTGATGTACATCGGGATGTCCCCATAGCGCTGCCTGACCCAGAGCAGGGTGTCGGTCAGGCCCTGCGGAAACACTTCCCAGCCGGTTTCGGTATAGGTGCCCAATGGCTGCCGCACCGCGGCGGCGTCGAGCGGATAGTTGCTCGCGGCCCTGGTCACGCTGCGGGTGTAGTAGTTCACCCCGATGAAGTCCAATGGCTGCCGGATCAGCTTGAGGTCGTCCTGCGGCCACTCCGGCCAGGCATCGCCGAAGACCTGGCCGAGTTCCGGCGGATAGGAGCCGAGCAGGGCAGGGTCGAGGTATTGCTCGTTCATGTAGGCGTGCGCGCGACGCACCGCCGCATGGTCCTCGGCCGAATCCGACGCCGGGTATTTCGGCTCGATGTTCACCACCAGCCCGACCTCATGCCGGCCCTCGGCGCGATAGGCCTGGACCGCGGCGCCGTGCGCGCGCATCAGGTTGTGCGAGGCGATCGGTGCCTCGTAGCGGTTGCGGTGGCCCGGCGCGAGCGCGCCGTGCAGATAGCCGCCGTCGGTGATCACCCAGGGCTCGTTGAGGGTGACCCACTTCTTCACCCGCCCGTCGAGCGCCCGGTACATGACCCGGGCGTAGTCGGCGAACCAGTCGGCGCAATCGCGGTTGAGCCAGCCGCCGCGGTCGTCGAGCGCGGCCGGCAGGTCCCAGTGGTACAGGGTGAGCAGGGGTTCGATGCCGCTTTCCAGCAGTTCGTCGACCAGGCGCGAGTAGAAGTCCAGGCCGGCCCGGTTGACCCGGCCGCTGCCTTCCGGCAGGACCCGCGACCACGACACGCTGAAGCGATAGGCGGTCAGGCCCAGCTCGCGCATCAGCTTCACGTCGTCCTTCCAGCGCCGGTAGTGGTCGCAGGCCACGTCGCCCGTGTCGCCGTCGAGGGTCATCCCGGGCGTGTGTGCGAAACGGGTCCAGATGCTGGGCCCGGCGCCGTCGGCCAGCGGCGAGCCCTCGATCTGGTGCGCTGCGGTGGCCGCGCCCCACAGGAATCCTTCCGGGAAAACGAAATCCTTCGCAGGCGGGTGGGTCATCGGATTGTCCGGGTGTGCGGTATGAAAACGGTTACATGGCAGAATATCGCAGAGGCTGCACAATTGCATGGGGCGAGCGCGGCTTGGACGAGCGCGGTTACTGGAGGCGGGATGGCCGGCCTGGAACTGGAACGGATCCGCAAGGTGTACCCGGGTGGCCAGGTCGCGGTCGCCGATGCCAGCTTCCGCGTGGGCGACGGTGAACTGCTGGTGCTGGTCGGCCCCTCGGGCTGCGGCAAGTCCACCCTGCTGCGGATGATCGCCGGGCTCGAATCGATCAGCTCGGGCGAATTGCGGATCGGTGGGCGCGTGGTGAACGACATGCCGCCACGCGACCGCGACATCGCGATGGTGTTCCAGAGCTACGCGCTGTACCCGCACATGAGCGTGGCCGAGAACCTCGGCTTCGGGCTGAAGCTGCGCGGGCATTCGCGTGCGGACGTCGATGCGCGGGTGCGCGAAGCGGCAGCGATGCTGGAGCTCGAGCCGCTGCTGGCACGCAAGCCGGCGGCGCTGTCGGGCGGGCAGCGCCAGCGGGTCGCCCTCGGCCGGGCGCTGGTGCGCAAACCGCAGGTGTTCCTACTCGACGAGCCGCTGTCCAATCTCGACGCGAAATTGCGGATGTCGATGCGGGTCGAAATCGCGCGGCTGCACCGACAGCTCGGCACCACCATGGTCTATGTCACCCACGACCAGATCGAGGCGATGACCCTGGGCCAGCGGATCGTGGTGCTCAAGGATGGCGAGATCCAGCAGATCGACACCCCCATGGCGCTGTACGAGCGCCCGGCCAACCTGTTCGTGGCGACCTTCCTGGGCAGTCCGGCCATGAACGTGCTGCGCGGGCGCCTGGCCGGCGACGGCGGACTGTTGCTGGACCTGGGCGATGGTGCCCGCCTGCCGCTGGGGGCGACCCGGGTCCCGGCCGGCTGGATCGGTCGCGATGTCGCCGTCGGCATCCGCCCCGAAGACCTGCAGCCGGCCGCGCCGGGGCAGGCCGGGTTTGCGGTCGAAGTGGAAGTGGTGGAGCCGGTCGGCAACGAGGTCTTCGTCAACCTGCGCTACGGCGGACATGCACTGGTGGCGCGTTTCGGGCCGCGGCCGCTGCCGCTGGCGGGCGCCTCGATCACGGTCGCGCCGCAGTCGCAACACCTGCATTTCTTCGATCCCGGCAGCGGGGGGCGGCTGGACCCGGCGGGCTGATCGACGCCGTCCGGACGCTGCGCTGGCGGCCCGTTATACTCACTCGGGAAACTGGTGTTTTGGCCAGTTTGCTGCAAGCAGGATCAATGGCTTGCGGCACAAAATTCATCCTCTTTCACTTATCGCGACGCGGCTCCCCGGGGCTTGTCGTCGCCGGGGCCCGACGACCGCCGCATGCGCCTGTCCACGATCAAGCTGTCCGGTTTCAAATCCTTCGTCGATCCGACCACGCTGCACCTGCCGACCAACATGACCGGCGTCGTCGGCCCGAACGGTTGCGGCAAGTCCAACATCATCGACGCGATCCGCTGGGTCATGGGCGAGAGCGCGGCCAGCCGCCTGCGCGGCGACTCGCTCACCGACGTGATCTTCTCGGGCTCCTCGGCGCGCAAGCCGGTGTCGCAGGCGACGGTCGAACTGATCTTCGACAACTCCGACCACACCATCACCGGCGAGTACGGCGCGTTCGACGAGATCTCGGTCAAGCGCAGCGTCGGCCGCGACGGCCAGGGCAGCTACTACCTCAACGGCAGCAAGTGCCGCCGCCGCGACATCACCGACCTGTTCCTCGGTACCGGCCTGGGGCCGCGCAGCTACTCGATCATCGAGCAGGGCATGATCAGCCAGATCATCGAAGCCCGGCCCGAAGACCTGCGCGTGTACCTCGAGGAGGCTGCCGGCATCTCCAAGTACAAGGAGCGCCGCAAGGAAACCGAAACCCGCATCCGCCACACCCGAGAGAACCTCGAACGCCTCACCGACCTGCGCGACGAGGTCGGCAAGCAGCTCGACCACCTCAAGCGCCAGGCGCGCCAGGCCGAGCAATACCAGTCGATCCAGGCCGAGCGCCGGATCAAGGACGCGGAGTGGAAGGCGCTGGAATACCGCGGCCTCGACGCGCAGTTGCAGGGGCTGCGCGAGAAGCTGGCCCAGGACGAGACGAAGCTGCAGCAGCTGATTGCTGAGCAGCGCGAGGCCGAGCGCCGGATCGAGGACGATCGGGTGCGCCGCGAGGAGGCCAGCGAGGCCTTGAACCAGGCGCAGGCCGAGGTCTACCAGGTCGGCGGCACGCTGGCGCGGATCGAGCAACAGATCGCGCACCAGCGCGAAATGGCCCAGCGGTTGCAGCGCGCGCGCGACGAAGCGCAGGCGGCGTTGGCCGAGATCGGCGGCCACATCAGCGGCGACGAGGCGCGGCTCGCCGGCCTGCGCGAGGCGATCGCGCAGGCCGAACCGGAACTCGCGCGGCTGCAGGCGCAGGACCAGACCACCCAGGACGCATTGCGCGAGGCCGAATCCAGGCTGGCCGACTGGCAGCAACGCTGGGATGCTCACAGCAGGTCGCAATCCGAAGCGGCGCGCGCCGGCGACGTCGAGCGCACCCGGGTCGATTACCTCGACCGCCAGGCGCTGGACGCAGAGCGCCGCCGCGAACAACTGGCCGGCGAGCGGGCCGGGCTGGATGTCGCCGCGCTGACCGAGGCTTTCGCCGGCATCCGCCTGCAGCACGACGAACGGAAGGCCGCGCTCGACGGCATGGGCGCCGAGGTCGAGTCCCGCAAGCACGCGGTCACCGAACTCCAGGACCAGCAGCGCATCGCCCAGTCGGAGCTGGCCGAGGTGCGCAAGCAGGCGCAGGAAAAGCGTGGCCGGCTGTCTTCGCTGGAAACCCTGCAGCACGCCGCGCTCGGCCAGGAACAGGGCGCCGCGGTCGAATGGCTGCGCCAGCGCGGGCTGGATTCGGCCGCACGCGTGGGCGAGAAGCTGGTGGTCGAGGCGGGCTGGGAGAACGCCGTCGAGGCCGCGCTCGGGCAGCTGATCGAGGGCGTGCTGGTGGAGGCGCCGGAGGCGCTGGTCGATGCGCTCGGCGAACTCGGCGAGGGCCGCCTGACCCTGGTCGCGCCCGACGCCGCGGACATTGCCTTCGCACCGACCTCGCTGGCGGCGAAGGTGCAGGGGCCTGCGGCCATCGTGCGCATCCTGGCCAGGCTGCATGCCGCCGAGACGCTGGCCGATGCGCGCGCGCTGCTGGCGCGGCTGTCCGACGGCGAATCGGTCATCACCCGCCACGGCGAGCGCATCGGCGCCGGCTGGGTGCGGGTACTGCGTTCCGGTGCGGCCAAGCAGGGCGCACTGTTGCGCGAGCGCGAGATCCAGTCGCTGCGCAGCGAGATCAAGGACCTGCAGCATCGCGAAACCGAACTCGAGCGCGGCCTGGCCGCGTGGCGCGATCGCGCCCTGGTCGCCGAGCAGCAGCGCGAGGATGCGCAGCGCGCGCTGTACCTCGCGCATCGCGGCGTGTCGGAACTCGCCGGCCAGTTGCAGAGCCAGCAGGGCCGGCTGGATTCGGCCCGCGGCCGGATCGAGAAGATCGACGTCGAAACCGCGCAGCTGGTCGAGACCCTCGAGACCAGCCACGCGCAGGCGCGCGAGGCGCGCGGCCGGCTGGAACAGGCGGTCGCCAGCATGGGCGACCTCGAGAATGCACGGCGTGCGCTGGACACCGAGCGCACGAGCCTGCACGAGGCGCGCGATGCCGCCCGTGCCGCGGCGCGCGAGGCGCGCGACGCCGCGCACGCGCTGGCGCTGACGATGGAGACGCAACGCGCGCAACTGGCCGCGCTGGCGCAGTCGCTGGAGCGCATGGGTGGCCAGCGCGGGCAGCTGGACGCACGCCTGGGCGAGCTCGCCTCGCAGCTGGCGGAAGGCGATTCGCCGGTCAACGCGCTGGAAGCCGAACGCCAGGCCGCCCTCGAGGAGCGCGTCCGCACCGAGAAGGCGCTGTCCGCCGCACGTGCGGCCCTGGAAGGCATCGACAACGAGCTGCGCGGCTACGAGCAGACCCGCCACCAGCGCGACGAGCAGGCGCTGGCGCAACGCGAACGCATCGGCCAGCGCAAGCTCGACCAGCAGGCGCTGGCGATCAAGGCCGGACAGCTGTCGGATGCCGTGGTCGAAGCCGGCTTCGTGCTGGACGACGTGGTCTCGACCCTGCCCGGGGATGCCGATGTCGCGGCCTGGGAAAAGACCGTCGTCGATTTCGACGCCAAGCTGCGCCGGCTGGAGCCGGTCAACCTGGCGGCGATCCAGGAACATGCCGAGGCGGCGACGCGCAAGGAATACCTGGACGCGCAGGATGCCGACCTGACCTCCGCGCTGGAAACGCTGGAGGATGCGATCCGCAAGATCGACCGCGAGACCCGCGGCCGCTTCAAGGACACCTTCGACCGGGTCAACTCGGGCGTGCAGGAACTCTATCCGCGCCTGTTCGGCGGCGGCCACGCCTACCTCGAGCTCACCGGCGAGGACCTGCTCGACACCGGCGTGGCGATCATGGCGCGCCCGCCGGGCAAGCGCGTCTCCAACATCTCGCTGCTGTCCGGCGGCGAGAAGGCGATGACCGCGGTGGCGCTGGTGTTCGCGATCTTCCGCCTCAACCCGGCGCCTTTCTGCCTGCTCGACGAGGTCGATGCGCCGCTGGACGAGGCCAACGTCGGCCGCTTCACCGCGATGGTCAGCGAGATGAGCGAGCACGTGCAGTTCCTGTTCGTCACCCACAACAAGGCGACGATGGAAGCCGCGCAGCAGCTGTCCGGCGTTACCATGCGCGAGCCCGGCGTCAGCCGCCTGGTCTCGGTCGACCTGGCCGAGGCCGCGCGACTGGCCGGAGCTGCCTGAGCCGAAAGGGAGAGAGCCAATGTCGGACGCGTGGATGCTGCGAACCGGGATCATCGTCGCCGGCCTGCTGCTGCTCGCCGCGATCTACTTCTTCGGTCGCCCGCGCAGGCCCGGGCAGGGCCGACGCCGCGAGGGCGGGCGCAGCGACGCCGGCGGCGACCCGCGCCGGATCGAGCCCACCCTGGGCGAGTTGCTCGCGCAGGAACTGGGCGAGGGCGGGGGCGTGCCTGCGGTCCAGGCCGAGATGGAATTGCCGGACACCGCGACGGCATCGCCGGGCAGCACTGCCGGGCGCCGGGTCAGCGAGGAGTTCGACAAGATCGTCACCCTCTACATCGCCGCCAAGGCCGGCGAAAAGCTGCGTGGCCCCGACATCGTGGTCGCCGCGGAAAAGACCGGACTCACCTACGGGCACATGAACGTGTTCCACCGCCTGGTCGAAGGCCATCCCGAACGCGGCCCGGTATTCAGCGTCGCCAACATCATGAAGCCCGGCAGCTTCGAGATGGCGACGATCCAGTCGCTGGAAACCCCGGCGATCGCCTTCTTCCTGACCTTGCCGGCGCCGGTCGCGGCGCTCGACGCGTGGGAAACGATGTTGCCCACCGCGCAACGCATGGCCGAGCTGCTCGACGGCGTGCTGCTCGACGAGTCGCGCAACGCCCTCGGCCGCCAGCGCATCCAGCACCTGCGCGACGAACTGCGCGCCTGGGACCGGCAGAACGAGGCGCCGCCCCCTTCACGCTCCCGCTGGTAAGCGCATCTTCGCCACAGATTTCACAGATGAACACAGATCTGTTCGGTGCGATCGTGGAGCCTGTGGTCCCCTCGTACCCAATCTGTGTGATCTGTGAAATCTGTGGCTAAAAATGCCGTTTCCAGAGTCGCGGAGCTGAGGCGCGGGCTCGAGGACGCGAACTACCGGTATTACATCCTCGACGATCCGAACCTGGCGGACATCGAGTACGACCGGATGTTGCGCGAGCTCGCGGAGCTGGAGGCGGCGCATCCGGATCTGCGGGATCCCAACTCGCCGACGGTGCGGGTGGGTGCGGCGCCATCCGGCAAGTTCGCGACCGTCGTGCACGAAGTGCCGATGCTTTCGCTGGGCAACGCCTTCAGCGACGACGAGGTGCGCGAGTTCGTCGCCCGCATCGGCAAGGAGACCGGCGATACCGAACCGGTGTTTTCGGTCGAACCGAAGCTCGACGGTCTGGCCATCAGCCTGCGCTACGAAGGCGGCGCGTTCGTGCGCGGCGCCACCCGCGGCGACGGTGCCAGCGGCGAGGACGTCAGCGCCAACCTGCGCACCATCCGCAGCATCCCGCTGAAGCTGCGCGGCAAGCCACCGGCGGTGCTGGAAGTGCGCGGCGAGGTGATCCTGCCCAAGGCCGCGTTCGAGCGTTACAACGCACGGGCGCGCGAGCATGGCGAGAAGCCGCTGGCGAATCCGCGCAACGGCGCCGCCGGATCGCTGCGCCAGCTCGACCCCCGCGTGACCGCACGGCGGCCGCTGGCGTTTTACGCCTATGCGCTGGGCCAGGTCGAGGGTGCGACATTGCCGCCGACCCACTCGCGGACGCTGGCCTGGTTGCACGAACTCGGGTTCCCGGTCAGTCCCGAGGTCGGCACCGCCCGTGGTGTCGATGGCCTGCTCGCCTACTACGGGCGCATCGGCGAACGCCGCGACGCGCTGCCCTACGACATCGACGGCGTGGTCTACAAGCTCGACCGCTACGACCAGCAGCGCGCGATGGGCTTCGTTTCGCGCGCGCCGCGCTGGGCGCTCGCGCACAAGTTCCCGGCGCAGGAGGAGGCGACCACGGTCGAGTCGATCGAGGTCAACGTCGGCCGCACCGGTGCGGTGACGCCGTGGGTGCTGATGGCGCCGGTGCATGTCGGCGGCGTCACCGTCACCCGCGCCACCCTGCACAATGCCGACCAGGTCGCGCGCCTGGACGTGCGCGTGGGCGACACCGTGATCGTGCGCCGCGCCGGCGACGTGATCCCGGAAGTGGTGCGGGTGGTGGAGGAAAAGCGGCCGCTGGACAAGCGCGGCAAGCCGCTGCATCCGCCATACCAGCTGCCGGTGAAGTGCCCGGACTGCGGTTCCGCGGTGGAGCGCGAGGAGGGCGAAGTGGTCGCGCGCTGCACCGGCGGCCTGTTCTGCCCGGCGCAGCGCAAGCAATCGCTGTTCCACTTCGCCTCGCGGCGGGCGATGGACATCGAGGGCCTGGGCGAGCGTTTCATCGAGGCGCTGGTCGACCTCGACCATGTGCGCACGATCGCCGACCTGTACCGGCTCACGGTGGACGACTTCGTCGCCATGAAGCGGCGCGCGGACGAAATGGCTGGAACTGTCCCGGAGACCGTCAAGGCCGGAAAAGTGGCGACCCGGTGGGCGGAAAACCTGGTCGCGGCGATCGACGCGAGCCGTGAGTCCAGCCTGGAGCGCGTGCTGTACGCGCTCGGCATCCGCGACGTCGGCGAGAGCACGGCGAAGACCCTGGCGCGCTGGTTCGGAGCGCTCGACCCGCTCATGGCCGCGGACGAGGAAGCCCTCAGGCAGGTGCCGGACGTGGGTCCGGTGGTGGCCACCCGGATCGCGCACTTCTTCGCGCAACCGCACAACCGCGAGGTGATCGCGGCGTTGCGCGCGGCCGGCGTGCACTGGAAGGAAGGGCCGCCGCAGCGCGCCAGCGAGGGGCCGCTGGCTGGCAGCACGGTGGTACTGACCGGCGGCCTGGCGTCGATGTCGCGCGACGAGGCCGGCGCAAGGCTCGAGGCCCTGGGCGCGAAGGTGTCCGGCAGCGTGTCGAAGAAGACCAGCTTCGTGGTCGCCGGCGAAGCTGCCGGCAGCAAGCTCGCGAAGGCGCAGGAACTCGGCCTGGAGATCTGGGACGAGGCGAAGCTGGTCGCCTTCCTCGCGGATCAGGCATGAGCGACTGGCGCCCGTCCGCCGGGTTCGACGCTTTGCGTCTGCGCGCCCGGCTCAATGCTGCGATCCGCGGGTTCTTCGCCGAGCGCGGGGTGCTGGAGGTGGAGACGCCGGTGATGTCGGTCGCCGGCAACAGCGAACCCAATATCGCCTCGTTCGCCACCCGATTTTCCGGGCGCACGGACGGCGCGCCGCGCATGCGCTGGCTGAGGACGTCGCCCGAGTACCCGCTCAAGCGCCTGCTGGCCGCCGGCATCGGCGATTGCTACGAACTCGGCCGGGTGTTCCGCGATGGCGAGGCCGGCGGACGCCACAATCCCGAGTTCACCATGCTGGAGTGGTACCGCGACGGCTGGGACCACCGGCAACTGGCGGAAGAAGCCGCGCAGCTGGTGCGCATGGCGCTGGCGCTGGCGGGACGCGACGCGGCGCTCGAGCAGGTGACCTACCGGGAGCTCTACCGCGCGCGCCTGGGACTGGATCCGTTCCTCGCCGGCGAACAGGATTTGCGCAACGCCCTGGGCGACGTCGCCATCGATCCGGAAGGCCTCGTCCGCGACGACTGGCTCGACCTGCTGATGACGCATCGCCTGCAGCCGGCGTTCGATCCGGCCGTCATGCTTGCCGTGCACGATTGGCCCGCGAGCCAATGCGCACTCGCACGCTTGCGGACCGGCGACGACGGCATCGCCGTCGCCGAGCGCTTCGAGCTCTATCTCGGTCCGGTGGAACTGGCCAACGGCTATCACGAGTTGCGCGACGCCGGCGAGCAGCGCGTGCGCTTCGGGCGCGACCTGTCGGTGCGCGCGGCGCGCGGTGCCGGCTTGCCGCCGCTGGACGAACGCCTGCTCGCGGCGCTTGCGCACGGCCTGCCGGAATGCGCCGGCGTCGCGCTTGGCGTGGACCGGCTGCTGATGGCGATGCTGGGCACCGACCGCATCGCCGACGTTCTGGCCTTCGATTTCGCGCGGGCGTGAAGACCCCTGGATAGAATGGGCCGATGGCCGAAGACATCGATTACGCACGCTACGACCGCATCCGCCCGATCCACTGGACCGGCGAGGTGCTGGAACTGCTCGACCAGCGCAAGCTGCCGTTCGCCACCGAATACCTGACCTGCCGCGACAGCGACGAGGTCGCTGCCGCGATCCATGCGCTCGCGGTGCGCGGTGCGCCGGCGATCGGCATCGCGGCCGCCTGGGGCGTGGTGCTGGCGGCACGCGCGATCGATGCCGGCACCGTGGCGGGCGCGGCGGCGATGCTGGAGCCGGCGTTGCAGCGCCTCAATGCCGCGCGCCCGACCGCGGTCAACCTGGCCTGGGCGTTGGCGCGGATGCGCGCGGCCTTGGCGCGCGCCGGCGATGGGAACTGGCGTGATGCGCTGGCGCGCGAGGCGCAGGCGATCGAGCGCGAAGACCTCGCCGCCAACCGCCGCATGGGCACCCTCGGCGCGGCCCTGATCGCACCGGGCAGCGGCGTGCTCACCCATTGCAACACGGGCTCGCTGGCCACCGCCGGCTTCGGCACCGCGCTCGGCGTGATCCGCGCAGGCGTCGCCCAGGGCCGCATCGGCCAGGTGTTCGCCGGCGAGACCCGGCCATGGCTGCAGGGTGCACGGTTGACGGTGTGGGAACTGCAGCAGGACGGGATCGACGCGACCCTGATCGCGGATTCGGCCGCCGCGCACCTGATGAAGTCGGGCAAGGTGCAGTGGGTGGTGGTCGGCGCCGACCGCATCTGCGCCAATGGCGATGTCGCCAACAAGATCGGCACCTACCAGCTGGCGATCTCGGCCAGGCACCACGGGGTGAAGTTCATGGTGGTGGCGCCGTCGTCCACGGTGGACATGGATACGCCTTCGGGCGACACGATCGAGATCGAGGTGCGCGATCCCGGCGAGCTGCACGGCATCGGCGGCGCCCGCACGGTGGCCGAGGGCATCGCCGCCTGGAACCCGGTGTTCGACGTCACGCCGCATGCGCTGGTCGACGCCATCGTGACCGAAAAGGGCGTCGTCCGCGCGCCCGACGAAGCCACGATGAAGGCCGCCTTCGGCTGACCCGATCCGGGGCGCGCTAAGTCATTGAGTTTTCGGATAAATCCGGGTGCGTCAAAGCGCCCGGCGTGATACAATTTCACGTCATATTCCGACGCTGCAGAACGGACCCCAGATGGCAGAACTCGCCAGAGAAATCATCCCGGTCAACCTCGAGGACGAGATGCGCCGCAGCTACCTCGATTACGCCATGAGCGTGATCGTGGGGCGCGCGCTTCCGGACGTCCGCGACGGCCTCAAGCCCGTGCACCGGCGCGTGCTTTTCGCCATGACCGAACTCGGCGCGCACAGCAACAAGCCGTACTTCAAGTCCGCCCGCATCGTCGGCGACGTCATCGGCAAGTACCACCCGCACGGCGACCAGTCCGTGTACGACACCCTGGTGCGCATGGCCCAGCCGTTCTCGCTGCGCTACATGCTGGTGGACGGGCAGGGCAACTTCGGCTCGGTCGACGGCGATTCGGCCGCGGCGATGCGCTACACCGAGGCGCGCATGGCGCGCCTCACCCACGAGCTGATGGCGGACATCGACAAGGACACCGTCGACTTCCAGCCCAACTACGACGAGAAGGAACAGGAACCGACGGTGATGCCGTCGCGCTTCCCGAACCTGCTGGTCAACGGTTCGGCCGGCATCGCGGTCGGCATGGCCACCAACATCCCGCCGCACAACCTGTCCGAAGTGATCGACGCCACCATCGCCCTGATCGACGATCCGGAGATCGACATCGAGGGGTTGATGCAGCACATCCCGGGCCCGGACTTCCCGACCGCCGGCATCATCAACGGCGTCGGCGGCATCCACGTCGCCTACCGGACCGGCCGCGGCCGCGTGCGCATGCGCGCGCGCGCCGACATCGAGGTCGCCGACAACGGCCGCGAGGCGATCGCGGTCACCGAGATCCCGTACCAGGTCAACAAGGCGCGGCTGATCGAGAAGATCGCCGAGCTGGTCAAGGAGAAGAAGCTCGAGGGCATCAGCGAGCTGCGCGACGAGTCCGACAAGGACGGCATGCGCATCTACATCGAGGTCAAGCGCGGCGATTCGGCCGAGGTCGTGCTCAACAACCTCTATTCGCAGACCCCGATGGAGTCGGTGTTCGGCATCAACATGGTGGCGCTGGTCGACGGCCGCCCGCAGCTGCTGAACCTCAAGCAGATGCTGGAGGCGTTCGTGCGCCACCGCCGCGAGGTGGTGACCCGGCGCACCATCTTCGAGCTGCGCAAGGCGCGCGCCCGCGCGCACATCCTCGAGGGCCTGACGGTCGCGCTCGCCAACATCGACGAGATGATCGAGCTGATCAAGACCTCGGCCAATCCCAACGAGGCGCGCGACCGCATGCTGGCGCGCACCTGGCAGCCGGGCCTGGTCGGTGCGTTGCTGGCGGCCACCGGCGCCGAGACTTCGCGCCCCGAGGACCTGCCGGCCGGCGTCGGCCTGGTGGATCATGCTGGTTCAGGGCCGCGCTACCAGCTGACCGAGGTCCAGGCCCAGCAGATCCTGGAGATGCGCCTGCACCGCCTCACCGGGCTGGAGCAGGAGAAGCTCACCGAGGAATACAAGCTGCTGCTGGAGACCATCCGCGGCCTGATCGAGATCCTCGAGGATCCCGACGTGCTGCTCGAGGTGATCCGCACCGAGCTGCGCAACCTGAAGGAAGAGTTCGGCGACGCGCGCCGCAGCGAGATCCGCGCCAGCGAGGAAGACCTCGACATCCTCGACCTGATCGCGCCGGAGGACGTGGTGGTGACGCTGTCGCATTCCGGTTACGCCAAGCGCCAGCCGGTCACCGCGTATCGCGCGCAGCGCCGCGGCGGCCGCGGCCGCAACGCGGCGGCGACCAAGGACGAGGATTTCATCGACCAGTTGTGGCTGGTCAACACCCACGACACCCTGCTCACCTTCACCAGCAGCGGCCGCGTGTTCTGGCTGCCGGTGCACCAGCTGCCCGACGCCGGCCCGCACGCGCGTGGCCGCCCGATCATCAACTGGATCGCGCTGGAGGAAGGCGAGAAGGTGCAGGCGGTGCTGCCGGTGCGCGAGTACAGCGACGGCCTGTTCGTGTTCTTCGCCACCCGCACCGGCACGGTCAAGAAGACCCCGCTGACCGAATACGCCTACCGCCTGCAGCGGGGCAAGATCGCGATCAACCTGGCCGAAGGCGACGCGCTGGTCAACGCGGAACTCTCCGACGGCAACTGCGACATCATGCTGTTCGCCAGCAACGGCAAGGCGGTTCGCTTCGCCGGCAACACCGTGCGGCCGATGGGCCGCACCGCCACCGGCGTGCGCGGCATGAAGCTGGCCGATGGCGAGGAAGTCCGCAGCCTGATCGTGGTTTCGGGCGACGGCGACATCCTCACCGCCAGCGAGCACGGCTACGGCAAGCGCACGCCGGTCGCGGACTATCCGCGCAAGGGCCGCGGCACCCAGGGCGTGATCGCGCTGCAGACCACCGCCCGCAACGGCAAGCTGGTCGGCGCGATCCAGCTTTCCGACAGCCATGAAGTGCTGCTGATCTCCGACGGCGGCACCCTGGTGCGCACGCCGGCTTCGGAGATCTCGCAGGTCGGCCGCAACACCCAGGGCGTGACCCTGATCCGGCTGGGCGAGGGCGAGAGCCTGCAGGCGATCGAGCGGGTGGATGCCTCGCTCGAGGAAGAGAGCGAAGCCATCGCCGGCGAAGCCGTGGCGACCGGCGAGGCGCCGCCGCCCATGGCATGACGCGCGGCGGCGTGCGGAACGGAAAAAGGCGGCCAATGGCCGCCTTTTTTCCTGTGACCGGGCGCCTGCGCTACTTGCCGATCCAGCCGTCCAGCAGGTCCTTCATGTCGTCGGCGTGTTCCTCTTCCTGCGCCAGCACGTGCTCGAGCATGCGCTTGGTGGTGGTGTCGCGGTCGCCGATGTAGTCGATCATCTCGCGGTAGCTGTCGATCGCGATCCGCTCCGCAACCAGGTCTTCCCGGACCATGTCGCGCAGGTCCTTGCCCGGCTTGTATTCGGCATGCGCCCGGGCCGTCAGCGTGTCCGGGTCCAGATCCGGCTCGCCGCCCAGCTGCACGATCCGCTCCGAGATCAGGTTGGCGTGCGCGAGCTCCTGCTGCGCATGCTCGAGGAACTCGGCCTTGACGGTGTCGGCGAACATGCCCGAGGCCATGAAGTAGTGGCGGTAGTAGCGCAGCACGCAGACCCATTCGGTGGCCAACGCCTCGTTGAGCAGCCTGATGACCACGGCCTTGTCGGCGCTGTAGCTCGCGGTGATCGCGCCGTCGTCGATGTTCTTGCGGGCGTTGCGGCGGAGGGTGGCGGTATCGGTGAGCCCGGCTACGCCGGTACCGCGGGTGCCGGCAGTCTTCTTCTTTGCGGCCATCGGGATGTTTCCTTTCCTTGGGGGAGGGAGTCTTTCCGGGCAATTCAGGGCAGCTGCGACAGCACGTGTTCGGCCGAGGAGACCCGGAACTCGCCCGGTGCCTCGACCAGCACCTGCTTGGCCACGCCGTCCTCGGCGTAGATGGCGAAACGCTTGGAGCGCGTACCCATGCCGTAGGCGCTGGCGTCCATCTCGAGTCCCAGCGCGCGGGTGAAGTCGCCGTTGCCGTCGGCCAGCATCAACAGGCCCTCGGGCACGTGCTGGCTCTCGCCCCAGGCCTGCATCACGAACGGGTCGTTGACAGCCACGCAGGCGACGTCGATGCCCTTCGCGCGGAATTCGTCGAAGTGCTGCACGAAGCCCGGCAGGTGGCGTTCGGAGCAGGTCGGGGTGAACGCGCCCGGGACGGCGAAGATCACCACCTTCTTGCCGTCGAACAGGTTGCGGGTATCGACGGTCTCGATGCCTTCGCGGATGCGTTGCAGCGGGACTTCGGGCAGGCGGTCGCCGGCTTTGATGGTCATGGAACCTCCGTGGGTATCCGTGCAGTCTAGCGACCGCGAGTGCTAAGGAGATGTCAACGCACGGGCGGCGCTGCTGCGATAATGCCGCCATCGCTTGCGGGTTGCGGCAGGAGTCCCATGCAGTTCAAGGATTACTACGAGATCCTCGGAGTCGAGCCGAGCGCCGGCGAAGCCGAGATCAAGACCGCCTATCGCCGGCTGGCGCGCAAGTACCACCCGGACGTCAGCAAGGAGGCGGATGCCGAGGAGCGGTTCAAGGCGGTCAACGAGGCCTATGAGGCGCTGCGCGATCCCGCCAAGCGCAAGGCCTACGACCAGCTGCGCACCCGCGGCTACCGGCCGGGCGATGACGTGCAGCCGCCGCCGGGAGGCTTCGGCCAGGACGGCGGCCAGGGCGGTTTCGATTTCGACGAGATCTTCGCCGGCGGCGGCGCGGGCGGCGGCTTCAGCGATTTCTTCGAGGAACTGTTCGGCCGCAGGCGCGGTGGCGGCGCTGGCGCAGGCTTCGGCGGTGGGCGGGCGCAACCACGCGGCGATACTCGCGCCCGCCTGGCGGTGCCGCTGGAGGCGGTTTACCGCGGCGACAGCGTGCGCATCGGCGTCAACGGCAAGACCCTGGAAGTGCGGGTGCCCAAGGGCGTGCGCCCGGGACAGGCGATCCGGCTGGCGCGGCAGGGCAGCCACGGCGGCGACCTGCTGCTGGAGATCGAGTACGCGGCGCATCCGCAGTTCGAGGTCGACGGCCGCAACATCATCCACGTGTTGCCGGTGGCGCCGTGGGAGGCCGCGTTGGGCGCGACCGTCAGCGTGCCGACGTTGGGCGGTGCGGTCGAGTTGAAGATTCCCGCGGACTCCGAGGCCGGGCGCAAGTTGCGGTTGCGCGGCCGTGGTCTGCCGGGCACGCCGGCCGGGGACCAGATCGTTGAACTGGAAGTGCTGGCGCCCAGGGCCCATACCGGAGCCGAGCGCGAGGCCTACGGCAAGCTGCGGGACGCGTTCGGCGACGACTGGCGCCGGGAATGATCAGGCCGCGGTCGGGCCCGGGTCGCCGCCGCCGAGGTTGCTGCCGATCACCTCGGACAGCTCTTCTTCGCTGAAGGGCTTGGTGAGGTAGGCGCGGGCGCCCTGGCGCATGCCCCACATGCGGTCGGTTTCCTGGTCCTTGGTGGTCACCAGGATCACCGGGATGTGTCTGGTGGTCGGCTCGCGCGAGATCGAGCGGGTGGCCTGGAAGCCGTTGAGGTTCGGCATCACCACGTCCATCAGGATCAGGTCCGGCAGTTCGCGCTTGGCCATCTCGACGCCGGCGGCGCCGTCCTCCGCGGTCAGCGCCTCGTGGCCGAGTTTTTCGACGATGCGGCGGATGCCCATCAGCTGCGAGGGTGAATCGTCGACGATCAGGATACGGGCCATGTGGTGTTTCCCCGGAGAATCGGTTGGATTGTAACGGGCGGGTGGGCCGAGGCAAACATGCCCGGCGACAGGGGGCTCAGAGGCGCACCACGGTGCGGCCCAGGGAGCCACCGGCGAGCATGTTGGCGAAGACGTCCGGCAGCTCCGCGAGGGTCGCCTCGCGGGTGCAGATCCGGTCAAGCCGGGCCGGCTTCCAGTCGCTGGCCAGGTGCTGCCAGACCGCTTCGCGGATGTCGCGCGCGGTCCCGCCCGAGGCCACCCCCAGCAGCGAGACCCCGCGGATGATGCAGGGCATCACCGTGGCGTGCAGTTCCGGCGACGCGGCCAGGCCGGCGCTGGCGACGTTGCCGTAAGGCACCGTCTGGGCCAGCAGGCTGGCCAGCATCGGCCCGCCGACGTTGTCCAGGCCGCCGCCGAAGCGCGCGGACTCCAGCGGACGAGTGGTGGCCAGCGCATCGCGGCCATGCACCTGGCTGGCGCCGATCGTCTTGAGGTAATCGTGCTGCGCGGCCTTGCCGCTGATCGCGTGCACTTCGAACCCGGCGCGGCTGAAGATGTCGATTGCCAGCGAGCCCACGCCACCGGTGGCGCCGGTGACGCACAACGGCCCCATCGCGGGGGACTGCCGGTTGTCGAGCATCCTGTACAGCGCCAGCGCGGCGGTGAAGCCGGCGGTGCCCAGCACCATGCTTTCGCGCAGGGTGAGCCCCGCGGGCAAGGGAATGGTCCAGCGCGATTCGAGACGGGCGAACTTCGAATAGCCGCCATCGCGGGTCTCGCTGAGGCCGCAGCCGGTAACCAGCACCGGGTCGCCCTCGCGGAAGTCCGGATCGGTGGATGCGACTACGTGCCCGGCAACGTCGATGCCGCCGACCAGCGGGAAGCGCCGCAGGATCCTGCCTTGGCCGGTGCCGGCAAGCGCATCCTTGAAGTTGACCGAGGAATACGCGACCTCGATGACGACGTCGCCGGGCGACAGGTCGTCGAGCGCGACCTGCTCGATGCCGCTGCGGTAGCCTGCAGCGTCGTCGTGGATGCGGAACGCGTCGAAGCCCGAGGGAACGGCCGCCATGTCAGCGCAACGCCTCGCGGCGCCTCTGGTCCAGCCACTTCCCGGCATGCGCGGGGACGTAGGCGTGCATCCACGCAAACAGCGCATCGATGTCCTCGCCATGCCAGAGATCGTTGCGCTGCTCGGCGTGCAGGAAGCGCTCGGCGACCATGCGGTCCAGCATCGCGACCAGCGGCGCGTAGAAATCCTCGACGTCGAGGAAGGCGCAGGGCTTGTCGCCAAGGCCGAGCTGGCGCCAGGTGAGCATCTCGAACATCTCGTCCAGGGTGCCGAAGCCGCCGGGCAGGGCGACGAACGCGTCGGACAGGTCGAACATGCGCGCCTTGCGCTCGTGCATGTTGGCGACCACCTCGAGCCGGGTGACGCCGCGGTGCGCGACTTCCCAGTTGACCAGCTGCTCGGGGATCACGCCGATCACTTCGCCGCCCGCGGCCAATGCCGCATCGGCGACCACGCCCATCAGGCCGACGTTGCCGCCGCCGTAGACCAGCGCCAGGCCCTCGCGCGCCAGCCGCCTCCCGAGCGCCGCCGCGTGTTCCGTGTAGGCCGGTCGCGAGCCGGCATTGGAACCGCAGTAGACGCAGACTGATCGCATAGGTCCCCCGGTTTTGCCCCAGCCCCTAAGTCAGGGGCTGTTCGCGCCGAAGGCGCGAAGGGGCGGGTATGGCATGCAACCATGAATTCATGAAGCCAACCTAGTTGGCTTTATGAATCGCGCGCTTGTGCACGGCCATGGCCGCGTCGTGCACGGCTTCCGACAGGCTCGGATGCGCGTGGCAGATGCGGGCGAGGTCGTCGGCGGAACCCTTGAACTCCATCGCCAGCACGCCCTCGTGCACCAGCTCGGACACGTTGGCGCCGATCAGGTGCATGCCGAGGATGCGGTCGGTTTCGGCGTGCGCGAGCACCTTCACGAACCCCGCGGGCTCGGCCATCGCCACCGCGCGGCCGACGGCCGCGAACGGGAAGCTGCCGGCCTTGTACGGCACGCCGTCGGCCTTGAGCTGTTCCTCGGTCCTGCCGACCCAGGCGATCTCCGGCTCGGTGTAGATGACGTTGGGGATGGTCTCGAAGTCGACATGGCCGGGCAGGCCCGCGATCAGCTCGGCCACCGCGATGCCTTCCTCGAAGCCCTTGTGCGCCAGCATCGGGCCGCGCACGCAGTCGCCGACCGCCCACACGCCGTCGACGCCGGTGTGGCAGTGCGCGTCCACCTCGACCATGCCGCGGGCGTCGATCTTCACCCCGGTGCCGTCGGCCAGCAGGCCCTTGGTGGCGGCGCGGCGGCCGACGCAGACCAGCAGCTTGTCGACCACGATTTCCTGCTCGCCCTTGGCGTCGGTGTAGGACACATGCACACCGTCCTTCTTCACGTCGGTCTTCGAGACTTTCGCGCCGAGACGGATGTCCAGGCCCTGCTTCTTGAACTCGCGCGCGGCGACCTTCGCCACTTCGCCGTCGGCGACGGCGAGGAAGGTCGGCAGCGCCTCGAGGATGACGACTTCGCTGCCCAGGCGGTTCCACACGCTGCCCAGTTCGAGACCGATCACGCCGGCGCCGATCACGCCCAGGCGCTTGGGCACCTTCTCCAGGTCCAGCGCGCCGACGTTGTCGATGATGTGCTCGCCGAACTTGGCGAACGGCAGCTCGATGGAATCGGAGCCGGCGGCGATGACGACGTTGGTGCCCTTGAGCTCGATTTCGCTGCCGTCGTGTTGCTTCACCTTCACCACGTTGCCCGGGTGCAGCACGCCATAGCCGTAGTACGGCGTCACCTTGTTGGCCTTGAACAGCGCCGCGATGCCACCGGTGAACTGCTTCACGATGCCGTCCTTGCGGGCGACCATCTTCTTCACGTCGATCGCCGGCTTGTCGAAGCTGATGCCGTGCTGGTCGAACAGATGGCCCATGTTCCAGAACTGGCGGCTGGAATCCAGCAGCGCCTTGGACGGGATGCAGCCCACCCGCAGGCAGGTGCCGCCCAGCGCGGGCTTGCCGTCCTTGCCCAGCGCGGCGTCGATGCAGGCGACTTTCATCCCCAGCTGCGCGGCGCGGATCGCGGCGTGGTAGCCGGCAGGGCCGGCACCGATGACGACGACGTCGTATTCCTCAGCCATTCTCGTGATTCCTTGTTGTTCTGCGCTCGATCGAAGAGGTCAATGGCAAAGAGGTGAACAGCAAAGAAGATCGGGCTTCCATTGACCATTCACCCTTTACCGTTCACCGCTCTTCGCTCACATCCCCAGGAGCATGCGGTGCGGGTTCTCGAGCTGGTTCTTGATGTCCACCAGGAACAGCACCGCGTCCTTGCCGTCGATGATGCGGTGGTCGTAGCTCAGCGCGATGTACATCATCGGCGCGGCGACGACCTGGCCGTTTTCGACGATCGCGCGCTCCTTGATCGTGTGCATGCCCAGGATCGCGGATTGCGGCGGGTTGACGATCGGGGTCGACATCAGCGAGCCGAACGTGCCGCCGTTGGTGATGGTGAAGGTGCCGCCCTGCAGGTCCTCGAGCTTGAGCTTGTTGTCGCGCGCCGCCGTGGCGTAGTCGGCGATGCTCCTTTCGACGTCGGCGAACGACATCCGCTCGACGTTGCGCACCACCGGCGTCACCAGGCCACGATCGGTGGAGACCGCGATCGAGATGTCGGCGTAGCCGTGGTAGATGATGTCGTTGCCGTCGACCGAGGCGTTGACCACCGGGTACTTCTGCAGCGCGTTCGCGGCGGCCTTGGCGAAGAAGCTCATGAAGCCGAGCTTGATGCCGTTGTCCTTCAGGAACTGTTCGCCGAGTTCCTTGCGCATGGCCATGACCTTGCCGAGGTTGACCTCGTTGAACGAAGTCAGCATGGCGATCGAGTTCTTCGACTGCATCAGGCGCTCGGCGATGCGTGCGCGCATGCGGGTCATCGGCACGCGTTCCTCGGGGCGTGCTCCGCCGCCGACGCCCGGGGTACGGCCCGCGGCGAAGTTGACGATGTCTTCCTTGGTCACCGCGCCATGGCGGCCGGTGCCCGCGACCTGCGAAGCGTCGACGCCGGAGGTTTCGGCGCTGAAGCGCGCGCCCGGCGGAAGCTGCTCGTTGCCGCCGGCAGCCGCCCTGGCAGGTGCGGCGGGCGCAGGCGCGGCGGCTTTCGCCGGTGCGGCGGTCTTCGGCGCTTCTGCCTTGGCCGCTTCAGCCTTCGGCGCCTCGGCTTTCGGCGCGGCGGCGGCGCCTTCCTCGATCACGGCCAGCACCTGCTGGCTGGTGACCGTGGCCCCGGACTCGAAGCGGATTTCCTTGAGCACGCCGTCGACCGGCGAGGGCACCTCGAGCACCACCTTGTCGGTTTCGAGATCGACCAGGTTCTCGTCGCGCGCGACGCTGTCGCCGACCTTCTTGTTCCAGTTGGCGATGGTGGCGTCGGAGACCGACTCGGGGAGAACCGGGACTTTGACTTCAGTGGCCATGGCGTGCGTCCTGGGAAAAGTCGTGCTGTGGAAAGACTTGGGGAATGCGGGTCATTCGGCGACGTGGTCGCCGTCGAGCGGGTTGGTGAGGGCGTCGGCGACCAGCTGCGCCTGTTCGGCGGCATGTTCGGCCAGGTGGCCCACGGCGGGCGAGGGCGAGCGTGCGCGGCCGGCGTAGTCGAGGACCTGGCCGGGCTGCAGGCAGGCGCGCAGGTGGTGCTGGATCTGGTACCACGCGCCCTGGTTCTGCGGCTCTTCCTGGCACCACATCACTTCCTTGGCCGACCCATGGCGCTTGAGTTCGGCGACCAGCTGCTCGCGCGGGAACGGATACAGCTGTTCCACCCGCACCAGCGCGACGTCCTTGAGCTTCTGCTTCTGCGCTTCCTCCAGCAGGTCGTAGTAGACCTTGCCGGCGCACAGCACGACCCGGCGCATCTTCTTCGCGCTGGCGGTGCTGTCGGGGATCAGCTCCTGGAACGAACCGTCGGCGAGCTCGTCCAGGCTCGACACGGCCAGCTTGTGGCGCAGCAGCGACTTCGGCGTCATCACCACCAGCGGCTTGCGGGTGGCCATGCGCATCTGCCGGCGGATCATGTGGAAATCCTGCGCCGGCGTGGTCGGCGCACACACGATCATGTTGTCCAGCGCGCACAGTTGCAGGAAGCGCTCCAGGCGCGCCGAGCTGTGCTCCGGGCCCTGGCCTTCGTAACCGTGCGGCAGGTACAGCACCAGCCCGCACAGGCGGTTCCATTTGGCCTCGCCCGAGGACAGGAACTGGTCGATCACCACCTGGGCGCCGTTGGCGAAGTCGCCGAACTGCGCTTCCCAGATGTCCAGGGTCATCGGGTCGGCGGTGGCGTAGCCGTACTCGAAGCCCATCACCGCTTCCTCGCTGAGCAGCGAGTCGATG
>JAKFCN010000021.1:0-1959 GCA_036676625.1 Lysobacter sp. | reverse complement strand
CGCGGCAGGCCGAACTCGAAGGTCCCGGAAACGAGATCGATGGCCAGGCCTTCGATCTTGGTTTGCCCGGATTTCCAGAAGATCGCGGCAATCGAGAAGCGCGCGAGCAAGGCGACCAGGCTGTAGGGAACCCGCGTACACAGGTCGATTGCGCGGGCGATCAGGCGAGCCGGGGTGGTGGGGTGGGTCAGGGCATGAGCGGTCATGGCAGTGGCCTTTGCTTGTCGTATGCACAGTGGGTAATTGCACCTGCGCGCAGCAGGTGGGCCAGGCAGGCGCCGAGGTCGAAGGTCGGGTTGGATGCCAGTGCTAGCTGGGTGGCGGCGCCCAGCGGTTGGTCCCGGAGCAGGGCCTGGATAAACACCACGTCGCCCCGGCGGATGCCGAGCACTTCGACCTCCAGGCCGTTGCGCAGCACCAGGGCGCATTGCGCCTGGTTGGGGTCGACCTCGGCCAGCGCCAGCGCGCCCTGGTGGGCGGCCCACAGCGAGACCACCGCGAAGGCCGAATCGAGCAGGCCGAGCGCGGGCTGCAGGCGCAACAGCAGGCCGCCGAGGCGTTCCGGTGCCGCCAAAGCCGTGGCCAGCACATCCGGAGCCAGGGGCGCGGCGTCGGCCGCGTGGTAGGCGCGAATGCGCAGCAGTTCGAGGCGCGCCACGTCCGCCAGGTACGCCAGGCTGCCGGCCGGGGCGAAGCCCTCGATGAATGCCGGGAAGTCGGCGCCATACTCGGCCAGGATGCGCGTGCGCGGCGGCGAGTGGCGCACGTAGACGGCCGCCATGGCGCGGAAGAACGCCTCGCCCACCAGTTGCTGCACCACCGGGAAGCTGGCGGCCAGGGCGTCGACCAGCGAGCTCAGGACGTTGTTGCGGTAGACGGCGAAGCGCGCCGCTGGATCCGAACCGTTCCAGCTCGTCAGCTGCGCCGGGCAGTCGCGCTCGGGATCGAGCAGGGCGGCGGCGAAATCCTGTTGGCTGGTCATGCCGAGGCCTGCCGTCGAGTCGGCTGAGTCGCGTCGAGCAGCGTCTGCGCGTGCTGCGCTTCCTCCAGCAATAGATCCAGGGGCGGAATGGCGTTGTCCCGTTCGAGCAGGGTCGGGGTCGCGCCGATCAGTTGCAGCACCTCGGTGTAGAGCCGCCAGACGGCGTCGTCGACGGGCGCGCCGTGGTTGTCGATCAGCAGGCGATCGCCCGCCGCGTCGCGGTCTTCGGCGAAGCCGGCGAGGTGAGTTTCGCCGACCGCGTGCAGCGGCAGAGCGCGCAGATAGGCCTGCACGTCCCAGTGATGGTTGATGCTGGAAACATAGGCGTTGTTGACGTCCAGCAGCAGGCCGCAGCCGGTGCGGCGGACCACTTCGCCGATGAAGGCGGCTTCGTCCATGGTTGAGTTGGCGAGTTCGACATAGGTCGCCGGATTCTCCAGCAGCAGTTGGCGCTGCAAGCGGCTTTGCACCTGATCGATATGCGCGCAGACCCGGGTCAGGGTCGCGGTGTCGTAGGCCAGCGGCAGCAGGTCATTGAGAAACACATCGCCATGGCTCGACCAGGCCAGGTGTTCGGAAAAAGCCTGCGGCTGATAGCGCTCGAGCAGGGTGGCCAGGCGCTCGAGGTGCTCCCGGTCGAGCGGCTGCTGCGCGCCGATCGACAGGCCGACGCCATGGATCGACAGTGGGTAGCGCTCGCGAATCAGACCCAGGTAGTGATGGAAGGGCCCGCCCGCCACCAGGTAGTTCTCGGCATGCACCTCGAAGAAGCCGACTGCGGGGTTGGTTTCGAGGATCTGTTGGTAATGCTGCGATTTCAGGCCGATGCCGGCCCGGGATGGCAACTGGGGCCGCAGTGCGGGAGCGCCGTTGGTGGCCTGGGTTGGCGAGACGATCATCATCGACGCTCCTGCATGGGCTCAGCGGTTGTAACAATATCGAACGCCGTCGCAAGGCCGACTCCAGGTATTCGCCGC
>JAKFCN010000020.1:0-1525 GCA_036676625.1 Lysobacter sp. | reverse complement strand
CTCAACGGTGGCCCGGCGATTGCTTGGTGTCGGCCATGACACCCCTCGCCACCCGAAGCACCGCCCCATCGCGCCAGGACACGCCGGACCACATCGCCGGCCTGTCGCTGGTCAACCTCGCGGCACGCCAGCGCATGCTCTCGCAGCGCATGATCCTGCAGACCGTGCTGGCCGCCAGCGGTGACGCCGAGTGGCTTCGCGCCGCCCAGCGCAGCCTGCGCATGTTCACCGAAAGCCAGCAACACCTGCAGGCCACCACCGCGCAGCTCGATCCCGCCAGCGCCCGCAAGATCACCGAAACCTACCAGGGTCCGCGTGGGGTCGGCCCCGTTGTGCAGGCTTTCATGCAGCTCATGCGCAGCGCGCTCGACCAGATCGAGGCGCACAGCCCGAGCGTGTCCGCCACCACGGCAGAGCTGGTCGGGCACACCGATCGCATCCTCGAAGCCCTCAACACCGCGACCACCGCGTTCGACGAGGTCGCCAAGGCCCACTCGGACGCCCTGATGAAAGAACTGGTGGGCATCGTGGACGACATCCAGAGCGTGGCCAAGGAGGCCAAGGTGGTGAGCTTCAACGCGCAGGTCATGGCCGCGCGGGCCGGGCAACACGGCCGCGAATTCGCCGTGGTGGCCAACGTGCTGTCGGACATCACCAGCGAAATCGACCGACTCACGCGCAAGGCGGCGGTGCTGGCCGAACGCAGCAGAAGATAGGGAGTCACCCCCGCCGTGCTTCGCACGTCCCCCTCAAGGGGGCGGCGCCAGCAGCCCGGCGAAGCCGGTTCTGCGGCACCCCTGAGCCGGGCCACCTCGCTCTCATCGAATCGTTCACCGGTCCGTGCGCCTACACTGCGCGCCATGCAAGATTTCGACGCCATCGTCATCGGCGCGGGTGCGGCCGGTCTTTTCTGTGCCGGTGTCACGGGCCAGCGCGGCCTGCGTGTGCTGCTGCTCGACCACAGCGAGAAGGTCGCGGAAAAGATCCGCATCTCGGGCGGCGGCCGCGCCAACTTCACCAACCGTGACATCGATCCGCGCGCGCCGCACAAACACTTCCTGAGCGAGAACCCGAACTTCTGCCGCTCGGCGCTCTCGCGCTACACGCCGGCCGACTTCATCGCGCTGGTGCAGAAATACGGCATCGGTTTCCATGAGAAGCACAAGGGTCAGTTGTTCTGCGACCGCTCGGCCGAAGACCTGATCGCCCTGCTGCTGGCCGAATGCGAGGCCGGCGGCGTGACGCGCTGGCAGCCCTGCGGCGTCAAGGCCCTGCGGGTCGCGGGCGACGGCTCGTACCAGATCGACACCGAGCGCGGCACGGTGTCGAGCCGCGCGGTGGTGGTCGCCACCGGCGGCCTGTCCATCCCGAAGATCGGCGCCACCGATTTCGGCTACCGCATGGCGAAGCAGTTCGGCCTGCGCATCGTCGAACCGCGCCCCGGTCTGGTGCCGCTCACCTTCGATGGCGATGCCTGGGCGCCTTATGCCGATCTGGCAGGACTGGCCCTGCCGGTGCTGATCGA
>JAKFCN010000019.1:0-5029 GCA_036676625.1 Lysobacter sp. | reverse complement strand
GAGCAGCGCGACCTGCTCGCGGAACAGTTCACCGCGACGCTCGCGGTCGACGTCGAAGGCCGGGAACTCCACCGGCCTGTCCCCCGAGGCCACGCCCAGCAGCAGGCGGCCCTGCGTCAGCTGGTCCAGGCTCGCCGCGGCCTTGGCGGTGTGGATGGGATGCCGCAGCGGCAGGACGATGGAGGTGCTGAGCAGCGCGATCCGCGAGGTCTGCGCCGCCAGGAATCCCATGTACACCCACGGGTCGAAGACCTGGCCGATGTCGCCGAACGTCGGGTCGCGGAGCGGGACGTCGCGGAATCCCAGCGACGCGAACCCGGCCTGCTCCGCCACCTGCGCCAGCTCGACCTGGTCCGCCATCGCCGGCGTGTCGCCGGTGAAGGACTCGATGGGGAACATCACGCCGAGGCTCAGCCGGCCCGGCGAGGCCACGCGCCGGAAGCCACGGTTGCCGTGGGGGGAAAGACCCGGATTGGGAGCAAGCATGGCGTGCTTCTCGGAAGGTCGGGGTTTCAGGGGGTGTTCGTGGTGGCGAAGCAGACGCACAGCTCGATCGGCGAATTCAGCGGAAGCTGGTCCACCGCGATCGCCGTCCTCGCATGGCTGCCGAGCGTGTCGCCCAGCACCTCGGTGAACAGCGCGGACGCGGCGTCGAGGATGCGCGGCTGCCGGAAGAAACCCGGCGCCGACGCGACGTAGCCCTCGACCCGCAGCAGGCCCTGCAGGCGCTCGAATCCACCCAGGTGGCGCCGGATCTGCGCCACCACGTTCAGGGCCGCGAGCCGCGCCGCCTGCAGCCCCTCGTCTTCGCCCAGCTCCAGGCCGATGCGTCCGTGGTGGCTCAGCGCGCCGCCGGCGAACGGGAACTGGCCGGAGACGAAGGCGATGCCGTGGTGCTCGACCACGGGCAGGTAGCCGCCCGCCGGGCGCGGTGGCTCGGCGGGAAGCGACAGCCCGAGGCGCCGCAGGCGCGCTTCGATGGCATGGGTCGCGGAACCTGGAGTGGACATGGCGCCTCCGGCTCAGGGCACGAGCACGACGTTGCCCGCGACCTGGTTGGTGCTCAGCAGGTGGTGGGCTTCGGCGGCGTTCGCCAGCGGGATGCGGCGGTCGAGCAGCGGGCGGACCTTGCCCTGCCGGACCAGGTCCAGGCCGAAGCGGAAATCGTCCACGTCGCCCATCAGCGTGCCGAGCAGGCGCTTGTGGGTGAAGAAGAAGTTCCGGATGTGCAGCGTGACCTCGACGCCGGTCACGAAGCCCATGGCCACCACCGTGCCGCCGACGCGGGTGGCCTCCAGGCTGCGCGGGAGCACGGTGCCGCCGAGGTTGTCGATGACCACGTCGGCACCGCGGCCACCGGTCCACGCGCGGACCTCGGCAACGAAGTCCTGCGTGTTGACATCGATGATGCGGTCGGCGCCGAGCGAAGCCGCCAGCCGCGCCTTGTCCTCGCTGTCCACGGTGGTGGCGACCACCGCACCCAGGGCCTTGGCGACCTGCAGGTTCATCGAGCCGGTGCCGGACGCGCCGGCGTGCACGAGCACGTGGTCGCCGGCCTTGACCTGGCCCACGGTCCGGACCGCGCGCACGCCGGTGACCAGCACCATCGGCAGCGTGGCGACGAGCGCCGGCTCCAGCCCGGTGTCGTCCTTGAGCACCCAGCGCGCGGGCACTTCGATGTATTCGGCGTAGGTGCCCCAGCGGGCGATGCCGCCGATGGCGTAGCTGGGCGCCGCGCTGATCGGTTCGACGTCATCCGCCGGATCCAGCGGGTAGCCGGGCATCGGCACGACGCGCTCGCCGAGCGCGAACCCGGTGACACCCTCGCCCAGTTCGGCGATTTCGCCGGAGGCGTCGGAACCGAGCACGTGCGGGAAGGGCAGCTCGAGCACCGTGCCTTCGCGAAGGTAATGCTCGAGGCGGTTCACGCCCGAGGCCAGGACCCGGATCACGACGTGGCCCGGGCGTGCCCGGGGCGTCGGCACGTCTTCGTGCCGGAGGACGTCGGGACCACCGAACTGGCGGATGACAGCTGCTTTCATGGGTTGCTCCTGAGGGGATGGATAACTAAGAAAAACTAATCACTGCCTGGTTGTTTCCGGCGTATCGTGATTCGCCGTGGCGCGAAACATAGGCCCACGAAATCCACTCCTCAAACGGTTTTCTCTACGTTTGGAGATAAGCAATGCTTATCGAGACGAAACGACAGCGGCTCGTTCACCTCAATGCCCTGCGCGCCTTCGAGGCGGCGGCGCGCCACCTGAGCTTCGTGGCCGCGGCGGAGGAGCTGAACGTCACGCCCCCGGCCATCAGCCAGCACATCCGCGCGCTCGAGGACTACCTGGGCGTGCGGCTCTTCATCCGCGCCAAGGTGGGTCTTTCGCTGAGTGCGGAAGCCCGGCGCGCCTATCCGGACATCCGCGATGGGCTGGAGCGGCTGGCCACCGGCCTCGCCGGCCTGCGTGGCTCCGGCATCGACCGCATCGTGACGATGACGGTGCCGCCCTCGTTCGCCGCGAAGTGGCTGCTGCCGCGCATCGAACGCTTCCGCGAGAAGCACCCGGACCTCGACATCCGCCTGGACACCAGCAACCGCCTCGCCGATTTTTCCGCGGAAGGCATCGACGTCGGCGTCAGGTACGGACTGGGTGGCTACCCCGGGCTGGAGTGCGAGCGCCTGCTGTCCGAGGACGTCTACCCGGTGTGCAGCCCGAGCCTGCTTCCGCCGCAGGGCCGGATCGACATCCACCGGCTCGCGCACATGACGCTCATCCACGACACGACGATCGATTTCGATCCCGCGTTCCCGACCTGGAAGGCCTGGTTCAAGGCCCGCGGCGTGGACAATATCGATCCGATGCGGGGCCTGCAGTTCAATTCCTCGGTGCTCGCGCTGCAGGCCGCGGTCGACGGTCAGGGCGTGGCGCTTGGGCGCAGCGTGATCGTGGCCCGCGACCTGGAGGCGGGGCGCCTGGTCAGGCCGTTCGACGCGGTGGAAGAAACACACTGTGCCTACTACGTGGTTTTCCAGAAGCGCGCCGCGGAGCTGCCGAAGGTGAAGGCGGTGCGCGAATGGCTCTTCGCCGAGGCCGGCGCGCGCTGAGGCCGCGGGCGTAAGAATTCCTTTCGCAGGCGTGGGCAAATTCTGAATTGCGGACGGGACGCGCGCTTCCTAAGGTTGCGCCCCACACAGTCCAGGATTCACCACGATGATGAGCACGAACAGGGACGGCTATGAGATCGGCGTGCTGGGCGCCGGCCGGATGGGCCTGCGCCTGGCCGCGATGTTCGCGCGCGCCGGCCGCCGCGTGATCGTCGGCTCGCGCGATCCGGCCGGCGCGGCCGCGAAAGTCGCATCGCTCGACGCACCGGGCGGCATCGGCGTCGGGTCTTACGAACACGCGCTGGACGCCGGCGCGATCCTGCCCGCGATCTTCCTGCGCGATGGCCTCGACCGCGTGCTGTCGGCCTATCGCCGGAGCCTGCGCGGCAAGCTGCTGATCGACATCAGCAACCCCTTCAACGCCGATTACTCGGATTACATCCTGCCCTGGGACACCAGCTCGGCCGAAGTGCTGCAGGAACTGCTGCCGGAGGCGCGCCTCGTCGGCGCCTTCAAGCACGTGTTCGCGGAAGTGTTCGACGCGCCGGTGTTCGAAGGCGCAGTGCGCAGCGACGTGCTCATCCTCGGCGACGACGCCGGCGCCAAGCAGGAGTTCCTGGCGCTGGCGCGGGGAACGCCCTTCCGCTACCTCGATGCCGGTCCGCTGGTGTTCGCCCGCGCCGTCGAACGCATGACGATCGTCACCGGCCGCCTCGGCCGGCAGCTGGGCAGCTACCCGCGCATGAACTGGCGGCTGCTGGGCGAGCGGCAGGCCGGCTGAGGCCGCGTGCGTCGACGACGGCTCCGGATCCGCCATGGACCGCCCCCTTTTCCACGCCCTGCTCGCGCTGCTGGTCGCCACGGCCGGCCTCGCCGTCGCCACCGTCTTCCGCCGCGCGGGTGAACCGCCGCCCGACGTGGTGGAGCTACCGCGCACGCTGGAGGGCACCGGGCTTTACGAGGACGGCCCCGGCCGCCGGGTCCGGCCCACGAACCGCCTGTTCGAACCGCGCCATCCGCTCTGGTCCGACGGCGCGCGGAAGCGGCGCTGGATCTTCCTCCCGCCGGGCACCGCCATCGACGGTTCGATGGCCGATGCCTGGCGGTTCCCGGTCGGCACGCGTTTCTGGAAAGAGTTCTCGCACCAGGGTCGTCCGGTGGAAACCCGCTACCTGGAGCGCCTGGCCGACGGCAGCTGGCGCTATGCGAGCTACGTGTGGACGGAAGACGGCCGCGACGCGGTGCTTGCCCCGGCGGAGGGCCTCGGTCTGGTCCGGCCGCGCTTGCCCGGCGGCCGTTATCAGGTGCCGTCGGAAGCGGACTGCCACGCCTGCCACGAAGGCACCGGCGACCCGGTGCTCGGCTTCGGTGCGCTGCAGCTGTCGCGGCAGGGCCTGCCGCCCCGCGAGCCGGGCGAGACCGACGGACTCGACCTGCGGGAACTGGTGGACGAGGGCCTGCTGGCAGGATTTCCCGCGGCCCTGGTCGACCACCGGCCGGGCGGCGCGGCGAACTCGCCGCTGGAGTCGGCGGCGCTGGGCTATCTGCACGCCAACTGCGGCCATTGCCATCGCGGCGACGAGGCCGGCGTGCCGGTGCGGCTTTCCCTGACGCAGTCGGTCCTGCCGCGTGGCGGCCGGGACCCGGAGTGGCGCCGCGCGATCGGAGCGCCGAGCCGCTTCCGCGCCGCACAGGCGCCGGGCGTGGACCGGCTCATCGCGCCCGGCGCCGCCGATGCCAGCGTGCTCGTGCTGCGCATGCGCTCGCGTGATCCGCAGGTGCAGATGCCACCGCTGGGCACCTTCGTCGTCGATGAATCCGGCGTGTCACTGATCGAGCAATGGATCAACTCAATGCCCCGAACCACGGAGAACACCCCATGAAGAACCATCCCTTGCGGACCCGGACCGCCATCGCCGCCCTGGC
>JAKFCN010000018.1:0-9817 GCA_036676625.1 Lysobacter sp. | reverse complement strand
TGCAGGGAGAATCCGGCGTGGGGACCTGGCTACATGTCGGTCGCCAGACCCCGGCTCAAACGGTCGCCCACGCCGGCTCTCGACGCCTAAGCTGCCAGATCACGAACAGATAAGGCTCGGCGCTGGCATCCATGCCAGCGACGGTCCCGCCTCCCAGACCCGCACTCGCGCCGCCTCCCGCAAGCGCGTATCCCCGCTTCCTGTCGCCGAAGCGCTGCCACTCGCATGCGAAGGGCGTCGCGGGGCACGGCTTCGCGGCGGCCCCACCACGAAGTGCAGGTTTCCGGATCGCTACGATTTATGCTGCGGTGCATGGACGAGACTCCGGAGAAGCCGCGCGCGCTGGTGGGGTGGCGGATGCTGGCGATGGTGTACGACCTGTTCCCGGTGCTGGCGCTGTGGCTGCTGGCGTCGGCCGGGTTCACCCTGGGCTATTACCTCGCCGGCCACGCCGCGCGCCAGAACATCGCGCCGTTCAGCCCGTTGCAGGCCGCACTGTGGCTGCTGTGCTGGCTGCTGGCCGGCGGCTACGCCGTGCTGAGCTGGCGCCGCGGCGGACAGACACTGGGCATGCGGCCGTGGCGGCTGCGCGTGGTCGGCGCGGATGGCGGCCGTCCGGCGCTGCGCGCGCTGGCCAAGCGCTACGCCGTCGGCACGCTCTCGCTGCTGCTGGCCGGGGCCGGGTTCTGGTGGGCCTGGTTCGACCGCGACCGCCTCGCCTGGCACGACCGCGCCAGCGGTACCCGCCTGCTGCGCATGCCGCGCCGGGGCTGAGATGGCCACGCCCGCCGATCGTCGCGCGACGGCCATGGCCCTGCCGGCGCTGCACGACGCCGATGCCCGCGCGATCGAAGCTTTCCTCGACGCCACCTGGGCCGAGCAGGGGCTGTCGCGGCAGACCCTGGCGAGCTATCGGCGCGACCTGGAGGGTTTCGCGCGCTGGCGCGACAGCGCGGACGGGGGGCTGGCGGGCGCCGATCGCGGCGCGCTGTTCGACTTCCTCGCATGGCGCACCCGCGGCGGTTATTCCCCGCGCAGCAACGCACGGCTGTTGTCGGCACTGCGCGCGTTCTTCGCGCTCGCCGTGCGCCGCGGCCAGCGCAACGACGACCCGACCGCGCTGCTGGAGCCGCCGAAACTGGGGCGTTCGCTGCCCAAGGCGCTGCCCGAATCCCAGATCGATGCCTTGCTGTCGGCGCCGGACGTCGCCACGCCAGCGGGCCTGCGCGATCGCGCCATGCTCGAGCTGATGTATGCCTGCGGGCTGCGCGTGAGCGAGCTGGTGACACTGCCGTCCACAGCGGTGAACCTGCGCCAGGGCGTGCTGCGGGTGACCGGCAAGGGCAGCAAGGAGCGGCTGGTGCCGCTGGGCGAAGAGGCGCAGCACTGGCTGCAGCGATACCTCGACGAAGCGCGCCCGCAGTTGGCCGGCAAGCGCGCGCTGGCGCCGCTGTTCCTCAACGCCAGCGGCGCGGCGCCCAGCCGGCAGCAGTTCTGGCAGCTGGTCAAGCGCCATGCCGCGGTCGCCGGCATCGACCCGGCCAGGGTCAGCCCGCATGGCCTGCGTCACAGTTTCGCCACCCACCTGCTCAACCACGGTGCCGACCTGCGCGCGCTGCAGATGCTGCTTGGCCACGCATCGCTGTCGACCACCCAGATCTACACCCTGGTCGCGCGCGAGCAGCTCAAACGTCTGCACCAGCTGCACCATCCGCGCGCTTGAACGCCCGTCACCCCCATCCTTGTGGGGTCGCAACGGCCCGTGGCGACCATGCGACAATCCGGCCATGAAGACGATCCTCGCCCTGCTGCTCGCCACTGCCAGCCTGTCCGCCTGCGCCCAGGATGCGGCGCCCGCGGCTACCGCGAAGTCCACTGCGGCCGTCGCCAAGGCGACGCCGGCGACCCCGGCCGTCGTCCCCGGCACGCCTGCGGCCCGCGCCCGCGATGCCCTGCACAAGCTCGACCCGGACATGCCGATCGAGCGCATCGACGACGCCCCGCTGGCCGGATTCCAGCAGGCGATCATCGGCGGCCAGGTCATCTTCGTCAGCAACGACGGCAAGTACCTGATGCAGGGCACCCTGTACGACATCGCCGCCAAGCGCGATCTCGGCGAAGCCGCGATGGCCGCGTTGCGGGTCGAACTGCTGCGCAGCGTCCCGGTGTCCGAGCGCATCGTGTTCGCACCGGCCAACCCGAAGTACACGGTGACGGTGTTCACCGACGTCGAGTGCGGCTACTGCCGCAAGATGCACAGCGAGATCGCCGAGTACAACCGCCAGGGCATCGCAGTGCAGTACGCGGCGTTCCCGCGCATGGGCCTGGGCAGCGAGGACTACCGCAAGATGGTCGCGGTGTGGTGCGCTGCGGACCCGAAGAAGGCGCTGACCGACGCCAAGAACGATCGCCCGGTGCCGTATCGCAACTGCACCAACCCGGTGGCGCTGCAATACAAGCTGGGCCAGCGGATGGGCCTGACCGGCACGCCGATGGTGCTGGCCGCCGACGGCACCCAGCTCGGCGGCTACGTGCCGCCGGCGCAGCTGCGGGCCGCGCTCGACAAGCTGGCGGCCGGCGGCACCCCGGTCGCCAGCACCGCCACCGGCTCGCCATAGGTACAATAGGCGGCCCGTTTCCACACGGTTCCCGCCGGACATGATCGTCCTTGAGGGCCTGCCGGCCCTGTCGCCGTTCCGCCTCGAGCGGCTGCAAGCCCGGCTCGTGGCTGTCGCCCCCGATCTGCGCGTGCTCGGCGCCTGGTTCACCTATTGGGTCGAACCCGAAGTCGGCGCCACGCCGGATGCGGCCGCACTGCAACGCATCCTGCAGGCTGATGCCGGCTTCCAGCCGCTTCCGGCCGGCGCGCAATCGTGCTTCGTGCTGCCGCGCCTGGGCACCATCTCGCCCTGGGCCAGCAAGGCCACAGAACTGCTGCACGGCGCCCGCCTGCCGGTGAAGCGCGTGGAGCGCGGGACCCGCATCGATCTCTCCGGCTGGCCCGCCGATCCGGCGGGCCAGGCCGCGGTGGCGAAGCTGCTGCACGACCCGATGACCCAGTCGCTGCTGGATGCGCGCGACCAGGGCGCGGCGATGTTCGCGGCACCGGCGCGCGGCGCGCTGGAGCGGATCCCGCTGGCGCAGCTGGAAGCAGCCAACGCACGCCTCGGCCTGGCCCTGGCCGCGGACGAGATCGAATACCTGCGCATGCGCTACGGCGAACTCGGCCGCGACCCGTCCGACGTCGAGCTGATGATGTTCGCGCAGGCCAACTCCGAGCATTGCCGGCACAAGATCTTCAACGCCAGCTGGACCATCGACGGCCGCGAGCAGCAGCGCGACGGACGGCCGGCGACGCTGTTCGGGATGATCAGGCACACCCACGCGAGCACGCCGCGGCACACGCTGTCGGCGTACAGCGACAACGCCGCGGTGGTCGAAGGCTTCAGTGCGCGCCGTTACCGGCCGGACCCGCAGTCGCACGAGTACCGCGCCGAGCCGGCGGCGGACAGCGCGTTCTGCATCAAGGTCGAGACCCACAACCATCCCACCGCGATCGCGCCGTTCCCCGGCGCATCCACCGGTGCCGGTGGCGAGATCCGCGACGAGGGCGCGACCGGCCGTGGCGGCAAGCCCAAGGCCGGGCTGTGCGGCTTCAGCGTCTCGCACCTGCGCATCCCGACCCTGCTGCAGGCATGGGAAGGCGAGCGCGCCCTCAATCCGCGGATGGCGCCGGCGCTGGAGATCATGCTCGACGGCCCGCTCGGCGCGGCTGCGTTCAACAACGAGTTCGGGCGGCCCAACCTCACCGGTTACTTCCGCAGCTTCGAGTTGCCCGAGGGCAACGCCCCGGCGCGTGCCTACGACAAGCCGATCATGCTGGCCGGCGGCCTCGGCGCGGTCGACCGGCCGATGGTGGCGAAGCTGGCGCTGAAGCCCGGCGACGCGGTGATCGTGCTCGGCGGCCCGGCGATGCTGATCGGCCTCGGCGGCGGCGCCGCCAGTTCGGTGGCGTCGGGCGAGAGCGCCGAGGACCTCGACTTCGCCAGCGTGCAGCGCGACAACCCGGAAATGGAGCGCCGCTGCCAGGAAGTGATCGACCGCTGCGTCGCGCTCGGCGCGCGCAATCCGGTCGCCTCGATCCACGACGTCGGTGCCGGCGGCCTGTCCAATGCGATCCCGGAACTGCTGCACGACTCCGGCGTCGGCGGCGTGATCGACCTCGGCAAGGTCCCCAGCGACGACCCTTCGCTGTCGCCGCTGCAGCTGTGGTGCAATGAATCGCAGGAGCGCTACGTGCTCGGCCTGCCGCAGGAGCGGGTCGCCGAATTCGCGGCGATCTGCCTGCGCGAGCGCTGTCCGTTTGCGGTCGTCGGGTATGCAACCGAAGAGGAGCGGCTGGTGGCCGGCTTCGGGTTGCTGTCCGAAAGCGGGAACAGGGAACAGGGAACAGGGAATGGAAAGTCCGACGCGTCCAACGGGCGCGACGCATCCAGCCATTCCCCGTTCCCCGTTCCCCGTTCCCCGCGCTTGCCCATCGATCTCCCCATGGACGTGCTGTTCGGCAAGCCGCCGAAGATGCATCGCGATACCGCGCATCCGGCACCGCCGCGCTGGCCGCAGCTGGACACCCGTTTGCTGCAGCTGCGCGAGGCCGGCCTGCGCGTGCTCGCGCATCCGACGGTGGCGGCGAAATCCTTCCTGGTCACGATCGGTGACCGCAGCGTCGGCGGCCTGACCGCGCGCGACCAGATGGTGGGCCCGTGGCAGCTGCCGGTGGCCGACTGCGCGATCACGCTTTCGGACTACCACGGCCATGCCGGCGAAGCGATGGCGATCGGCGAGCGCACTCCGCTGGCGCTGCTCGACGCCGCCGCGGCGGCGCGCATGGCGGTCGGCGAGGCGATCACCAACCTGTGTGCGGCGCCGGTCGACGCGCTCGACCGGATCAAGCTGTCCGCCAACTGGATGGCCGCCGCCGGCCATCCCGGCGAGGACGCACGCCTGTTCGACGCGGTGCGCGCGATCGCGATGGAACTATGCCCGCAACTGGAGCTGGCGATCCCGGTGGGGAAGGACTCGCTGTCGATGCAGGCGGCGTGGAAGAGCGGGGAACGGGAGGACCAGCACAAGTCGGTATCGCCGGTTTCCCTGATCGTGACCGCGTTCGCGCCGGTCGAGGACGTGCGCATGCAGCTGACGCCGCTGCTGGCGCGTGGGATGGACAGCGAGCTTTGGCTGATCGGACTGGGCGCGGGGCGCCAGCGGATGGGCGGGTCGATCCTGGCGCAATGCCATCCCGAAGCGGGTGGCCAGGCCGGGCTGCCGGCATTCCGTGGCGAGGGCGATGGCGCCGGCGTGCCGGACATCGAGGATCCGCGCCGCCTGCGCGCGTTCTTCGAACTGATCCGCGATGCGCGCGAGTCCGGCCTGCTGCTGGCCTACCACGACCGCTCCGACGGTGGCGCGTTCGCTGCGCTCGCGGAGATGGCGTTCTGCTCGCACCTGGGCCTGGACATCGTGCTCGACGGCTGGGGCGCGGACCGGATCGAGGACGTGTTCCGCACCCTGTTCAACGAGGAACTCGGCGCGGTGGTGCAGATCGATTGCGAGGATCGCGCGGTGTTTGCCGACCTGGTCGCACGCCACGGCCTGGTCGATTGCGCGCAGCGCATCGCGCGCCCCACCACCGCGCCGCAAGTGCGTGTGGTCGATGACGGCGAGGTGCTCGCCGACTGGCATTGGGAAGAACTGTTCGGCGCCTGGTGGTCGGTGACGCACGCGATGCAGCGGCTGCGCGACAACCCGGAATGCGCCGACGAGGAACGCGCCGCGGCATCGCGCTTCGACGCGCCCGGGCTGCGCCCGCGATTGCGCTTCGACCCTGGCGAGGATATCGCCGCGCCGTTCATCGCTACCGGGGCGAAGCCGAAGGTCGCGATCCTGCGCGAGCAGGGCGTCAACGGCCAGGTCGAAATGGCGTTCGCGTTCGAGCGCGCGGGCTTCCGCGCCTACGACGTACACATGAGCGACCTGGTCGCCGGCCGCATGCGGCTCGAGGATTTCCACGGGCTCGCCGCGGGTGGCGGCTTCAGCTACGGCGACGTGCTCGGCGCGGGCCGCGGCTGGGCCACCAGCATCCTGGAACGGCCGGAGCTGCGCGAGATGTTCGCGGCGTTCTTCGAACGCCCGGACACGTTCTCGCTGGGCGTGTGCAACGGTTGCCAGATGCTGAGCCAGCTCAAGCCGATCATTCCCGGCACCGGACACTGGCCGCGCTTCCTGCGCAACCGCAGCGAGCAGTTCGAGGCGCGCTTCGGGTTGCTCGAGGTCGTGGAGTCGCCGTCGCTGTTCCTGCGCGGGATGGCGGGTTCGCGGATCCCGGTGTCGATCGCGCACGGCGAGGGCAGGGCGGAATTCGACGGCTCGGTGGACCGGGCGGCGGCACGGGTGGCCCTGCGTTACATCGAAAGCGATGGCAGCGTGGCGACCGCCTATCCGGCCAACCCGAACGGCTCGCCCGACGGCATCGCCGGTCTCAGCAGCGACGACGGCCGGGCCACGATCCTGATGCCGCACCCGGAACGCACGTTGCGCCGCGCCAATTTCAGCTGGGCGCCGGCCGACTGGCCCGAGGATTCGCCCTGGCTGCGCATGTTCCGCAACGCGCGCACGACACTGGCGTGACCCGGGCGAGTTCCGTGCCCATCGTCCTGTTGCCGATCGGCACCGACGACGATGCGCTCGACGCCTGCCTCGCGGCGCTCGATGCCGGTACTCCCGCGGGCACCCACGTGTGGCTGGCGGACGACGCGCAGGCGGGTCCGCGCGGGCTTGCGATCGTCGAGCGCTGGCTCGCGGGCACGCGGCTGGCCGCCGACTACAGCCGCCGCCAGCGCAGCATCGGCGAGGTCGCGCACATCGACGAAGCGCTGGCTGCCTGCGGCGATGCCGACGTGGCGGTGCTCGCGGCGGATGCGATCCCGGCGCCGGGGTGGTTGGCGCAGTTGAATGCCTGTTTCGCCCGCGATCCCGCGATCGCCACCGCCACGCCCTGGTGCAATGCGGGCGAAGCCGCGGCCTGGCCGCGGGTCGGCGACATCGCGCCGGTGCCGCACGACCTGGCGCGCATCGCGCAGGCGTGTGCGGCGATGCCGCCCCGGCATCCGGAACTGCCCGCAGCGGTGGCGCACGCGGTGCTGTTGCGCGGGAGCGCGCGCAAGCGCACCGGGGGCCTCGATGCCGCGAGCTATGGTTCCTGGTACGCGGCGCTGGTCGATCTGTCGCTGCGATTGGCGGGCATGGGTTGGCGCAACGTGCTGTGCGAGACGGCATTCGTGGCGCGCGGCGGCGAAGGTGCGCCGGCCGACGGCGACCTCGACGCGCTGGCCGCGCGCTGGCCTGCGTGGCATCCCCGGCTGGCCAACTTCCTGATGCAGGACCCGCTGGCGGCGTTGCGCGAGGAGCTGTCGCGCCGCGAGGCCGGGGTCGGCGGTGCGCAGCCGCAGGCCGAGCTTGTCTTTCCGGAGCAGGCCGGATGAACGTTGCCGCCGACATCGCCGCAATCGTGGTCACCCACCACAGCGCCGGCACCATCGACGACTGCCTGGCGCGCTTGCGCGCGGCGGAAGGCGTCGCCGCGATCCGGGTGGTCGACAACGATTCGAGCGACGACACCGTGGCGGTGGTGCAGCGGCATGCCATCGCCGACCCGCGGGTGCGCTTCGTGGCCAACCCGGACAATCCCGGCTTCGCGGTCGCTTGCAACCAGGGCGTGTCCGGACTCGAGGCCGGCGCGGGCTGGCTGGCCTTCGTGAATCCGGACTGCATGGTCAAGACCGACACCCTGGCGCGGTTGCGCGAGCATGCGCGCCAGCTCGACGGCAATGCATTGCTGGGCGCCGACCTGGTCGGCGAGGATGGCGCGCGCGACGGCGCGGCGCGGCGACGCGATCCGGATTTCGGCGTGATGCTGCGTTCGCCGGCGGCGGCGCGGCTGGACGTCGCGCGCGACCCGAAGCGCTCGCTGCAACAGGTCGACGCCGTGTCCGGCGCGCTGATGCTGTTGCCGCGGATCCTGTTCGAGCGCGTCGGCGGCTTCGATCCGGGCTATCGCCTGCACGCCGAGGACCTCGACCTGTGCCGTCGCGTGCGCGCCGCCGGCGCAGTGGTGGCGGTGGCCAACGATGTCACCGCGCTGCACGTGCGCGGGGTTTCGAGCCGCGCGCGCCCGGTGTTCGTCGAGTGGCACAAGCACCGCGGGTTGTGGCGCTATTTCCGCAAGTTCGAAGCCGGCCGCCGCTCCCCGCTCGTCCGCGCCGCCGTCTTCCTCGCCATCTTCGCCCGCTTCCCGATCGCCGCGCTGAGAGCGGTTTTGCCACGGATGAACACCGATAAGCATGGCTAAGAAGCAACGGCAAAAAAAACTGGCCACAGATTTCACGGATTTCACGGATTAAAAAAGGCAGGGCTCCTGCTCCTCAATCTGTGTTCATCTGTGAAATCCGTGGCAAAAAAGCTTTTTGCTTCAGCGGTAGCGGTTGATCTGGTCGCGGAGCGCCAGGGCGGCGGTGGCGGCGGCTTCGGCGTAGTCGTCGGCGGCGGAGGCGTAGAGGATCGCGCGCGAGGAGCTGACGACCAGGCCGGCGCCGTCGGCGGTCGCGGCGTTGCGCACCACCGCCTCGACGTCGCCGCCCTGGGCGCCGACGCCCGGCACCAGGAAGGGCAGGTCGCCGACGATGGCGCGGACCTCGTGCAACTGCTCGGGCCAGGTCGCGCCGACCACCAGCATGCAATTGCCGTTGCCGTTCCACTCGCGTGCGACCTTTTCGGCGACGTGCTGGTACAGCGGGCGGCCATCCGACACCACCAGGTCCTGCAGGTCCGCGGCGCCCGGATTGGAGGTGCGGCACAGGATCACCACGCCCTTGTCGGCGCGGTCGAGCAACGGCTGCAGCGAGTCGCGGCCCAGGTACGGGTTGGCGGTGGCCGCGTCGGCAGCATAACGATCGAAGGCTTCGGTCGCGTAATGCCGTGCCGTGCTGCCGATGTCGCCGCGCTTGGCATCCAGGATCACCGGGATGCCGGGGTGTGCGGTGTGCACGTGCGCGATGAGGCGTTGCAGCGCATCTTCGGCGCCCAGCGCCGCGAAGTGCGCGATCTGAGGCTTGAAGCAGCACACGTATGGTGCGGTCGCATCGACGATGTCGCGGCAGAACGAGAACACCGCATCGCCGTCGGCGGCAAACCGCGCCGGGAATCTAGTCGGCTCCGGATCCAGCCCCACGCACACCAGCGAATTCGCTTCGTTCCACCGCCGCCGCAACTGCTGCATGAATCCCATCCCGGAACTCCTTGTTTCTTAGCCACAGATTTCACGGATGGACACAGATGAAGGACAAGGGCACTGTTTTTTTATCTGTGGAATCCGTGAAATCTGTGGCAAAACGCTCTTGAGTGCTTTTACTTCAGGGCCTTGAAGCGCAAGCGGTGCGGTTGCGCGCCTTCCGCGCCGAGGCGGCGCTTCTTGTCTTCCTCATACTCGCGGTAGTTGCCCTGGAAGAACTCCACGTGCGAGTCGCCCTCGAAAGCGAGGATGTGGGTGGCGATGCGGTCCAGGAACCAGCGGTCGTGCGAGATCACGAACACGTTGCCCGGGAACTCCAGGATCGCATCCTCGAGCGCACGCAGGGTCTCGATGTCGAGGTCGTTGGACGGTTCGTCGAGCAGCAGCACGTTGCCGCCCTGCAGCAGGGTCTTGGCCAGGTGCAGGCGGCCGCGCTCGCCGCCCGACAGCGTGCCGACCAGCTTCTGCTGG
>JAKFCN010000017.1:0-6989 GCA_036676625.1 Lysobacter sp. | reverse complement strand
CCTGCCGCCGCCGGGCGCGACTTCCTTGTCGTTGCCGACGTCGTAACGCACGAACCTGCCGTTCTCGATCATGAAGGCGAAATGCGACGGTACCGGGCTCGATACCGGGGTGAGGTAATGGCAGACCTCGTCCTCGCCCGGGATTCCCTTCAATTCCCCGCCCCAGGCCTGCTTCGCCTCCTCGGCGGTCATGCCGAAGCGCATGTCGCCGTAACCGTCATAGCGCGCCAATCCGGCATCGGGCCCCGGAGTTGCAGGCGCCGGTGCCACCGGCGGGGGTGCAACCGGCTCGGTCGTGGCGGGCGCAGTGGCGTCCTCGCCAGTCGTGTCGGCAGCGGGACGGCCATCGTTGCAGGCGGAGAGCGCAACGACGAGCAGCAAGGGCAACGGAAGGATGCGGCGCATGGCGATTCCGGTACGGGCGTTGGGCGCAGGGTTGCGCAGGCAGGGTGAATGCAGCGTCATGCAGCTGTCATCGGCCGTAAATCCGGCGGCGCTAACTTTGCGTGATCCTGGCAACGATGGCCACCGCGACCATGCCGTACAACAAGACCGACAAGGGACGGGAAACGTTGGCGGCCGGGCCCGCTGCAGGGCTGACGCTGCAGGATCGGCGCATCCTGATCCTGGTCGACGGCAAGCGCAGCCTGGAACAGCTGGTGTCGATGCTGGGAAGCGACATCCGGCCGCGGATCGAACGGCTCGCGCACGATGGCTACATCGCACCCGCCATGGCAGGCACAGTGCGCCATGCACCTCCTGCTCCACTCGCGCCGGTCGCCACGCCGGCTCCCGCCCCGACCGGCACGCGACGCTCGCTCGCCGCCTCCAAGATGTACATGCTCGACATGCTGCAACTGCAACGCAGCGCCGAAGCCGCGGACCTGCGCGCGACGATCCAGTGCGCGGTGGATGCGGGCGGCCTGGTCGATGCATTGGCCGCTGCCTTGCAGCTGATCCTCTCGTCGAGCACGCCGAGCTACGGCGAACGCGTGGCCGGGCGCCTGGCGGAGACCTTGCCGTTGGAAGCACTGCCGCGGTTCGAGGCCCAGGATTCCAGGCGCAAGGGCCCGCCGGCCTTGTCGATCGTCGCCTGAAGCCGGTCCTGCGTCAGCGCGCGGGATCGAAGTGCTTGCGCAGCCCGGCCCAGCAGGCCTGGTAATCGCGCTGGCGATGCGCCGCGTCGAGGGCTTGCCGTGTCGGCCGGATCACCGCGCGCGCCTCGAACATGAAGGCCATGGTGTCGGCGACCACGTCGGGCTTCGACAGGTCGGCGTTGCTCGCCTTCTCGAACGTCGCCGCATCCGGGCCGTGCCCGGTCATGCAGTTGTGCAACGACGCGCCGCCCGGCGCGAAGCCTTCGGCCTTGGCATCGTAGGCGCCGTGCACCAGGCCCATGAATTCGCTGGCGACGTTGCGGTGGAACCACGGCGGCCGGAACGTGTCCTGCGCCACCAGCCAGCGCGGCGGAAAGATCACGAAGTCCATGTTGCCGACGCCGTGGGTGTCCGACGGCGAGGTCAGCACCAGGAAGATCGACGGATCCGGGTGGTCGAAGCTGATCGAACCGATCGCGTTGAAGCGGCGCAGGTCGTACTTGCAGGGCGCGTAATTGCCATGCCATCCGACGACGTCCAGCGGCGAATGGCCGATGTCGGCGCGCCACAGGTGGCCCTGGAACTTGGCGACCAGTTCGAAGTCGCCTTCCTTGTCCTCGTACGCGGCGACCGGGGCGAGGAAGTCGCGCGCATTGGCCAGGCCGTTGCTGCCGATCGGGCCGAGGTCGGGCAGGCGCAGGTGCGCGCCGAAGTTCTCGCACACATAGCCGCGCGCCGCGCCGTCGGGCAACGACACCGCGAAGCGCACGCCGCGCGGGATCACCGCGATCTCCTGCGGCTCGACCTCGAGCACGCCCAGCTCCGTGGCGATGCGCAACCGCCCCTGCTGCGGCACGACCAGCAGCTCGCCGTCGGCGTCGTAGAAGTACCGCCCCTGCATGTCGCGGTTGGCCGCGTACAGGTGGATGCCGACGCCGTGCAGTGCCGCCGGCGAGCCGTTGCCGGCCATGGTGAACAGCCCCTCGACGAAATCGGCAGGCGCTGCGTCGCCGGGCATCGGCATCGGATTCCAGCGCAGCTGGTCCGGCGTCACCGGCCCGTCGCCGAAGTCATTGTGCAGGCGCGGCTGCGCGAACGGCGCGAACTCGCCGTGCATCGCCGCCGGCCGGATCCGGTACAGCCAGCTGCGCCGGTTCTCGCTGCGCGGCGCGGTGAACGCGGTGCCGCTCAACTGCTCCGCGTACAGTCCGTGCGCCACCCGCTGCGGCGAGTTCCGCCCCGCCGGCAACGTCCCCGGCAGCGCCTCCGTCGCAAACGAATTCCCGAACCCAGACTGGTATTCCATGCCCACTCCCGGAAAGAGCTTCAGCCACAGATTTCACAGATCACACAGATTGAAAAATCCTGGCCCGTGCCCTTGCCCTTACATCTGTGTTCATCTGTGAAATCTGTGGCAAAAAAAGCTTCTAAAGGACGCCGCGCTTCATCTGGTCGCGCTCGATGGACTCGAACAGGGCCTGGAAGTTGCCCTCGCCGAAGCCTTCGTTGCCCTTGCGCTGGATGATCTCGAAGAAGATCGGCCCGAATGCGTTCTGGGTGAAGATCTGCAACAGCTTGCGCTGCTTGGTCTCCAGGTCGGCGTCGATCAGGATGCCGTTGCGGCGCAACCGCCCCACGTCCTCGCCGTGGTTGGGCACGCGCTGGTCGATCACGTCGAAATACGCATCGGGGGTATCGAGGAAGGCGATCCCGTGCTCGCGCATCGCCTCGATCGTCGCGTAGATGTCGTCGGTGAACAGCGCGATGTGCTGGATGCCCTCGCCCTTGTACTCGCGCAGGTACTCGTTGATCTGCGACTTCTCGTCGCTGGATTCGTTGAGCGGGATCCGCACCACGCCGTCCGGCGCGGTCATCGCCTTCGAAAGCAGGCCGGTCTTGGCGCCCTTGATGTCGAAATAGCGGATCTCGCGGAAGTTGAACAGCTTCTCGTAGTACGCCGACCACTTCGCCATGTTGCCCAGGAACAGGTTGTGGGTCAGGTGGTCGATGAAGGTCAGCCCGAAGCCCTTCGGGTGCTGGTCCACGCCCTGCAGCGGCAGGTAGTCGGCATACAGGTCCCTGCGGCCGTCGTCGACCAGGTAAAGCATGCAGTCGCCGATGCCCTTGATCACCGGCGTGTCGACTGCGCCGGTGTCCGGCTTGTGGTCGATCTTCTCGCCGCCGCTGGCCAGCACGTGGGCCAGCACTTCGGTCGCCGGCCTGGTGAACCGGATCGCAAAGCCGCAGGCCGAGGGACCGTGCTTCGCGGCGAAATCGGCGGCGAACGAACCCGGATCCTCGTTGAGCAGGAAGTTGATCGTGCCCTGCCGGTACAGGGTGATGTTGCGCGACTTGTGCTGCGCCACCGCGGTGAAACCGAGCTGCTGCAGGTAGCCGCGCATCGCGTCGGCCTGCCCTTGCGGGGCGGCGAACTCGACGAACTCGAAACCGTTGATCCCCATCGGGTTTTCGAAGGTGGTGGCGGTCATGCCGAGGTTGATGCCGTTGTCGGCCTGCTGCGCGCTCATGGGGGACTCCTGCGTGGTGCTTCGGATCAGCCCGGTATGTTACCCCGGGGTCGGGCGGACAAGAAAAAGGGCGCCCCGGGCGCCCTTTTCCCTCGCGCGGCCGGGCCGCGCAGCCGACGATGGATCGGCTCTACTTCACCCCGTGCATCAGCCGCTGGATCAGCGGCGCGATCAGGAACAGCAGCACACCGCATCCCAGCAATGCCCAGAACCCGAAGGTATAGCCCGAGTGCGCGGAGGCGACGGTCATGCCGGTCTCGCCGCTGACGTGGCTGGCGAAGATGCCCGACAGGTTGTTGCCGATGCCGGTGGACAGGAACCAGCCGCCCATGCCGAGGCCGACCAGCCGCACCGGGGCGAGCTTGGTGGTCATCGACAGGCCGATCGGGGACAGGCACAGCTCGCCGATCGACTGGATCACGTAGACCGCCACCAGCGTCCACAGCGGGATCATGCCGGTGGCGCTGACCAGGCTGGACAGCGCGAACATCAGCAGCAGGAAGGCCAGGCCGTTGAAGATCAGGCCCAGGCCGAACTTGCGCGGGATCGACGGGTTGGCGCGACCGAGCTTGATCCAGATCCAGGCGATGAGCGGTGCCAGGGTCAGGATCGCGACCGAGTTGACCGACTGGAACCAGGCCACCGGGAAGGTCCAGCCGCCCAGGCCGCGGTCGACGATCTTGTCGGCGAGGAAGTTGAACGAGCTGCCGGCCTGCTCGAAGAAGCACCAGAACAGCACGTTGAACGCGAAGATGATCAGCATCGCCAGCGCCTTGTCGCGCGCCACCGGTCCGTCGCGGAAGCCTTCCACCAGGATCATCGCGCACAGGCCGACGAACAACGCGCTCAACACCCACTGCAGGTTGCCGGCGTCGATCGCGAGCAGGAAATAGATGAGCGGGATGGCCACGATCGCGCCCAGCAGCACCCACAGCACGCGGCTCTTCTGCTCCTCGCCGTGGATCGGGCGGCCGATGCCCTGCAGCTGGCGGCGGCCGAACCAGAACCACACCAGGCTGATCAGCATGCCGATGCCCGAGGCGATGAACACCACCTTGTAGGCGGGCATCTCCTCGGTGCCGAACACCCGGTTGGCGAGGATGCCGGTCAGGATCGGGGCCAGGAACGCACCGGCGTTGATGCCCATGTAGAACAGGGTGAAGCCCGAATCGCGGCGCTCGTCGCCGGTCGCGTACAGGTGCCCGACCATGGTCGAGATGTTGGGCTTGAACAGGCCGTTGCCGGCGATCACGGTGGCGAGGCCGAGCTTGAAGATGGTCTGGTCCGGCCAGGCGATCATGAACAGGCCCACCGACATGATCACCGCGCCCAGCAGGATCGATCGCTGGTAGCCCAGGACCTTGTCGGCGATGTAGCCGCCGAAGATCGCCGCGGCATACACGAGGGCCAGGTAGGCACCATAGACGCGGTTGGCCGGCGCCTCGCCGGTACCGGAGCCGTCGTAGAACTGGGCCACGATGTACAGCACCAGCGCCCAGCGGATGCCGTAGAACGCGAAGCGTTCCCAGAACTCGGTCATGAACAGCATCCACAACGGACGCGGATGGCCCATGACCTGCTTGAACTCCGGAATAATCGGCGCGCCCGGCGCGGATGTGCTTGCGGCTCCGCTCATGCGGTTTCCCCTGGTGGTTGACCGCCGGAGGATGTCCGACCAATGCGACCCGCGTCAAACGCGCAATGCCATGCTGCGTTGCAGCATCACTCCGCGACGGGGGCTGAATGGGCGTCGCCGGGCCCGATCGCGGTACGTACCTCGAACAGTTCCGGGAAGAAGGTCAGCTCCAGCGCCTGCCTGAGGAAGCCGACGCCGGAGGAGCCGCCGGTGCCGCGCTTGAAGCCGATGATCCGCATCACCGTGCGCATGTGGCGGAAGCGCCACAGCTGGAACTGGGTCTCGAGGTCGACCAGGTCCTCGCACAGGTGGTACGCGGCCCAGTGGTGCTCGGTATCCTCGTAGATGCGCTCGAACACCGGCAGCAGCGCCGGATCCGACACGTGCGGCTGCGACCAGTCGCGCTCCAGGTGCGCGGCGGGCACGGCGTGGCCATGGCGCGCCAGGTAGCGCATCAGCTCGTCGTACAGGCTCGGCGATTCCAGCGCGGTGCGCAGCATTTCGCAGCCCTGCGGATCGTGCGCGAACACCTTGAGCATGGCTGCGTTCTTGTTGCCGAGCAGGAATTCCACGGTGCGGTACTGCAGCGACTGGAAGCCGGACGCCGGGCCCAGGACCTCGCGGAATTCCATGTATTCCGACGGCGTCAGCGTCTCCAGCACCGACCACATTTCGGTGAGCTGGCGCAGCACCGCCTTGCAACGGGCGAAGATCTTCTGGCACGGGCCCAGCTCGTCGCGCTGCAGGTGGCCGACCGCCGCGCCCAGCTCGTGCACCAGCAGCTTCAGCCACAGCTCGGACACCTGGTGCTGGATGATGAACAGCAGCTCGTCGTGGTGCGGCGGCCGGGACAGCGGCTCCTGCGCCGACAGCAGCCGCTCCAGGCGCAGGTAGCCGCTGTAGGTCATGCGCCCGGACAGGTCGGTATGGATTCCGGCCTCGAGCGGCCGTTCGTTGCGTTCGATGCTCATCCGCCCAGTTTCGCACGCCCTCCGGGGGCCGGGGAGCGGCCACCCCGGCCGATTCGCTATCATTCACGTTCTGCCGCAACCGGGCCAGCCGCATGACCGTCGCCGCCAAGTTCGAGATCGAATACCTGCAATACCTGGACCCGGACGGCAAGGCCGTGGCCGAGCTGCCCAAGGCCTTCAAGGACCCGAAGGCGCTGCTGCCGCTGTTCAAGCAGATGCTGTACGTGCGTACCTTCGACACCAAGGCGATCGCGCTGCAGCGCACCGGCAAGCTCGGCACCTACGCCGCCTGCCTGGGCCACGAGGCCACCCACGTCGGCATCGGCGCCTCGATGCGGCCCGAGGACGTGTTCGCCCCCAGCTACCGCGAATACGGCGCGCAGTTCATGCGCGGCGTGCGGCCGCGCGAGGTGCTGCTGTACTGGGGTGGCGACGAGCGCGGCAACGATTTCGCCGGTCCGAAGAACGACTATCCGTGGTGCGTGCCGATCTCGACCCAGTGCCTGATGGCCTCCGGCGCCGCGCTGTCGTTCAAGCTGCGCAAGCAGGACCGGGTCGCGGTCGCCTGCTGCGGCGACGGCGGCTCGTCCAAGACCGATTTCTACGCCGCGCTCAACTCCGCCGGCGCCTATACCCTGCCGCTGGTGCTGTGCGTGATCAACAACGGCTGGGCGATCTCGGTCCCGCGCAAGGCGCAGACCGGCGCGCAGACGCTGGCGCAGAAGGGCATCGCCGGCGGCCTGCACTGCCTGCAGGT
>JAKFCN010000016.1:0-13540 GCA_036676625.1 Lysobacter sp. | reverse complement strand
ATTGCCATGCAGCATTCGAGCGTTGACCCACGACTGCCGTGATGAGTGAGGTCGTGAGCTGGTTCCTCCCGACGCTTCGGGAGGGAGCCGCCGGCGCAAGGGACAGGGGCCAGGTACCGCCCCGCAGGGGGAAAAACCGACTCAGGCGTAGTCGCCCGACCCGCTACAGGCGTCGCGTACAATGCGGTTCCGTTGAAAACGCCGCCGCTTCCCGTGAAAACCCAGCTCCGCGCCCTCGTCCGCACACTCGTCGAACAGGGCATCGAAACCTTGCGCGCGCAGGGCGCGTTGCCCGCCGACCTCGAAGTCCCCGAGTTCGTGATCGAGCGCCCCAAGGACCGCGGCCACGGCGACTTCTCGAGCAATGCGGCGATGCTGCTGGCCAAGCCTGCACGCGGCAATCCGCGCGCGATCGCGCAGGCCCTGGTCGCCGCGCTGCCGCCGAGCGACGCGATCGCCGCGATCGAGATCGCCGGTCCCGGCTTCCTCAATTTCCGCCTCGCCGGGACCGCCTGGCAGGGCCAGCTGCGCACGATCCTCGAGGAAGGCGCGGACTACGGCCGCAACGACTCCGGCAAGGGCCGCTGCGCAGGCGTCGAGTACGTCAGCGCCAACCCGACCGGCCCGCTGCACGTCGGCCACGGCCGCGCAGCGGTGATCGGCGACTGCATCGCGCGCGTGCTCGCCGCCAATGGCTGGGACGTGAAGCGCGAGTTCTACTACAACGACGCCGGCGCCCAGATCGACAACCTGGCCAGGTCGGTGCAGGCGCGCGCGCTCGGCAAGGCTCCCGACGACGCCGGCTGGCCCGAGGACGGCTATCGCGGCGACTACATCGTCGACGTGGCGCAGGCCTACCTGGACGGCGACACCGTGTCGTTCGAGGATCATGTCATCACCGGCGCGAAGGATCCGCAGGACCTCGACGCGATCCGCCGCTTCGCCGTGGCCTGGCTGCGGCGCGAGCAGAACGCCGACCTGGAGGCTTACGGCGTCGGCTTCGACGTGTACTTCCTGGAGTCCTCGCTGTACGCCGACGGCAAGGTGGAGGAGACCGTGCGCGAACTCGTCGCCCACGGCCACACCTACGAGGAAGGCGGCGCGCTGTGGCTGCGCACCACCGACTTCGGCGACGACAAGGACCGCGTGATGCGCAAGTCCGACGGCAGCTACACCTATTTCGTGCCGGACGTGGCCTATCACCTGTCCAAGTGGCAGCGCGGTTACCAGCGCGCGATCACCGAGCTCGGCGCCGACCACCACGGTTCGCTGGCGCGCGTGCTCGCCGGGCTGCAGGCGCTGGACTGCGGCATCCCGCAAGGCTGGCCCGAGTACGTGCTGCACCAGATGGTGACGGTGATGCGTGGCGGCGAGGAGGTGAAGATCTCCAAGCGCGCCGGCAGCTACCTGACCCTGCGCGACCTGGTCGACGAAGCCGGGCGCGACGCCACCCGCTGGTTCCTGCTGGCACGCAAGCCCGACTCGCAACTCACCTTCGACATCGACCTGGCGCGTTCGCAGTCGCTCGACAACCCGGTGTACTACGTGCAGCTCTCGCACGCGCGCATCTGCGGCCTGTGGCGGCAATTGCGCGAGCGCGGCCTGGCCTACGACGCCGCGAGGGGCGTGTCGCAGCCGCTGGATCTCGACGGCGATTCGCCCGCGAGCCGCGCCACCCGCGAGCTGCTCACCGCGCTGTCGCGCTGGCCCGACGTGGTCGCGGCAGCCGGCGAGCATCTGGAGCCGCACCTGGTCACCGTGTACCTTCACGAGCTGGCGCAGGCGTTCCAGTCCTACTACAACGACCACCAGTTCCTGGTCGACGACGACGACCTGCGCAACGCGCGGCTCGCATTGGCCCAGGCCACCCGCCAGGTGCTGGCCAACGGCCTCGACCTGATCGGCGTCGGCGCTCCGGAGAGCATGTAATGGCAGCACGACGCGGAAAATCGCAGGCACGGCGCAACCACGGCAACGGCGGACTCCCGGGCTGGGCCTGGCTGGTGCTCGGCATCGTGTTGACCGTGGTGGTGGTGCTTGCGGCACCGCGCCTGCTGCGTTCCGACAGCGGCGACGGCTTCTTCCGCCCCAGGCCCAATCCCGACGCGCAGCCGGCAGCCGCCACCGGCGAGGAAGCGATCGTGGCGGAGGACGGCGACGAGGCGGAGGCCGCGAAGGCGCCAGCCGGGGAAAAGCCGAAAGGTACCCAGTACGACTTCTACACGTTGTTGCCGGCAGACGAAGTCGCGATGAGCGACGCCGAACTCGCCGCCACCGCGCGCGCCGAGGCCGAGCGCCGCGCGCGTGCGGCCGCGGCTGCAGCGGCGGGCAACGACGATGCCGCCGACCTGGCCGCGGCGGCGCCTGCCGGAACGGTCGCGACGGCGCCTGCGACCGCGACAGTCACCACCGGCAACGACACCCCATACATCCTCCAGGCCGGCGCCTTCGGTGCATCCGGCGACGCCGAGGCAGTGAAGGCGCGGATCGCGCTGCTCGGGCTGAGCGCGCGGGTGGAGTCGGCCGACATCCAGGGCAAGACCGTGTACCGCGTGCGCATGGGGCCCTACGGCACCGCCTCCGAGCTGGCCGAGGCCAAGCGCAAGCTCGCCAACGGCGGTCTGCCGGCGCTGGCCATCAAGGCACGCTAGTCGCGGGCCCTGCGATCCACCGGGAGCATCCTGCCCCACCGAGGAAACGCGCCATGCCCATCGAAGCCGCCCTGATCAAGCCCGTGGTCGACGCCCTGATGGCGCTGTTCCGGCAAAGCGAGCACGTGCAGCTGCAGCGCAATGCCGAGGCCGCGTTGCGCGAAGCGATCCGCGAGTTGCTGCTGGCCAATCCCGACGAGAACAAGGCCGCCGCGCGCATCGCCATCGCCAAGGCCGCCGGGATCCTGTCCGAGGACGTGGTGCTGGCCGAGGACATGCTGAGCAAGCACCGCGCGACCAGGGCCAGCACCCGCGGCAAGGGCACCGCGCACAAGGCGCGCAAGCCGGCCACCGCCAAGGCGCCCGCGAAGGCCGCCACCCCCGCCGCGGCGAAGCCGAAGAAAAAGCCCGCCCCGAAGAAACGCTGAATACAATCCCCGCATGACCAGGACCGCCCTCATCACCGGCGCCACCTCCGGCTTCGGCCGCGCCGCCGTCGAACGCTTCGTCGCCGCCGGCTGGCGGGTGGTCGCCTGCGGCCGCCGCGCCGAGCGCCTGCAGGCACTGGTGGATGCGCTGGGTGTCGACAGAGTCCACGCCGCCGCCTTCGACATCCGCGACGAACTGGCGATGAATGCCGCGCTCGCCGCGCTGCCTGCCGGATTCCGCGGCATCGACCTGCTGGTGAACAACGCCGGCCTGGCGCAAGGCACGCGTCCGGCGCAGGAGTCCTCGCTCGACGACTGGCGCACGATGATCGACACCAACATCACCGCGCTGGTGACGCTCACGCGCGCGCTGCTGCCGATGCTGGTCGAACGCCGGGGCGCGATCGTCAACGTCAGCTCCACCGCCGCGAAGTATCCGTACGCCGGCGGCAACGTCTACGGCGGCAGCAAGGCCTTCGTCTCGCAGTTCTCGCTCAACCTGCGCGCGGACCTGCATGGCACCGGCGTGCGGGTGACGACGCTGGAGCCGGGCATGGCCGAGACCGAGTTCACCCTGGTGCGCACCCATGGCGACCAGGCCGCGTCGGATGCGCTGTACCAGGGCGCGCAGCCGATGACCGCGGTCGACATCGCCGAGACGATCTTCTGGATCGCGAGCCTGCCGCCGCACCTCAACGTCAACCGCCTCGAGATGATGCCGACCAGCCAGTCCTTCGCCGGCTTCCAGGTCGCGCGGGGTCAGAGCGGGGCGTCGTCGAGGTAGGTGTAGCCGGTGAGGCCGGCTTCGAGCGCGGCTTCCAGGCTGGCCGATTCCTCCACGGACAAGTTGGCTGCGGCGACCTTGGCGCGATACGCATCGCGCAGGTCGCCCAGGTTGTAGCCAACGTAGTCGAGCATCACGTCGGTGGTGTCGCCACGGCGCTGCTGGCTGATCGCATGGCCGCCGTTGCCGTCCAGGTGCACCTCGATCGCGTCGGTATCGCCGAACAGATTGTGGATGTCGCCGAGGATCTCCTGGTAGGCGCCCACCAGGAAGAAGCCCAGGCGGTAGCTCTCGCCGGGCCGTAGCGGGTGCAGCGGCAGCGAGCTGTCCAGGTCCTCGTTCTCGACGTAGGTGTCGATCTTGCCGTCCGAATCGCAGGTCATGTCGGCGATCACGCCGCGCCGCGTCGGCGCCTCGTCCAGCCGCTCGATCGGCAGGATCGGGAACACCTGGTCGATCGCCCACACGTCGGGCATCGACTCGAACACGCTGAAGTTGACGAAGTACTTGTCCACCAGCCGTTCGTTGAGTTCGTCGAGCAGCTCGCGGTGGCTCTTCTCGGCGTAGTCCAGGCGCGCCTTCACCGCGTGCGCGATGGCGTAGAACAGGTCGTCCAGGCGCGCGCGATGGACCAGGTCGAGCTGGCCCAGCGCGTACAGCGACAGGCCCTCGCCGTGGTGGTGCTGGGCGTCGTGGAAGGCTTCCACCGGCGCGCGCGAAGGCAGCTCGGCGTGGACATCGCGCAAGCGGCGGATCACCGCCGGCTCGTCGTCGTGCGCGGGCGGCACCCGGCCTTCCGGTGCTTCCTCGATCTCGGCGACGTTGGCCACCAGCACCGCGTGGTGCGCGGTCATGGCGCGGCCGCACTCGGTGACGATCCGCGGCTGCGGCAATGCATTCTCGGCGCAGGCCTCGGCCAGCGGCTGCACGATGTTGGCGGCGTACTGGTCGATGCCGTAGTTGATCGAGCAGTAGCTGCGCGAGCGGGTGCCCTCGTAGTCGATGCCGAGGCCGCCGCCGACGTCCATGTACTGCACCTTCGCCCCGAGCTTGGACAGCTCGACGAAGTAGCGCACCGCCTCGCGCATGCCGTTGGCGATGTCGCGCACGTTGGAGATCTGCGAGCCCATGTGGAAGTGCAGCAGCTGCAGGCAGTCGCCCATGCCGCTGTCACGCAGCGACTTCCACAGGTCCAGCACCTGGCGCGGGCCGAGCCCGAACTTGGCCTTGTCGCCACCGCTGTTCTGCCACTTGCCGGCGCCGAGCGAAGCCAGCCGCATGCGCACGCCCAGGCCCGGGCGCACGCCGAGCGCGGCCGCCTCTTCCATCACCAATGTCAGCTCGGAGGGCTTCTCGATGACGATGTAGGTCTCCAGCCCGAGCTTGCGGCCGATCAGCGCCAGGCGGATGTATTCGCGGTCCTTGTAGCCGTTGCAGACGATCAGCCCGCCGGGGCGGGACAGCGCCAGCACCGCCATCAGCTCCGGCTTGCTGCCGGCCTCGAGCCCGAAGCCTTCGCCGTGGTGCGAAGCGAGGGTGCCGGCCACGCCCCGGGTCTGGTTGACCTTGATCGGATACACCGCGGTGTAGCCGCCGCGATACTCCCACTCGGCCTGCGCCTGCGCGAACGCGGCCTGCAGCTTGCCGAGGCGGTCTCCGAGGATGTCCGGGAAGCGCACCAGCAGCGGCAGCTTGGCGCCGTTGGCACGCGCCGCATCCACCACTTCCGGCAACGCGATCGCCGGGCCGCCGGCGCCGCGCGGGCGCACCACCACCCGGCCGCCCGCGTCGACGTCGAAGTAGCCTTCCGACCAGTGCGGGATCGAATAGGTCTTGCGGGCTTGGTCCAGCGACCAGGTCGGCATCGGCGGGAATCCTTGCGGGAGCGGGTCGGGACAGGTCCGCATTCTAAACGCCGGGGCGTCAAGGGGCCCGCTGGAATCGCATCGTCTAGAATCGCAGCCCCGCACCAGCGCCTTCCCCACGCGAGCCAGCACGATGACCGGACCCACCTGGATGTACGAGAACTTCGAGCCCACCGGCTCGGCCATCGGCTATCGCATCACCCGCAAGCTGGACGAGGTGCAGTCGCCGTTCCAGAAGATCGAGATCTACGAGTCGACCGACTGGGGCAACCTGATGCTGATCGACGGCGCGATGATGCTGACCACGCGCGACAACTTCCTGTACCACGAGATGATGTCGCACCCGGCGCTGTTCACCCACGCCAACCCGCGCGACGTGGTGATCATCGGCGGCGGCGATTGCGGCACCCTGCGCGAGGTGCTGCGCCACCCGGGCGTGGCGCGCGCGGTGCAATGCGACATCGACGAGCAGGTCACGCGCATGTCGGAGAAGTATTTTCCCGAGTTGTGCGAATCCAACGGCGATGCGCGCGCGCGGCTGCTGTTCGACGACGGCATCGCCTACATGGCCAACTGCGCGCCCGGGAGCGTCGACATCGTGATCGTCGACTCCACCGATCCGGTCGGGCCGGCCGAGGGCCTGTTCAACAAGTCGTTCTACGAATCCTGTTTCCGCGCGCTGCGCGAGGACGGGATCCTGGTGCAGCAGTCGGAGTCGCCGCTGGCGTTGCTGGAACTGGTGAAGGAAATGCGCGCCGAGATGGGCAAGGCGGGCTTCCGCGCGTTCAAGACCCTGCCGTTCCCGCAACCGTGCTATCCGACCGGCTGGTGGAGCTGCACCCTGGCGCGCAAGCACGCCGACGGCCGCGGCGGCTTCGAGTTCCGCGAGGCCGACGCGCGCGCCAGGGATTTCGCGACCCGCTACTACAGCGCCGACATCCACCGGGGTGCGCTGGCGACTCCCCCCTTCGTGGCAGCCGCGCTCGGAGAAATGTGACACAGTTCACATAATCCCTGCCGCCCCGCGGACAGAAGGCGGCGCCGTGCCGAACAATCGTGCGGCCGGGGGCGGGGAGCCGACCGGCGCAGGGGACCCAGTGGGCCAATCGCGAGCTCGACATCCATGGCTGCTGGCCGTGCTGGTTCTGCTGTGGCAGCCGGGCATGGCGACGGCTGCCGTGCCTTCCCCGCCGGCCGCTGCGTTCGATGCGATGTTCCTGCACCTGCGCGATACCGGGCTCGCCACCCAGCCGTCGCAGGCACAGGTGATGTTGCGGTTGCAGGAACTGGCGCGCCTGCGGCCCGCGAATGACATCGTGCGCGACCTGCGTTATCGCGCGGTGTTCTGCGACTGGGCCTTCGACGAGGACGCGAAGGCGCAGCTCGGTTACGCCGACGACGGACTGGCGCGCGCTCGCGCCGCGGGCAACGCCGAAGGCGAGGCCAATTTCCATTACTGCCGCGCCGCGGCGCTGGAAACGATCGGCGCCACCGACCGGGAGACGGCCGAATACGAGGCCGGCATCGCCGCGGCGCGGCGCATCGGCAACGATCGCCTGCTGGCCGACGGCCTCAGCCTGCGCGGCGGCGCGCATTCGCTGCTCGGCGACCAGGCGCACGCCATTCCCGACCTGCTCGCGGCGCAGCACCTGTACCAGCAAGGCGGCTTCCGGTCCGACGCCGAGTCCCTGCTGCTCGACATCGCGATCAGCTACCGGCGCATGGGCGACCTCGCCAAGGCGCACGACTACCTGCGCCAGAACGAGCGTTACGCCACCGCCCTGGGCGACTACAACCAGCTCGTTTCCAACCTGCTGCAGCAGGGCTACCTGGCGGAAGACGAGAACCGGGTGGACGACGCGCTGGCGCTGTACCGGCGCGCGCTGGCGCTGGCCACCGCACGGTCCAGCGAATACGACATCGCCAGCGTGCACCTGGCGATGGCCTGGCCGTGGATCCTGCGCAAGGAATACCAGCGCGCGCTGCGCCTGATCGAGGCGGCGCGGGTGCAGTTCGCCGAACTGGGCGACCGCGCCAACGACGACATGATCGCGCTGCGCAGCGGCCAGGCGCATGCCGGCCTGGGCCGGCACGCGCAGGCGCTGGCGGACTATGCGCGTGCGGCGGCCGCACTGGAACGCAGCGACAACCGCCGCTACCTCGCGCTGCTGTATCGGGCGCGGGCGCGCAGCGAGCGAGCGCTCGGCCAGGACGATGCCGCGTTCGCCGACCTGGAACGCTACATCGCGATCCACGAAGACATCACCGGTGCCGAGCGCAGCCAGCAGGCGCAGCTGCTGCGCTACCAGTTCGACAGCGACCGCCAGCGCCTGGAAAACGACCGCCTGGCGCGCGAACAGGCATTGCGCGACCGCCAGCTGCAGGCGCTGCTGCAGGTGAGGCGCTGGCAACGGACCGCGATCGTGCTGGCCTGCGTGCTGCTGCTGCTGCTCGGCGCACTGATCGTGCGCCAGCTGGCGCGCATGCGTCGCCTGCGCGAGATGGCGGCCACCGACCCGCTCACCGGTGTCGCCAACCGTCGCAGCATCGAGCAGCTCGGCGCCGACGCCATTGCCGAGTCGCGCGCCGCCGGCCGGCCGCTGTGCGCCCTGGCGCTGGACGTGGACCACTTCAAGAGCGTCAACGACGGCCACGGCCATCCCTGCGGCGACCAGGTGCTGGCGCGGATCGCGCACGCCTGCCGCGACGCGCTGCGCCATTTCGACCTGCTCGGCCGCACCGGCGGCGAGGAATTCCTGGTGCTGCTGCCCGACACGCGCATGCAGCAGGCGTGGCCGATCGCCGAACGCCTGCGCTCGACGGTCGCCGCAATCGGCTTCACCGACATCGCCGACGGCCTGAAGGTGACCCTCAGCATCGGCATGGCGGAACTGCAGCCGGAGGACACCGGCCTGCGCGAACTGGTCGGCCGCGCCGACGGTGCGCTCTACCGCGCCAAGGCCAACGGCCGCAACCGCATCGAGACCGCGGACGGGGACAGGGACGCGTAGCCGAGGGCTCGGCTCTACAGCGCGTCGCCGTCCAGCTCGCCGGTGCGGATCCGCACCACCTTGTCGAGTTCCCACACGAAGATCTTGCCGTCGCCGATCTTGCCGGTGCCGGCGGCCTGCATGATGGCTTCCACCACCGCGTCCACCTGCTCGTCGGTGACCGCCACCTCGAGCTTGATCTTGGGCAGGAAGTCGACCACGTACTCGGCGCCGCGATACAGCTCGGTGTGGCCCTTCTGGCGGCCGAAGCCCTTGACCTCGGTGGCGGTGATGCCGGCAACGCCGGCCTCGGCGAGCGCTTCGCGCACGTCGTCGAGCTTGAACGGCTTGATGATCGCCATGACCATCTTCATCACGCGGACTCCTCGTTGGCAGGCGCCAGCATAGCGCCTGAGGTAGCATGCGCGGTGCCGGTGGCGGGCCGTTGGCGGGAAGTTTTCCCACGGTTCGCCGCGGCGCGCACCGACGGCGGCGCCTGGTTTGCCCGGCCATGCTGGCCTCGCCAACGCAGGAGCCGCAGCATGGAAACGACCACGAGCACCGGCAGCCAATTCGGAATGATCGACCTCGGCCACATCGACGAACTCGCCCGCCGCCTCGGCAGCCTGGTGCCGCCCGGCTTGCGCGAAGGCCGCGAGGAACTGCAGCAGAACTTCAAGTCGGTGCTGCAGTCCGGCCTCGGCCGGCTCGACCTCGTCACCCGCGAGGAGTTCGACGTGCAGCGCGCGGTGCTGTTGCGCACTCGCGAGCAACTGGAAGCGCTGCAACGCACGGTCGCCGAGCTGGAAGCGCAGCTCGCTTCCGCCCGGTCCGGCGCTGCCCGGACCTGACCTGCGGCATGGGGCTCGCGCTCGTGCACAGCCGTGCACGCGCCGGGGTGCTCGCGCCCGCGGTCCGGGTCGAGGTGCACCTGGCCGGCGGCCTGCCGCGGATGACGATCGTCGGCCTGCCGCAGGCGGCGGTGCGCGAAGCCAGCGAGCGGGTGCGTTCGGCGATCCAGTGCGCGCAGCTCGAATTCCCCGCCCGCCGCATCACCGTCAACCTCGCCCCCGCCGACCTGCGCAAGGAGGGCGGGCGCTACGACCTCGCGATCGCACTGGGCATCCTCGCCGCCAGCGAGCAGGTCCCGGTTGCCGCGCTCGCGGACGTCGAGGTGCTGGGCGAACTCGCGCTCACCGGAGAGTTGCGCGCGGTCGACGGCGTGCTGCCGGCGGCGCTGGCCGCGGCGCACGCGGGACGGCGCCTGATCGTGCCCGAAGGCAACGGTGCCGAGGCCGCACTCGCGCGCGGACTCGAGGCCTGCACCGCGCGCTCCCTGCTCGAGGTGTGCGCCGGCCTGGCCGGCCGCAAGCCGCTGCCACGCGCGGTGGCACTGCCCACCGTGCGCAGCAGCGGCCCCGATCTCGCCGACGTGCGCGGCCAGGCGCAGGCGCGGCGCGCGCTGGAAGTCGCCGCGGCAGGCAACCACCACCTGCTGCTGGTCGGGCCGCCCGGTTGCGGCAAGACCCTGCTCGCCTCGCGACTGGCCTCGGTACTGCCGGAGGCAAGCGAAGCCGAGGCGCTGGAGAGCGCGGCAATCGCTTCGGTCTCGGGTCGCGGCCTCGATCCGGCGCGCTGGCGGGAGCGGCCGTATCGCAGCCCGCACCACACCGCCAGTGCCACCTCGCTGGTCGGCGGCGGTGCGGAGGCGCGCCCCGGCGAGATCTCGCTCGCGCACAACGGCGTGCTGTTCCTCGACGAGCTGCCCGAGTGGGGCCGGCACGCGCTGGAGGTGTTGCGCGAGCCGCTCGAGTCGGGCGTGGTCACCATCTCGCGCGCGGCGCGGCAGAACGAATTCCCAGCACGCTTCCAGTTGGTGGCGGCGATGAATCCCTGCCCCTGCGGCTGGGCCGGCGATGCGTCGGGCCGCTGCAACTGCAGCCCGGACATGATCGCGCACTATCGAGGACGCGTGTCCGGGCCGCTGCTGGACCGCATCGACCTGCACGTGGAAGTGGCGCGCCTGCCGCCATCGGAACTGCGCCCGGAGGCGGCCACCGGCGAGTCCAGCATCGCCGTGCGCGCACGGGTGGAAGCCGCGCGCGTGCTGCAGCAGCAACGCGCCGGCAAGCCCAACGCCCGGCTCGGCCAGGACGAGACCCGGATCCACTGCCGTCTCTCCAGCACCGACCAGGCGTTGCTGGAACACGCGATGGACCAATTGCAGCTGTCCGCGCGCTCGATCCACCGGGTCCTGCGGATGGCGCGCACCGTGGCGGACCTCGCCCGTTGCACGGACATCGCCACCCCGCACCTGATGGAGGCGCTGGGTTACCGGCGGCTGGAGCGAGCGGTCACGGGCCCGCGCTAGACTGGAATTCCCCGAGCCCGGAAGCCGCGCCTGGAAAGCCTGCACGCCATCGACCTGCGCCTGCTGGGGTTCGCGCTGCTGATCCTGGCCGGGATCGCTTCGTCGCTGCTGGCACGGCGTTTCGGTGCGCCGCTGCTGCTGGTGTTCCTGCTGCTCGGCGTCGCTCTCGGCGTCGACGGGCCCGGCGGCATCCGCTACGCCGACACCCGCTTCACCTACCTGGTCGGTTCGCTGTCGCTGGCGATCATCCTGTTCGACGGCGGCCTGCGCACCCGTGCACAACAGGTGCGCGGCAGCGTGCGGCCCGCGGTGCTGCTGGCCAGCGTCGGCGTACTGGTGACCGCCGGACTCACCGCAGTGGCCGCTTCACGGCTGCTCGGCCTGCCGCCGCTGCAGGCGATGCTGCTGGGCACCATCGTCGCCTCGACCGATGCCGCGGCGGTGTTCTTCCTGCTGCGCGCCGGTGGCCTGCATCTGGAGCGGCGGGTCGGCGCCACCCTCGAGATCGAGTCCGGCAGCAACGATCCGGTCGCGGTGTTCCTGACCATCGCGCTGACCACCTGGATCGCCGGCCAGCACGAGGGAGGCATTGCCGCGATCGCCATCCACATGCTGTGGGCCGGATCGGTCGGCCTGGCAGCGGGCTATCTGGGTGGCAGGATGCTGGTATGGGCGCTCAACCGCTTCGACCTGCCGCCCGGATTGCATCCATGGCTGGCGCTGGCGGGTGCGGTGACCCTGTTCGCGCTCACCGACCTGGTGCGAGGCAGCGGCTACCTGGCCGTGTATCTCGCCGGCATCGTGGTCGCCAACCGCCCGCTGCGCGCGCGCAACCAGGTGCTGTCGCTGCAGGACGCGGTGACCTGGTTCGCGCAGCTGATCATGTTCCTGCTGCTCGGCCTGCTTGCCTCGCCGCATTCGCTGTGGCCGATCCTGTGGCCCGCGCTGGGGGTGGCCGCGTTCCTGATGCTGGTGGCGCGACCCGCGGCGGTGCTGCTGTGCCTGCTGCCGTTCCGTTACCGCGCGGCGGAACTCGCCTTCATTTCCTGGACCGGGCTGCGCGGCGCGGTCGGCATCTTCCTCGCATCGATCCCGTTGCTGGCCGGGTTGCCGAACGCGTGGCTGTACTTCAACGTCGCCTTCGTCGTGGTGGTGACCTCGCTGCTGGTACAGGGCTGGAGCCTGGCGAAGCTGGCGCACTGGCTGGGCGTGGCGGTGCCGCGCGCCGATCCCAACACCCGCCGCATCCAGCTCGACCTGCCGGGGCAGCTCGAAGGCGAGATGGTCGGTTACCGGATCGCGGCGGACAGCTCCGCGCTACGCGGCGGCCAATTGCCGGTGCAGGTGCGGCTGGCAATGGTGGTGCGCGGCGGCCGCATCCTGCTGCCCGAGGAATGTGCCGGCTTCGCCGCCGACGACTACGCCTACTTCGTCGCCCCGGGCGGGCAGGCGCCGCGGCTGGACTGGCTGTTCGCCGGCGGCCGCGATGCGCGCGAGGCCGAACAGGACACCTTCGGCAGCTTCACCCTGCCCGGCGACGTGCCATTGGGCGAGCTGGCGCAGTTCTACGGCCTGCGCATCCCGAAGCGCATCGCCCGCGCCACCGCCGCGCAGCTGTTCGACGAACGCTTCGACCGCGACCCGCAGGTCGGCGACCGCCTCGCCATCGGCAGCGCGATCCTGGTCGTGCGCGGCGTCGAGGACGACCGCGTCACCCGCATCGGCCTGCGCTTCGCCGGCGTCGGCGAACGCCTGATTTCCGGCTGAGCTAGGTCTTCCAGACCTTGCGGTTCGGATCGAACTCCGAAGTCGTCATCGTGTCCGCGCGGATCCCGAATCCGCACACCGCCAGCGGCCCGTCGACGTAGCCGGTGAGCCCGAACGCCTGCTCGATGTCGATCTCGTTGATCGCCGCGGTGATGAACGCGCCCAACCCCTGCTCCGTCGCCGACAGGAACAATGTCTGCGACAGGTGCCCCGCGTCGAGGATGCAGACCCGGTAGGCCTTGGCGTGGTTGCGGTATTTCCAGAAATTGCGCGCGAAGCGCGGCGCCAGGACCACCAATACATGCGCATCCGCAAAATAGTGCTGGCCCGCGACCGCAACCTTGGCGAATGCCGCCAGCTCGTCCTGGCTGCCGCTCCACGGCAGCGGTTGCAAGGCATGTTCGACGGGGCGGTAGTGGTAGAGCCCGCGTGCGATGCCCTCTACCCGCTGCACGATCAGGTACGCCTCGGTGGGATGCAGCGCGCCCCCGGAGGGGCTGGTCTTCTTCAGTACGTCGAAGTCGTCGGCGGCATGCGCCTGCCCGCGTGCGCCGAACACCCGCTCCAACAACCGTGCGAACTGGACCTGCGGCAACAGGTCGCTCGTGTCGAAATTGCGGCAGCTGTTGCGTGCATCCAGCAGTTCATCGAAATCCGTGTGCACGGCGCGGGGCAGGACTACGC
>JAKFCN010000015.1:0-21695 GCA_036676625.1 Lysobacter sp. | reverse complement strand
ACCAGCGCGTATCTCCGCCTCCTGAACCCGGAGAGCTGCCAACTCACATGCCGAAGGACGTCGTGAGGCCGTGTCCTGCAAGACGGGGCCTTCTGCGGCATGGATGCCGCAGCAGAGCCTACATGGACGTATTCACGGCGTGCTCCGGCTTGCAGGGCACGGCCTCGCGGCGGCCCCAGCACGAAGGCCGGCTTTACGGTCGCGTTGTTTCAGGAGGCGGCGGCGGTGTCGCCGTATTCGTCGATGGAGCCGGGCGGCTGGTCGCCGACGGTCCACAAGCGCTCGAGCGCGTAGAACTCGCGCACCCGCGGCAGCATCACGTGCACCACCACGTCGCCGAGGTCGACCAGCACCCATTCGGCTTCCTGCTCGCCTTCCACGCCGAGCGGCTGCACGTCGAGCTTCTTCGCGAACCGCACGACTTCGTCGGCGATCGACTTGACGTGGCGGCTCGAGGTGCCGGAGGCGATGACCATGTAGTCGGTGACGCTGCTCTTGCCGCGCACGTCGATCTCGACGACGTCCTTTGCCTTGAGTTCCGCGACCGCGGCATGGACGCTGTCCAGCAGCTTTTCGATCGGCGGCGGCGGGTTCGGCAACTGGGTCTTGATGACCTGGGCTTGGGTGGTCAAGGGCGTCCGGAAATTGGGGAAATCGGCGCGGATTATACCCGGGGCCGAATCACGGCCCGATGACGCCCGGCTTCGCGGCATACAGCCCGTGCGCTTCGATGTAGTCCGCCACCGCCGCCGGTACCAGCCGGCGCCATGGCTGCCGCGCGGCGATCCGGGCGCGGATGTCGCTGGCCGATTGCGGATGCAGCGGCTGGCGCAGCCACAGCACCCGGCCGGCCGCCGTTTCGCGCAACTCGTCCGGAACAGCGGCGATGCGCCCGGACAGCAGCGCCGCCAACTCCTGCGGCAGGCCGGTTTCCACCGGACTGCCGGGGCGGCTGGCGACCACGAAGTGGGCCAGCCCGAACAGCTCCCGCCAGGACTTCCAGCCTGGCAACCCGGCGAAACTGTCCGCGCCGACCAGCAGCGCCACCGGCGCCGATTCGCCGATCTCCGCGCGCAGCGCCAGCAGGGTGTCGACGCTCCAGGAGCGCCCGCTGCGCCGGACTTCGCGCCGGTCGAGCTGCAATCCCGGCTGGCCGCGCAAGGCCAGTTCCAGCATCGCCACGCGATCGTCGGCATCGGCGCCGGGCGGCGGCCGATGCGGCGGGTCCGCGGCGGGCATCAGGTGGATCGGGACTTCGAGCGCGGCATGCGCGCCGCGCGCGATCGCCAGATGGCCGTCGTGGACCGGGTCGAAGGTGCCGCCGTAGAGCACCAGCAGGCCCGGCATCGCCCTAGCCCGCCAGCAGCGCCGCGGCCGACGGACTCGCCACCGCCAGCAACAGGCGCTCGAGTTGCAGCCAGGCGCTGTCCGGATCGCTGCCCGGGCGGCCGCGGCCCTTGGCGATGCGGTCGACCCGGCCGATCCCGGCGACGAAGCTCTCCCAGCGCGCGGCCGGGTGCCGCGCCAGCGCACGCACGTACATCGCCTGGCGCGAATCCCAGATCCGCTGCGCCTTGAATTCCGCGCTGAGGTTGCCGCCGCGCGCCTGCACCCGTGCCAGCGCCGCGGCCCGCTGCAGTTCCATCACCAGCATGCCGAGCAGCGCCGGCACCGCGTCGCCTTCGGCGCGCAGGCCGCGCAGCATGCGCGAAACCTGGGCCGGATTGCCGTTCATCGCCGCGTCGATCAGGCGGAACACGTCGTAGCGCGCGGAATCGGCGACCAGCGCGTCCATGCGTTCGGCATCGAGCGGTTGCCCGTCGGCAAGCAATGCGAGTTTTTCGATCTCCTGCGCCGCCGCCAGCAGGTTGCCCTCCACCCGGTCGGCCAGCCGCTGCACCGCGGCACGATCGGCCTGCAGGCCGCGCGAACGCAATCGCCGGTCGATCCAGTCGGGCAACTCGTGAGGCTTCACCTGCCAGGCCACCGCGACCACCCCGATGCGGCCGATGGCCTCGCTCCACTTGCCGCCGTGGGACTTGCTCCATTCGCCGCAGGTGACCAGCAGGCAGACATCGGCGGGCGGGTCGCTGCAGAACTCGACGATGGCGCGCCCGCCTTCGGTGCCGGGCTTGCCGGTCGCCAGGCGTATCTCCAGCAGGCGCCTCGCGGCGAACAGGCTCGGCGCGCGCAAGCTCGCGGACAGCGCATCCCAGTCCGGCTCGCGCTGGTTGCCTTCGGCCATGAAGACTTCGCGCTCGGCGATGCCCTGCGCGCGCGCCGCGGCACGCACGGCGTCGGCGGCCTCGAGCACGCGCAACGGTTCCTGGCCGGCAATCAGGTAGGCAGGCGCCAGCGGCGCCGCGGCGACCCGCGTGGCCAGTTGTTCGGGGCTGGATTCCATGCGGCGCCGGGCGCCGTCAGGGCGTGGCGGCCGGCGTGCCCGGCCCTGCTGCCTGTGCCATGCGCGAGACCGCGTCGATCCGGCGCAGGATCGACGACACCATTTCGCGGCGCATTTCGCGCACCAGGATCTCGCGTTCGCCCTCGGTGCCCGCCGAGCTGGTGGGCACCGAGACGTAGTCGCGCGTCAGCTCGATCGCCTGCTGCGGTACCAGGTCGCTGCCGTCGGCGCGACGGAGGTCGAAGATCACCGCGTAGCGCAGGGTGAACTCCTGCGAACGGCCGAACTGGTCGACGCTGATCGGGGTGTCGCCCCAGCGCTCGCTGACGATGTGCAGGCTCGCGGCTTCGGTGGCATCCGGCGCCGCTACCGAGGCCCCGGCGCGCTGCAGGAACTGCTGCAGCTGCTGCGTCAGCGGACCATTCGGGTCGGCGGACTGCACCCGCACCGGGCCCAGGTCCGGCGGCAGCAGCAAGGCGTCGCGCAGGTGGAAGCCACAGCCGGCGAGCAGCAGCACGGCGGTCAGCGCGGCCGCGCGCGGGAGGAGGCGGGAGAGGTGCCGGGTCATGCGCGCAGTCTGGACGAGGCCGCGTGCAGCGGCAAGCCACGGCACGTGAAAGCGACCGTGGTCCACCGTCAGCCGGCGGCGGCGACGATATTCACGATCTTGCCCGGGACCACGATCACCTTGCGCACCACCTGCCCCTCCAGGAAGCGGGCGACGCCCGGTTCGGCCAGCGCCGCCGCCTCGATCGCCTCGCGCGGCGCGTCCGGCGCGGCCTCGAGCGTACCGCGCAGCTTGCCGTTGACCTGGATCGCCAGGGTCACGCTGTCGCGCGCCAGCGCCGCCGGATCGGCGCGCGGGAACGGCACGTCCTCCAGCAGCGCCTCCGGATGCCCCAATGCCTGCCACAACGCATGGCAGACGTGCGGCGTGACCGGGTTGAGCAGCAGCACCATCGCCTGCAGCGCCTCGTGGCGCACGGCACGGCCCTGGCCGGACATGTCGGCGAACTTCGCGACATGGTTCAGCAGTTCCATCAGCGCGGCGATCGCGGTGTTGAAGCTGTGGCGGCGGCCGTAATCGTCGCCAACCTTCTGGATCGTTTCATGCAGCTGCCGGCGCAGGGTCTTCTGCGCAGGGGTGAGACCCGCCGGATCGACTTCCGGATGATCGGGCTGGGCGACATGCGCGAGCACCTCGCGCCAGAACCGGCGCAGGAACCGGGCCATGCCCTCGACCCCCGCCTCGTGCCACTCCAGCGACTGCTCCGGTGGCGCGGCGAACATCGAGAACAGGCGCACCGTATCGGCACCATAGCGGTCGACCATCGCCTGCGGGTCGACGCCGTTGTTCTTCGATTTCGACATCTTCTCGGTGCCGCCGACCATCACCGGCTTGCCATCGGCACGCAACACCGCGCCGGTGACATGGCCTTTGTCATCGCGGGTGACGTCCACGTCCGCCGGATTGATCCATTCCCTGTTCCCGGTTCCCCGTTCCCTGTAGTACGTGTCGGCGACGACCATGCCCTGGGTCAGCAGCCGGGTCGCCGGTTCATCGCTGCGCACCAGGCCCTGATCGCGCAGCAACCGGTGGTAGAAGCGGAAATACAACAGGTGCAGGATCGCGTGCTCGATGCCGCCGATGTACTGGTCCACCGGCAACCAGTAATCCGCGCGCGCATCGACCTGTGCGTCGGCGCCCGGCGAGGTGTAACGCGCGTAGTACCAGCTCGATTCCATGAAGGTGTCGAAGGTGTCGGTCTCGCGCTCGGCGGCGGCGCCGCATTGCGGGCACGTCGTCTTCCGCCACTCCGGATCGGCCTTGATCGGCGAGCGCACGCCGGAAAACTCGACATTCTCGGGCAACACCACCGGCAGCTGCTCCTCGGGCACCGGCACCGCGCCGCACTTGTCGCAATAGATCACCGGGATCGGGCAGCCCCAGTAGCGCTGGCGGCTCACGCCCCAGTCGCGCAGGCGGAAGTTGACCCGGCGACCACCACGACCCTCGGCCTCGAAGCGCGCGGCCAGCGCATCGAATGCGGCGTCGAAATCCAGTCCGCTGTATTCGCCCGAGTCGACCAGGGTGCCGCGGCCGGTGAACGCGGCCTGCTGCTGGATCGATTCGAGGTACTCGCGAACCACCGCCACGGCCGCGGACGTGTCGTAGGCATCGACCGAGCCGCCGGCAAGCGCGGCCTGGAACGGATCGGCGTCATGGGCGACGTCGCTGGCGACCTCGCGCAGCGCATCGCGGACCGCGTCCGGCACGATCACCGGGCGCACCGGCAGGCCGTAGGCCTTGGCGAATTCCCAGTCGCGCTGGTCGTGCGCGGGCACCGCCATCACCGCACCGGTGCCGTAGCCCATCAATACGAAATTGGCGACGTAGATCGGCAGATCCTCGCCGGTCAGCGGGTGGATCGCCCACAGCCCGGTGGCCATGCCGCGCTTTTCCTGGGTCTCGAGTTCGGCCTCGGACACGCCACCGTGCTTGAGGTCCTCGAGGAATGCCGCCAGCTCCGGGTTCCCCCGCGCGGCCTTCAGCGCCAGCGGATGTTCGCCGGCGATGCTGATGAAGGTCACCCCCATCAGGGTGTCCGGGCGCGTGGTGTACACGCCCAGCGGCGCGTCCTCGCCGTCGACCTGGAACTGGATTTCCAGGCCCTCGGAGCGGCCGATCCAGTTGCGCTGCATGGTCTTGACCGAATCCGGCCAGCCGTCGAGCCTGTCGAGGCCGTCGAGCAGTTCCTGCGCGTAGTCGGTGATCTTGAGGAACCATTGCGGAATCTCGCGCTTCTCCACCAGCGCACCGGTGCGCCAGCCGCGGCCGTCGATCACCTGCTCGTTGGCCAGCACGGTCTGGTCGACCGGGTCCCAGTTCACCACCGAATTGCGGCGATACGCCAGACCCTGCTTCATCAGGCGCACGAACATGCGCTGCTCGTGCACGTAGTAGTCCGGCCGGCAGGTCGCGAATTCGCGCGACCAGTCGATCGCGTAGCCCATGGTCTTGAGCTGCGTGCGCATGTGCTCGATGTTGGCGTAGGTCCACTCGGCCGGCGCGGTGCGGTTCTTGATCGCCGCGTTCTCGGCGGGCAGGCCGAACGCATCCCAGCCCATCGGCTGCAGCACGTTCCTGCCGCACATGCGCTGGAAGCGGCTGATGACGTCGCCGATGGTGTAGTTGCGCACGTGGCCCACGTGCAGCGCACCGGACGGGTACGGCAGCATCGACAGGCAGTAGAACTTCGGCCGCGACGGATCTTCCACCACCTCGAAGGCGCGGGTCCGCTCCCAGTAGCGCTGTGCCGCGGTCTCGACGGCGGCGGGATCGTAGGCAGCAGGATCATGGGCTGCAGGATCGGGACTGGCGGTTTCGGTGGACACGGCGCGGGCTGGCAAGGAAGGATCGTGAAGCCTACCGCAGTGCACAAAAAGCCGCCACGGGCACTAGAATGCGGCCATGGAATGGATGGGTTACATGGCTGCCGTGCTGACCACCGTGGCATTCGTGCCGCAGGCGCTCAAGACGATACGCAGCCGCGACACCAGCGGCATTTCGCTGGCGATGTACGTGATCTTCACCGTCGGGGTCGCCTGCTGGTTCGGCTACGGCGTGTTCCTGGTTTCGTGGCCGATGATCCTGGCCAACATCGTCACCTTCGCGCTTGCATTGACGATCCTCGGCCTGAAGCTGCGGCACGGTTGAGCGCACGCCAGGCGAGCAACGCCGGCCAGGCGAAATACAGCGCCAGCCCGATCCGCTGCACGGCCCCGCCGCGTCCTTCCAGCAACGGCAGCCATTGCTGCAGCGGCAAACCCATGCAGAGGACCCCCGCCATCGCCAGCAAGGGACCCGCGATCGACACGCCTCGCCAACCCGTGCGTCCGCGCAACGCCAGCGGCAGCAGCAGCGCCGACGGCAGCCACGCCAGCCACGCCAGCATCGAAGTCGCCACGTGCAGCCTCGATCCGGGCCCGTCGAGTTCCTCCAATCGCAATGGCCATGCCGCGCCGGCAGCGAACGCGAGCCCGGACAGCATCAACAACCACCCGCCGATCCGGCCCGTGGCGCCCACGCCAATCCCGTGGAACGGACGTTGCAGTGCGACCGCGAACGTCGCCAGCAGCAACCCCGGCAAGGCCATCCCCAACGCGTTCCAGCCGCCAGGATGGGCCATCCTGCCTGCGCCGAGCAGGTCGACCGGATGCAGCGCCTGGGAATACCCGGGTTGCAGCGCGCCGAACACCATCAGCGCCGCGGCGAACGCCGCGCCAGCCAGCCAACCCGCGTGCAGTGCGAACCGCAGCATTCGTCGCCCCATCGGAAGTATTTTCAACATTCTGCAGGAAAGCTTGGATTCCCGGACTGCCGCCACCATTTCCCCCTGAACGCCCCACGCAGCAACACCAGGACCCGCCCATGCCCGCCTCCGCCGCCAAACCGCACGTGTTCGACGCCACCACCGAAGGGTTCGAGACCGATGTCATCCAGCGCTCGCTGCAGGTGCCGGTGCTGGTGGACTTCTGGGCCGAATGGTGCGGGCCGTGCAAGCAGCTCGGGCCGGTCCTGGAGAAGCTCGCCGCCGAGTACCACGGCGCATTCGAGCTGGCCAAGGTCGATGTGGAGCAGGAGCAGCAACTGGCCTCGGCGTTCCAGATCCGCTCGATCCCGACGGTGATGCTGGTCAAGGACGGGCAGCTGGTCGACGGCTTCCCGGGTGCGTTGCCGGAGGCGCAGCTGCGTGAATTCCTCAAGCACCACGGGATCGAGCCGGGCGTGCCGGTCGAGGAGGAGCCGGCGCCGGAAGCCACCGCCGCGCCGCTGGACCCGCACGCCGAGGTGATGCGCCTGCGCAAGGCAACGGAAGACGAACCCGACAACGCCGAACTGAAGCTGGATCTGGCGCTGGCACTGCTCGCCACCGGCGGCGCACACGAGGCTGGACAGCTGCTGGATGCGCTGCCCGCCAACCTCGCCACCGACGAGCGCACGGTCAAGGCGCGCGCGCGCCTGGGTTTCGCCGCGCTGCTCAAGGACGCGCCGCAGCCGCAGGTGCTGGAAGCGGCGATCGCCTCCAACCCCGGCGACCTGCGCGCACGCCACCTGCTGGGCGTGCAGCGGATCGTCGCCGGCGACGCGGAGGCCGGGCTGGAACAGTTCCTGGAGATGCTGCGGCGCGACCGCGAGTTCGACGGCGGCTTGCCGAAGAAGGCCCTGATCGACGCGTTCCGGGTCGTCGACGACGAGGACCTGGTCGGCCGCTACCGCCGCAAGATGTCCTCGCTGCTGCTGGTCTGACGCCGTGCGCAAGGTCTCCGCGCGCACGCTGCGGCGCGTGCTCAACCTGTGGCCGCCGTTCCTGTTCGCGGGCGTCCGGGTGCTGGAGATCGGCGACGACTTCCGGCACGCGAAGGTGGAACTGCGCATGCGTCCGTGGAACCGCAACTACGTCGGCACCCACTTCGGCGGCAGCCTGTTCGCGATGACCGATCCGTTCTGGATGCTGATGGTCATGAACAGCATCGGCGACGGCTACATCGTCTGGGACAAGGCCGCGAGCATCGACTTCGAGAAGCCCGGGCGCGGCACCGTCACCGCCGAATTCGACCTCGACGACGCGGTGCTCGACGAGCTGCGCGCGGCCACGGCCGGCGGCGACAAGGTGCTGCGCTGGTTCGAGGCGCCGGTCCGCGATGCGCAAGGCGACGTGGTCGCGATGGTGCGCAAGCAGCTGTACCTGCGGCGCAAGCGGAAGTAAGTCGGGCGAGGACAGGCGTTCGCCCACGCGCGCCGTGGCTCCCCTACAATCCCCGCCATGCATCCCGCCCCGCCCTCCCTGGGACTCCGCCTGCAGCGCCTGTTCCTCACCGGCCTGCTGACCTTGCTGCCGATCTGGCTCACCTGGGTGGTGGTCAAGTTCGTGTTCGCGCTGCTGTCCGACCTCAGCCGGCCGCTGGTAGGGCCATTGCTGGCGCAGGCCGCCGCCGTCGATCCCAGGACCCTGGGCTGGCTGCAGCAGCCCTGGCTGCAGACCGCGCTGGCGCTGCTGGCCACGATCGCGGTGATCCTGCTCTCGGGGCTGATGGCGCGCCGGGTGCTGGGGCAACGGCTGCTGCGCTGGTTCGAGGCGCTGGTCGCGCGCATCCCGCTGGCGAGCACCATCTACGGCAGCGCGCGCAAGCTGCTCGACATCCTGCAGACCCAGCCCGACGGCACCCAGCGCGTGGTCCTGATCGACTTCCCGCACGACAAGATGAAGTCGGTCGGCTTCGTCACCCGGGTGATCCACGAGCAGGGCACCGGCCGCGAGCTCGCCGCGGTGTACGTGCCGACCACCCCGAACCCGACGTCGGGCTACCTCGAGATCGTGCCGGTGGAGAACATCACCCCCACCGACTGGACGGTCGACCAGGCCATGAGCTTCATCATCTCCGGCGGCGCCGTCTCGCCCGACAGCATCCCCTTCTCAGTGCCCGTTCCGGCGGTACCGGGGACGCGCGCTTGACCCGCACGCCGGGCAATGGCCCGCTCGGCGACCGCTCCACGCGGCTGTTCATCGGCCTCGCTGCATTCTTCTGCGTCAACGCGGTGCTGGCGGAGTTCATCGGGGTCAAGATCTTCGCGCTCGAGGACACCCTCGGCCTGCGCCCCTGGGAATGGGACCTGTTCGGCCAGAGCGGCTCGCTGAACTTCACCGCCGGCACCCTGCTGTGGCCGATCGTGTTCATCATGACCGACACCGTCAACGAGTATTTCGGCAAGCGCGGCGTGCGCTTCATCAGCTGGCTCGCCGCGGGACTGATCGTCTACGGCTTCGCCTTCGCCTACGTCGCGATCCACCTCGCGCCGGCCTCGTGGTGGGTCACCGTGATGAAGGACCAGGGCGTGCCCGATTACCAGGCCGCGTTCGCGGCGGTGTTCGGCCAGGGCCTGTGGACGATCTGGGGTTCGCTGATCGCCTTCATCATCGGCCAGCTGATCGACGTCAGCATCTACCACCGCATCCGCCGCCGCACCGGCGAACGCCACGCCTGGCTGCGCGCGACCGGCTCGACCGCGGTGTCGCAACTGGTGGACAGCTTCGTGGTGCTGTACATCGCCTTCGTGATCGGTCCGCAGCACTGGCCGACGTCGCTGTTCCTGGCGGTGGGCACGCTCAATTACGGTTACAAGATGCTGGCCGCGATCGCGCTGATCCCGCTGCTGTACCTGGCGCGCGCCGGCATCCACCGCTACCTCGGCCGTGCCCGCGCAGACGAGCTGCGCGAGCACGCCGCGGCGATGTAAGCAAGGAGACACCGATGCCCGGTCTCGAACGCAAGCTGGTGAAGGCAGGCGCGCTGTCGATGGCGGTCGGCATCCTGCCGATCGGCCTCTACAGCCTGTTCGGCCCGGCCGACGGCAACCCGGTCGGCCTCGGCCTGCTGATGGTGGTGCTGGTCCCGATCGGCTTCCTGCTGCTGGGAACCGGCCTGCTCAGGCTGCTGCTCGCCAGACTGCAACAGCGCGACTGAGCAACAAAAAGGGCCGGCAATGCCGGCCCTTCCGTGTTGCGCACCGGGTGGACTCAGGCGCGGGTGTCGCGGCGCCCGGCCCATGCGGCCTGTCCGCCCGAACGCTGCTTCGGCCCGGCATGCGTGCTGCGCGCGGCCGGCTTGGCGTGGGCACGATGCGCGGGCTTGCCCGCGACGGCGCGGCCCTGCGGACGCTGGCCCTGGCCCTGACGCTGGCCGCCACCGTTCTTCGGGATCGGCGTGTCGAGACGGATCGGCTTGCTCGGCGCGAAGCCTTCGACCACGTCCATCTGCAGGTCCACCTTCAGCATGCGCTGGATCTGGTTCAGCAATCCGCCTTCCTCCGGCGACACCAGCGACAACGCCTCGCCCTGTGCGCCGGCACGGCCGGTACGGCCGATGCGATGGATGTAGTCCTCCGCGACCATCGGCAGGTCGTGGTTGATCACCAGCGGCAGGTCGGGGATGTCGAGGCCGCGCGCGGCGACGTCGGTGGCCACCAGCACCCGGGCCTTGCCGGCCTTGAACAGGTTGAGCGCCTTCTGCCGCTGCGCCTGGCTCTTGTTGCCATGGATCGCGACGGCCCTGAGGCCGGCGGCCTCGAGCTGCTCGGCCAGGCGGTTGCAGCCATGCTTGGTCTTGCCGAACACCAGTACCTGGTCGGTATGGCGCTTGCTCAGGATCTGCACGAGCAGGTCGCGCTTGCGCGAGCCGTCGACCGGATGCGCGCGGTGCACGATGGTCTCGGCGATGGTGTTGTTGGCCGCAACCTGCACCTGCTGCGGATTGCGCATGAACTCCAGCGCCAGCGCCTTGACCCGCGGCTCGAAGGTGGCCGAGAACAGCAGCGTCTGCCGCTCCTTGGGCACGCGGTTGAGGATGCGCTTGATCGCCGGCAGGAAGCCCATGTCGAGCATCCGGTCGGCCTCGTCCAGCACCAGCACCTCGATCGCGTCGAGCTTGGCGCTGCCGCGCTCGAGGTGGTCGATCAGGCGCCCGGGGGTGGCGACCAGGATGTCGGCGCCGCGGCGCAGGTTGTCGACCTGCGGGCCCATGCCGGCACCGCCGTAGATGGTGGTGACATTGAGGTGCAGGTGGCGGCCGTAGGCCTTGATGCTTTCGGCGACCTGCACCGCCAGCTCGCGGGTCGGCACCAGCACCAGCGCGCGCGGCTTGCGCGGGCCCTTGGCCGGGGTGACCTTGGACAGCCGCTGCAGCAGCGGCAGGCCGAACGCGGCGGTCTTGCCGGTGCCGGTCTGGGCGCCGCCCAGCAGGTCGTGGCCCGCCAGTCCCAGCGGGATCGCCTGGACCTGGATCGGGGTCGGGGTGGCGAAGCCGTTCTCGGCGAGCGCGCGCAGCAATGCGGGCGACAGCCCGAGGTTCTCGAACGTCATGGATTGAACTCCGTACTGGACCCGCGAATCGCGAGCCCTGCCCGGAGCGTTCCTTGAACCGCGCTGCGAGCGATGTTTTTGACGGCACCGGATGTTCCGGACCGTGCCTGCGCGACGAAAGGCGTGCGGGGAGAAGGCCGCCAGCATCCTGGAGAGGATCGGGCGGCTGGCTTACCAGGAAAACGGATCAGCCGTGCGCAAGACCAGCGGATTCTACGCGAAACAGGCTGAATGGGGAAGGCAGCCGGGCCTGGCCCGGCTGAATCAGGTCAGCAAGGCCTCGAATTCGGCCGCGGCGACCGGATGCCCGATCCAGTAGCCCTGGGCCAGGTCGCAGCCGCGCTCGCGCAGGATCGCGTACTGGCCTTCCTTCTCCACGCCCTCGGCGATCACCGTGATCCCCAGCGAATGCGCCATCGCGATGATCGCGGTGGTGAGCGCCAGGTCGTCCGGGTCGCGCAACACGTCGGAGATGAAGCTGCGGTCGATCTTGACTCCGTCCGCCGGCACCCGGCGCAGGTGGCTGAGGCCCGAGAAGCCGGTTCCGAAGTCGTCCAGCCAGACCTTGACTCCGGTGCTGCGCAGCCGCGCCAGCAGCGCACTGGCATGCAGCTCGTCGCCGAGCACCGCGGTCTCGGTCAGTTCGATGTGCAACTGCGCGGCGGGCAGGCCGGTCTCGCGCAGGGTGCTCGCTACCTGGTTGGGCAGTTCGCCGCTGCGCAGCTGGCGCGGCGAGACGTTCACCGACACGAACAGACCGCGGCCACGCGGGAATTCGGTGTGCCAGCGCATCGCCTCCACGCACGCCGCGCGCAGCACTTCCGGGCCGATCGTCTCGATCAGCCCGCTCTGTTCGGCGACGTCGATGAACACCGCCGGCGCGATGCTGCCCTGCTCCGGATGGCGCCAGCGCAGCAGCGCCTCGGCGCCGACCAGCTGGCCGTCGCCGAGCCGGTAGATCGGCTGGTACACCAGGCTGAGCTCGCCGCGACCCCAGGCGCCGCGCAGGTCCTGTTCCATGCGCACGCTGCGTTCGACCGCCTGGTCCATGGCGCGGCTGTAGAAACGGTGGCAGCTCTTGCCGGCGACCTTGGCCTGGTACATGGCGATGTCGCCGTTCTTCATCAGCGCGGTCGCGCCGGCAGCATCCTCCGGGAACATGGTGATGCCCACCGAACTGCCGAGGAACACCTGCCTGCCCTGCACCACGATCGGCCGCCCCAGTTCCGCCACCAGCGTTTCCGCCAGTGCCGCGGCCCGTTCGCGCACGTCGTCGCGCGGCCCGGCCCCGCCTTGCAGCAGGATCACGAATTCGTCGCCGCCGAAGCGTGCCAGCAGGGTTTCCTCGCTGCCGCAATCCTCCACCGCGGCGCGGATGCGGTTGGCGAACTGCACCAGCACTTCGTCGCCGGCGTCGTGGCCGAGGGTGTCGTTGACCCGCTTGAAGTCGTCGATGTCGGCGAACAGCAGCGCCAGCGGACGCCCGGCGCCGCGCAGCTGCATCAGCCGCTGGTCCAGGCTCTCGCGGAAGGCCAGGCGGTTGGCGAGCCCGGTCAGGGCGTCGGTGTAGGCCATGCGCCGGATGTCGCGGTCATGGCGCGCGATGCTGTCGCCCATGCGCCCGAAGGCGCGCGTGAGGTCGCCGACCTCGTCGTTGCGCGCGCTGGGCGCGACGGTCGCCGAGAAGTTGCCGGACTCGATCTCGCGTGCCATGTCCGCCAGCTCGCGGATCGGTCGCACCAGCGCCCGCTGCATCACGAGGCTTGCGAGCGCGCCCAGCGCCACCAGCGCCAGCAGCGCCAGCGCGATCCACCACAGGTGGCGGGTGCCGATCGCGCCCAGGCGCCGGCCGAGCGCGCTGGAAGCTGCATCCTCGTCGGCGCGCACCGCATCCAGCGAGTAGCCGATGCGCACCCCGCCGAGGCGCTGGTCGCCGACCCTGACCGGACTGGAGACGTCCAGGACGCTGTCGGTCCATTGCGCATGCACGCCGTTGGCCGAGACCGCCTCGTAGGCCAGCGGATCGCGCATCGCCTGGCCGTAGGTGGGAATGTCGCCGGAACCGTCGTGGATGATGTCGCCGTTGTTGTCGTAGACCAGCACATAGCGCACATCGGGCTGGCGCAGCACGTTGCGCGCGATCACGCCGATCGCATCGAGGTCGAAGTAGTACAACGGGTTGACCAGCGAGTCGGCGACTTGCGCCGACTGCGCCTGGCCGTGCCGGCGCAGGCGCTCGAACACCAGTTCGTGCATGGCATCGCGGCTCTGGCCCACCACCTCCGACTGCATCGCGCCCTGGCGCTGCAGCATCAGCGCCACCACCGCCAGCATCACCAGCAGGGTGGCACCCACCAGCACCACGAACCTGGCGTGCAGGCCGCGCAGGCGCCAGCGCAGCGTCATTCCGCCTCCGCGCGCACCCGCGCAACGCCGGCGCGCAATTCGCGCAGCGCGCCGTCGGTCGCTGCGTCGATCGGCAGGAAGCGGGTGGTGCCGAAGAACTGCAGCAGCGCCTCGCGCGCATCCGGATCGCGGCCGGCATCCTCCAGCACCTGGCGCAGCCGTTTGGCCACGCGCGGATCGAGGTCGCCGCGCACCATCTCCAGCGCGCGCGGATAGGTCGGGCTCTGGTCGATGACGCGGAAGTCGCGGCGGTAGGACGGCGGCATCCGGCGCGGATTGTCCCAATCGAGGTTGCTGATGGTGCCGGCGTCGACCAGGCGCTTGTGCACCCAGGTGGCGATGTTGAGCTCCGAGCGCGCGAACACGTAACCGACCGAACGCGGGTCCGGACGGTCCATCGGCGACAGCAGGATCTGCAGTCGCAGCCCTTGTTGCAGCAACTGCATCGCCGGGACCACGTAGGCGCTGGTGGACGCGGTGTTCTGGAACGCGACGCTGTGGCCGCGCAGGTCCTCGAGCGAGGCGACCTGGCTGTCGCGGCGCACGAACACCAGGGTGCGGTAGCTGCCGGCACCGTTGCGCTCGGTCAGCAGCAGCGGGTGCGCGCCGGCACGGCCCTGCAGCCGCATCGCATTGGCCGAGGTCTCGGTGACCCAGTCCACCCGCCCGCGCCGCAGGTAACTGGTCATCTGCTGCATGTCGCGGGCCATGAGAATGCGGCCCTCGGTGATGCCGACGTCGGCCATCCGCGGCACCACGTAGTCGAGCAGCGGCTTGAGCTGCTCGTAATGCGCCTTGGGATCGTCGCTGACCCGTCCCAGCACCAGCACGTGCGGATCGGCCGCCCATGCGGGCAGCGACGCCAGGCACAGGACCAGGCCGGACAGGCAGGACAGCAGGCGTGGCGGCAAGGCGCGCAAGAGTCGGATTCCCCGGGGAACAGCTGGCGGCGAGCCTACTGGAAATGCGGCCTGCAAGACAGCAGCCGGCACCCTACGATGGGGTCTGGTCGCGCTCGCCGGCGAGGCGCGCCATGCGCTGTGCGTCGGCGAGGATCCCGCGCAGCAATCGGACCTCGCGCAGGTCCGGCCGGCTGCGCAGGAACAACCGGCGCAACTTGCGCAGGGCGGACTCGGGCGCCCGGCCCTTGTGGAAGTCGATCGCGTCCAGGGTTTCGGCCAATTGCCCGAACAGGCCCTCCATCTGCGCGTGCGAGGCCGGCTGGTCGCGTGGGTGTCCGTGCTCCGGGTCGACGGTGGCCACGGCCGCCCCCGCCAGCCAGGCCATGCGCAATTCGTAGGACAGCACCTGCACCGCGGCGGCAAGGTTGAGCGAGCCGTAGTCCGGGTCGGCGGGGATGTGCACGGCACCGTGGCAAAGCTGCAGCTCGTCGTTCTCCAGGCCCGTGCGCTCGCGGCCGAACACCAGCGCCACTTCGGTCCCGTGTCCGGCCTCCGCAAGCAGGGTCGCAGCTGCCTCGCGCGGATCCTGTTCCGGCAGCGCGATGCGGCGACTGCGGGCAGTGCACCCCAGCACCAGGCGACAGTCGGCGACCGCCTCGGCGAGGGTGGCATGCAGGCTGGCCGCCGCGAGCACATCGTCGGCGCCCGCGGCAAGCGCGATGGCGTCCTGGTGCGGATAGCGTTCCGGCGCCACCAGCACCAGCCGCGACAGGCCCATGGTCTTCAGCGCACGCGCCGCCGAACCGATGTTGCCCGGATGCTGGGTGCCGACCAGGACCACGCGGATGCGCGCGGCGGCCTCGAATGACGGCGTCTGGGGGGTGTCCATGGCGGCAATGTTAAACTCCGCGCCCTTCCCCGAGGTCCTTCTTCAATGCTCAAGCCCGCCGTCAACGTCATGGTCAAGGCGGCTCGCGCCGGCGGCGGCGTGCTGCTGCGGCACATGAACAAGCTCGACGCGCTGAACATCGTCGAGAAGGAGCGGATGGACTACGCCAGCGAGGTCGACGGCCTGGCCGAGGCGGAAATCATCAAGGAACTGCGCCGGGCCAACCCGGAATACGCCATCCTCGGCGAGGAAGGCGGCGCGCAGAAGGGCAACCGTGGGCCCAGCCGCTTCACCTGGGTGATCGACCCGCTCGACGGCACCAGCAACTATCTGCACGGCTGGCCGCACTGGTGCGTGTCGATCGCGCTGGTGGAGAACGGCGAGCCGATCCATGGCGTGATCTTCGACCCGCTGCGCAACGAACTGTTCACCGCCAGCCGCGGCAGCGGCGCCGCGCTCAACGAGCGCCGCATCCGCATCAGCGAGCGCAAGGACCTCAACGGCGCGATGCTCATCACCGGTTTTCCGCCGCGCGAGCGCGCCCGCATCGCACCGCAGATGGATTGCCTGCGCGGCCTGCTGGCCGAGGCCGAGGACGTGCGCCGCACCGGCTCCGCCGCGCTCGACCTGGCCTACGTCGCCTGCGGGCGCGCCGACGGCTACTTCGAGGCCGGCGTGCAGCCCTGGGACATCGCTGCCGGCGTCCTGCTGGTGCGCGAGGCCGGCGGCCGCGTCTGCGACTACCGCGGCGCCGCGCTGCCGAAGCTGGACATCGCCGAATCGCGCGGCCGCCAGGTCGTGGCCGGCAACGTCAAGCTGATCGAGCCGCTCCTCAAGACCATCCAGACCTCCGGCTACCTCGCCTCGTTCAACTGAAGCGAAAGCTTTCGACGCGGATTCACGCGGATTTGAAGAGCCGATAACAGCGGATCAAGCGAAAGAAATAGTGGTGCAAGGCGGCTTGGGTCGCCTTGCACCACTATTTGCTCTATCCGTGTTGATCGTTCTTTCTTATCCGCGTTGATCCGCGTCGAAAAAGCTCCTAGCGCTTTTCGAGCGGGACGTAGGGGCGGTCTTCGGGGCCGACGTAGGTGGCGCTGGGGCGGATGATCTTGCCGTCCTCGCGCTGTTCGATGACGTGCGCGCTCCAGCCGGAGGTGCGTGCGACCACGAACAGCGGGGTGAACATCGGCGTCGGGATCCCCAGCATGTGGTAGGCGCTGGCGCTGTACCAGTCGAGGTTGGGGAACATCTTCTTGGTGTCCATCATCAACGTCTCGATCCGCTCGCTGATGTCGAACAGCGCCTGGTTGCCGCCGTCCGCGCACAGCTTGCGCGAGATTTCCTTGATGATCGGATTGCGCGGGTCGCCGATGGTGTAGACCGGATGGCCGAAGCCGATCACGATCTCCTTGCGCTCCATGCGCGCACGGATGTCGGCCTCGGCCTCGTCCGGGGTCGCGTAACGGCTGATGATGTCCATCGCCACTTCGTTGGCGCCGCCGTGCTTGGGACCGCGCAGCGCGCCGATCGCGCCGGTGATGCACGAATGCATGTCCGAGCCGGTGCCGGCGATCACGCGCGCGGCGAAGGTCGAAGCGTTGAACTCGTGCTCGGCGTACAGCACCAGCGACTTGTCCAGCGAATCGGCGTGCAGCTGCGACGGCGGCTCGCCATGCAGCAGGTGCAGGAAGTGCGCGGCGATCGAGTCGTCGCCGGTCTCGCAGTCGATGCGGCGGCCGTTGCGGGTGAAATGCCACCAGTACAGCAGCATCGAGCCGAAGCTGGCCATCAGCCGGTCGGCGATGTCGCGCGCCTCGGCGGCCGGGTGGCCCTCGCGCTCGGGCAGCACCGTGCCCAGCACCGAGCAGCCGGTGCGCAGCACGTCCATCGGGTGGGCATTGGCCGGCACCAGTTCCAGTGCCTCGCTGACGATCGCCGGCAAGCCGCGCAGGCGCGCCAGCTTGGCCTTGTAGGCCTTGAGCTGCGACACCGTCGGCAGCGTGCCGTGCACCAGCAGGTGCGCGACTTCCTCGAAGCTGGACTTGGTGGCCAGGTCGTGGATGTCGTAGCCGCGGTAGTGCAGGTCGTTGCCGCTGCGGCCGACCGTGCACAGCGCGGTGTTGCCCGCGGGCGTGCCGCTGAGGGCGACGGATTTCTTGGCCTTGGGCGGCGTGGTGGCTTCGGTCATCGGGGGCTCCGCTCTACTTCCTGAAAAGTTCGTCGAGCTTGTCCTCGTAGGCGTGATAGCCCAGGAAGTCGTACAGCTCGGCACGGGTCTGCAGGGTGTCGACGATGTTCTTCTGCGTGCCCTCGCGGCGCACGGTCCGGTAGAAGTTCAACGCGGCCTTGTTCATGGCGCGATAGGCGCCGCAGCAGTACAGCGCGATGTCGACGCCGGCATCGCGCAGCTCGTCGGTGGTGAAGAACGGCGTGGATCCGAACTCGGTGAGGTTGGCCAGGATCGGCACCTTCACCGCGGCCTTGAAGCGGCGGTAGTCGTCCAGGGTCTTCATCGCCTCGGGGAAGATCATGTCGGCGCCGGCCTCGACGTAGGCCACCGCACGCTCGATCGCGGCATCGATGCCTTCGACCGCGGCGGCATCGGTGCGCGCCATGATCACGAAGGCCTCGTCGCTGCGCGCGTCGACGGCGGACTTGATCCGGTCGACCATCTCGTCGGCGGGCACCACTTCCTTGCCCGGGCGATGGCCACAGCGCTTCTGCCCCACCTGGTCTTCCATGTGCACCGCGGCGACACCGATGCGCTCGAAGTTGCGGATGCTGCGACCGATGTTGAACGCCCCGCCCCAGCCGGTGTCGATGTCGACCAGCAGCGGCATCCCGGTCGCATCCACGATCCGGCGCGCATCGACCAGCACGTCTTCCATCGTGCTGATGCCCAGGTCGGGCACGCCCAGCGAGTTGGCGGCGACGCCGCCGCCGGACAGGTACAGCGCCTTGTAGCCGACCCGCTTCGCCATCATTCCGGCGTAGGCGGTGATCGCGCCCATCACCTGCAATGGCGATTCCGCCGCGAGCGCGGCGCGGAAGGCGGCTCCGGCGGAACCCGGGTGCGACATCAGAGCAGGTGCGCCACGCCGGCGCGCTCTTCCTCGAGCTCGGCCAGGGTCTTGTCCATCGCCGCGCGGCTGAACCCGTCGACCGGCAGGCCCTCGACCCGGGTGTACTCGCCGTTGGCGGTGGTCACCGGAACGCCGTAGATGATGCCCTCCGGAATGCCGTAGCTGCCGTCGGACGGCACGCCCATCGTCACCCACTTGCCATTGGTGCCGAGTGCCCAGTCGCGCATGTGGCCGATCGCGGCATTCGCGGCGGATGCGGCCGACGACAGCCCGCGCGCCTCGATGATCGCGGCGCCGCGCTTGGCGACGGTCGGGATGAAGGTGTTCGCATTCCAGTCGGCGTCGTCGATCCTGTCCTTCAACGACACGCCGGCGGCGACGGCAAAGCGGTAGTCCGGGTACATGGTCGAGCTGTGGTTGCCCCAGACGGCGAACTTCTCGATGTCGCCGACGGCCACGCCGGCCTTGCCGGCCAGCTGCGACAGCGCGCGGTTGTGGTCCAGGCGCAGCATCGCGGTGAAGTTCTTCGCCGGCAGCGAGGGCGCCGACTTCATCGCGATGTATGCGTTGGTGTTGGCCGGGTTGCCGACCACCAGCACCTTGACGTTGCGCGAAGCGACGGCATCCAGCGCCTTGCCCTGCACGGTGAAGATCTCGGCGTTCTTCAGCAGCAGGTCCTTGCGCTCCATGCCCGGGCCGCGCGGCATCGCGCCGACCAGCAGTGCGTAGTCGGCGTCCTTGAACGCGACCATGGGGTCGCTGGTGCCGACCATGCCGGCCAGCAGCGGGAACGCGCAGTCCTCGAGTTCCATCATCACGCCCTTGAGCGCGGCCTGGGCCTTGTCCATCGGCAGCTCGAGCATCTGCAGGATGACCGGCTGGTCCTTGCCCAGCATCTCGCCGGAGGCGATCCGGAACAGCAGGGCATAGCCGATCTGGCCGGCGGCGCCGGTGACGGCAACTCGGAGGGGGGTCTTCATTCGGGGGGCAACTCCGTCAGGCAAGTTCGGCAATGGTCACGCCAGTTCCGCGATGAACTGGCGGATCCGTTCGATGCCCGGCGCCAGCTGCGGCGTGGGGCAGGTATAGCTGATGCGCAGCGCGCGCGGCTCGCCGAAGGCCGAGCCCGGCACGCAGGCCACGCCCTTGGCTTCCAGCAGCGCGCTGCAGAATTCGACGTCGTTGCCGACTTTCAGTCCACTGGGGCCATGGACCTTGCCGAAATACGCGCTGACGTCGGGGAACACGTAGAACGCGCCCTGCGGGCGCGGGCACACCACGCCGGGAATGGCGTCGAACACCGCCATCACCTGGTCGCGCTTGGCCTGGAACTCGGCGCACTTCGCATGCGGGATGTCCTGCGGTCCCGACAGCGCGGCGATCGCGGCGGCGGTGATCACTTCGGGCAGGCTGGTGATGTGGTTGGAATTCATCGTCACCACGGCCTTGGCCACGCTTTCCGGGCCCGCCATGAAGCCGACGCGCCAGCCGGGCATGCCGTAGGTCTTGGACAGCGAGTCGATGAAGATGACGCGGTCGCGCAGCTCGGGGCGCGCATGCACGAAGTTGTGGTAGCCGACGCCGTCGAACACCATCCGGTTGTAGATGTCGTCGGTGATCACCCAGGTGTCCGGGTGCTTGGCGACCACGTCGGCCAGCGCCGAAATCTCCGCCTTCGAATAGACCATGCCGGTCGGGTTCGAGGGGTTGTTGAACAGGAATACCTTGGGCTTCTTCGCCAGCGCGGCGTCGAGCTGCGCGGGCGTGAGCTTGTAGTCCTGGGCCGCCGGGCACGGCAGCAGGTCGATCTTCGCGTTGACGATCTCGGCGATGTCGAGGTAGCTGGTCCAGTACGGCACCGCGAAGGCGATGGTGTCGCCCTCTTCCAGCAGCGCCTCGGCGAGGTTGTAGATGACGTGCTTGGCGCCGATGCCGATGGCGAGGTTGGCGCGGGTGTAGCCGGCCAGGCCGACTTCGGCGATGTGCTTGAGGAAGGCGTCCAGCAGCGCGTCGCTGCCGCGGTTGCTGCCGTACTGGCCGGAATCGTGCGCCAGCGCGTCGCGCGCGGCGGCGTAGACGTGATCGCCGGGCAGGAAGTTGGGCACGCCGATCGAGAAACTGATGATGTCGCGGCCTTCGGCCTTCAGGCGCTTGGCCTTCTCGGCGATCTCCATGATCGCGCTGGGCTTGGCGCGGCCGATGCGGCTGGCAAACTGGGGCATGCGATACCTCGTGGGAAGGACGCTTGGCACAGCCGCTGATTTTAGCATGCCGGCGCCCCGCGACCGGGACGCCGGCAGGTTTGCCGCGGGGTCAGGCCGCCAGGATGCGATTCCACTCGGCAACGCGGTCGGCCCTGGCCGCCAGCACCGCATCGGCGTCGCCCTCGATCCGCACCGAGCGGATGTGGTCGCCCTGCTGCACCTTGTCGACCGCGTCCAGGCCTTCGGCGACCTTGCCGAACACGGTGTGCTTGCCGTCCAGCCACGGGGTCGCGACGTGGGTGATGAAGAACTGGCTGCCGTTGGTGTTGGGGCCGGCATTGGCCATCGACAGCACGCCGCGCTCGTGGCGCACGCCATTGTTGGCCTCGTCCTCGAACTTGTAGCCCGGACCGCCGGTGCCGGTGCCCTGCGGGCAGCCGCCCTGGATCATGAAATCCGGGATCACCCGGTGGAAGCCGAGGCCGTCGTAGAAGCCGCGCCGGGCCAGGTTGACGAAGTTGGCCACGGTCAGCGGGGCCTGGTCCGGGTACAGCTCGACCTTGATCGGGCCGCGGTCGGTATCGAAAAGGGCGTAGAGGGACATGGGGGATGCTCCTTTGAAAAAATGAACCGCGGGACCGACGGCCGGCCCGGCAGCCCGTTATAATAACCGGCTCCCCTGCCTCCTTCCGGCGCCGATGGCGTCCTCCGGCGCCGACGGCGTCCTTCAGCATTTTCCGCCCCTATGTCCATCGAACGTCTCCGCAACATCGCCATCGTCGCCCACGTCGACCATGGCAAGACCACCCTGGTCGATTGCCTGCTCAAGCAGTCCGGCACGTTCTCCGAACGCACCGTGCTCGCCGAGCGCGTCATGGACAGC
>JAKFCN010000014.1:0-2361 GCA_036676625.1 Lysobacter sp. | reverse complement strand
GCAGATGATCGCGGCGGCGGCGCCGTCGGTCATGGGGGCGCACATCGGCAGGGTGATCGGATAGGTGATCGGCGGCGCCGCCAGCACTTCCTCGATGGTGAAGGGCTTGCGGAACTGCGAGTAGGGATTGTGCACCGAGTGCCCGTGGTTCTTCGCGCATACCGCGGCGATCTGCCGCTGGGTGGTGCCGTAGGTCTTCATGTGCCAGCGGCAGAAGCCGGCGTAGATGGACATGAAGCGACTGTACGGACGATCGGACTCCGAGCCGGGCGGCGCAACCACGCCATCGCCCATCTTCGATAGGATGGTGAAGTTCTCCTCGGCGCGGGCGACGTCCCAACCGGCCTCGAACAGGGCGAAGGACTTCGCCTTGTCGGCGACCACCATCTTCTCGCAGCCCAGGGCCAGCGCCACATCGGTGGCACCGGCGCGCAGGCTCTGCACCGCCAGATGCACCGCGGTGCTACCCGAGGCGCAGGCATTCTCGACGTTGTAGGCCGGCACCCCTTCGATGCCGATCTTGCTCATGATCACCTGCCCCGGAATGGACAGCTGGCCCTGCAGCGCGCCGTTGGTGATGCCGGCGTAGAACACCGCGCCGATATCGGCGCGCTGGGCGCCGGCATCCGCCAGCGCGCCGTTGAGCGCCTCCAGGGCCAGGTCCTGGAGGCTGCGATCCGGGTGACGACCGAACTCGGTCATCGCAATACCGGCAATAAAAATGGGTTCCATCAGAAGACTCCTCGACTTCAGATCTGCCGGCTGGCGCCTTGCCAGTAGCGGGCACGCAGGTCCTTCTTCAGCACCTTGCCCACCGGGCTGCGCGGTAGGGACTCGACGACGTCGATCGACTTCGGCGCCTTCACCGAGCCGAGCTTGTCCTTGCACAGGGCAATCAGCGCTTCGGCGTCGACGGTATGCCCCTCGTTGAGCTCGATGACCGCCTTGACCGCCTCGCCCCACTTCTCGTCCGGCACGCCGATCACCGCGCAATCGCGCACCGCGGGATGGCCCCAGAGCACTTGCTCGACCTCGCTCGGATAGACGTTGAAGCCGCCCGAGATGATCATGTCCTTCTTGCGGTCGGTGATATGCAGGTAGCCGTCGGCATCGAGGTGACCGATATCGCCGGTATGCAGCCAGCCATCGATGATGGTTTCCGCGGTCTTCTGCGGGTCCTTGTAGTAGCCCTTCATGATCAGGTCGCCGCGCACGCAGATCTCGCCGGTTTCACCCTGGGCGAGGATCTGGTTGTCGTCGTTCATGATCTCGACGCGGATCAGCGGATTGGGCCGGCCGACGCAGGACAGCCGCTCATCGCTGGCCACTGCGCCGTCGACGAAATGCTCGCCGGGCGTCAGATGGGCGATGGCGCCCGGTGCCTCGGTCTGGCCGTAGCCTTCCATCATCACCGGGCCGAACACCTCGATCGCCTGACGCAACTTGTCCACCGACATCGGCGCCGCGCCGTAGAGGAAGTAGCGCAGCGACGAGAAGTCGACCTTCTTGTTCAGCTCGGGAATGTCCAGCAGCCGGTAGATCACGGTCGGCGGCAGGAAGAACTCCGTCACCCGGTAGGTGGGGATGGCGGCCAGCAGCAGCTGCGGCTCCGGCTTGGTGATCACCACGACGGTGCCGCCCCGGGCCGTGCACGGCATGGACAGCATGCCGGCGGTGTGGGTCATGGGCGCCGCCGCCAGATTCACCGGCCGGGTACCCGCCGGGTACGGGGTGTTGATCATGAAGTGGGCAAAGCTGGTCTGCACGCTGCGATGGGTGTTCATCACGCCCTTGGGCAGGCCCGTGGTACCGCCGGTGGGGCCGAGCCAGATCACGTCGTCCGGATCGACGGCGACCCGCGGATCGCTCGCTGGCTGCTCGGCCACGAAGCGTTGCAGCGACTCGGCGCCCTCCTCCTCGCCGTCGATGCAGATCCACTGACGGATCTTCGGCAACTGCGGTCGCAGGGCCGCGACGGTCTCGGCGAATTCACGCTGGAAGAACAACACCTCGCAGTCGAAGGCGTCCAGCACATGGCGGTTTTCCTCGGGCGCGTTGCGCGCGCCCACCGGAATCCAGCACAGGTTGGCGCGCCACAGACCCAGGGCACAGAGCCAGGCCGTCGCATCGTTGGCCGCCCAGACCGCGCCCTTGGTCCCGGGCGCGAATCCACTTGCGAGCAGTGTGTTGGCGATGCGGCAGGACATCTCACCCGCATCGGTAAAGGTTGTGACCGCGCCGTCCTGGATATAGGCGGCGCCGCGCGGATTGATCCGCCAGCCGCGGTCGAAGAAATCGATGATCGCCATTGTCGTCACTTCACAGCTGGGTGATGGTTGCGCGAGCCAGGCCACGCTGCTC
>JAKFCN010000013.1:0-2016 GCA_036676625.1 Lysobacter sp. | reverse complement strand
GTGGACTTCGCCGATCTTGTGGCTGACACCCGTGTAGAACAGGATGCGCTCGGACGTGGTGGTCTTGCCGGCATCGATGTGGGCCATGATGCCGAAGTTGCGGTAACGCTCGATGGGAGTGGTGCGGGCCACGTGAGTCTCTCTCTTGTTCCGTGCGACGACGGATTCCGGAAGGCCGAAGCCGCCTTGCGGCGGCCCTGGCTAGGTGGATGCGGCGACAGGCGCCGCGGCTGGCCCCCGATCCCGCTGCGGGGCGGGGAGCCGGCAGATCACCAGCGGTAGTGCGCGAATGCCTTGTTGGCTTCCGCCATGCGGTGGGTTTCCTCGCGCTTCTTGATCGCGCCGCCACGGTTCTCGGAGGCGTCGACCAGCTCGCCCGCGAGCTTGCGCGGCATGGTGTTCTCGCCGCGCTTGCGCGCGGAATCGATCAGCCAGCGCATGGCCAGCGCCATGCGCCGCGACTGGCGCACTTCGACCGGCACCTGGTAGGTGGCGCCGCCGACGCGGCGCGACTTGACCTCGACCGAAGGCGAGATGTTGCCGAGCGCCTTCTCGACGACTTCCAGCGGATTCGGGTTCTTTTCCCCGATCACGTCCATCGCGCCGTAGACGATCTTCTCGGCGACCGACTTCTTGCCGCTGTACATGACCATGTTGATGAAGCGCGCGATGGTCTCGCTGCCGTGCTTGGGATCCGGCAGGACCGAACGCTGCGGAGTATTGCCTTTACGGGACATGTTCGATGTTTCCTGGACGGTTGCTTAGGACTTCGGGCGCTTGGCGCCGTACTTGGAGCGGGCCTGGCGGCGCTTGGCGACACCGGCGGCATCGAGCGAGCCGCGCACGGTGTGGTAGCGCACGCCCGGCAGGTCCTTGACGCGACCGCCGCGGATCAGGACCACCGAGTGCTCCTGCAGGTTGTGGCCTTCGCCGCCGATGTACGAGATGACCTCGTAGCCGTTGGTCAGGCGCACCTTGGCGACCTTGCGCAGGGCCGAGTTCGGCTTCTTCGGGGTCGTGGTGTAGACGCGGGTGCAGACGCCGCGGCGCTGCGGGCAGTTCGCAAGCGCGGGCGAATTGCTCTTGTAGGTCTCGGGGTTGCGCGCCTTGCGCACCAGCTGGTTGATCGTTGCCATGCGTCGCTCGAAAGGTTCAAAAACAGGAAGCAGGCCGAAAACCCGGCCTGCTTAGACGAAAAAGTATAGCCCGCGTCGAACGCAAGCGTCAACGCGGCCCGTACCGGGACCCCCGGGAGACGGCCATGGCCGCCCAACCCGGATCCCTTGGTTCCCGCCCTGCCCTGGGCCGAAGACGAGGCGCTCCCTGCGCCTCATTTCGTGGTCTGGTGGCGGCCCGGCCCATGAAGGCCAAGGCCGCCGGTGCGGCAATTACCCGGCGCTGGACTCGTCGCCCGCGCCCGCTTCCTCGGCGACCGGCTCGGCTTCGGCCGTGACCGTACCGGTCAGGGCGTCCATCTCCGATTCGGTCAGGCCCGAGGCGTTCTTGCGGCGCAGCGTATGGTACGCCAGGCCGGTGCCGGCCGGGATCAGGCGGCCGACGATCACGTTCTCCTTGAGCCCGCGCAGGTTGTCGCGGGTGCCGCGGACGGCCGCCTCGGTCAGCACGCGGGTGGTCTCCTGGAAGGAGGCCGCGGAGATGAACGACTCGGTCGCCAGCGAGGCCTTGGTGATGCCCAGCAGGACCGGTTCGACCTTCGCCGGCAGCTCGCCCTTGGCCAGCAACCGCACGTTCTCCTCGATCACGCGCTGGCGCTCGGCCTGCTCGCCGTGCAGGAACTTGCTGTCGCCCTGGTCGATGATCTCGACCTTGCGCAGCATCTGGCGGACGATCACCTCGATGTGCTTGTCGTTGATCTTCACGCCCTGCAGGCGATAGACGTCCTGGATTTCCTTGGTCAGGTACACGGCCAGCGGCTCGACGCCGAGCAGGCGCAGGATGTCCTGCGGGGTCGGCTCGCCGTCCACCACGGTCTCGCCCTTCTCCACGTGCTCGCCC
>JAKFCN010000012.1:0-22396 GCA_036676625.1 Lysobacter sp. | reverse complement strand
TCCGGCGCCAACACCGCGATCTCGCGTGGCTGCAGCGGCGGATCGAAGCGCTTGTCCTCGAGCAGCGCGCGCAGGCGATCGTGCAGCACCTGCAGTTCGCGCAGGCGGGTGTGACACGCGTGGAACTGCAGGCTGGTGTCGTCGGAATCCACGGCGGCACGCAGCGGGCCGGAAGGATGCGCGCGGCGATGGAACAGGTCGCTCTGCATCCGTCGCAGCAAGGTGTCGGACCTGTCCCCCGTGGCCTCGGGATCGGCATAGGCCGCGATCTCGCCGGACGGATGCACCACCTCGTAGCTGCCCAGCAGCGCCATGAAGTCGCGCCCGGCCGCACCCCAGTCGCGCAGCAGCGGGTTCTCGGCCGCCTCGTCGCCGAAGGGATCGGTGCCCGCGCGCAGCCGTGCGCCCAGCGACTGCAGGTCGCCCCAGTATTCCTTGGTCGGCGTGGGCAGGTAGAAGTGCAGCGTGCCGGCGCGGGCCTGGGTGGCCATCACCCGCAGCACGTCGGGCGAGACGTTGAGGGTGGCGAAGACGAACAGCCGCGGCGGCAGGCCGGCGGGCGCGGCGCCGTTGGCGTCGCCGGACGCGCCCCCAAATCTCGCCAGGTAGTCCTGGATGCGCCGCGCGCGGTGGTCGTGGCCGGCAGCGACGATGCGCCACAGGATCGCCTGCGGGTCGTCGGGATCGGCGCCGGCTTCCCAGCGCAGCAGCCAGTCGCGGCGCCAGGCCTGGTACTTGCCGAACACGCCCGCCAGTTCGCCGGCCAGGGTCCAGGCCTTCAGCCCGCCGTCCTTCAGCCCGTCGTCGCCGTCGAGGTAGGCGGCCAGCTGCGCCAGTGCCGGGCGTGCGCGCACCGCCGGGTCGAGCAGCGCGGCGTAAAGGTGCCAGTGCAGGCTGTCGGCGTCGAGTTCGCCGCCGTTCGTGCTTGCACCGGGCGCGGGATTGGCGGCCAGCGCGCGGGCGACGAACTCGCCCGGGGTCAGGAACTCGAGGTTGGCGGCGATGCCGTGGCGCTCGGCCATGGTCGCCTGCAGCCAGCGCCGCATCGCCACCTGCGGGATCAGGATCGTGTCCGGCGCCAGCAGCGGCTGCCCGGGCGCGGGCGTGCGCAGTTCCCCGGCCAGCAACTCCGCCAGCACCTCCAGCGAATTGGAATGGTAAAGGCGGAAGTCGGGCGCGCTCGGCATCGCACGCATCATGCCGCAGCCCCGTCGCACCCGCTGGGACATACCGGCTGGGCCGGGGATGCGACAATGCGCCCATGAGCGATGCCCCCCCCATCGTCCGCCTGTCCGGCCTGCGCCTGGAGCGCGGCGGCCGCGCCATCCTCGACGATATCGACCTGGTGGTGCCGCCGGGCAGCATCACCGCGGTGCTGGGCCCGTCGGGCAGCGGCAAGTCGACCCTGCTGGCCGCGCTGACCGGCGAGCTCCAGCCGGCCGCCGGCAGCGTCGAGGTGCTCGGCGCGCCGCTGCCGCAGGCCAAGCGCGCGCTGCTCGAGCGGCGCAAGTCGATCGGCGTGCTGCTGCAGGGCAACGGCCTGCTCACCGACCTCACCGCCGCCGAGAACGTGGCGCTGCCGCTGCGCGCGCACACGAAGCTGCCGGCGCCGGTGATCCGCCGGCTGGTCGAGATGAAGCTGCACGCGGTCGGCCTGCGCGCCGCCGCCGACCTGTATCCGCGCGAGCTGTCGGGCGGCATGGCGCGGCGCGTGGCGCTGGCGCGCGCGCTGGCGCTGGATCCACCACTGATGATCTACGACGAACCGCTGACCGGACTCGACCCGATCGCCAGCGGCGTGATCATGAACCTGGTCGCGCGGCTCAACGCCAGCCTCGGACTCACCAGCATCATCGTCACCCACCACGTGCACGAGACCTTGCCGGTGGCCGACCGCGCGATCGTGATCGCCAACGGCCGCATCGTGTTCAGCGGCACGCCCGCCGAGCTGCAGGCCTCGACCGACCCGCTGGTGCAGCAGTTCCTGCGCGGCGAGCCGGATGGTCCCATTCCTTTCGACACCGCTGTCCGCGCCACGGAGGCCGCCTGATGCCGTTCGTCGCCGCCACCCGATCGCTCGGCCGCGCCGGGTTGTTCTCGCTGTCGGTGCTGCGCGCCTCGGCGCCCACCCGCGACTTCTTCGCCGAGCTCACCCGCGAGATCTACAAAATCGGCGCGCGCTCGCTGCCGATCATCGCCGTCGGCGGCGCCTTCGTCGGCCTGTCGGTGACGTTGCTCGGCTACCGCGCACTGCAGACCTACGGCGCCGCCAACCAGATCAGCGCGCTGGTCGGCCTCGGCCTGTACCGCGAGCTGGCGCCGGTGCTGACCGCGCTGCTGTTCATCGGCCGCGCCGGCTCGTCGATCGCCGCCGAACTGGGGCTGATGCGCGCCACCGACCAGATCACCGCGCTCGGGCTGATGGCGATCGACCCGGTGGCCAAGGTGGTCGCGCCGCGCTTCTGGGCCGCGATCATCTGCGTGCCGCTGCTGACCGCGTTCTTCTGCTCGCTGGCGATCAGCGCGAGCTGGTTCGAGGCCGTGCACGTGATCGGCATCGACAGCGGATCGTTCTGGCAGGTGCTGAAGGACGCGGTCGACTTCCGCGCCGACTTCTGCATCGCCTTCATCAAGGCCGCGGTGTTCGGCGGCACCGCGGCGCTGGTCGCGTCCTACGTCGGCTTCCACGCCGAACCCACCATCGAAGGCACCTCGGTCGCCACCACCCGCGCGGTGGTGAACGCCTCGTTGCTGGTGCTGATGTTCAACTTCGTGCTTTCCGCCTTCCTGTTCCAGGGTTGATACGTTCCAGGGATGACAGTCATGAGCATTCGCGGTCCCCGTCTCGAGTTCGCCGTCGGCGCCTTCCTGCTGCTGGCGCTGGCATCGCTGCTGGTGCTGGCGCTGGCCTCCACCAACGGCAAGTTCGGCTTCGGCAACGCCACCTATCCGCTGACGGCGCGCTTTACCAACCTCGGCCAGCTGCGCCCCAACGCACCGGTCAAGATCGGCGGCGTGACGATCGGCAATGTGGCCGACATTCAGCTTGACCCGGTCAAATTGGACGCCGTCGTGACCCTGGCGATCGACGCGCGCTACCGGGACCTGCCTTCCGACACGTCGGCGGGCATCCTGACCGGCGGCCTGCTCGGCGAGAGCTACGTCGGGCTGCAGCCCGGCGGCGACATCGAACCCTTGAAACCGGGCGAGGAGATCGCATTCACCACGCCCGCCGTCGACCTGATGCAGATGGTCGGCAAGTACATGTTCAGCGGCGGCGCCAAGCCTGCCGCCGACAACGAACCGTCCCCCACGGAATGAAACCATGAAGATGACCTTCCCCCGCCTCGTCCTCGCTTCCGCGCTGCTCGCGCTCGCGCCGGCAACGGCCGCGCTTGCGCAGAAGGCGGCCGCGCCCGCCGTCGCCACCCAGGGCTCGCCCAGCAAGCTGGTGCTCGACAACAGCCAGCGCATCCTCACCACCCTCGAGAAGCGCCGCGCCGAGTTCACCCGGGACCGCGGCGCGCTCGAGAAGTTCGTGTCGACCGAATTCAACACCATGTTCGACCGCGACTACGCTGCGCGCCAGGTGCTGGGCCGCCACGCCCGCGGTGCCGCGGACGCCGACGTCAAGCTGTTCGCCGACGCGCTGGCCGACAGCCTGATGCGCCGCTACGGCTCCTCGCTGCTGGACTTCAACACCCGGCTGAAGGTGCGGATCAAGTCGGAGACCGCGCTGCCGCGCGGCCTCGGCGTGAAGGTGTCCAGCGAGATGCTGCGCCAGGGCGGCGAACCGATCCCGGTCGACTACCTGATGCGCAAGTCCGGCGGTGGCTGGAAGGTGTTCGACGTGATGGTCGAGGGCGTGTCGTTCGTGCAGACCTTCCGCCAGCAGTTCGACAGCGAACTCACCCACAAGTCGATCCGCCAGGTCGCCGCGGAACTGGGCAGCGGCAAGGTGAAGGCGGATGCCGGGCGCTGAGGCCGCCGGCCTCGAGCGCAAGGGTGAAACACTGCGTTTCACCGGCGCGCTGCTGCGCGACCGGATCGCCGGCACGTGGCGGCATGCACTGCCGCTGCTGGGTGGTGCACGCCGCTTCGACCTCACCGGACTGACGCGGGTGGACAGCGCCGGCGTGGCCCTGCTGGCGGAATTGGCCGCGCGCGCCGGTGCCGGGCTCACCATCGACGGTGCGCCCGCAGGACTGGCCGAGTTGCGTGCCGCCTACCGTTTACAACCAGACCTCGGCTTCGCCTGAGGGCCTGCGTCGTATCCCGGCGCAGGGGCAACCGGTAGAATTCCGTTCCCCCATGCGTGTTTCCACACTTCCCCTGATCGTCATCCTCGCACTGGCCCCGTTGCCGGTGCCGGCACAGGTTGCGCCGCAGGAAACGCAGCAGGAAACGCAGCCGGAAGCGATCACTGCGCAGCCGACCCAGGAAGAACTCGACTACCAGGCGTTGTACGGCAACCAGGCCTACGACCCGATCGCGGACCCGACCCTGCCTGCGCCGGTCGAACTGCCCGCCGGCTACGACCCGTGGGAGAAGCTCAACCGCAAGGTCCACCACTTCAACAACGTGGTCGATCGCCGCATCGCCACTCCGCTCGCGCACGCTTACGTCGCGGTGGTCCCGCGCCCCGTGCGCCTGGGCGTCAGCAACTTCTTCCTCAACCTCGGCCAGCCGGTGAACGCGCTCAACGCGTTGCTGCAGGGTCGCCCCAAGGACGCCGGCGAGTCGCTGGGACGCTTCCTGCTCAACAGCACGCTCGGTCTCGGCGGCATCCTCGATCCGGCCAGCGACGCGAAGCTGCCTTACCACAACGAGGACTTCGGCCAGACCCTCGGCAAGTGGGGCTGGAAGCGCTCGCGCTACGTCGAGCTGCCGTTGTTCGGCCCGCGCACCGTGCGCGACGTGTTCGGCCTGATGGGCGATGCACCGCTGTCGCCGATCCGGCAGGTGGGCGACGACCCGACCCGGGTGTTCCTGCAGGGCCTGCAGCTGGTCGACGTGCGTACCCAGCTGTTCGCGGTCGACAGCATGCGCGAGGGCGCCACCGACGACTACGCGCTGATGCGCGATGCGTGGCTGCAGCGGCGCAAGTACCAGATCTTCGGCGACAAGGTGCAGCAGGACGAATCGCTGCCCGAGTACCTGCGCGAGGACATCGCCAACCCGAGCGTCCCCGCCGATGCCATGCCGGTGATGCCGAGCGACAGTTACTGATCGTCGCCGTCGTCCAGCCCGTCGTCTTCGGCGAGCGCGGGCAAGGTCGGCAATTCCCCCAGTGCAGCCTCTGCAGGAGCGCCGAGATCCAGGGTCTCCACCTTTTGCAACCGTCGCTCGATGGTTCGAGTCTTGCGACTTGCTTCGCCGATGCTCCGCCCGACAGTGCTGATCTGCTTTTCCGCTTTTTCCAGGATGCCGGCGAACTTGCCGAATTCGGCCTTCACGCCGGCCAGCAACCGCCAGACCTCGCCGGACCGTTGTTGAATGGCCAGCGTCCTGAAGCCCATCTGCAAACTGTTGAGTACGGCCAGCAAGGTCGTCGGGCCGGTGACGGTAACGCGATGGTCGCGCTGCAGGGACTCGAACAGGCCGGGACGCCGGATCACCTCAGCGTAGAGGCCTTCGGTGGGAAGGAACAGGATTGCGAATTCGGTGGTGTGCGGGCTGGCAACATATTTTTCCCGGATCTTCTTGGCCTCGTCCCTGATCCGGCGTTCAAGCGCCAGGCCTGCATTCGCGGCGCCTTCCGCGTCGGCGCATTCCTGCGCATCCAGCAGCCGCTCGTAATCCTCGCGGGGAAACTTCGCATCGATCGGAAGCCAGACCTGGCCGCCGTCTTCGCTGCCGGGGAGCCGGATCGCGAATTCGACCCTGGCGCTGGAGCCTGGAATCGTGGCGACGTTCGCTTCGTATTGTTCGGCTACCAGCACTTGCTCAAGCAGTGCGCCGAGCTGGACTTCACCGAACGTCCCGCGTGTCTTGACGTTCGCAAGCAGCCGCTTGAGATCGCCGACGCCGGTCGCAAGCGTCTGCATTTCACCCAGACCGCGCTGCACCGCCTCCAGTCTTTGCGAAATCAGATTGAAGGACGAATCGAGCCGCGTGTTCAGCGTCGAACTCAGCTTCTCATCGACGGTGCCGCGCATCTGCTCGAGCTTGGCCTCGTTGCCGGCCTGCAGATCGCGCAGCTTGTCCTCCAGGGTCCTGCGCATCTCGCCCAGGCGTTGTTCGTTGCGCTGGATGAGCTCCTGCAGGCGCTGGCCGAGGGCCTCTTCGAAACGCTGTTGCAGGTCGGCGCCTTCGCTGCGCGCCTTGCGCGCGTCCTCGGCCAGGGCCTCGCGCAGCAGGTCCAGTCGCTGGTCGGTGCGCGCGGACAGGGTATCGAGCTGCTGCCGCAATTCGCCGCGGCCGTCGCGCTGCTCCTCGCGCAGCGCCGCTTCCAGCACCCGTTCCGGCTTGCGCAGCAGGAGCAGCACCAGCAACACGATCGCCACGGCGACCGCGGCCAGCAACAGGGCAAGCAGGGTGGAGTCGTTCATGGCGCCAGTCTAGCCTCGTCGGTCCCATGTGATGAGACCCGATGCATCGTCATCGGGCGCATACCGGGACCGTCCTAGCATCCCGCGCATGGAGCCCGCGATCGGCCAGCCGTTGCCGCACTTCCACCGCTACGCCAACCGGAGCGGCCATTCCGGCGTGGCGGGTTACGCGCTGGTGGGCACCGGGATCGCGGTGCAGTTCGTCGACGGCGCGGTCTATCTTTACGACCGTGATTGCCCGGGCCCCCTGCACGTGGCGCGGATGAAGAACCTGGCGCGCGAGGGCAGCGGCCTGGCCACCTACATCAGCCGGCGCGTGGGTCGCCGCTATGCGGCACGCCTGGATGGAGACGCGGCCGCCGCGGCCACCGGCCGCAACCGTCACGAGATCCGGCAGAAGACCGCTTTCAGGTAGCGCGACTCGGGCACCGACGCCAGGAACGGATGGTCCGGCCCGGCGCCGGCGACCTTCAGCACCTGGATGCCGCGGCCGGAGTAGAACGCAGCGCGGCGCAGCATGCCGAGGAACTCTTCCTCGCTGACCAGGCCGGTGCAGGAGAACGTCGCCAGCATTCCGCCCGGCTTGACCACGCCGAGCGCGAGCTTGTTCATGTCGAGGTATTTCTTCAGCGCCGGAATCACCTGGTCGCGGTCGCGGGTCATCTTGGCCGGGTCCAGCACCACCACGTCGTACTGGTCGCCGCGCGCGGCGGCGTCGCGCAGCCACGGGAAGATGTCCGCCTGCACGAACTTCGGGCGCACATGGTTGAGCCTGGCGTTGCCGCGCGCGATCTCGAGCACGTCCTCGTCGATGTCGACGCCGGTCACTTCGCCGGCGCCGCGCACCGCTGCGTAGACGCCGAAGCCGCCGGTGTTGCAGCACAGGTCGAGCACCGATTTGCCTTCGACGTGCTGCGACAGCCATTGGCGGTTGTCGCGCTGGTCGGCGAAGAAGCCGGTCTTGTGCGCGCCGGCGGGATCGGCACGGAAGCGGATGCCGTGTTCGGTGATGATCGCGGGCGCCGCCGGTTCGGAACCGCGGAAGTCGAACGACTCCTGCTTCTGCACGTGCTCGTCGGCGAACGAATGGAAGCGGCAATCCGGAAACTGCGCACGCAGCGCTTCGTAGATCCACTCGCGATGGCGGAACATGCCGGCGCTGAAGAACTCGACCACCAGCAGGTCGGCATAGCGGTCCACGACCAGGCCGGACAGGCCGTCGCCTTCCGAATGCACCACCCGCCAGGCATCGCTGACGGCGTCCAGCCGCAGCAGTCCGCGGCGCAGCGCGACCGCGTCGGCGACCTTGCGCGCGAACCAGGCCGCATCGACCGCGACGTCCGGGTCGGTTTCCAGGATCCGCAACGCGATCCGCGAATGGCCGTTGTAGAAGCCGCGCCCGATCCATTCGCCGTCGACGCCGACGATATCGACGATGCTGCCCGGCCTGGGCTTCTGCACCGGCTTGTCGACCACCTTCTGGAACACCCAGGGATGGGTGGAGCGCCAGGGGTTGCGCAGGCGGACGCTGGGGTTGGGTTCGTTCATGGGGCCATTATCGCCCTTGCAATCGCCGGGGACGGCGCCATCCTCGTGGCATGCACCTTCCCGTTCCGGAACTCCCGCCGGACCTGCCGGCCCAGCGGCGCACCGATGCCGCGCGCATCTGGCGCGCGTTCAATGCCAGCCTCGGCTTCGTGCTGCTGATGCTCGTGGTCTACAGCGCGCAACAGGCGTACGACTGGCGCGCACTGGCGGTGGCCCCGCTTTCCCTGCATGGACTGTGGGGCCTGCTCGCCTCGCCGCTGCTGCACGGCTCCCCGGAACACGTCGGCGCCAATGCCATATCGATGCTGCTGCTGGGCACCCTCGCCGGCACCACCTATCCGCGGGCGACCTGGCGCGCGCTGCCGCTGCTGTGGCTGGGCTCCGGGCTCGGGGCCTGGCTGCTGGGCGCTCCCGGCAGCCTGCACCTGGGCGCCAGCGGGCTCGCGCATGGCCTGGGCTTCCTGCTGTTCGCGCTCGGCGTGCTGCGCCGCGATCGCGCGGCGGCGGCGGCGGCGATGATCGCGTTCATGTTCTACGGCGGCATGCTGCTGACGGTGCTTCCGCGCGAGCCGGGCATCTCCTGGCAGGCGCATCTCGGCGGAGCGCTGGCGGGCCTGCTCGCGGCCTGGCTGTTCCGCCGCAGCGACCCGCTGCCGCCGCGCAAGCGCTACAGCTGGGAAATCGAGGAAGAACTCGCCGCGCAGGCCTCGGCCACCGCCGCTACCGAGCGCGCACAGTTCGAACCGCCCTCGCCGGCGGACGTGCCGGTGTTGTGGCAGCGCCCGGAGCCGGAACCCGGCGCGGTGCTGCGCTTCCCGCAGCGGCACCGCGACAGGCCCTGAAAAAGCCCGGCGACGTTCAGAACTTCGCGCTGAACTGGATGCCCCAGGTACGCGGCTCGTTGAGCATGCCGGTGAGGTTGTTGAAGTCGATGCCCGACACCGCCGTCATCTCGTCGGTGATGTTGCGGCCGAACAGCGCCACCTCGTAGTCGCCCTCGGACCAGTTGTAGCCCAGGCGCAGGCCGCCTTCGAGCGAGGGCTGGCTGCGGAACGAGACCGAATCGTAGAGGAAGAAGCTGGCCTCGCTGCGGTAGGCCCAGTCGGTGTAGGCGAACAGCTCGCCGTCGCCCATCGGGATGCCGTAGCGCGCGGTGAAGTTGTAGACGTGCTTCGGCGCCTGCGGCAGCGGATTGCCGTCGATCAGGAAGTCGTCGGTGCGCGCGGTGGCCGGGTTCTGCGGATTGCGCACCTGGCACAGGTCGAGTGCGCAGCCGACCACGGACAGGTCCGGATCGTCGATCTCGGTGTCGTTGTAACTCGCGCCGAGCGTGACCAGCAGGTTCGGGGTGAGGTAGGCCTCGAGGTCGAATTCCGCACCCTGGCCGACGACCTTGTCGGCGTTGACCAGGCGCGCGATGTTGGCTTCGCCGCCGACCGCGGTCAGCTGCTGGTCGTCGACCGTGTAGCGGAACAACGCGAAGCCCAGCCGCAGGCGGTTGTTCCAGAGCTGCGACTTGACGCCGGCCTCCCACGACAGCACCGTTTCGGTAGTGCCGACGGTGACCAGTTCGTCGGCGGGCAGCGAGGCGTCGGCGAACATCAGCCGGCCCTGCACGCTCGGGGCGCGGAAGCCCCTGGCCACGCGCGCGTAGACATTGGTGGCGTTGCTCATCCTGTAGATCGCGCTGAGATCCCAGCTGACGTCGTCGTCGCTGGGGCTGACCGCGATCGGTGCGATCGGGCCGGAGCCGAACGGCCCCTGCACGCGCTCGGCGACGAAGTCCTTCTCGTCCTTGGTATAGCGCAGGCCGCCGCGCAGGCTGAAGCGATCGCTGACGTCGTAGTCGCCGGAGGCGAACACCGCCCACGCGGTGTTGTCCTGGTGCTGGATCGCGTAGCCGTTCTGCGCGCCGCCGAAGCCGTCGTAGGAGAAGCTGTCGATGTCGATCTTCTCGTTGAACCAGAACAGGCCGGCCTGCCAGTCGAAGCGGCCCCACTCGTTGGACTCGAGGCGGAATTCCTGGCTCAGCTGGCGGTGCGACGGCAGGCCGTCGGCCGATTCGGCCGGGAACAACGCCTCGTTGGGCTGGTCCGGCGGGAAGGTGTAGATCGAGCCGCCGTCGATGTCGCCGCGGCTGTAGTAGTCGGTCACGCTCTCGTAGCCGGTGATCGAATGCAGCGTGGTGCGGCCCAGGTCCCAGCGCATGCGCAGGCTGCCGCCGACCTGGCTGAGGTTCTGCTCGTTGGCGGCATCGATGCTGACGCGGTCGCGCTCGATGCCGTCGGCGATGTCGTTCGAGCCCGGGCGGATCGCGCCGGCGCGGAACACGCGCGCGGTGCCGTCGAGCTTGCGCATGTGCACGTTGGCCAGCGCCTCGAAGCTGTCGGACGGGCTGAACAGGAACTGCAGCCGCGCCGCGGTATCGCGATAGCCCTCGAGGTCGTCGCCGGGGCCGTTGTTGGTGTTGTCGACCCAGTTGTCGCGGCGCTGGTGCAGCAGCGAGAAGCGCGCCGAGACCGTCGGCGACAGCGCGCCGGTGAGCGCGCCCTCGACGTTGGCGGTGCCGTAGCTGCCGTAGGAGATGCGGCCGTAGCCGCCGAACGCCTGTTCCGGCCGCGCCGAGGAGAACTTGATCACGCCGGCCGGCGAGTTGCGCCCGAACAGGGTGCCCTGCGGACCGCGGTACATCTCGACCTGGTCCATGTCGAACATCGGGAAACCCTTGAGGATCGGGTTTTCCTGCACGACATCGTCGTACACCAGCGACACCGGCTGCGAAGCGTTGAGGTCGAAGTCGGAGTTGCCCAGGCCGCGCACGTAGAAGCGCGGGAACGAGCGCCCGTACGACGACTCGATGTTGAGGCTGGGCAGGCGCCCGGACAGCAGGCGGATGTCGTCGCCGCCGGAGGTCAGCACCTGCAGCTTCTCGCCGTCGACGGTGGTGATCGCCATCGGCACGTCCTGGATGTTCTCGACCCGGCGGTCGGCGGTGACCTGCACCGCACCGAGCGTGACCGGCTCGACGGTCGCGGCTGGCTTGTCCTGCGATTGGGCGGGCTCGGACTGGGCGGGCTCGGGCTGGGCGACTGCGGATTGCGCGAACGCGGCACAGGGCAGCAACGCGGCGATGGCAAGGGACAGCAACCGCGGCGACGGTCGACGGATCATGGTCATGGTTTCCCGGAAGTTGGCGCGGCGCGCCCCCACTGCCGATGTTGCAACACCATGACCGGCACGGCAACGTGGGGTGGTGGATCCTACGGCGCCGGCAGCGGCAGCCCCCGCATCGCCTTGACGGTGCGCAGCACGAAGCTGGAATTGACGTCGGCCACCCCGGCCTGGCCGAGCAGGCGGTCGAGCAGGAAGCGCGAGAAATGCTCCAGGTCGCGGACCGCGACCTGCACCAGGTAGTCCATGTCGCCGGTGAGCGCGTGACAGGCGATGACCTCGTCCCAGGCATTGACGAAGCTGGCGAAGGCCGCGACGGTCTCGGGGTCGTGCTGCCGCAGCTGCACCCGCACGAACGCCTGCAGGCCCAGCCCGACCTGTTCCGGGTCGACCTCTGCGCGATAGCCGGCGATCACCCGGTCGCGCTCCAGCCGCTGCACCCGGCGCAGGCAGGCCGAGGCCGACAGGTGGACCCGCTCGGCCAGCTCGGTGTTGGTGAGGCGACCGTTGTGCTGGAGTTCGGCCAGCAGCAACAGATCAATGCGATCAAGCTCTGCGCGCGTCATTTGTCGCTCCATTCGTGATTATTGCGCATTTATATTGCGTGAAGATGGCATTGTGACGCAACTTTGCAATCCTGTTGCGTGCCCGGCCCGGTACAGTCGTGGATCGATGGAGGACCGCATGAACCAGCCGCGCCGGGTCGAGAACCTGCACACCGACAAGGGCAAGGTCCCGGTCTACGCCACCGGCGTCGTCGCCCAGCCCTGGGACGACTACAGCGCCACCGACCACGATGTCTGGCGCCAGCTGTATGCGCGCCAGCGCGAGCTGCTGGTCGGCCGCGCCAGCGAGGCCTTCCTGCAGGCGCAGGACGCGATGGGCATGACCCCGGACCGGATCCCGCGGTTCGACGACCTCAACCCGGTACTGCACGCCGCCACCGGCTGGACCCTGGTCGGGGTCGAGGGGCTGCTGCCGGAACTGGATTTCTTCGAGCATCTGGCCAACCGCCGCTTCCCGGTCACGTGGTGGATCCGCAAGCCGGCGCAGGTCGACTACATCGAGGAACCCGACCTGTTCCACGATCTGTTCGGGCACGTGCCGCTGCTGATGAACCCGGTGTTCGCCGACTACATGCAGGCCTACGGCAAGGGCGGGGTGAAGGCGCATGGAATCGGCGCCCATGCGCTGCAGGCCCTGACCCGGCTGTACTGGTACACGGTGGAGTTCGGGCTGATCCGCGAGCACGGTGAGCTGCGCATCTACGGCAGCGGCATCGTGTCCTCCAGCGGCGAGAGCATCCATTGCCTGGAGAGCGACGCGCCCAACCGCATCGGCTTCGACCTCGAGCGGATCATGCGTACGCGCTATCGCATCGACAGCTACCAGAAGACCTACTTCGTGATCGACAGCTTCGAGCAGCTGATGCAGGAGACCCAGCCGGATTTCCCGCCGATCTACGCGCGCCTGGCCACGCTGCCCTCGCTGCCCGCCGGCACCGTGCTCGACACCGACCGCGTGTTCCACCGCGGCACCGGCGAAGGCTGGAGCCACGAAGGCGACGTCTGACCGCAGCAGAAAGCGTTACCCGGCTTCGTGGCGGGGCACGGCCTCGCGGCGGCCCCCGCACGAAGTCCCGTACACCGTGTTGTCACGATCCGGAACGGATGATTGCGCCGCCCTCTCATCCGGTGCGACGCGCGCGCACCACACTGGACGCATGGACATCGCAGCCGACGAACTCCTGCAGGAACTCGACCGCATCGAAGCGACGCTCGACGAGGCCGCGCGCCGCGCCGGCGAGGGCTGCGGCCCCGACTTCGAACGCCGCCTCGGCGCACACCTGCGCAGCCTGCGCTCGATGCTGGGCCCGGACGACCTCGCGGTGGCCGGCGACGCAATGGAGGCGGCCGAACGCGCCATGAGCGCGGCCGATCCCGAGGCGCCGCTGATGATGCTGGCGATGGCCCGCGAGCGGCTGGCCGCGGTGATCCGCCGCCACGCCGGCAACCGGCTGCGCACCGCGGCCTGAGCGCTTCCGGGCATTGGCGCGGCGGCTGGGCGACAATGGCGGTTCCCCGCCATCCAGCCGCACCATGACCCTGCCGCCAAATTCCGTTTCCCTCACTCGCTTCCTGATCGAAGAACAGCGCGCCGGCCGTGTCGGCCCGGACCTGCGGCTGCTGATCGAGGTGGTCGCACGCGCCTGCAAGCGGATCTCGATCGCGGTCGGCAAGGGCGCGCTGGGCGGCGTGCTCGGCGACGCCGGTACCCCGGATGCGGCCAGCATCAACATCCAGGGCGAGGCGCAGAAGAAGCTCGACGTGCTCAGCAACGAGATCCTGATGGAAGCCAATGCCTGGGGCGGCCACCTGGCCGGCCTGGCTTCCGAGGAAATGGACCACTCGCAGCCGATCCCCGACGTCTATCCGCGCGGCAACTACCTGCTGCTGTTCGATCCGCTCGACGGCTCCAGCAACATCGACGTCAACATCTCGGTCGGCACCATCTTCTCGGTGCTGCGCTGCCCCGAGGGCGTGGTCTCGCCCGCCGACGAGCACTACCTGCAGCCGGGCACCGCGCAGGTCGCGGCCGGCTACTGCACCTACGGCCCGAGCACGATGCTGGTGCTGACCGTCGGCGACGGCACCCATGCCTTCACCCTGGATCGCGAAGTCGGCAGCTTCATGCTGACCACGCGCGGCATGCGCATTCCCGAGGAGACGAAGGAGTTCGCGGTCAACATGTCCAACCAGCGCTTCTGGGAAGCCCCGATGCAGGCCTACGTCGGCGACCTGCTGAAGGGCAAGGAAGGTCCGCGCGGCAAGGACTTCAACATGCGCTGGGTGGCGTCGATGGTCGCCGACGTGCATCGCATCCTCACTCGTGGCGGCATCTTCAGCTATCCGCTGGACAGCAAGTGCGCGGGGCAAGGCGGAAAATTGCGGCTGATGTACGAGGCCAACCCGATGGCGCTCCTGGTCGAGCAGGCCGGCGGCGCCGCGAGCACCGGCCGCCAGCGCATGCTCGAGGTACAGCCGGCGGGATTGCACCAGCGCGTGCCGGTCTTCCTCGGCTCGAAGCAGGAAGTCGAGGAAGCCGTCCGCTACCACGCCGACCACGGCGGCTGAACAAAAACGCTTTTGGCCACGGATTTCACGGATGACACAGATGTAAAAGCGGGTTTGCCGCGCAGGTTCGGCCGCATCGAACCCAATCTGTGCTCATCTGTGAAATCCGTGGCCAAAGCCCTTCAGGCGTCGCGCGGGTGGTTGAGGACGAGCCAGTAGAGGCCGACCTGCTTGACGGCCCAGACGAAGCGCTCGAAATCGACCGGCTTCTGGATGTAGCTGTTCACGCCCAGCGCGTAACTGGCCTCGACGTCGAACGGTTCGGCGCTGGTGGTGAGCACCACCACCGGCAGGCTGCGGGTACGCTCGTTCTCGCGGATCGCCTGCAACACCTCGCGGCCGTCGACCTTGGGCAGGTTGAGGTCGAGCAGCACGATCGAGGGCAGGTCGTCGGGGTCGCGGTCGGCATGGGCGCCGCGCGCGAACAGGTAGTCCAGTGCCTCGGCGCCGTCGCGCGCGACCACCAGGTGGTTGGCCACCCTGGCCTCGTGGAAGGCGATCCGGGTCAGCTCGACATCGTCCTGGTTGTCTTCGACCAGCAGGATTTCCTTGTGCATCATGGGGTGCGCTCTGGGGTGGGCAGTTCGAAGGAGAAGGTGCTGCCGGCGCCGGGTTCGGACTGCGCCCACAGGCGGCCACCGTGGCGCTCCACGATGCGCTGGGCGATCGCCAGGCCGATGCCGTTGCCGGCGCCCTGCTCCGTACCGTGCAGGCGCTGGAAGGGTTCGAACAGCTTGGCCGTGTAGCGCATGTCGAAGCCGCTGCCCTGGTCGCGTACCGCGATCCGCAGCACGTCGCCGTGGCGTTCACCGGAGACGTCGACCACCACCTCGTCGCCGGAGAAGGTCCATGCGTTGCGCAGCAGCTGGGTCACCAGCATGCGCAGCTGGCGTTCGTCGCCGAGCACTTCGAGGCCGGGGGCAACGGTCGCCCGCAGCTTGCGCTGCGGTTCGGCGTCCTGCAGTTCGGCGAGCGCCAGGTCGGCGAGCAGGCTCAGGTCGACCATCTCCGGCAACAGCTCGACGCGGTCCACGCGCGAATAGTCGAGCAGCGCCTCGATCAGCCCGCCCATGCGCTCGGCGGCCATGCGGATCCGTTGCAGGTAATCGCGGCCCGTCGCATCCAGGGCGCTGGCGCCGTGGTGTTCCAGCAGCGCGGAAAAATTCTCGATCGCACGCAGCGGCGCGCGCAGGTCGTGGGAGACGCCGTGGGCGAAGACGTCCTGCTGCCGCAGCAACGCGCGCAGGCTGGCCTCGCGTTCGGCCAGGGCGGCCCTCAGCGCCGCCTCTCCCACGGGTGGCGCGGGCTGCTCGAGCTTGCGATGGGGGTCTGGCACGGGTGCGGTCACGGATCTGCGTCCGACCGAGTATGCCTGCGAACCCGGCCCCGCGAGGTGCACGTTTGATGAACGACGGCGCGCCGGCGGATGCACAATGGCGACAACACCATGCCGGACGCGCCATGGCCCTGCCCCAGGTCACCTTCCTGTTGATCCTTGCCGCGGGCCTGTACCTGTTCGTCAGCGAGCGGTTGCGGGTCGACGTCACCGCCATGCTGCTGTTGCTGGCGATGGTGCTGACCGGCGTGCTGGATCCGCACCAGGCCCTGTCGGGCTTCGCCAGCGAGCCGGCGATCATCGTCGCCGCGGTGTTCGTGATCTCCGGCGGCCTGGCCGCGACCGGCATCACCGAGCGCATCGGCCAGTGGATCGGGCGCGCGGCCGGCCGCAGCGAGGCGCGTGCGATCGCGGTGGTGATGCCCGCGGTGGCGGCGCTGGCGGCGTTCACCCACCACGTGATGGTGACCGCGATGATGCTGCCGATCCTGCAGCGCTACGCGCGCGAGCGGCAGCTGCCGGCCTCGCGGCTGCTGATGCCGATGTCGCTGGCCGCCTCGCTCGGCACCACCCTGACCCTGGTCAGCGCACCCGCCTTCCTGCTTGCCGACGACATGCTCGAGCGCACTGCCGGCGGCCATGGGCTGGGCATCTTCTCGATCACCCCGATCGGGCTTGCGCTGCTGGTGGTCGGCGTCGGCTACATGCAGCTGGCGCGCTGGCTGCTGCCGCGGCGCAGCGGCGCCCACGCCGAGGAGGACTACCTGCGCCTGGAGCGCTATCGCACCGAACTGCTGGTGGTGGAAGGTTCGCGCTGGAACACGCGGCCATTGTCGGAGCTGCAGAAGGCGCTCGGTGCCAAGTTCCAGCTGCACGGCTGGCTGCGCGACGGCAAGCGCCGCGACGATCTCGGCCCGGCCAGCCCGCTGCTCGCCGGCGACCTGTTGCTGGTGGAGGCCGCGGCCGACGAACTGCTGTCGCTGCACGACGACCCGGGCCTGGACCTCAACGCGATCTCGCGTTACGGCGGCAAGCTCGGCGAGGGAGCGCTGCAACTGGTGCAGGCGGTGGTCGCACCGGGCTCGGAGTTCATCGGCCGCTCGATCCGCGAGCTGGACTTCTCGCGCCAGTTCGAGGCGGTGACGGTCGGTCTGTGGCGGCGCGACGGGGCGATGGCGGAGCGCCTCTCCGACGCGCGCCTGCGCGAAGGCGACGTGCTGGTGCTGTGGGGCAAGCCGGCGCATTTCAGCGACCTGGCCGCGCACCACGGCTTCCTGATGCTGGTGCCGTTCGCCGGCGAGGCCAAGCGCCGGCTGCGCGCGCCGCTGGCGCTGGTCATCCTCGGTGCGACCGTGCTGGCGGCGGCGACCGAGTGGCTGCCGGCATCGGTAGCGTTCCTGCTGGGTGCGGTGGCGATGGTGGCCAGCGGCTGCGTCGACATCAACCGCGCCTATCGCGAAATCGACGTGCGCATCTTCGTGATGATCGCAGGGGTGATCCCGCTCGGGATCGCGATGGAGCAGACCGGCACCGCCGACCTGCTCGCGCGCGGGCTGCTGCGGGTGGTGGTGGACTGGCCGACGCTCGGGGTGCTGCTGGTGCTGTTCGCCGCCGCCGCGCTGCTGACCCAGATCCTGTCGGACTCCGCGACCACGGTGTTGCTGGGGCCGATCGCGATCTCGCTGGCGGGTTCGCTGGGGCTGCCGCCGACGCCGTTCGTGGTGTGCACCGCGTTGGGGGCGGTGGTCGCGTTCCTGACCCCGATCGGGCACCACGGCAACCTGCTGATCCTGGGGCCGGGCCAGTACCGCTTCGGCGACTTCCTGCGCGTCGGCCTGCCCCTCACCGCCCTCGTCGCCGTCGTCAGCGCCTGGATGTCGCAGTGGCTCTGGCTCGGCGGCCCCCTCCTGCCTTCCATCGGCGGCTGATCGCAAGAGCTTTTTTAGCCACAGATTTCACAGATGAACACAGATATAAAAAGCACAGGTTTTGCTCTTAATCAGAGTTGATCTGTGAAATCCGTGGCTAAAAAAGCTCTTGCTGCGGCGAGGGTTTGCGCGGGGCGATGAATTTCGTGGTATCGAGCGCGGGCAGGCGGGTGTAGCCGAGGCGGGCGTGGGCCTTGGCGAAGCGTTGCGCGATCAGTTGCGCGAACGGGCCTTCGCCGCGCATGCGCTTGCCGAACGCGCTGTCGTAGTCCTTGCCTCCGCGCATCTGGTTGACGAGGCTCATCACGTGCGCCGCGCGCTCGGGGTAATGCAGCTGCAGCCATTCGCGCCAGACCTGCTTGAGCTCGTGCGGCAGCCGCAGCAGCACGTAGCTGGCCGCGCGCGCGCCGTGTCCGTGCGCGGCCTCGAGGATGTGCTCGAGCTCGTGGTCGCTGATCATCGGCACCACCGGCGCCACCATCACCCCGACCGGCACGCCGGCTTCGTGCAGCGTGCGCATCGCACGCAACTTGCCGTGCGGCGCGGTCGCGCGCGGTTCCATCCGTGCGGCCAGCCGGTTGTCGAGCGTGGTGATCGAGAAATACACCGCGACCAGGCGCTCGCGCGCCATCGCCGCGAGCAGGTCGACGTCGCGCTCGATCAGCCCGCCCTTGGTGACGAAGCTGACCGGGTGCCTGCACTCGGCCAGTACTTCCAGCACCTCGCGGGTGATCCGGTAGCGGCGCTCGATCGGCTGGTAAGCGTCGGTGTTGATGCCCAGCGCGATGGGCTCCGGAACGTAGCCGGGCTTCGCCAGTTCCACGCGCAGGCGTTCGGCCGCGTTGGTCTTGGCATAGAGCTTCGTTTCGAAGTCGAGCCCCGGCGACAGGTCGAGATAGGCGTGCGAGGGTCGCGCGAAGCAGTACACGCAACCATGCTCGCAGCCGCGATACGGATTGATCGACTGGCTGAAGCCGATATCGGGCGAAGTGTTGCGGCTGACGATACTGCGCGCGCGTTCCTCTGTGACCCGGGTGCGCAGCTGCGGGGCCAATGGTTCGCCGTGCTCGTCGAAGTCGTCGGCGTAAACCGAACCCCAGCCGTCGTCCTCGCTGCGGGCGACGGTCTTCTCGAAGCGGCCGGCCACGCGCGAGGCCGCGCCGCGGCCCTTGATGGCTTGCGGCCGGGATGCATCTTCCATGCCGACAGCCTACGCTGGCACGGTCGCAACGCCCGCGACCCAAGGCTGAATCCTTCATGCCCGACCTGGTCCACGATTTCTGGCAATGGCTGCTGTCGGTGCCGCACCTGGGCCTGTACCTGGCCGCCGGCTGGGCGTTGTACCTGCTGGGCCTGGGCGGCTGGATCGTGCTGCAGAAGCGCGCGCCGGTCGCCACCCTGAGCTGGCTGCTGGGACTGGCCGCGCTGCCTTACCTGGGGTTCGTCGTCTACGTCGTGTTCGGCCCGCAGCGGATCCAGCGCCACCGCCTGCGCCGTGCGCGTTCGCGGGTGTCGCTTCCGGAGGATGCGGCCTGGGCCGACGCCGGCGCTGCCGCCGAACTCGCCGCCCTGGCCCAGGCCACCAGCGGGCTGTCCGCGAGCACCGCCAGCGACGTCCGCCTGCTGGTCGATGGCGGCGCCACCTACGAGGCGTTGCTCGAAGCCGTCGCCGGGGCACGCCACCACGTGCACCTGGAGTACTACATCTATGCCGCGGACCGCAGCGGCACCGCGCTGCGCGACGCACTGATCGAACGTGCGCGTGCCGGAGTCGCGGTGCGGCTGCTGCTGGACGCGGTGGGCTCCGGCAAGTGTCCGCGGGAATTCTTCGCGCCGCTGCTGGAGGCCGGCGGCGAGCTGGCGTGGTTCCACCCGATGCACTTCGGCCGCATCTGGCGCCGCACCTGGCTCAACCTGCGCTCGCACCGCAAGATCGTGGTGGTCGACGGGCGCGTCGGCTTCACCGGCGGCATCAACATCACCGACGAGGAGAACGAGCGCCTGCGCGACGACGCCTACCGCGACCTCCACCTGCGGATCGAAGGCGATGCGGTCCGCGGGTTGCAGCTGCTGTTCGTGGAGGACTGGGCGTACGCCACCCGCCAGCGCGACTTCATTTCCTCCGTGGCGCAGGCGATGCCGCCGCGCGCGCCCGGCCCGATCGCGGCGCAAGTGCTGGGTTCCGGGCCGGATTCGCCATGGGAATCGATCCATCGGCTGCACGTCGGTGCGATCCACGAAGCCAAGCAGCGGGTCTGGCTGGCGACGCCCTACTTCGTGCCGGGCGAGGCGGCGATGATGGCGCTGACCTCGGCGGCGCTCGGCGGCCTCGACGTCCGCGTGCTGGTGCCGAAGCGCAGCGACTCGCTGCTGGTGACGCTGGCCGCGCGCTCGTACTTCGACGAACTGATGGCCGCCGGCGCGCGTGTCTACGAATACGGCCCGCGCATGCTGCACACCAAGGCGCTGCTGGTGGACGACGACCTGGCGCTGGTCGGCAGCGCCAACTTCGACCCGCGCAGTTTCAGCCTCAATTTCGAGGTCTGCATGCTGTTCCGCGACGCCGCTCTCGGCGGGGAGCTGGCGCAGCTGTTCGAGGGCGAGCTCGCCAATGCGCCGCGGGTGCGGGCGGACCGGCCGGTGCCGCTGTGGTCGGTCCGGCTGCCCGAGGCGCTGGCCAGGTTGATGTCGCCGCTGCTCTGAGCCGCTAGACTGCGCGCGATGACGGTCCTCAGCGTCAACGTCAACAAGATCGCGGTGCTGCGCAATTCGCGCGGCGGCGGCGCCCCGGACGTGGTGCGTGCCGCCCGCGCCTGCCTGGACGCGGGCGCCCACGGCATCACCGTGCACCCGCGTCCCGATGCCCGCCACATCCGCGCCGACGATGTGCTCGCGCTGGCCGCACTGTGTCGAGACCGCAGGGTCGAGTTCAACCTCGAAGGCAATCCGTTCGCACCGCCGCGCGAGGGCTATCCCGGCTTCCACGCGTTGTGCGCGCAGGCGCGGCCGGCGCAGGCCACGCTGGTGCCGGACGCCGATGCGCAGCTGACCTCGGACCACGGTTTCGATTTCGCCGCCGACGGCGACCGCCTGCGGCCGCATGTCGCCGCGCTGAAGGAACTCGGCTGCCGGGTCAGCCTGTTCGTCGACGCCGGCGACCCGGGCGTGGCGCAGGCCGCGGCCACGGGTGCGGACCGGGTCGAGCTCTATACCGGTCCGTACGCGGAGGCCTTCTCCGCCGGCAATGCCGCGGCCGCGCTCGCCGCCTGCGCCGATACCGCACGCCGCGCGCAGGCCGCCGGCCTGGGCGTCAACGCAGGCCACGACCTCAATCAGGCCAATCTCGCCGCGTTCCTGTCCGGCGTTCCCGGCGTGCTCGAAGTCTCCATCGGCCACGCCCTCGTCGACGAGGCTCTCTACGCCGGCCTCGATCCCACCGTCCGCGCCTACCTGCGCATTCTTGCGGAAAAAAAACGCCGCCCTTTCGGGGCGGCGCAATAAAAAACGTAGGTAAGCGTCAGATGGTGCGTGTCGCGGTTACTTCTTGACGAAGCCGATCTTCTGCAGCTGCGCGTTGCGCGCCGAAGCCAGCACCCGGGCGAGGATGCCGTAATCGGCATCGTCGTTGGTGTCGATCTGCAGCGTAGGCTGGTTGTTCGGGTCGCGCTCGACCTCGGCTTCCATCATGTTGCGCAGCGCCGACAGCGGAACCGGACTGTCGTTCCAGTACACCTGGCCCGACGCGTCGATGCGCAGATCGATCGGCTCCGGCGGGTTCTTCTGCTCGGGCGGCGGCGTCAGCGACCTCTGCGGCAGGTCGATGTCGATCGGGTAGGACAGGATCGGCGCCGTCACCATGAAGATGATCAGCAGCACCAGCATCACGTCGACCAGCGGCGTGACGTTGATGTCGCACATCGGGGCGCCGCCGGAAGTGGTGCTCATTGACATCTTGCGTGCTCCTTAGCGCGGCCGGACTTTGGTGGCGACGAAGCCGACCTTGCGGATGCCCTGGGCCTGGGCGATGTTGACCACCTCGGAGATCGTCCGGTACTTGGTGGTCTCGTCGCCGCGGATGTTGACCGCAGGCTGCGGGGTCTTCTGGGCCTCGACCGAGAGCTGGCTCTCGAGCAGGTTCCTGGTCACCGGCTGGTCGTTCCAGTAGATGGTGCCGTTCTCGGTCACCGTGACCGTGATCGGCGGTGCAGGCGGCACCTTTTCGTCGCGGTGGTCGAGGTCCGCCTGTGGCAGCTCGACCTTGATCTTGTGCGACATCAGCGGCGCCGTGATCATGAAGATGATGAGCAGGACCAGCATCACGTCCACGAGGGGCGTGACGTTGATCTCGGACATCGGGGCGCCGCTTTCGCTACCAGTACTGAAGGCCATGGGCCAGGCTCCGTGTTGCTATCGACTTAGTGCTTGCCGGGGATCTCGCCCACGCGGGCGCCGGTGGCGAAGAAGTCGTGCAGGTCATGCGCAAAGGTGTCGAACTGGTTGTAGGTGACGCGGTTCAGGCGGACGAAGAAGTTGTACGCCAGCACCGCCGGGATCGCCGTGAACAGGCCGAGGGCGGTCATGATCAGCGCCTCGCCGACCGGTCCTGCGACCGCGTCGATCGACGCCTGGCCGGTGGCACCGATGCGGATCAGGGCGCCGTAGATGCCCCACACCGTACCCAGCAGGCCGACGAACGGGGCGGTCGAACCGACCGTCGCCAGCACCGTC
>JAKFCN010000011.1:0-43238 GCA_036676625.1 Lysobacter sp. | reverse complement strand
GTCGCCGGCGGCGATCGCCAGCAGGTAGGACGGAATCTTCTGCGGCATGCTGAAGCTGTAGTCGCCGTCGCGCTCCGCATTGGGATCGTTGTCGGCGCTCATCAGCACCATCGCGTTGCGCGGTGCGGTGACGTGCGCGCTGTAGGTGAAGCGCACCTGGGTGGTGTCCTGCAGCGGCACCCACGAGCGCGCATGGATCTGCTGCGACTGGCTGAACATGAAGGGCTGCTGCTTGCCCTCGGTCATCGACGGTGCCAGCCACTGCAGGCCCGAGGCCTCGGGCGAGGTGTGGTAGGCGATGCGCACGCTGGCATTGCGCTCCGGCACCTGCACCGTGAGCTTGCTGCCCAGCAGCGGGTCGGCCGACGCCAGCGCGTATTGCAGCGGCGCGAACTGGCCGTCCTTGCCCGCGCCCTCGACCTTCTCGATGGTGAGGTCGCGGGTGTCGAGCACCAGCGCGGTGGCCTTGGGGTCGATCCAGTCGAGGGTGTAGGTCGCGGTGCCGCCGATCTGCTTCCTGTCGAAGTCGATCGCCAGATCGAGCGCGAGATCGGTGGTCTTCACCTTGCCCGGCTCGGCATAGGAATACTCGTCGTGCGCGGCATCGGCGGACACGGTGGCCTCCGGCTTGGCGGCGGGCGCGGCGGCATCGGCGGCCGGCGCGGGTTTTTGCGTGCAGCCGGCAGCGGCGAGGGCGACGGCGGCGGACAACAGCAACAAGGCATGGCGCATGGGAGGAGGCCGATTGGGGCGGACCGGCAGTGTACTGCGCCGTGGCAGGCGGGTCATGGCGCCGGTCGGGGCAACTTTCGGCACGTTCGGCGTGCGCAACGATCGGCCACGCTGTGCACCGGCGTAAACCATTCGCGCGCCCACCGCATCCCAGCCCTGAACCTTGCCATCGGGACTTCCGTGACTCCTGCCCGCCTGCTGCTCCCCCTGCTGTTGCTCGCTCCCGCCGTCCACGCCGCCGAACCGGCGACCGCGGCCAATGTCACCCCCATCCCGCGCCTCGAAGGCGCGATCGCGATCGACGGCGTGCTCGACGAAGCCGCCTGGCAGCAGGCCGCGGTACTCGATCTGGGCTACGAGATCTCGCCCGGCGACAACACGCCGGCACCGGTCCGGACCACGATGCGCATGGGCTACAGCGAAGATGCGCTGTACCTGGCCTTCCGCGCCGAGGAGCCGGATCCATCGCTGATCCGCGCCCACCTGACCGACCGCGACGGCGCCTTCAACGACGACTTCGTCGGGGTGATGCTGGATACCTTCGACGACCACCGGCGCAACTACGAGTTCTTCGTCAATCCGCTCGGTGTGCAGATGGACCTGATCCGCGAGGAGGCCACCGGCAACGAGGACGACTCCTGGGACGGCCTGTGGGCGAGCGCCGGCCGGATCACCGCCGGGGGTTACGAGGTGGAGATCCGCATTCCGTTTTCCACCCTGCGCTTCCGCGACACCGACGGTGCACGGCGCTGGGGCGTGATCGCCTACCGCAACTACCCGCGCAACGTCCGCCACCAGCTCGCGAACGTGATCGTGCCGCGCGGCGGCAACTGCCTGTTGTGCCAGTCGGCCAAGGTCGAGGGCATGGTCGGCGTGGAACAGGGCCGCAATTTCGAGGTGGTGCCGACCCTGACCGTGACCGACGCGCAGTCGCGCGGCGCCGATGGCGCGTCGTGGGAAGGCGACGGCGTGCAGGTCGAGCCGGGCGTGGACGTGTCGTGGGCACCCTCGCCCAACCTCACCCTCAACGCCACCCTCAACCCCGACTTCTCGCAGGTCGAGTCCGACCAGGCGCAGCTGGACCTGACCAGCAACTTCGCCCTGTACTTCCCGGAAAAGCGTCCGTTCTTCATGGAGGGCGCGGACTACTTCAATACCCCGTTCCAGGTGCTGTACACGCGCCAGATCGCGGACCCGGACTACGGCATGCGGGTGACCGGGCGCACCGGCAAGGGCGCCTATGGCGCGTTCGTCGCGCGCGACTCCACCACCCAGCTGCTGGTGCCCGGCGTGCTGGGCTCGGGCTTCACCGTGCTCGAGCAGCCGGCGGACGTTGCGGTCGGGCGCTATCGCCATGACATCAACGCGCATGCCAGCATCGGCGTGGTGGCGACCGCGCGCCATGGCGACGACTACCGCAACGATCTCGCCGGCGTCGATGGCCGCTGGCAGCGCGGCAACCACACCGTGCTCGCGCAGTTGCTGCGCAGCCAGTCCGAGTACCCGGTCGCGCTCGGCTTCGACGACCCCGCGCCAGAAGGCGATGCCTGGCAGGCCGAATACATGTACGACAAGCGCGGCTGGTCGTTCGACACCTGGCACATGCAGGTGGATCCGGGCTTCCGCGCCGACCTCGGCTTCATCGGCCAGGTGGGTTACGACAAGTCGCTGGTCGGCGGCGGCCACACCTGGTTCGGCGAGGACGGGGCGACGATCACCAGCACCCGCCTGTATGCCGACTTCGACATCACCCATCGCTACGACGGCCAGTTGCTGGAGCGCGAGTTCGAGGCGCAGCTCAGTTTCAACGGTCCGCTGCAGAGCAATTTCGGCGTGCAGGGCCTGACCCGCGCGCGATTCTGGAACGACCGCCTGTTCGACGAGTCCTACGTCAACCTGTTCGGCAACTTCACCCCGCGCTCGGGCGTGCGGCTGGGCGGCAACGTGCGCATGGGTCCGCAGATCGACCTCGCCGCGTCGCGCATCGGCCAGGGCCGCTTCATCGACATCTGGGGCAACCTGCTGATCGGCAGCGGATACAGCCTGAACTTCGACCTGTTCCGGCAGAGCCTGGAGCGCGACGGCGGCACCGCCTTCTCGGCGACCGTGCTGGACACGCGCTTCGGCTGGCAGATCGACCCGCGCCAGCGCCTGCGCATCGCGGTCCAGGCCAGCATGGTCAACAAGGATCCGGCGCTGTACGTCGGCCCGGTCAACCGCCATTCGCGCGACCTGGCCACGCAGCTGATCTATTCCTACAAGGTCAACCCGCGCACCGCGCTGTACGCCGGCGGCACCCTCGGTGGTTTCCTCGACGACGACAACCCGGACCTGTTCGCCAGCGGCCGCGGCGTGTTCCTCAAGCTCAGCTACGGCTGGCAGCCTTGACGCCGACCCGGTAGAGCCGAGCCTGGCTCGGCTCTACACCCTGTAGCCGGTGTGGATGGCGACGATGCCGGCGTTGAGGTTGCGGTAGCCGACACGCTCGAAACCGGCGGTTTCCATCATCGCCTTCAGCTCGTCCTGCGGCGGATGCTTGCGGATCGACTCGGCCAGGTACTGGTAGCTGCCGGCATCGTGCGCGAACAACTGACCGAGCCTCGGCAGTACCTTGAACGAGTGGAAGTCGTAGATCGGCCGGAACCATTCGGCCTGCACCTGCGAGAACTCCAGCACCCGCGCCTGGCCGCCGACCTTGAGCACGCGCAGCATCTCGCGCAACGCGGCGTCCTTGTCGGTGACGTTGCGCAGGCCGAAGGCGATGGTCACCAGGTCGAAGCTCGCATCCGGGAAGGGCAGCTTCTCGGCATTGCACTGCACGTACTCGAAGCCGCGCACGTTGCCGCGGTCGGTCATGCGGTCGCGGCCGACGGTGAGCATGCCGGCGTTGATGTCACCGAGCACGACCTCGCCGGTGTCGCCGACGCGGCCTTTCAGCAGCGCGGCGATGTCGCCGGTGCCGCCGGCCAGGTCGAGCACGCGGTCGCCCTTGCCCACCTGCGCGGTGGCGACGAAGTAGCGCTTCCACGCCCGATGGATGCCGAGCGACATCAGGTCGTTCATCAGGTCGTACTTGCCGGCGACCGATGAGAACACTTCGCCGACCAGCTTCTGCTTCTGCGCCGTGGGCACTTCGCGGAAGCCGAAATGGGTGGTGCCGTCGTGGTGGTTGCCGGGTTCGCTCATGGGGCGATTATCGCTTATCGTCCGGCCATGCTCGCCACTCCCGACTACCGCGCCCTGCTCGAGACCGCCGTCGCCGAGGCCCGCCAGGGCCTGGCCGAGGGCGGCATCCCGATCGGCGCCGCGCTCTACCACCGGGACGGCCGCCTGCTCGGTTGCGGCCACAACCGCCGGGTACAGGAAGGCGACCCGTCCGTGCACGGCGAGACCGATGCCTTCCGCAAGGCCGGCCGCCAGCGCCGCTACAAGGACACCATCATGGTGACCACGCTGGCGCCGTGCTGGTACTGCAGCGGCCTGGTGCGCCAGTTCAACATCGGCACCGTGGTGGTCGGCGAATCCGTCAACTTCGATGGCGGCCTGGACTGGCTGCGCGAGGCCGGCGTCGATGTCGTCGACCTGCACGACGGGGAATGCATCGCCATGCTCGGCGACTGGATCGCCGCAAACCCCGAGACCTGGAACGAGGATATCGGCGAGTAGCCGCCTTTGCACATGCCCTGCGCCCGGGGCGGCGCGCGCTGGGGCCCAATGGCATGACCGGATTTCCGGTCGACACCAAGGGGAAGATCCATGCTGCTGATCTATGCCGCGATCCTGTTCGCACTGGGCGCGTTGGGGGGCCTGGTGATGGCGCTGCGCGCCTTCCGTGGCGAAGCCATTCCGACCGCACTCGCCGCCGGCCATGGCGTGCTGGGCGCCGCCGGCCTGGTGCTGTTGCTGTTTGCCGTGGCCACCGGCATCGGCGGCAATACCGCCACCATCGCACTCGCGATCCTGGTGGTGGCCGCTCTGGGCGGTTTCTACCTGCTCTCGTTCCACATCCGCAAGGAGCGCCACCCGAAGGCGGTGATCGTGATCCATGCGCTGATCGCGGTGGCGGGCTTCCTGACCCTGCTGTACACGATCCTGCAACAGCAGTCCGCCTGACGCCATGGCGACGCCGGCACCGCGCCCGCTGCGGCACCCGCTGCATCCGGCGCTGGTGCATTTCCCCATCGCATGCTGGACCGCGGTGCCGGTGCTCGACCTGTTGTACCTCGTGCTGCATGCGCCACTATGGTGGCGCTGCAGCTACTGGGTACTCGCGATCGGTTGCGTGACCGCATTGGCCGCGATGGCGCTCGGCCTGTTCGACCTCATGCGGTTGCCGGCCACGCATCCGGCGCAGCGCCCCGCGCAGCGGCACATGCTGCTGATGGGCAGCGCCTGGACCCTGTTCCTGTTCGACCTGCTGTTGCGTTCACCGCAGCACTTGCCTTCCGCGGCGATGGCGTGGACCGCATTCGCGCTGTCCGCACTCGCGTTCGCCGTGCTGCTGGTCGGCGCCTGGGCCGGCGCCGAACTGGTGTACCGGCACGGCGTGGGACAGCACGCCCCCTGACAAACATGAATGGGTGCGCCCGCACCCGACGCGGCCGGTTGGGGATTTGCATTGCGTCAGATCGGATGCGGGCCAGGCCCGCGGCCGCGCCTGCGCATACGCCAGCAGGCGGCCCAGATCCACGGAGATCCCATGAAGACCCCGCTCTTGCTCCTCGCTGCAGCCTTGCCGCTTGCATTGGGCGCGGCAGAACTTCTCCCGCCACAGGCCGACGCTGCGTCGGCCCCCGACATGTCCCGCCACGTCATGGTGGAAGCATCCGCATTGCAGTGGGGCGATGGCCCGCCGGCGCTGGAGCCCGGGGTCCGGCTCGCGGTGCTGTCCGGCGACCCCGGCAAGCCGGGCTGGTTCGCGCTTCGCCTCAAGATGCCGCCCGGCTACAGGATCGCGCTGCACTGGCATCCGACCGACGAGCACGTGACCGTGCTGGAAGGCGATCTTTCACTGCGGATGGGCGACGGCGATCGCGCGCATTCGCGCAGCTTCGGGCCCGGCGGTTATGCCGTACTGCCGGCGCAGATGCACCATGCCGCAAGCACCGAGGGCGGCAACGTGGTCCAGGTGGAGGGCATGGGCCCGTTCCAGCTCAACTACGTCGATCCGGAGGACGATCCGCGTCAGAGGATGTAGCGCGAGAGGTCGGGGTCCTGGACCAGTTCGCCGAGGTGCCGGTCGACATAGGCGCGGTCGATGGTGACGCTGTCGCCGCCGCGGTCGGGGGCCTCGTAGCTGAGGGTGTCGAGCAGGCGTTCGAGCACGGTATGCAGGCGGCGGGCGCCGATGTTTTCCTGGCGCTCGTTGACCTGCGCGGCGATGTCGGCGAGGCGCTCGACCGCCTCCGGCGCGAATCGCAAGGTCACGCCTTCGGTCCGTAGCAACTCGATGTACTGCGTGGTCAATGCCGCGCGCGGCTCGGTGAGGATGCGCACGAAGTCGTCCTTGCTCAGTGCGGCCAGCTCGACCCGGATCGGGAAACGGCCCTGCATTTCCGGGATCAGGTCGGACGGCTTGGCCAGGTGGAACGCGCCGCTGGCGATGAACAGGATGTGGTCGGTCTACACCGGGCCGTACTTGGTGCTGACCGTGGAGCCTTCCACCAGCGGCAGCAGGTCGCGCTGCACGCCTTCGCGGCTGACGTCGGCGCCGTAGCCTTCCGAACGCTTGGCGACCTTGTCGATCTCGTCGATGAAGACGATACCGTGCTGCTCGCAGGCCTCGATCGCGGCCTCGCGCACTTCTTCCTCGTTCACCAGCTTCGCGGCCTCTTCCTCGACCAGCTGCGGCCGCGCGGCGGCGATGGCGAGGGTGCGTTTGTGGGTCTTGCCGCCGGCCACCTGCGAGAACATCTGCCGCAGCTGCTGGCCCATTTCCTCCATGCCCGGCGGCGCCATGATGTCGACGCCGACATTGACCGCGGTCTCGATCTCGATCTCGATCTCGCGCGCATCCAACGCGCCGCTGCGCAGCTGCTTGCGAAGCTTGGCGCGGGTCTCGTTGTCGCCTGCGTTCTCGAGCGCCGACGGCTCGTCCTTCACGTCGGCGGGGTTGAAGCCGAACACGGTGTTCGGCGCACGCCGTGGCAGCAGCGCATCGAGGATCCGGTCCTCGGCGCGCTCCTCGGCCTGGGTGCGCACGCGCTGCTTGGCCTGTTCGCGATAGAGCTTGACCGCGGTATCGGCGAGATCGCGGATGATCTGCTCGACGTCCTTGCCGACGTAGCCGACCTCGGTGAAGCGGGTGGCCTCGACCTTGACGAACGGCGCGTTGGCCAGGGTCGCCAGCCGCCGCGCGATCTCGGTCTTGCCGACACCGGTGGGGCCGATCATGAGGATGTTCTTCGGCATCACCTCGTTGCGCATCTCCGGCTCGAGCTGCATGCGCCGCCAGCGGTTGCGCAGCGCGATCGCGACCGCGCGCTTGGCCGCCTGCTGGCCGATGATGTGCTTGTCCAGTTCCTGCACGATCTCGCGCGGGGTCATGGTGGCCGAGGTGTTCTCCAGCTTCTGCATCGGTCAGAGCTCCTCGACCACGATGTTGCGGTTGGTGTAGATGCAGATGTCGCCGGCGATGTTGAGCGCCTCGGTCGCGACCGACCTGGCATCCATGTCGGTGTGCGCGAGCAGCGCGCGCGCGGCGGACAGCGCGAACGGGCCGCCGGAGCCGATCGCCACCAGCCCGTCCTCGGGCTCGATCACGTCGCCGGTGCCGGAGATGATCAGCGAAGTCTCGGCATCGGCCACCGCGAGCAATGCCTCGAGCTTGCCGAAGCGGCGCTCGGTGCGCCAATCCTTGGCCAGTTCCACTGCGGCGCGGGTCAGCTGGCCGTGCTTCTCGAGCTTGGCCTCGAACAGTTCGAACAACGTGAAGGCGTCCGCGGCCGCGCCGGCGAAGCCCGCCAGCACCTGGCCTTCCTTGCCGAGCCGGCGCACCTTGCGCGCGTTGGCCTTCATCACGGTGTTGCCGAGCGTCACCTGGCCGTCGCCGGCGACCACCACGCGGCCGTTGCGGCGCACCGAGACGATGGTGGTGGCGTGGAAGACGTTGGGATTCTGGCTGGGGTCCATGCAGGCCTCCGGGGCTGTTCCCACCGACGTGGGGGCCGGATGGCCGGGGCGCAAGGGGTTATTTCCTGCGCTTGGCGCGGGGATGGGCGGCGTCGTAGACCTTGGCCAGGTGCTGGTAGTCCAGGTGGGTGTAGATCTGGGTGGTGGCGATGTCGGCGTGGCCGAGCAGCTCCTGCACGCCGCGCAGGTCGCCGGAGGATTCCAGCACGTGGCTGGCGAAGGAGTGCCGCAACAGGTGTGGATGCACGCGCTTGAACAGGCCCTGGCGCTGCGCCAGCTGGCGCAGCCGCAGCTGCACCGCGCGCGGCGTGATCGGGCCGCTGCGTCCCGGGAACACCGGCGCGTCGTTGCCTGCACCCGTTTCCTTGCGCCATGCCGCCAGCGCGTTGCGCGCATGCGAACCCACCGGCACGCTGCGCTGCTTGCTGCCCTTGCCGAGCACCGTCACCAGGCCATCGGCCAGGTCGAGGTCGTGCCAGCGCAGGGCGCATACCTCCGACAGGCGCAGTCCGGAGGAATAGAACAGTTCCAGCAACGCGCGGTCGCGCAGGCCGAGCGGCACGTCGGTGGGCACTTCCACCAGCACCTTGGCCTCGTCCGGATCGAGCACCTGCGGCAGCTTGCGCGGCGCCTTGGGCGCGCGGATCGCGGCCGCCGGGCTGGCGACGATGCGGCCGTGCTTCAGCAGCCAGCGATAGAAACTGCGTACCGCGGACAGCCGGCGCTGCAGGCTCTTGGGCGAGAGTCCGCGGCGATGCTCGGCGGCAACGAACGCGCGGATGTCCTCGCCGCCGAGCGCGAGCAGCCCGCGCGCTTGCGCCTCGGCCCAGGCCGCGAGCGCGGTGAGGTCGCGGCGGTAGCCGTCGAGGGTGTTGGGCGACATGCGGCGCTCGACCTGCAGGTGGTCGAGGTACTGGTCCACGTCGGGGAATTTCGCGACCATGCTCGCGGCTGACGCCGTTCCTACACGGGCTCGCCGAAGCGCTGGAGGGCGGTGGTGAGGGCCTCGCCCATCATGCGCAGGAACAGGGTGCCCATGCCGGGATAGAACCGGTTGGGATCGGTGCTGCCGACCGCGATCAGGCCCAGCGCCGGCGCACCGCCGGCACCCACCAGCGGCAGCAGCGCGCTGGATTGCACTTCCTCGACCCGGTCGCCATACAGTTGCGCGTTCTTGTCGGCGCGCAGCCGGCCGCACAGCGGCTCGCCGTCGCCCAGGCAGTCCCGGAACGGTTCCAGCCGCGCATCGCCATGCGGAATCACCTGCAGCCAGTCGACATCGTCGAGGCCGGACGCCGGGTCCAACAGCACCACCCGCACCATGTCGCCCTGGAAATCCTCGGCCAGCGAGGCGGCCATCGCGCGCAGCGTGTCGGCGACGGTGGACTGCTTCAGCAGCGCCAGCGTCAGCTGGTGGGTACGCACCGCGAGGCGCTCGTTCTCCTGCGCGTTGGCGAACAGCTCATGCAGGCGCCTCGAGAGCTCGCGGTTCTTGTCGCGCAGCACTTCCAGCTGGTAGCTGGCGAGCGAGGCGGCCGGGCCTTCCTCGCGCGGCACCACCATGCTGACCGCGAGGTCCGGGAACTGCTGCAGGAACTTCGGGTGCCGGCGCAGGAACGCCGCGACCTCGTGGGTGCCCAGCTTCTCGGTCATGTGTCCAGTGTCCCTTCGAAGACGAATGTCGCCGGCCCGGCCATTGTGATCGGCGCACCTTCGTCGCGCCAGCCGACATGCAATGTGCCGCCCGGCAACGCCACCGCTACGTCGCGGCCGACGCGGCCGCGACGCATCAGGATCGCGGCCGCGGCGCAGGCGCCGCTGCCGCAGGCCAGGGTTTCGCCGGCACCGCGCTCGAACACCCGCAGCCGGATGCGATCGCGCGCGTCGACCTGGGCGAAACCGACGTTGACCGAATCCGGGAACGCGGCATGCGCCTGCAAGGCCGCGCCGAGGATCGCGACCGGCGCCCGGCCGATGTCGTCGACCTCGACCAGCGCATGCGGGTTGCCCATCGACACCGCGCCGAAGCGCACTTCCCGGCTGTCCACGCCGTAGCCGTCGACATCGAGCGCGTATTCGTCCTGCGCCTCGCTGAAACCGAGCAGCGGCAGTGCCTGCGGCGCGAACTGCGGCACGCCCATGGCGATGCGATAGCCATCGCTGCCCAGGCGTTCGACCGCGTGGGTGCCGCTGGGGCTGTCGAGCACGAATCCATCGCCGCTGGCGGCGCCATCGCGTACCAGCCAGGCGGCGACGCAGCGCGCACCGTTGCCGCACTGCGCGGCGTTGCCGCCGTCGGCGTTCCAGATGCGGTAGGACGCCACCGCGCCCGTGCTGCGCGGCGGCTCGATGGTGAGGATCTGGTCGCAGCCGACACCGGTGTGACGATCGGCCAGCGCCCGGCTCATTGCCGGGGTAGGCGACGGCGCACCGTCGCGCAGGTCCAGCACGACGAAGTCGTTGCCGGCGCCATGCATCTTGCTGAAGCGCAACGGCGTCGCGGCGGCCATGCTTCAGTCGCCGCTGTCTGCCGGCGGCGGCACGTCGGATGGCCGCACCAGCGGCCCCTTGTTGCCGCAGGCGGAGAGCAGCAGGACCAGGGCGATGGCGGCAATGGCGAGGCGGGTCTTCACGGGCACGATTGTAGTCCTATGGAACGCCGAGCTGGTCGAGGGCGAAGGCATACATTTCGGCCAGTTCGCGGTAGCGCCGGAAGCGCCCGGACTTGCCGCCGTGGCCGGCGTCCATGTTGGTGCGGAACAGGATCGTGTGCGCACCGCTGTCGAGGTCGCGCAGCCGCGCCACGTACTTGGCCGGCTCCCAGTATTGCACCTGCGAATCCCACAGCCCGGTGCCGACGAACATCGCCGGGTGGGTGCCCGCGGCGAGGTTGTCGTAGGGCGAGTACGACAGCATGTAGTCGTAGTACTCGCGCTGCTCCGGGTTGCCCCACTCGTCGTATTCATTCGTGGTCAGCGGGATGCTGGCGTCGAGCATGGTGGTGACCACGTCGACGAACGGCACCTGCGACAGGATCACCCGGTACCTGTCCGGCGCCATGTTGGCGATCGCGCCCATCAGCAGGCCGCCGGCACTGCCGCCATGGGCCGCGACCCGGTCCCTCGCCGCATAGCCTTCGCGCACCAGGAAATCGGTGACGTCGATGAAGTCGGTGAAGGTGTTCTTCTTGTGCAGGAGCTTGCCGTCGTCGTACCACTTCCGGCCCATCTCCTGGCCGCCGCGGATGTGCGCGATCGCGTACACCATGCCGCGGTCGAGCAGGCTGACGGCGGTGGCGCTGAACGTCGGATCCGTCGAGTGGCCGTAACTGCCGTAGGCGTACTGCAGGAGCGCGGCGGTACCGTCCTTGCGGAAGCCCTTGCGGTAGACCACCGACACCGGCACCTTGGTGCCGTCGCGGGCCGTGGCCCACAGGCGTTCGGTGGCGTACTGCTCCGGATCGTAGCCGGGCACCGGCTGGCGCTTGAGCAGGCGCCGCTCGCCGGTGGCCATGTTCAGCTCGTACGTCGTTTCCGGCATGGTCATCGAGGTGTAGCCATAGCGCAGCCACGGCGTGTCGTGCTCGGAGTTGGCGTCCAGGCCCATCGAATAGGCGTCTTCCTGCGCCTGCACGTACTCGCTGCCGCCGTCCGGCTTGAGCAGGCGGATCCGCTCCAGGCCGCCGGAACGCTCGGCGATGGCGGTGAAACCGTCGAACAGCTCGTAGCCGTCGATGTACACGTCCTCGTCGTGCGGCACCAGGTCGGTCCAGTCCCTGCGCGACGCGCTCGCATCCGGCGCGGTCACCAGCTTGAAGTTGGTGGCGGGCCTGCCGTCGGCATCCGCGGCGTTGGTGCGGATCACCCAGCGGCCGTCGATGTGGTCGGCGTCGTATTCCACGTCGCGCTCGCGCGGCGCCAGCACGCGGAACTCGCGCGGGTCCGCGGCCGGCGCGCAGCGGTACTCCGACATCACCGTGCTGCCGAGGTCGATGCAGATGTACTTGTCGTCGCGGGTGCGGCCCAGCCCCATGTAGAAGCTGTCGTCCGCTTCCTCGTAGACCAGCGCGTCGGCGGCGACCGGCGTACCGAGCACGTGCCGCTTGGTGCGCTTGCCCAGCAGCGTCTCCGGATCGTTCTCGACGTAGAACAGGGTGCGGTTGTCGTCGGCCCAGACGGTGTACCAGGCCACGCCCTGCAGCACTTCCGGATACACCTCCCCGGTCTCCAGGTTGCGGAAGTGCAGCGTGTACTGGCGGCGGCCGACGTCGTCCTGGGTCCACGCGACGATGCGGTTGTCCGGCGAGACCTCGTAGTCGGCAAGGCTGAAGTAGTCCTTGCCGGCGGCCATGGCGTTGACGTCGAACAGGAGTTCCTCCCCGGGCGCGCCGGCTTCGTTCAGGCGCTGCACGGCGAGCGGATCGAGTCCCGCGGCGTCGCGACGGCGGGCGTGGATCGGATAGCCCTTGCCGGTCTCGAAGCGGCTGTAGTACCACCAGCCACGCTCGCGGTACGGCACCGAGCTGTCGTCCTGCTTGATGCGGCCGACGATCTCGTCGTAGAGCTTGCCCTGCAGCGGCTTCAGCGGCGCCATCACCGCATCGGCGTAGGCGTTTTCCGCGCCGAGATAGGCGAGCATCGCCTTGTCCTTGCGCTTGTCGTCGCGCAACCAGTAGTACTCGTCCTGGCGTTCGGCGCCGAACGGCGTGGACACCACGTGCGGCTTGCGGGCGACGTCGGGCGGCGGGGGCAGGCCGGCGGCAGGGGCGGGATTGGTCATCAACGTCCTCCAGAGGAAGCGGTAGGTCAGCGCCCACACGTGCGCCGACTGCGCATTGGTGGCACCGGCGCCGTGGCCGCCTTCGGTGTTCTCGTAATAGCGCACGTCCTTGTCGGCCGCGAGCATCTTCGCCGCCATCTTGCGGGCGTGGCCGGGGTGCACGCGGTCGTCGCGGGTGGTGGTCCAGATGAAGGTCGGCGGATAGGCCTGCGCCGGGTCGAACAGCTGGTAGGGCGAGAAGGTCCTGATGTAGTCCCAGTCGCTGGTGTCGGGATCGCCGTACTCGGCCATCCACGAGGCGCCGGCCAGCAGGTGGCTGTAGCGCTTCATGTCCAGCAGCGGCACCTGCACCACGACTGCGCCGAACAGCTCCGGGTACCGGGTCAGCATGTTGCCGACCAGCAGGCCACCGTTGCTGCCGCCCATGATGCCCAGGTGCTCGCGCGAGGTGATGCCGTGCGCCACCAGCTCCTTCGCCACCGCGGCGAAGTCTTCGTAGGCCTTGTGCCGGTTCTGCTTGAGCGCGGCCTGGTGCCAGCGCGGGCCGTATTCGCCGCCGCCGCGGATGTTGGCGACCACGTACACGCCGCCCTGTTCGAGCCAGCCCTTGCCGACGGTGCCCGAATACGCGGGCGTCAACGAGACCTCGAAGCCGCCATAGCCGTACAGCAGGGTCGGCGCCTTGCCGTCGTGCGCCAGGCCCTTGGGATGCACGATGAAGAACGGCACCCTGGTGCCGTCGGCGCTGGTGGCGAAATGCTGCTCAAGCACGTCCTTCGAGGCGTCGAAGAACACCGGCATCGACTTGAGCCGCTCGGGTGCCTTGCCGATTTCGGCGAGCGACAGCGTGGTCGGTGTCAGGTAATCGGTGGCAGTCAGCCACACCGCGTCGCCGCTGTCGTCGTCGACCGCGCGCACGCCGAGGGTGCCGATCGCCGGCGCACCGGTGAATTCCGACGCGGTCCAGCCCTGGTCGCCCGGGGTGAGCACCCGCAGCCGGTTCTTGACGTCGTCGAGCACGTTCAGGACCAGGTGCGACTGCGTCCAGGTGTAGCTTTCCAGCGAAGTGCTGTCGGTCGGTTCGAACAGCACGTCGAACTTGCGCTCGCCCGCCATGAACGCGTCGAAGTCGCTCGCGAGCAGTGCGCCGGACGGGTAGGTCTTCCCGCCGACGGTCCACGGATCGCGCAGCTGCAGCGTCAGCCAGTTCCGATGCACCGACTTGTTCGCAGAATTCGGCGCTTCGACCTTGGCCAACTGGCCGTCCTCGCCGCGCAGGTACAGCTCGTCGTTGTAGAAGGCGAGCGTGCGGCTGACGAAATCGCGTTCGAAACCCGGAGTGTTGTCGTGGTAGCCGGCGATGTACATGTCGTCCGGCTTGCCTTCGTAGACGACAGCCGCCGACTCCAGCGGCATGCCGCGCTTCCACTGCTTGACGATGCGCGGATAACCGGACTTGGTCATCGAGCCATCGCCGAAGTCGGTGTACACGTACATGGTGTCGTCGTCGATCCAGCCCAGCGCGCCCTTGGACTCCGGGCGGAAGAAGCCGCCTTCCACCCACTGCCCGGTGCTGAGGTCGAATTCGCGGGTCACGTCGGCGTCGGCGCCGCCGCGCGAGAGCGCGACCAGGCAGCGCCTGTACTCCGGCTTGAAGCAGTCGGCCCCGTGCCAGACCCAGTTCTCGCCCTCGGCCTTGTTGAGGGCGTCGAGGTCGATCACCGTTTCCCACTCCGGCTCGGCCTTGCGGTACTCCTCCAGGGTGGTCCGGCGCCACAGGCCGCGCTCGTGCTGCGCGTCCTTCCAGAAGTTGTAGTAGTGGTCGCCGATCTTCTCGACATCCGGGATCTTCGCGTCGGAATCGAGGATCGCGAGGATCTCCGATTGCAGCTTCGCGAACTCCGGCCCGGCGGCGAGCTCGGCGTCGGTGCGCGCGTTCTGCTGCTTCGCCCAGTCCAGGGCCTTGTCGCCGGTGACGTCCTCCAGCCACAGGTACGGATCGGCCACGGGGGTCTCCTTCTGGTGGGTGTCCGTTTGGGGCGTGGCGAAGGCCGGGGCGGTGGCCAGGATCAGGCTCACCAGGAGCGGGCCCGCGGCAAGCAACGTGCTGCGGGCTGGCGACGACTGCGGCATGGCGGCTCCCACGGTGGAATCAGGCCGGCCAATCTACCATCCGCGACCGATTCGCAGCCCGTGAGAAAGAGGCCTTGCAACCTGCGGTCAACCGATCCAGGAGACCCGCCATGGCCCGATGTCCCGCCCGCGACACCCGGCTTCCCGATCCGCGCCTTGTGCTGGCCCTGCGCCGGGTCGCCATTGCCGGCGCCGTGCTGGTCGTGGCCCTGCCGGCCGCGCGCGGCCATAGCCAATGGCTCGGCGCACTGCCGTTGTGGCTGCTGGCGATGCCGCTGTCCAGCCTGTGGGCCCTGCACGGCTTCCGCCTGCCGCGCCTGCGTGCCGCCTCGCCGATCGCCACCACCCCGCGCCGTCGGCGCAGCCCGCAGGCGCGCCGCCGTCAGTATCCCGCCGCGTCGAGGGCCTTGTCGGCTTCGGTGCGCCCGATCTCGACCAGTTCGCGCGCACGCCAGAATTCGTAGAACTGGCAGGCGTCGCGCGGGATCCGGATCACCAGTTCCGGCGGATCCAGGGCCAGGTGCACGCGCGCGATCTGCGCCTGCATGGTGTCCAGCGAACGCGCCATCAATTCGGTGAAGCCGAACCGGGTCCCCGCTTCCACCGCGACCTTGGCGGCCCGGTGCAGGCGCGCCGGCCACCAGGAATGATCGTTGCCGGGCCTGCCGTTATCGGGCACGCCATCGCCCTCCTCGTGCGCCGGGTGTCCCTGCGGCCGGTCCGGCCAACCGTGCATGTCCACCGCGACCAGCCGTTGCGCGTCCGACATGCGGCTCGCCGCGATCGGCAGCGGCGACAGCAGGCCACCGTCGACCAGCGCGCGGCCGTTCACCGTGTGCGGGGTGAAGATGCCCGGGATCGCGAAGGAGGCGCGGATCGCGTCCCACATGTCGCCGCGCCGCAGCCATACCTCGCGCTCGCGCAGCAGGTCGACTGCGACCGCGGTGAAGTCGATCGGAAGCTCCTCGATCAACGGCGAGCCGGCGACTTCGCGCAGCGCCGCCACCAGCCGCGAGCCGGTGAACAGCGAGGAGCGCCCGAAGCCGGGATCCAGCAGCCGCAGCATCGCGTTGCGGTCCATGCCCAGCAGCCAGTCGCGATAGTCCGCCAGCTTGCCGGCCGCGTGCAGGCCACCGACCAGGGCGCCGCTGGAGCTGCCGGCAATGGCGACGATGTTGAGCCCGCGCGCTTCCAGCGCCTCGATCACTCCGATCTGGGCGAGCCCGCGCGCGCCGCCGGAACCGAGCACCAGGGCGAGCTTCTCGTCCCGGCGGATCTTCGGTGCATCGGCGCCGGCCATCAGCCCGTCATCGGTCGTAGTTGGCGAGCGCCAGTTGCAGCAGCGAGCGCGCCTGTTCGCGCAACGACGGCGGTTCGATGATCTCGGCGTCGCTGCCGTAATGCAGCACGTCCATCAGCAGTTCGCGCGAGGAGCTGTAGGGCAGCTTGAGCTCGTAGCGGCCGTCGGGCAGGTAGCGGCCCTGCTGCTGCGAATGCCAGTGCTCGTCGGCGACCCAGCGCGCGGCCCGCTCGTTGAACACGATCGTAGCCCAGCCCTTGGGCGCGCCGGAGAAGATGCCGTAGCTGCCCGAAAGATGATCGTTGAGGGTGGCCTCGTCGATGTCGCGGGCATCGGCGTCGAGCTTGCGCGCGTTGCCGATGCGGTCCACGGAGAAACTGCGCAGCGCCTCGCGCTCGTTGTCCCAGGCGTCCAGGTACCAGTTGTCGCGATAGTGGGTGATGCGCTGCGGCGAGACCGTGCGCCGGGTCTTCTCGCCGGTGGAGCGGGCGCGGTATTCGAACGCCAGCCGCTTGCGCTCCAGCACCGCCGAGCAGACCGCGCGGAACGCGGCCTCGTCCATCCTGCGGGTGCGGTGCGGGATCACCCGCACCCGCTCGACCGGCCAGCGCTTGCCGGTCGAATGCTCGTCGAGCAATTTCTCGATCCGCTGCTGCAGCGGTGCCAGCGCGCTCGACAGCATGCCGCCGCCGCTGCGCGCCAGCAGCTGCTGCGCAGCCAGCAGCGCGTGCAGCTCCTCCGAGTTCAGCCACAGCCCGGGCAGCTCGAAGCGGTTGCCCTCCTCCGCGTCGTAGCGGAAGCCGGCCTCGCCGTCGCCGACCACCGGGGCCATCAGCGCATCGCGCAGGAAGGCCAGGTCGCGATAGACCGTGGCGCGCGAGCAGCCCAGCTCGTCCTGCAGCCGCGGCACGGTCACCGGATAGCGTGCGCCCCGCAGGATGCGGTGCAGGGCGATGATGCGTTCGTAACGGTCCATGCCCGGATTATGGCGCGCCAGGGGGCCTGCGTGCACAATGCGCGGATGCGCGAACCCAAGCTCAACACCTCGCCCTCCCCGGGCGACGAGGTGAAGACCACCACGTGCTACATGTGCGCCTGCCGCTGTGGCATCAAGGTGTGGCTGGCCGACGGGAAAATCCGGTATATCCAGGGCAACCCCGCGCACCCGGTCAACCAGGGCGTGCTGTGCGCGAAGGGTTCGGCCGGGATCATGCAGCACTATTCGCCGGCACGGCTGGAGAAGCCGCTGCTGCGGGTCGGCGAGCGCGGCAGCGGCGAGTTCCGCGAGATCGAGTGGGACGAGGCGATGGAAATCGCCACCTCCTGGCTGGCGCCGATCCGCGAACGCAATCCGGACGAGCTGGCCTTCTTCACCGGCCGCGACCAGTCTCAGGCGCTCACCGGCTGGTGGGCGCAGCAGTTCGGCACCATCAATTACGCCGCCCACGGCGGTTTCTGCTCGGTCAACATGGCCGCGGGCGGGCTGTATACCCTGGGCGGCAGTTTCTGGGAATTCGGCGAGCCGGACTGGGAGCACACGCAATACCTGATGCTGTGGGGCGTGGCCGAGGACCACGACTCCAACCCGATCAAGCTCGGCCTCGGCAAGCTCAAGGCGCGCGGCGCCAAGATCGTGGCGGTGAACCCGGTGCGCAGCGGCTACGGCGCGATCGCCGACGAATGGATCGGGATCCGCCCCGGCACCGACGGCCTGTTCGCCTTCGCCCTGATCCACGAACTGCTGCGCAGCGATCGCATCGACCTCGAATACCTGGTGCGCTACGCCAATGCGCACTGGCTGGTGCTGCGCAATCCCGGCGGCGCCGACGACGGCCTGTTCGCACGCGACGCCGAGGGCCGTCCGCTGTGCGTGGACCGCAACACCGACGCACCGGTGGACGCCAACGCGGTCGACATCTCGCCCGCCGTGGTCGGCGAATACACCCTGCCCGACGGACGCCGCGCGGTGCCGGTGTTCCAGCTGCTGGCCGAGCGCTACCTGGATCCGCAGTATTCGCCGGATGCGGTGAGCGAACGCTGCGGCGTTCCTGCCGCCACCATCCGCCGGATCGCACGCGAACTGGCGCAGGCCGCATTCGACAGCAACCTGGTGCTGCCCATCGCCTGGACCGACAGCTGGGGCCGCGAGCACGAGGAAATGGTCGGCCGTCCGGTGGCGATGCACGCGATGCGCGGCATCAGCGCGCACAGCAACGGCTTCCACACCTGCCGCGCATTGCACGTGTTGCAGATGCTGCTCGGCGCGATCGACGCACCAGGCTCGTTCCGCTACCAGCCGCCCTACCCCAAGCCGATCCCGTTGCCGAACCGGCCGGGCAAGTCGCGCAAGCCGGACGGCACGCTCGACGCCGGCCCATTGGGCTACGTGCACGGCCCCGAGGACCTGCTGGTCGACGCCGACGGCAATCCGCGCCGGATCGACCATGCGTTCTCCTGGGCCTACCCGCTGGCCGCGCACGGGATGATGCACACGGTGCTGCGCAACGCCTGGGCGGGCGATCCGCACAGGATCGACACCCTGCTGATGTTCATGGCCAACATGAGCTGGAACTCGGCGATGAACACCCGCGAGACGCTGCACTGGCTGACCGACAAGGACGCCGACGGCGAGTACCGCATCCCGCGCATCATCTACTCCGACGCCTACGCCTCGGAGATGGTCGCCTACGCCGACCTGGTCCTGCCCGACACGACCTACCTCGAGCGCTTCGACGCGCTCAGCCTGCTCGACCGCCCGATCTCCGATGCCGACGGCGTCGCCGATGCGATCCGGCATCCGGTGCTCGACGCGGCCACGCAGGCGCCCGGCCGCGACGTGCGCGGCTTCCAGTCGGTGCTGCTCGACCTCGGCGCGCGCCTGGGCCTGCCCGGCCTGGTCCACGCCGACGGCTCGGCGAAGTACCGCGATTACGCCGACTACATCGTGCGCCACGAGCGTGCGCCCGGCGTCGGCCTGCTCGCGGGCTGGCGCGGCACCGACGGCAGCGAACACGGCAAGGGCGCGCCGAACCCGGGCCAGCTGGACGCCTACATCGCCAACAACGGCTTCTGGCGCGAGGAAATCCCGGAGCACGCGCGCTATTTCAAGATGGCCAATCGCGGCTACCTGGAATGGGCGCAGCGTTTCGGCTTCGTCGGTTCGACCGCGCCGATCGTGCTGCAGCTGTATTCCGAGCCGCTGCAGAAGTTCCGCCTCGCCGCGCAGGGCCATGGCCCGGTGCAGCCGCCGGAACGGCATCGCGCGCGGGTCGAGCAGTACTTCGATCCGTTGCCGCTGTGGTACGAGCCGTTCGAGCACGACCAGACCAGCCGCACGACCTATCCGCTCAATGCGGTGACCCAGCGGCCGATGTTCATGTACCACGCCTGGGGTTCGCAGAATGCCTGGCTGCGGCAGATCGCCACCCGCAACTTCCTGTACCTGCATCCGGACACCGGCGTGAAGCACGGCATCGCCGACGAGGACTGGATCGAGGTGAGTTCGCATCACGGCACGATCCGGGTGCAGGCGAAATACGCGGCCAACACGCAACCCGACACCGTCTGGAGCTGGAACGCGATCGGCAAGCGCAAGCGCGCCTGGCGCCTGGCCAAGGATGCGCCGGAATCGAACCAGGGCTTCCTGCTCAACCACCTGATTTCCGACGTCACGCCGAAGGGCGACTACGCCAATGCCGACCCGGTCACCGGGCAGGCGGCGTGGTTCGACCTGCGCGTGTCGATCCAGCCCGCGCAGGACAGCGCGCTCGGCGAAAGCGAGCCGCAGCTGCCCGAGCTCGCCTTTGCCGAGGCCGACGAACGCCCGCTGCGCTACGGCGCGCGCTTCCGCAACGCACAGCACCGCAGCCAGGCGGCGCCGGAGAAACCACGCCCGTGACCGCCCTGCCGCCGCCATCGAAGATCAAGCTCGGGCTGGTGATCGACCTCGACACCTGCGTCGGCTGCCATGCCTGCGCGGTGAGCTGCAAGGAGTGGAACAGCGGCGGCATCGCCGGGCCGCTGACGGACACCGATCCCTACGGCAAGGATCCGGAAGGCGTCTGGTTCAACCGGGTGCACAGTTACGAAGTGCAGGGAACGGGGAGCGGGGAAGGTGGAACGGGAGAGGCGGCGCAACCGGCGATGACCCTGCACTTTCCGAGATCCTGCCTGCATTGCGAGACGCCGGCCTGCGTGACGGTGTGCCCGACCGGCGCCAGCTACAAGCGCGCCGAGGACGGCATCGTGCTGGTGGACGAGGACAAGTGCATCGGCTGCAAGCTGTGCAGCTGGGCCTGCCCCTACGGCGCGCGCGAGTACAGCGCGGTCGAAGGCGTGATGAAGAAGTGCACGCTGTGCGTCGACCGCATCTACAACGAGAACCTCGAGGAAAGCGAGCGCCAGCCGGCCTGCGTGCAGGCCTGCCCGAGCCGCGCGCGCCACTTCGGCGACCTCGGCGACCCGGACTCCGACATCTCGAAGCTGGTGGCATCGCGCGGCGGCGTCGACCTGATGCCGGAGCTGGGCTACCAGCCGACCAACAAGTACCTGCCGCCGCGGCCGCGCCGCGCCGGCAACGACGAGGCCGATCGCGGGAGCGACGCGAGCCGCGATGCGACCGATGCCGGCAGCGCCACGCCACTCAAATGGCTCGACCGCATCCTCAATCGATAGGCCGCCATGCATCCTGCGCTCTCCGTCATTTTCTTCACCACGCTGTCCGGCGCCGGTTACGGGCTGTTGATGTGGGCAGCGATCGCGGCACTCTCGGGCGCCGCCTCCGCGCGCGCGCTGCTGGTGTCGACGCTGCTGGCCCTGGTGCTGGCGAGCGTCGGGCTGCTGGCCTCGTTCTGGCACCTGGGCAAGCCGATGCGTGCGTGGCGCGCGTTTTCGCAATGGCGCACGTCGTGGCTGTCGCGCGAAGGCGTGGCGGCGGTGCTGACCTACGTCCCGGCGCTGCTGTTCGCCGCCGGGCTCGGCGGCTCGGCGACCGCAATCGCGCTGGCGGTGTGCGCACTGGCGACGGTGGTGTGCACCGCGATGATCTACGCATCGCTGACGCCGATCCCCGCATGGCGCCATCCGCTGGTGCTGCCGGGCTATGCCGGCTTCGCGCTGCTGTGCGGCGGGCTGCTGCTGGCGGCGATTTCCGCGAGCGGCACCGGGCTCGCACCCTCATCGGCCCTGGCCAAGGGCGGGATCTTCCTGGCCGCGCTGCTCGGCGCGCTGAAGCTGCACTACTGGCGCAGCATCGATGCCGCGTCGCTGCCGGCCACCCGCGGTGACGCGGTCGGCCTGCCCGGACGCACCGTCGGCATGTTCGAACGGCCGCACACCGAATCCAACTACCTGATCCGCGAGATGGCATTCGTGGTCGCGCGCAAGCATGCGCATCGCCTGCGTGGCCTGTCGCTGCTGCTGTTCGCAGTGATGCCGATCCTGTGCCTGTTCGCGATCGGCCGGATCGACGGCATCGCACCCATGGCGTGGCTGTGGCTCGCGGCACTGTCCGCGCTGGCGGGCGCTTTCGTCGAGCGCTGGCTGTTCTTCGCCCAGGCACGCCACCTGGTCACGCTCTACTACTGATGCTGGCCGCGTTCTGGTTCGCCGTCCTTGGGCAGCCGGTCTTCCTGCTGCCCTTCCCGCAGGCCGCGGATACACCGTCGGTGCTGGCGATCGCCGGCAGCCAGGTGTCGTTGCAGCGCCCCTGTCGCAGCCTGGAATGCCTGCAGGCCGGCTGGCAGCTGCGACCGGCACCGATAACGGCGCGGCGCAGCCCGTTCGCGCTGCCGCGCGCCCTACCGGGGCGGCGTTACATCGGCCTGAGCGCGCCGGCATCGCGCCAGGACTGGATCGACGCCTACGGCAGCAATACGCGTGTCGGAGCGCGCTACGGGTTCGAGCCGATCCGCGAGGCCGATACCCGGTTGCGGATCGAGGTCGGCAGCGGCTACCGCCTGCAGCCATGGGCCGACGACGGCATCGGCCACATCGGGCCGGTCGCGCGGGGCAGCATCCAGTGGCTGCAGCAACTCGGGGACCGCACGCGACTCAGCCAGCAGCTGCGGGTGGAAACCGGCCGCGGCGACACCTTCGTGCGCAATGCGATGGCACTGGACATCACCCTGCAACCGAACTGGACCCTGCGCTCGAGCCTGGAGCTGCGCCACGACAGCGCGGCGGACGACACGGCGACCCAGGGGTCGGTGCAGCTGCGCTATTCGTTCTGAGCGAGGATCGCGCCGGCGCCGGCGTCCAGCAGTTGCCGCGCGACCTGCCGGCCCACTGCGTCCGCGGCTTCGGCGCCGCCTTCGGCGCATGCGCGCACCAGGGTGCCGTCGGCGACCGAACCGACCAGGCCGTCGAGGTGCAGTTGCCCGCCTTCGAGCCGCGCGAATCCCGCCACCGGCACGTGGCAGCTGCCGTGCAGGGCGCGGTTCATGGCGCGCTCGGCTTCCACGCAGGTGCGCGTGTGCGCGTCGTCCAGCACGTTGCACAGGGTGTGCACCGCGTGGTCGCCTTCGCGGCACTCGATCGCGATCGCGCCCTGCGCCGGCGCGGGCAGCCACCCCGGCGCATCCAGGCGCGCGCGGATGCGGGCATCGAAGCCCAGCCGCTGCAGGCCGGCGCAGGCGAGCACGATGGCGTCGTATTCGCCGGCATCGAGGCGCGCGAGGCGGGTGTTGACGTTGCCGCGCAGATCCAGCAATTCCAGGTCCGGACGGCGCGCGCGCAACTGGGCCTGGCGCCGCAACGACGAGGTGCCCACGCGTGCGCCCTGCGGCAACGCGTCGAGGTCGGCATGGCGATTGCTGACGAAGGCATCGGCATGGTCGGCGCGCGCCAGGATCGCCGACAGCGCGAAACCGGGCTCCAGCTCCATCGGCACGTCCTTGAGCGAATGCACCGCGCAATCGGCTTCGCCGCGCTGCATCGCCAGTTCCAGCTCCTTCAGGAACAGGCCCTTGCCGCCGATCGCGGCGAGCGAGCGATCCAGCACCTGGTCGCCGCGGGTGGTCATCGGCACCAGCTCCACCGCCAGTCCCGGATGCGCGGTGCGCAGGCGCGCCGCCACGTGTTCGCTCTGCCAGAGGGCGAGCGGGCTCTTGCGGGTGGCAATGCGGAGGGTGGGCATGCCGCCCATTATCACAGCAGGCGGACCTGGGCGCGCAGTTGGGGGATGCAGCGGCGGCTGACTTCCAGCGGATGCTCGCCATGGCGCAACACCGCCTGCACGTGGCCTTCGCCGACCCGGCGCAGCTCCAGCAGTTCATGGCGCGCGACCAGGCAGTTGCGGTGGATGCGCACGAAGCGTTCGCCGAACTCCTCTTCCAGCGACTTCAGCGATTCCTCGATCAGGTCGCGGCCGCGCGCGTGGTGCACCACCACGTATTTCTCCTCGGCCTGCAGGTAGTGCACTTCCTCGAGCGGGATCAGGCGCAGGCTGCCGCCCAGGCGCGCGCACAGGTGGGTGCGATCGGCCCCGCGCGGCCCGTCGGCATGCACGCGGCCGGCGGCGAAGGTACGCACGCGCTCCAGCGCCGCGGCCAGGCGCTCGGGGCGCACCGGCTTGACCAGGTAGTCGATCGCCTGTGCCTCGAACGCCGACAGCGCATGCGCATCGAACGCGGTGCAGAACACCACCGCCGGGCGCGGTTCGAACGCAGCGAGGTGGCGCGCGACCTCGAGCCCGTCGATGCCGGGCATGGCGATGTCCAGCAGCACCAGGTCCGGGTCGTGCTCGGCGCAGGCGCGCAGCGCCCCGAGTCCGTCGCCGGCCTCGGCCACGATCTCCACGTCCGGCGCGGCGTCCGCGAGCAACTGGCGAAGGCGGTCGCGGGCGAGGAGTTCGTCGTCTACCAGGATGACTTTCATCATGATTGCGGTGTCGCGAGCGGGATGCGGAGTTCGCAACGATAGTAGCCCGCGTCGCGGGCGGCCGTGAGGCCGGCCCGCGGACCGAAGGCATAGGCCAGGCGGTGGCCGATGCTGTTCTGAGCATGCTGCGCGCCGCTGCGGGCCTGGCCTTCGCGCAACGCCGGCGCCGGGTTGCGGACGGCGATGCGCAGCAGGCCGGCCCCGGCCTCCAGTTCGATTTCGACGATGCCGCCCCGTGGCAGCCGCGAGATACCGTGCAGCACCGCGTTCTCCACCAGCGGCTGCAGCACCAGTCGCGGCAGCGGCGCGTCCCAGGGCAGCGGCTCCTGCCTGCGCCACTCGACCCGCAGCCGCTCGCCCAGGCGCAGCGACTCGATCGCCAGGTAACGTTCCGCCAGTTCCACTTCCTCGCGCAGGCTGGAGCCGGATTCGCCGGCGTCCAGCGCCGCGCGGAACAGGTCGGACAGGTCCAGCAGCGCCTGCTCCGCCACCACCGGATCGCGCCGCACCAGGCCGATGATGGCGTTGAGGCTGTTGAACAGGAAGTGCGGCCGGATGCGCGCCTGCAGTGCATCGGCCTGCGCGCGCGCACTGGCGCGCACCTGCGCCTGCCAGCCATCGAGCACGTACAGGTAACGCAACACCACCGCGGTGATCAGCGCCGCGACCGCGGCGGTGCCGGAGGCGAAGCGCGACAGCGGCACGTCGACCGGCACCAGCCCGTAACCGAGGCTGCTGTCGAGCTGGTACAGCATCGCCGCACCCAGCAGCGCCACCAGCGATGCGAAGGCGATGGCCACGGCCGAACCCAACACCACCGGCAATCGCGAAAACTGCCGTCGCGCCGCGCACAGCAGCACCGAGATGGTCAATGCCAGCCACAGCGCGAAACCGCTGGCGGAAGCGAAGCGCCCCGGATTCCAGTCCACGCCACCTGCGGGCGCGAGCGCCAATACCAGCACCACGAGCTCGGCGACGCCGAACATGGTCGCCAGGCGCGGCAACCGGCACAGGTCCGGCAGCCAGGGTTCACCGGCACGGGTGGCGACGTCGGGCGCGTCGTCGTGCATGGGTCAGCCGCCGCTGAAGCGCCGGTCCAGCCAGTCGCCGAGGTCGCGGATCTCCTCCGCGCACACCGCGTGGCCCATCGGATAGCGATGCCAGTCGAGCGCGAAGCCGAGCTCGTGCAGCACCCCGGCGCTGCGTTCGCCGGCAGCCAGCGGCACCACCGGGTCCTGGATCCCGTGAGCCATGAAGACCGGTTGCTCCAGCGCCCGCGGATGCAGGTCCCCGCGCGCCTGCGGCGCCATCGGCAGGTAGGTGGACAGTGCGACCAGGCCGGCCAGCGGCGTCGCGCGGCGCAGGCCCGCGGCCAGCGCGATCGCGCCGCCCTGCGAGAAGCCCGTCAGGATCAGCCGCTGCGGCGGCGTGCCGCGATCGGCTTCGCGCGCAATCAGCGCCTCGACCTGCACGATCGACTCCAGCACGCCGGTGCTGTCCGCGCGCTCGCCGCCTGCGAGCTCGTCGGCGCTGAAGTTGCGGATGTCGTACCAGGCACGCATGCGCATGCCGTTGTTGATGGTGACCGCGCGCATCGGCGCATGCGGAAATACGAAACGCAGCGACGGCCAACTGCGCCTGCGTCCATCGCGCACGAGCAGCTCGGGCACGATCGGGGCGAAGTCGTGGCCGTCGGCGCCCAGGCCGTGCAGCCACAGCACCGTCCATTGCGGCGACGGGCCGGTTTCGTGTTCGACGGTCTCGAGCAGCGGGCTGGCGTCCATGCCCGCATTGTAGGGTCAACTGCGTATGTGATCAGCTGCGGGCCGACTCCGGCCCCAGCTTGAAGCGGCAGACCTGTCCGCCGCGAATGATGCATTCCATGTGGTGGATGCGACGGCCGGTGGCCGCCTCCATGTAGGCGAGGTCGAACTTGCAGACCTGCGGGTGCTGGCGTGCCAGGCCATGGAACACGCAATTGAAGGCTTCGACCTGCCAATCGTCGCCGTGCCGCGCCGGGACCGCTTCGTAGCCGAGCGCATCGAGCCGCTGCGCCAAAGCGCGTGCCAGCGCCTCGCCGCTGTCGGCCTGGATCGAGGACTGGGTCGCCGCAACGGTGGCGCCCAGTTCCTGCAGCATCGCGCCGACCTCCGCCTCGCCCATGCGCGCATGCAACTGCGAGATGAGCGCCGCGGCGATCGCACCGTAGTTCCTTGGAAACAGCTCGCGCCCCTCGGCGGTGAGCCCATAGCGCGCCTGCGGCCGCCCGCCGGTCGCGCGCGGTTCGACCCGCTCCACCAGCCCGCGCACGGTCAGCGCAGTGATGTGCTGGCGGACCGCGTTGTGGCTGACGTGCAGGCGCTCGCACAGCTCCTCGACGCCGATGCCCTCGCGGGCCAGCAGCAGCTGCCGGAGCAGCCGCTGCTGGGTGTCGCCGAATTGCGCGAGCCCGTGCGCCATCGCGACCTCAGCTGGCCTTGTCCGGGAACTGCTTGGCGATCGCACCGGCAAGCGCGTCGGCGATCATGTCCATGTGCGACTGCATCGCGGCCCACTCGGTCGCTTCGCCGGCGGTGTCGTCGGCCAGGATCAGGTTGATCTGCTGCGAGTGGTGCGCGCCATGCGCCAGCAACAGGCCGCGCACGGTGTCTTCCGGCAGGTTGGGATTGGCACCGGCGAGGAACTTCGCGATCTCGCTGGCGTTGGCGGTCAGGTCGGTCATCGCCTGGGTCGCGGCGGCTTCGTCGCCGTCGGCACGCGCGTCGGTCATCGCCTTCACCGCGCCCCAGTGGCCGCCGAGCAGGGTCAGCATCTGGGCGCCACCGGCCTCACCGTAGAAACCGGCGACTGCGCCGGCGATCTGCTTGGCGTTCTCGACCACCGCGTCGGCAGCGGCCTTGGCGTCGGCGTCGTTGCCGGCATGCACGGCGATCGCGTAGTCGCGGGCGTGGACGATGTGGCCGTGCCACAGGTCGCGCATCGCGGCCTGCAACTGCGGCGCGGGAACGGCAGCGGCTTCGGCCGGCGTAGCCGCTTCGGTCGCGGCCGGCGCCTCGGTGGTGGCTTCAGGTGCGGCGGCCGTGTCGGCCGGCGGGGCAGCCTGGTTGCAGCCGGCGAGCGCCAGCGCAACGGCAAGGCCGAGGGGTTTGAGGGTCATGGACATCGGAGGGCTCCCGGGAACGTCGCGGTTTGCGACTGGAGCATGGTGGACCGATCCAGACTAACTTTCAGAAAGATATGTGTAAAGACGCTGTATGTGGATCCGCAGCCAATAAAAGTGGCCCTGGTAGAACAATGCTTTCGATTGAAGCGCCTTTGTTTTGCCCGGGGAACAACCATTGTCTACTCCACCAGAAGGCCACTCCCTCCCCCCAAGGCCTTCGAAGGAGAAGAGAAGAAATGAAGCACTCCATCCTGTCCACCAGTCTCCTCGCCGCGGCCCTTGGCCTGGCAGCCTTCGGCGCCCAGGCGGCCGACGGCGACAAGACCGGCTTCTACGCCGGTGCCGGTGTCGGCCAGTCGTTCGTCGACGAAGGCGCCTACGACGACGAGGACACCGCGTTCTCGGCGTTCGCCGGCTACCAGTTCCACCGCAACTTCGCGGTCGAGGCGGGCTACACCGACTTCGGCAAGATCGCGCCGACCGGCACCGGCCCCGGGCTCGAGGCCACCTCCGCGTCCATCACTGCGCTCGGCATCCTGCCCTTCACCGACAAGTTCTCGGGCTACGCGAAAGCCGGCTTCCAGCGCTGGGATCTCGATCGCGCCATCCCGGGCCTGACCGGCACCGGCGACGACAACGGTACCGACCCGGTCTACGGCGCCGGCCTGCAGTACCGTTTCAACGACACCGTCGCGCTGCGCGCCGAGTACACCCGCTCGGAACTCGAGGACATCGACCTCGACAACGCGCAGCTGCAGGTGCGGTTCGACTTCTAGGCAACGCGTTCTTCCTCCCCCCGGCTGCCAGGCTTGCATTGCTGGCAGCCGTTTTTTTGCGGTGGTGGCACGCTGCAAGCGTTACGGCCACACTGATTGCCCATGTGCCTGATCGCCTTCGCCCTCGATCGCCATCCCGCCTATCCGCTGGTGCTGATCGCCAACCGCGACGAACTGCACGCGCGCGCCGCCGCGCCGGCCGGGCCGGATCCGCAATCTCCGGACGTGTACGGCGGGCGCGACCTGGAACAGGGCGGCAGTTGGTTGATGGTGTCCCGGCACGGGCGACTGGCGGCGGTGACCAACGTGCGGGTGCAGCCACTCGGTGCGGCGCATCCGCATTCGCGCGGTGCGCTGGTGCGCGGATTCGCGGCGGGCACGATGGGCATCGATGCCTGGCTCGACGAGCTCGGCCCCGTGGCCGGCGATTACGGCCCCTTCAACCTCGTGCTGTGGGACGGCCACGCGCTGGCATTCGCCAGCAACCACCCGGGGTTTGCGCGCCATCCGGTGGCCGCAGGGCTGCATGCCATGTCGAACGGCGCCTTCGATGCACCGTGGCCCAAGAGCAACCGTGCCAGCCAGGCGTTGGCGGCATGGCTGCAGGACGATGCACCCTCCGACGCACGGATGGCGGATGTCGCACCATTGCTGGCGGCGCTGGCCGACCAGACGCCGGCGCCCGACGCGGCGTTGCCGGACACCGGCGTCGGCCTGGCACTGGAGCGCAGGCTGTCGCCGCCGTTCGTGCGCGATGCGCGCTACGGCACCCGCTGCAGCACGGTGGTGCTGGTGCAGGCCGCCGGCATCCGCTTCGTCGAACGCCGCTTCGGCCCCGATGCGCAGCCACTGGGCGAAAGCGACGCGTGGCTGCCGCGGACTGCGGGCTGACGGCTGCCTGCGGCGTCAGGCCACCCACGGCGGCGTGGCGAAGGCCTCGACCAGGAAGTCGATCAGTCGCCGGGTCTTCATCGGCAGGTGCTTGCGCGAGGCGTAAAGCGCATGGATGCCCAGCTCGATCGAGCGCCAGTCGGGCATCAGCTCGACCAGGTCGCCACGGCGCAGGTCGTCGCCGACCAGGAAGTCCGGCTGCAGGATCACGCCCTGGCCATGCAGCGCGGCGATGCGGCAGGTGTCGCCGCTGTTGGTGTGGATGCGCGGCTGCACGCGCACGCGCGCCTCGCCTTCCGCACCGGTGAAACGCCAGTCGTCGCCACCGGTCCAGTAGGCATAGGAAATGACCTGGTGACGAGCAAGCTCGGCTGGATGCGCAGGCGCGCCATGCGCGGCCAGGTAGGCGGGCGATGCGCACAGCACGATCCGCGTGCTCGCCAGCCGCCGGCTCACCAGCTGCGAACTGCCGAGGTTGGTGATGCGCACGGCGACGTCGTAGCCCTCCTCCACCAGGTCGACGACGCGATCGTTCAAGGTGATGTCGAGCGCGACCCTGGGGTTCTCGGCGATGAAGCGCGACCACAATGGCGCCAGGTGCAGGTTGCCGAAGGTCAGCGGCGCGTTGATCCGCAGCACGCCGGCCGCCTCGCCGCTGCCGGCGCTGGCTTCGGCTTCCAGTTCGCCGGCGTCGGCCAGCAACTCGGCGGCGCGGGCAAGGAAGCGCTGGCCGTCGTCGGTCAACGACAGGCGGCGGGTGGTGCGATGGAGCAGGCGCACGCCGAGCTGCGCTTCCAGGTCCGCAACATGGCGCGAGACGGCCGCCTTCGACAGGCCGATGGCATCGGCCGCGCCGACGAAACTGCCGGCATTCACCACGGCGACGAAGCTGGCCAGTTGTTGCAGGTCGAGCATGGCTCGATTGTTCCTGTTTTATTGACAATAAGTCAATCAATCAGTTGTTTATCGCTCTCAAAGAGATCAATACAGTAGATCCCGAGCCCAATCCCGGGTATCCGACAAGGAACCACTCCCATGAACGCTACCGCCTCGCTGCTCGGCCGCCTCGGCCTGTCGCTGATCTTCATCATTTCCGGCTGGGGCAAGATCGCCGGCTACGCCGCCACCCAGCAATACATGGATGCCATGGGCGTGCCTGGCGCGCTGCTGCCGCTGGTGATCGCACTGGAACTCGGCGGCGGCCTCGCCATCCTCGCCGGCGGGTTCACGCGCTGGATCGCATTCGCGCTGGCCGCGTTCTCGCTGGCCTCCGCGGCGCTCTTCCATGGTCTCGGCGACGCGGCCCAGGCGATCCACTTCTGGAAGAACGTGGCCATGGCCGGCGGCTTCCTGATGCTGGCGGCCAACGGTCCCGGCGCATTCAGCCTCGACGCCGCCTGGTCGCGTCGCCAGCCATGACCCCCGCACCTGCCCTCTTCATCTCCCACGGCTCGCCGATGTTCGCACTCGAACCCGGCGCGCTCGGTCCCGCGCTGCAGCGGATCGGGCGCGCGCTGCCCGGCCTGACCGCGGTGGTGATCGTGTCGCCGCACTGGCAGACCCAAGGCGTACGCGTGGCCACCACGTCGGCACCGGACACCATCCATGACTTCGGCGGTTTTCCGCCGCCGTTGTACGCGCTGCAGTACACGCCGCCCGGTGCGCCAACGCTCGCGGTGGAAGTGGTGCGTATGCTGGTCGATGCCGGCTTCGCCGCCGGCATCGACGCGCACCGCGGCCTCGACCACGGCGCGTGGGTGCCGATGCGTTACCTCAAGCCGGACGCGGAGGTGCCGGTGTTCCAGGTCTCGCTGCCGCACGACCTCGACACCGCCGGCGCGCTGCGCCTGGGCCGGGCGCTGGCGCCGCTGCGCGCGCGCGGCGTGCTGGTGGTCGGTTCGGGCAGCCTCACCCACAACCTGTACGAATTCCGCCAGCACATCCGCGATCCGGAATACGCGCAGGCCTTCGCCGACTGGGTCGCCGACGCGGTACGCCGCCGCGATGTCGACGCGCTGGTGCACTACCGCGAACGTGCGCCGCACGCCGCGCGCGCGCATCCCAGCGAGGAACACTACCTGCCATTACTGGTGGCGGTCGGTGCCAGCGGCGACGGCGACACCGCGACGTTGGTGGAAGGTGGCATGACTTACGGCGTGCTGTCGATGGATTCGTTCGGCTTCGGCCTGCCGGCCGACACCGCCCTGCAGGAGGCCGCGTGAACGACCTGTCCGACCTCGTGACCGATCCCGCGTTCGCGCTGGCGTTCCGCGTGCGCGAACCGGTGCCCGCCAAGCCGACGGCACTGTTGCTGCTGTTGCATGGTGTCGGCGGCAACGAAGGCAATCTCGCCTGGCTCGCCGCCGACGTCGCGCCCGGCACGCTGGTGGTGCTGCCGCGCGGCCCACTGCAACTCGAGGCGGACTATCACGCCTGGTTCCGCGTCGCGTTCCCGGCCAGCGGGCCGCGGATCGTGGCCAGCGAAGCGGAAGACAGCCGCACGACGCTGGTGCGCTTCGTCGGGCAGCTGCAGGCCGCGCACGGCATCGCGCCCGAACGCACGGTGATCGCCGGCTTCAGCCAGGGCGGAATCCTCAGCGCCAGCGTCGGCCTCACCGCACCCGAACGCGTGCGCGGGTTCGCGGTGCTGGCCGGGCGCATCCTGCCCGAATTGGAACCGTTGCTCGCACCGCGCGAGCGCCTGGCCCGCGTGCACGCGCTCATCGCCCACGGCCGCGACGACGAAAAACTGCCGGTCGCCTGGGCCGAACGCGCCGATGCCTGGCTGCAGGAACTCGGCGTGCCGCATGCGCTGTGCCTGTACCCGGGCGGCCACGGCATCGGCGAAGCGATGGCGCGCGACTTCCTCGACTGGACCGACGCACTGGCCGCCAGCCGCAGCTAGCAAGCCGAAACCTGGCCGGCCGGAATCGCGGCAGCGTCGGGCATACTACGTCGCAGCCTTTGCAGGACGGATGCCATGGCGACCTGGATCACCACCGCGATACCGCTGATCCCCGAAGTGATCCGGCTGGCCACGCCCTACTTCTCGAAGAAGCCGACGGACAAAGGGCCGGACCTCGCTGCCTCGGTGGCGGAATTGCAGGATGCCGCGCGCACCAACGTCGATGCGATCACCAGGAATGCCGAGGCGCTCGAGACCTTCGCGGAGAACACGCAGAAATACATCGAAGCGCTGCAGACCGGCGTGGTCGCTCTGCGCAAGGATCTCGCGATCGCGAGGACGGTTTCGATCGTGGCGGCAACGGCTGCGGTGCTGGCGTTCGGTCTGGCGGCCTATGCGCTGGCGACCTGACGATTCCCCGGAACCTGGGGATCATGCGTCCTTCGCTCTGACCATCGAACTGACGCAAGGGCGTCACTGCCACCCGGACATGGCATAAGGCCGGTCGCCCGCACCCGTCCCCCATTCCCGGTTCGGCTCCGCCTGCATGGTGAAACGCAGTTCGCCGCCCGCCAGGATCTCCTCGTGCCGCAGGAAGGCGCGGTCCAGCGGCTTGCCGTCGAGCGTGGCGCTGCCGATGTAGGGATGGGCGTCGTCGAGGCCTTCGGCGACGATGGTGAAGCGCTTGCCGTTGGGCAGATTGAGGGTGGCGCGCGGCAGGAACGGGCGGCCGACGATGTACTCATTGCTGCCCGGCGCGACCGGATAGAAGCCGAGCGCGGTGAACACATACCAGGCCGACATCTGTCCGAGGTCGTCGTTGCCGGCCAGGCCGTCGGGCGTCGGCTTGTACTGGGTGTCCATGATCTGCTTGAGGCGCGCCTGGGTGCGCCACGGTTGCCCGGCATACGCGTAGAGATACGCGACGTGATGGCTGGGTTCGTTGCCGTGCGCGTACCAGCCGATCAGGCCGGTGATGTCCTCCATGTGTTCGAACACCGACGGATCGACCTTGGCGTCGAACACGTCGTCCAGCCGCGCAAGCAGCTTGTCGACGCCGCCGTGGGCGGCGGCGAGGCCGGCGACGTCCTGCGGCACGTACCACGAGTATTGCCAGGCGTTGCCTTCGGTGTAGTCGGTGCCGTAGCCGCTGGCATCGGGATCGAAGGGCTCGCGGAAGCTGCCGTCGCGGTTGCGCGCGCGCATGAAGCCGGTCTCCGGATCGAATGCGTGCTTCCAGTTGCCGGCGCGCTTTGCGAACGTGGCGGCGACGTCCTTGCGGCCCATGTCGGCGGCCACGCGCGCGATGGTCCAGTCGTCGAAGGCGTATTCCAGGGTCTTGGACGCGGCTTCGCCTTCCTCGTCGATCGGCACGTAGCCGAGCTCCATGTACTGGCGAATGCCGTCGTAGGGGCCGTAGCTGGCGCTGGCGACCATGGCGTCGAGCGCGGCATCGGTGTCGTAGCCGCGGATGCCCTTCATGTAGGCATCGGCGATCACCGGTACCGCGTGGTAGCCGATCATGCACCACGTTTCCAGGCCATGGAACGCCCATACCGGGAGGATTCCGTAGGGGCTTTCCTTGCGCGCGGCCAACAGCGAGTTGACGATGTCGCTGGTGCGCTGCGGCGGTTGCACCAGGGTCAGCAGCGGGTGCAGCGCGCGATAGGTGTCCCACAGCGAGAACGTCGAATAATTGGTGAACCCTTCCGCCTTGTGCACGGCGCTGTCGGGCCCGCGGTAACGGCCGTCGCTGTCCATGAACAGGCTCGGACCCTGGAACGCGTGGTAGAGCGCGGTGTAGAAGGCCTTGCGCATCAGCTCCGGCGCGTCGACGTCGACCGCACCCAGCGCCTGCGCCCATTGCGCCTTCGCCGCGGCGCGCACACCGTCGAAATCCCAGCCCGGCACCTCGGCATCGAGGTTGGCGATGGCGTTGTCCTCGCTCACCGGCGAGATCGACACCTTCACCAGCAACGGCCCGCGCATGGCATCGCCGAAGTCGACGCTGGCGACCAGCTGGCGGCCCTCGATCTGCGCGCGTGCGGTGGGATCCTTCTCGCCCGGCGGCGGGAAGCCCTTGTACGGGATGTCCTGCTCGGTGTCGTGGAAGCCGTGCCCGGTGAGCGGCTGCGAGAAGCGCATCGCGAAGTACAGCTGGCGGCCGGGCGCCCAGCCGCGGGTCTCGCGGAAACCGGTGACGGTGCCGTCCGCACGCAAGCGCAGCCGCGACCACGACACCTTGCCCGGGTAGTCGTACATCGAGGTGCGCAGGTCGATCAGCACGTGCGCCGGCTTGCCGGCCGGGAAGGTGTAGCGATGCATGCCCACGCGCGCGCTGGCGGTGAGTTCGGCGCGCACGCCGTAGTCGTCGAGGGTGACTGCGTAATAGCCGGGCTCGGCGCGCTCGTCGTCGTGGCGGAACTGCGAGGTGTAGCCGCTTCCGGGTTTGCCGGCATCGCCACGCTCCAGCCGCACGTCGCCCGCGATCGGCATCAGCAGCACGTCGCCGAGGTCGGAGTGGCCGGTACCGGAGAAATGCGTGTGCGAAAACCCGACGATGGTGGTGTCGTCGTGGCGATAGCCCGCGGCCCAGCCGTAGGCCTTGTCGCGCGGCTGGATCCGGGTGTCCGGGCTGAGCTGGACCATCCCGAACGGCACCACCGCGCCCGGGAAGGTGTGGCCTTCGCCGCCGGTGCCGATGAAGGGATCCACCGCCATGACAGCGGGCAACGCCACCGCGCGTGCGCCGGCATCGCCCGTTGAACCAGGATTGGCCGCCGACACGATCGATGCCCCCGCCATCAGCAGAACGCCCGCCATCAAAACCCCGCTCTTGGCCATTGTCATGCCTGCCGCCCGTTTGGATCGTTCCAAAATCAAACCCTAGCATCGCCGGCGGCGACCGGCATGTTGCAGCGCAAAATGCCTTGTGGCATGGCTGGCGGCAAGATGCGCCCTGAATTTGGATCGATTCAAATCCATGGCCAACCGCCCGGCACCAGGCAAGCGCGTCACCGTCTCCGACATCGCCGCCGGCTGCGGAGTGTCGCGCGCCACGGTGTCGCTGGTGCTGCGCGACAGTCCGCTGGTGCACGCCGATACCCGCGCCAGGGTGCAGGCGGAGCTGGTCCGCCAGCATTACGTCTACCACCGCGGTGCGGCCAACCTGCGCCGGCGCGCCTCCAATGCGGTGGCGCTGGTGCTCAACGACCTGTCCAATCCGTTTTTCGCCGAGTTCGCCGGCGGCGCCGATGCGGTGCTGGCCGAAGCAGGCTACGTGATGCTGCTGGGCAGCACGGGGGAATCGCCGGAGCGCCAGCAGGCGGTGCTCGCTTCGCTGATCGAGCACGATCCCGCCGCGGTGATCCTGTCGCCTGCCGAGCACAGCGATCGCGAACGCCTGCACCAGGTGCTGGGCACGCGTACGCCGGTGCTGGTGTTCAACCGCGCGCTGGGCGATGCCGCGCCTGGCAAGAGCGATCCTGGCGACGGCTGGGACTTCCTCGCCCTGGACAATCGCCGCGGTGCACGCCTGGCCACCGAGCACCTGCTAGCGCAGGGCCATCGCGCGATCGCGTTCTTCGGCGGCCATCGCGATTCGAGTTCCTGCGGCGAACGCCGCGCCGGCTATCGCGATGCGCTCGCCGCGGCCGGGATCGCACCGGATCCGGCCTGGCTGGTGGAATGTGCACCGACGCGGCTGGAGGCCGCGCGCCAGACCGGCGCCTTGTTCGCGCGCGATCCCGCACCGACCGCGGCGGTCTGCTACAACGACGCGGTCGCGCTCGGCCTGATGAGCGGACTCGCCGCACGCGGCCGCCGGGCCGGCCGTGATTTCGCGGTGGTCGGCTTCGACGACATCCCCGAAGCCGCGGTATCCACACCGCCGCTGTCCACCATCGCCGTGGTTCCGCGCGAACGCGGCATGCAGGCTGCGCGGCTGGTGCTCGAGCGCCTGCGGGGCGCCGGCGGCCCCTCGCGCAATACCGTCGCACCGGCGCAGCTGGTGGTGCGCGCCAGCAGTCTCGTCGCAGCTTCCGATGCCCAGGGGATTTCCGCATGAACCCGCCCGATTCGAACCGGCGCGAGCTGTCGAACCCGGCCGCGATCGCGGTCGTGAGCCTGATCTTCTTCACCTGGGGCGGATTGACCAGCCTCAACGACGTGCTGATCCCGCACCTGAAAGCCGTGTTCGCGATGAACTACGCGCAGACGATGCTGATCCAGTTCACGTTCTTCGGCGCGTACTTCCTGATGTCGCTGCCCTCGGGCGCCGTGGTCTCGCGGGTGGGCTACAAGGCCAGCATCGTCGTCGGCCTGCTGGTCGCGGCGGCGGGCGCGACGATGTTCTTTCCCGCCGCGCGGCTGCCGTCGTATCCGCTGTTCCTGTCGGCGCTGTTCGTGCTCGCCAGCGGCATCACCCTGCTGCAGGTGGCGGCCAATCCCTACATCAGCCTGCTCGGCAATCCGGCCGGCGCGCACAGCCGGTTGAACCTGGCGCAGGCGTTGAACTCCTGCGGCACCACGCTGTTCCCCTTCATCATCGGCCCGCTGATCCTGTCGGCCGCGGTGCTCGGTGCGGACCAGCTGGCGACGATGTCGCCCGGCGAGATCGCGGGCTACCGCGCCACCCAGGCGCAATCGGTGCAGGTGCCGTACCTGTGGCTGGCCGGCGGCATGATCGCGCTGGCCGCGTTCGTGCTGCTGATGCGGATCCCGCCGCAGCGCGAGGCCACCGACGCCGGCGACCGCAACCACCATACCTTCACCGAGGCCCTGCGCCACCGCCGCCTGCGCTGGGGCGTGCTCGCGATCTTCCTGTACGTGGGTGCGGAGGTCTCGATCGGCAGCTTCCTGATCAACTACATCTCCGGGCCCGGCACCGGCGGCCTGGACGAAGCCACCGCCAGCCGCTACCTGTCGCTCTACTGGGGCGGCGCGATGATCGGCCGCTTCATCGGCGCGGCGCTGCTGACCCGGGTCGACGCGCGCAGGCTGCTGACGCTGTTCGCGGTGATCGCGTGCGCGCTGCTCGCGATCACCATGGCATCGCGGGATGGCGTGGCGATGTGGAGCGTGCTCGCGATCGGCCTGTTCAACTCGATCATGTTCCCGACCATCTTCACCACCGCGATCGAACGGCTGGGCGCGTTGACCAGCCGCGCATCGAGCCTGCTGGTGATGGCGATCGTGGGCGGCGCGATCGTGCCGCTGCTGCAGGGCTTGCTCGCCGACCGCATCGGCATCCAGCTGGCGTTCGTGCTGCCGCTGGCCTGCTACGCCTACATCGCCTGGTACGGCTTGCGCGGCTCGCGGCTGCCCGCGGAATGAACACGACCGCGCGCACCGCGATCGGTTGCTTCGGCGAGGCCCTGATCGATTTCCTCGCCGGTCCGCCGGGGCCGGAGGAAGCGCCGCCGCAGTTCTCGCGCAACGCCGGCGGCGCGCCGGCCAATGTGGCGGTCGGCGTCGCCAGGCTGGGCGGCGACGCGCGCTTCATCGGCATGCTGGCGACCGACATGTTCGGCGACTTCTTGCTGGCGCAGTTCGTCGGCCACGGGGTCGATGTCGCCGCGGTGCGCCGCACCGGTGCCGCGCCCACGGCGCTCGCCTTCGTATCGCTGGATGCCGATGGCGAGCGCAGTTTCAGCTTCTACCGGCCGCCGGCGGCGGACCTGCTGTTCCGCGCGGAGGATTTCGACGCCGCAACGTTCGCGGATCTGGCGATATTCCATGCCTGCTCCAACAGCCTGACCGCGCCCGGCATCGCCGACGCGACCCTGCACGGCATGCGCATGGCCGCCGATGCCGGCGCGCTGGTGAGCTTCGACCTCAACCTGCGCCCGGCCCTGTGGCCACGCGGCGAGGATCCGCTGCCGACGCTGTGGCGTGCGCTCGAAGTTGCGCGCCTGGTGAAGCTCAGCCGCGACGAGTTGGCGTTCCTGGCACGCGACGGCGGCGAGCAAGCCGTGATCGCACGGCTGTTCGGGAACGCGACCCGGGCACTGCTGGTGACCGACGGCGCCGCACCGATCCGCTGGTGGACGCGCGCCATGCAAGGGGTCGCGCCGACGTTCCGGATCGAGGCGATCGACACCACTGCCGCCGGCGACGCCTTCGTCGCCGGCCTGCTGCAGCGTGTCGCCACGCTTGGTTTGCGCAGCGACGACCTGGACGCCGCGTTTGCCGACGCCAGCGTGCGCAACGACCTGCTGCGCCATGCCGCTGCCTCGGGCGCGCTGGCGACCACCCGCTTCGGCGCCTTCGCCGCGATGCCCACCGGCGCGGAAGTGCACGCACTGCTCGAGGAGGCCGCATGAACCTGCCCGCCAGCCCGATGCCCGCGTTCGCCGATCCGGATTTCCTGCGCGCGCACATCGCCGACACCATGGCGTTCTACCACCCGCGCGCGATCGACCCCGCCGGCGGCTTTTTCCACTACTTCCGCGACGACGGCAGCATCTACGACGCCAGCCACCGGCACCTGGTCAGCAGCACCCGCTTCGTCTTCGATTACGCGATGGCCGCGCGCGAGTTCGCCGGCGACCCGCTTGCACGCGATTACCTGGACGCCGCCGCGCATGGCCTGCGTTATCTGCGGGAAGCGCATCGCGATCCCGCCAGCGGCGGTTACGCGTGGACCTTGCGCGACGGCCAGCCCGAAGACCGGACCCGGCACGCTTACGGCGTCGCCTTCGTGCTGCTGGCATATGCCAGCGCGCGCAAGTCCGGACTCGACACTGCGGCATGGATGGACGAGACCTGGAACCTGCTGGAGGCGCGATTCTGGGGCGCCGAGGCGGGGCTGTATCGCGACGAAGCGGATCCCGACTGGAATTTCTCCGGCTACCGCGGCCAGAACGCCAACATGCACCTGTGCGAGGCGCTGATCGCGGCGTTCGAAGCCAGCGGCGAGGCGCGGTACCTGGATCGTGCGTTGCTGCTCGCCGACCACATGACCCGCCGCCAGGCGGCGCTCGCCGGCGGCCTGGTGTGGGAACACTACGACCGCGACTGGAACATCGACTGGGATTACAACCGCGACAATCCCCGCCACCTGTTCCGGCCGTGGGGTTTCCAGCCCGGCCACCAGGTGGAATGGGCGAAATTGCTGGTGCTGCTGCACGGCCACCTCGGCGCGCGCGGCGCGGCGCCGGAGTGGTTGCTGCCCACGGCGCGGCACCTGTTCGATACCGCGCTCCAATACGCCTGGGACGACGAGTTCGGCGGCATCGCCTACGGGTTCGCGCCCGACTTCACCATCTGTGATTCCGACAAGTATTTCTGGGTGCAGGCCGAAGCGATCTCCGCCGCGGCGCGGCTGTTCGCCGCGACCGGCGATGCGCGCTATCGCGAGTGGTACGAGCGCGTCTGGCGCTACGCCTGGCAGCATTTCGTCGACCACCGGCATGGCGCGTGGTACCGGATCCTCGACCGCCGCAACGGCAAGTACAGCGACGAGAAGAGCCCCGCCGGCAAGACCGATTACCACACCATGGGCGCCTGCCACGACGTGCTGGCCGTGCTGCGCACCACCCATGCCTTCGGAGCACACGCATGAGCACACGCATGAGCACGCGCTTGCGCAACACCTTCGCCGGACTGGCGCTGTCGCTGCTGGCCGGTTGCGCCTCGCAGCCGGCGGTCCCGCAACCGGCGACGCCCGTCGCCGCCGCGGCCGCCGACACGCCGATGGCCGAACGGGTGAAGTCGGAATTCCTGCACGCGTGGAACGGCTACAGGCAGTACGCCTGGGGCCACGACGCGCTGCTGCCGCTGAGCAATGGATCGCGCGACTGGTACGGCGAATCGCTGCTGATGACCCCGGTCGATGCGCTCGACACGCTGCTGGTGATGGGCCTCGACAAGGAGGCCGACGAGGCCCGCGCGCTGATCGACTCCCGGCTGTCGTTCGACCGCGACCTGGACGTCAAGCACTTCGAGATCGTGATCCGCCTGCTCGGCGGACTGCTGTCGTCCTACCAGATGACCGGCGATCCGAAGCTTCTCGCACTCGCGGACGACCTCGGCACGCGCCTGCTGCCGGCCTTCGACTCGCCCACCGGCCTGCCCTACGTGTACGTCAACCTGCGCACCGGCAAGGCGCATGGCAGCGAGAGCAATCCGGCCGAAGCCGGAACGCTGCTGCTCGAGTACGGCACCCTGTCGCGCCTGACCGGCAATCCGGTCTACTACGAAAAAGCCAAGCGCGCGCTGGTCGAGACGTACAAGCGGCGTTCGCCGATCGGCCTGGTCGGCGAACGCTTCGACGTCGGGACCGGCGCGTGGACCAACAACGGCAGCCACATCGGTGCGCGCATCGATTCGTATTACGAATACCTGTGGAAGTGCTGGAAGCTGTTCGGCGACCGCGATTGCCTGGCGATGTGGAACGAGAGCATCGCCGCGGCCAACCGCTACCTGCCCGAGGAAGTCGACGGCATGCTCTGGTACGGCCAGGTCGACATGGCCACCGGCGCGCGCACCGGCAGCGAGTACGGCGCGCTCGATGCGTTCATGCCCGGGCTGCTGGCGTATTCGGGCGACGTCGATCGCGCCAGGCGCCTGCAGGCCTCGTCGTTCGCGATGTGGCAGGTGCACGGGATCGAGCCGGAGGCCTGGGATTACCGCAAGCGCGAGGTGACCGCGGCGGCGTACCCGCTGCGCCCTGAAATCGTGGAATCCGCGTGGTACCTGTACCGCGCCACCGGCGACGCCGCGTACCGCGACATGGGCCGGGTGATGTTCGACGACTTCGTGCGTCATACCCGTACCGACGCCGGCTTCGCCGCATTGCGCAGCGTGGTCACCAAGGAAAAGGCCGACGACATGGAAAGCTTCGTCCTGGCCGAGACCTTCAAGTATTTCTACCTGCTGTACGCGGACCCGGCGACGCTCGACCCGGAAGTCGTGGTGCTGAACACCGAGGCGCACCCGCTGCGGCCGGTCGCGCCCTAGCGGGGCGTCACCCGCCAGATCGTGTTCGACAGGTCGTCGGCGACGATCAGCGCGCCGCGCGGATCGACGGTCACGCCGACCGGGCGGCCGCGGGTCAGGCCGTCGTCGCCGCGGAAGCCGGAGACGAAATCGATCGGGTCGCCGGCCGGGCGGCCGTTGCGGAACGGCACGAACACCACCTTGTAGCCGACCGGCGGGCTGCGGTTCCAGCTGCCGTGCTCGCCGACGAACACGCCATCGGCGAACGCACCGCCCATCGCCGGCACCGAGAACGCGACGCCGAGCGCGGCGACATGCGAACCCAGGGCGTAGTCGGGCGTGATGGCGGACGCGACCTTCTCCGGATCCTGCGGCATCACGCGGGTGTCCACGTTCTGGCCCCAGTAGCTGTAGGGCCAGCCGTAGAAGCCGCCTTCGCGCACGGAGGTGAGGTAGTCGGGGGCCAGGTTCGGACCGAGCTCGTCGCGCTCGTTCACCACCGCCCACAACACGCCCGTGCCGGGCTGGATCGCAAGCGCCGTGGGATTGCGCAAGCCGGTGGCGTAGACCTTGTGCGCACCGGTCGCGGCGTCGACCTGCCATACCCGTGCGCGGTCGACCTCCGCGGTCATGCCGCGCTCGGTGATGTTGCTGTTGGAGCCGATGGCGACATAGAGGAAGCGCCCGTCCGCGCTGGCCGCCAGGGCCTTGGTCCAGTGATGGTTGATCGCCGACGGCAGGTCGGTGACCTTGACCGGCGCGCCACTGGCCTGGGCCTGGCCTTCGGTGTAATCGAACCGCACCAGCGCATCCTGGTTGGCGACATAGAGCGCGTTGCCGACCAGCGCGAGGCCGTAGGGCGCGTCGAGCTTGTCGGCGAACACGGTCTGCAGCTCGTAGGTCCCGTTGCCATCGGCGTCGCGCAACAGGGTCAGGCGGTTGCCGCTCTCGACCGCGGTGTTGCCCTTGGCCTTGATCCTGCCGGCGATCACGTCCTTGGGCTTGAGCTTGGGCGCGTTGCCGCCACGGCCTTCGGCCACCAGGATGTCGCCATTGGGCAGCACCAGGGTCTGGCGCGGAATGCCGAGGTCGGTGGCGATCGCGGTGATGGTGTAGCCCTGCGGCACCGTCGGCTGCCTGTCGCCCCAGCTCGCCGGCCTGGCGATCGTCATGTTCGGCAGCAAGCCGCGTTCCGGGTTCGGGAGGTCCGGGTTGGCGCCGTACTGGTTCAACTCCGGCGCGTTGCCGCATGCAGCCAGCACCGTCGACAGGGCGGCGATGGCCACGATGGATCCGTTCGAACGGCTCATTTCGCACCCCCCGCGCGCAGGCTGGAAAATCCGATCCACGTCGCCGCGCAGGCCAGCACCGCAACGATCACCGACAGCACCGGTGCGGCGGGCATGATCGCCCAGGCGTCCCTGGCATGGTGCAGCGAGTCGATGAAGCCCAGCACCCACGTCGCCGCCAGCAAGAGGGTGTAGATGAAGGCGCGGCTGCCGCGGAACAGATCGACGACCGCGCACAGCAGGGCGATGGTGGCGAACGCCATGCCGCCGACGAGCAGCCACGAAGCGAAGTTGCTCCATTCGATCTGGTAGCTGGTCGCGTAGGCGTAGTCGGCCAGCAGGGCGCCGAGGAACAGCGGCACCGATCCGGCCAGCACGGCCGCGTGGAACGGGTGGATGGCCCTCGGATGGGCCCGTTCGACAATCGAAGCCACGGCAGTCTCCTCGTGAATGGGTGCCCAGGCACCGCATGCTGTCATGACCCCGCGATGGCGGGCGTGATGCCCTCGGAATGCAGCGTTCCGGCAATCGCACCGTTGCCCGCAGGCGGCGCCTTCGGCGTCCGGAGTGGGGCATCTTGGTTGGTGGGCCCACCAGGACTCGAACCTGGAACCTGAGGATTATGAGTCCTTCGCTCTAACCAATTGAGCTATAGGCCCGTCGCGCGGGGATTATGCCGGAAACGAAAAACCCCGCGCTTGGCGGGGCTTTTCGGCAAAGGCAGCCGAGCATGGCTCGGCGCTACATCGCGCGCAAGGCGTGCGCCTACTCGATGTCGAGGAACGACCGCAGCTGCTCCGAGCGGCTCGGATGGCGCAGCTTGCGCAACGCCTTGGCCTCTATCTGGCGGATGCGCTCGCGGGTGACGTCGAACTGCTTGCCGACTTCCTCGAGGGTGTGGTCGGTGTTCATGTCGATGCCGAAGCGCATGCGCAGCACCTTGGCTTCCCGCGGGGTCAGACCGGCGAGCACGTCGCGCACCGTTTCCATCAGGTTGGTGTTGGTGGTCGCGTCGATCGGGGACTCCACGTTGGTGTCCTCGATGAAGTCGCCCAGGTGCGAGTCCTCGTCGTCGCCGATCGGGGTCTCCATGGAGATCGGTTCCTTCGCGATCTTCATGACCTTGCGGATCTTGTCCTCGGGCATGTCCATTTCCTTGGCCAGCTCCTCCGGCGTGGCCTCGCGGCCGAACTGCTGGAGCATCTGGCGGGAAATGCGGTTGAGCTTGTTGATCGTCTCGATCATGTGCACCGGGATGCGGATGGTGCGCGCCTGGTCGGCGATCGAGCGGGTGATCGCCTGGCGGATCCACCAGGTCGCA
>JAKFCN010000010.1:0-1989 GCA_036676625.1 Lysobacter sp. | reverse complement strand
CGGGTTGTGGCGGTACTTCCGCAAGTTCGAAGCCGAGGGCCTGCCCGTGGCGGCGCGCGCCCTGATCTGGGGCGCGCTGTGGCTGCACTTCGTCGCCAACCTCGTCCCCCAGGCATGGAAGCCACGACGGTGAATCCCGAATACGTCCATGTAGGCTCTTCGAAAACGTCCCTGTTTTCGAAGCCGCGAAAAGCGACCTCGCGCACTGCGCCCCGCTGAGGATCCGGGCCGGTGCCGCGCCGCTCCGCGCGGCCGTCCGTGGTTCCCTACGAGCGCTACGCGCCGTCGAACACGTCGTCGAACTCGTCTTCGGGACAGACCCGGGGCGCCGGGTCTCGCGCGCGCTTCGCCCGCATCGCTTCGCGCCGTGCGTCTTCCGCCGCGCGTTCGCGCACGTCGAACAGGTCCAGCGGCTCGCGGGCGTCCTCGGTTTCCAGCGCGAGTTCGATGAAGCGCCAGGCACCGTCGATCGTCATCGCCTGCACCTGCAGTTTCGCGTGGCCGCGCGGGCCATGCAGCGGAATCGTCAGCGCCGCGGCGCGGCCCTCGACGCCGGGCATGTCGTCGCGGATGACGCCGGCGACGGCGCGACCCGGGTTCACCGGCTCGCCCAGTTTTCCGATCACCGCCGGATGGGTGCGGGCACGGGCGACGGCGTCGAGATAGGGCGCGGTATCGCGCAGGTTCGATTGCAGCACCGACACATACGCCAGCACTGAGCCGCCCAGCAGCAGGCACGCCGCGAACAGGCCGGCGGGCAGTACCCATCGCCAACGCCAGCCCCGGGATCCCGGTTTCGGCGCGGCCGCCGGCGCGGTGGGCGCCGGCGAAGGCATCGTGCGCAGCGGACGAAACGCCGCCCAGCCCGCCGCGATGGATACGGCGAAGGCGACGAAGAGATAACCGATCGTCTCGCCCGGAATATCGCCCCCCAGCTCCCAGGCGGGGGTCGCGACGTGCGACGCGATCCAGACCAGCACGATGAAACCCGCGAGCCGCAAGCGTGCTCCACGGGGTGCGACGAGGAATACGAGCCAGACCAGCATGATCCCGGTCGCGACGGCGGAGCCGATCATGCCGAACATCCACCACCAGGACGTGACAGTCCGCCCGACATCGCACACCCACAGCCCCGACATTCGAAGATCGACCTCGGACATCGCCATGCATTGGTCGACCAGCCAGGGCGCCGAGGCCGCGCTGTGCAGCAACCATGCCAGGGGCATGAGGACCAGCCAGCCCAGCTGCGCCGCGTACGGCAGGTTCATCGCCCACGCCGCAGCCTGCCAGCGTGGCAACGGCTGCTCCGACCCGGGCCCGGTCGCTCGCGCCCAGCGATGTGCGATCACCCACATCGCGATCGATTCGACGACAACGAGCAGATACTCCGCGGGGAAGTACGCACCGAGAGGCTGCCCGGGATGCGCGAGGGCTGCCGCCACCAGCATCGCCGCGCCGAGCGTCGCCGCGAACCACAGCGGTTCCGCCCAGCGGTCGCGCAGCAGGATCGCGTAGACCCCGAGGAACGAGGCGGCGATGGTCACGCACAGGCCCGCGAAACCAAAGGCCGCCCAAACCGGATGCAGGGTCATCGGCTCCCCGATGTCAGAGGTGCGGGGCGGCGAGGCGGTAGAGCACGTAGCCGAGGGCGGCGATCAGCGGCACGACGAGCAGCACGACGATGCGGTACAGGCGCAGATGGGCGTTCTGGCGGTCGATCGCCAGCTGCTGGGCGGCGATCGCCTTTTCCTGGTTCGCCAGCGCCTGCCGCTGCACGTCGCGGATCTCGGTCAGGACCTCGAGGATCTCGTCGTCGCGCTCGGGCATCAGCGCAGCCAGCCCCTGGCCGCGGCCTTGCGCGCCAGAAGCACCAGCAGGATCGCGATGACCAGGACCATGCCCTGCAGGATCCAGCCCGCCATCGGGATCGGCACGGTGCGGGCGATCAGCACGAAGCCCAGGTCCTGCGCGACCAGGCCGAGCACCGAC
>JAKFCN010000009.1:0-3736 GCA_036676625.1 Lysobacter sp. | reverse complement strand
GTCGGAGTCCGAGTCGGTCGTCAGCACCGCCAGCGCGCAGCGCCGCAGCAGGTGCCGCAGGCCGCCGATCGAGGCGGTCTGCAGCCGCGCGATCTCGTCGCGGGAAAGGATGTCCAGGCCGCCACGCGGGGAGATGCGCGCGTTGCAGGTCGGGAGGCTGGCTGGCATCGCCGCGGCTTTCGCGGTTTCCGCCCTGGAGAGTGACGCTTCCATCGTTGCTGCTCGTCTCTTCTTCGGGACTGGGGACTTTAACACCCGCCTGCAGCCCGCCAAACCCGGCAGAAGCCCCTTGCTGCGAAAAAAAGGGCGGCCGGATCGCTCCGGCCGCCCTGGTCACTCAGCCCGCGAACGCGGGATCAGAACTCGTAACGCAGCGTCAGCAAAGCCGACCAGCGCGAAACGACACGCGGAACGCGACCCTCGTACGGGCGCAGATCCTGCCACGTCGGGTTCGACGCGGAGCCCAGGTCGTAGATGTAGTCGCCATCGGCGGTCATCCCGGCGAGGCGCGCCAGGTAGCGCGAATCGAAACCGCCGATCTCTTCCGTCACGCCCCAATCCTTGTTGAGCATGTTCATGAAGTTGTAGATGTCGAGGCGGATGATCGACTTGTGGTCTTCGAAGAAGCCCGGCAGTTCCTGCTGGATCCCGAGGTCGACCTGGTTGACCCACGGCAGGCGCGTCTCGTTGCGGCCGACGATGCTGCCGCGGTGGCCGCGCAGGTAGTTGTTGCCGTCGATGAACGCATGGAACGCGGCGATCTGCTCCGGCGTCGCCGACCCGTAGCTCACGTTCGGGTCGTCAAGCAGCGGCACGTAGGCGCGGTCCTGGAAGATGCCGTCGCCGTTCGGGTCGCCGTTGATCAGCCAGGTGTACGGCAGTCCGTTGCGACCGTTGTAGAACATCGAGACGCTGGTCTTGTAGTCGCCGAAGAACGCGCGCTCCCAGCCCAGCGACAGCTTCACCGAGTTGCGGATCTCGCGGCTGGCGGTCGCGGCGATCTCCTCGTTCGGGTTCAGGCGCGAGACGAACTGGTAGCTCGACCAGGCCTGCGAGCTGGCATCGGAGCCGACTTCGGTGGCCTTCGTGCGGGTGTAGCTGAGGTTGCCGTACCAGCCGTTGGACATCGGCTTGTTCAGCGACAGCGTCAGCGAGTTGGAGAAGCCCTCGTCGGTGTTGGTCAGCAACGTGGAAATATTGCTGAACGCCGGGTTGCGGTCGCAGTTCTTGTTCGACGACGAGATGCTGCCGAGGTTGCAGTAGAAGTACTGGCGACCATCGAACAGCGTGCCCTGCACTTCACCGATGTTGAGCGCCTGGTAGAGGGCGGCGTCCTTCGAGGCGATGCGCTGGAACTCGATCGAGCCCACCAGGCCATACCACGGCAGCTCGTGGTCGAGGGCGAGGCTGGCCTTCCAGACGGTCGGCAGCTTGAAGTCCGGATCGATCACGTCGATCTGGTTGGACGGGCTGCCGACGGTCGGCACGTTCTGGTTGTACGGATCCGGGCTGAACGGCGCGTCGTCCGGGTCGAACGAACGATACGAGAGTGCCGAGACGCCGCCGTTGTTCTGGTACGGGTTGGCCAGCCAGACGAACGGGGGAACGCTCTGGAAGGCGCCGATGCCGCCGCGCAGCTGCGTGTAGCGCTCGGTGTTGAAGTTGAAGTTGAAGGAGAAGCGCGGCAGGACGACCTTGTTGTCCGAACCGAGCTTGTAGTCGTTGCGGAAACCGAACGCCTCCTCGAAGCCCGGCGCCTCCTCCGGGGCCTTGTCGGCCTTCGGGATGTTCACGCGCACGCCGAAGGTCATCGACAGCTGGTCGGTCGGCTGCCAGGTGTCCTGCAGGTACGGGCTGAACTGGCTGTAGACCAGGGCGGCGGCGGTGTCGGCCACCGTGAATCCGGGCGCCGGGGTCCGCAGGTTGTAGACGTCGTAGTCGCCGTTCTCGAAGTCCTCGAGGCTCTCGAACACGTACGAGCCGTGCAGGTCGCGGCCGTACAGGTTGTACACGTCGTGGCGCATCCAGTCGAAGCCGCCCTTGATCGTGTGGTCGCCGGCGTAGTAGGTACCGAAGATCGCCGCCGACACGCGGTCGGTGTTGATCTGGTTCTCGTGGCGGTTGTTGTCCTCGCCGATGAAGATGGAGCCGCCGTCGGCGGTCTCGATCTCGACTTCCGGCTGGTTGATCGGGTTGCCGTTGACCTGGTCGAAGGTCTGGTGGCTGAGCTTGACCTCGGTCGAGAAGTTCTCGGTCCAGTCGCTGAACAGCTGCAGCGAGGTGTTCTTCGTCACGTTGTCGATGTTGTACCAGTGGCTGCTCAGCACGACCGTGTCGGAGAACTGGTCGTACGGCGACGGACGGAATTCCTCCGTCTGCTGGTAGGTCAGGCTGGCGCGGTGGTAGTCGGTGATGTTCCAGTCCAGCTTCGCGAGAATGCGCTTGTTTTCCAGGTTCACGCCGGTCGAGCCGTACGTGCCCGGATACAGGCCCAGCGACTCGGCGATGTCGATCGCGCGCTCGACGTCCGCCATCGAGACGTCGCCGTTGGCGATGCCGTCGGACGTGTTCGAACCGCCGAAGTTCTTGATCTTCTGCTCTTCATACGACGCGAAGAAGAACAGACGGTCCTTGATGATCGGGCCGCCGACGGTGGCGCCCACCACACGGTCATTGTCGAAGCCAGCGTATTCGTCGCCTTCCAGGTCGCCCATGAAGTCGGAGTCGCGCAGCGCGTAGTACACCGAGCCGTGGAACTCGTTCGTGCCCGACTTGGTGACCGCGTTGACCGTGGCGCCGACGGTGTCGGCCGCGACGTCGTAGTCGGAGACCTTGAGGTCGTACGCGGCGATCGTGTCGACCGAGATCGGGGTGCCGAGGTACGGCATGCCGTTGGCGTTGAGGCCGAACGGATCGCCCTGCGACATGCCGTCGACGGAGATGTTGTTGTAGCGGTTGTTGACGCCGGCGACCGAGATCGAGCCGTCGCCGGCGTCGGTCACCTGGATGCGCGGGTCGAGGCGCGCGATGTCGTCGAGCGCGCGGTTGCCCTGCGGCGTCAGCTCGAGCTGGCGGCCGCTGACCGAGGTGCCGACGCCCTTGTTGTCGGGGCTGAAGATGTCGAGACCGGCCGAGCCCGTCACTTCGACGGCCGCGAGCGTGGACGCGTCCACCAGCTGGGTGTTCACCGCCGTGACCTTGTTGAGGTCAAGGTAGAGACCCTCTTCGGTCCGGGAGCCAACCCCGTCCTTGTTGATCGTGATCTCGTACGGGCCGCCGACGCGCAGGCCGCGCGCGTTGTAGCGGCCGCTGGCGTCGGTCGTCGCGCGACTCACCGTTCCGGACTCGACATGGGTGATGGTCACCTGCGCGCCCACGACCGGCTGGCCGCTGCCGTCGGTGACGACACCGCCGACGCCGGCGGACGTGGTCTGGGCGAGCGCCGGCGCGGCGGCAAGCGCGAGGGCGAGGCCAAGGGAGAGCTTCGAGAGCCGAACCCGGTTGCGATTGGTCATGGTGGTTGAACCCTGCTAGGAAAAAAGATGGCTGAAGTGGCGAAAGCGGCATCCCGCCGCGGTGCCTGGCTTGCAGGCACGCTGAGTCCTTGGGTGGAATACCGGGTTGGGGCGTCCCCTGCGTCCCCCGGCACTAACAAGAGTTTAACACGCTAACTTCGTCACTTGTCATTCATGTGACAAGGCGCGAACCGATTTCAGGGAAGCGGCCCGGCGGCCAG
>JAKFCN010000008.1:0-17990 GCA_036676625.1 Lysobacter sp. | reverse complement strand
CTCGGGGTTGATGTCGTCCATGTCGGCGATCAGGTCGTAGGGCACCCCGGCCTCGGCCAGCAGCACGTTCATGTGCCCGGGCATGCGCCCGGCGACCGGGTGGATCGCGAACTTGACCTTGACTCCGCGCTCGATCAGCCGTTGCGCCAGCTCCCAGATCTTGTGCTGGGCCTGGGCCACCGCCATGCCGTAACCGGGCACGATCACCACGCGTTCGGCGTAGGCCATCATCGCGGCGACGTCGCCCGCCTCGATCGGCTTCTGGCTGCCGGCGATCTCCCGGCCCGCGCCCGCGCTGGCGCCGAAATTCGAGAACAGCACGTTGCGGATCGAACGGTTCATGGCCTTGGCCATCAACCGGGTCAGCAGCATGCCGGCCGCGCCGACCATCATGCCGGCCACGATCAGCGCCTGGTTGCCGAGCACGTAGCCTTCGAACGCCACCGCCAGCCCGGTGAGCGCGTTGTAGAGCGAGATCACCACCGGCATGTCGGCGCCGCCGATCGGCAGCGTCATCAGGATGCCGAGCACCAGCGCGACCGCGAAGAACGCGATCACCAGCGGCACGCCGAGCGAATGCACCACCATCGCCCCGAGCACCACCGCGACCAGTGCCACCAGCGCGTTGAACCATTGCTGGCCGGGGAAGGTGTAACGCTTGTCCATGCGCCCGTCGAGCTTGGCCCAGGCGATCACCGAACCCGACAGCGAGACCGCGCCGATCAGTGCACCGACCACGCCCAGCACCAGGGTCAGCTTTGGCGGTGCCGTGCCCCCGAGCGAGAAGCGCAGCAGTTCCACCGCGCCGATCGCGGCCGCCGAGCCGCCGCCCATGCCGTTGAACAGCGCGACCATCTGCGGCATGTCGGTGATCGCGACCCGCTTGCCCCAGGTCCAGGCGACCACCGTGCCCAGCGCCGTCGCCAGCAGGATCAACCCGAGGTTGTGCAGGCCCGGCAGCAGCAGCGTGGCGAAGGTCGCCAGCAGCATGCCGGCGCCCGCCCACTGGATGCCCGAGCGCGCGGTCTTCGGCGAGGCCATGCGCTGCAGGCCGAGCAGGAACAGGGTGGCGGCGACGAAGTAGCTGGCGTTGGCCAGCCACTGCAGCTGCACGGCGCCGATCATTTCGCCCCCGGCTTGCTGGCCTTGAACATGTCGAGCATGCGCTCGGTGACCACGTAGCCACCGGCGGCATTGCCCGCTCCCAACAGCACCGCGACGAAGCCGATCGCCTTCTCCAGGGTGGTATCGGCGTGGCCGAGGACCACCATGGCGCCGATCAGGACGATGCCGTGGATGAAGTTGGAACCCGACATCAGCGGGGTGTGCAGGATCACCGGCACCCGCGAGATGATCACGTGCCCGGCGATGGCCGCCAACATGAACACGTACAGGGCCATGAAGCCCTGCGCCACGATCGCATCGCCCATCGTTGCCTCCCCGCACGGTGACGATCGCATCATAACCGTCGCGGCCGCATTGCCGCTGCGCCCTGTCAACCGGCCGGCGCCTGCCGCGTTCCCTCCCGTATGCTGCAACGCGTGAGCGCCGATGCCATCCAGGACAGCCCGCCCGAGGCCGGTGCGGCCTTCGCGGCCGGGTCGTCGCCGGCGACCCTGGAACAGTTCCTGGCCGGGATCGGCCCGCGCGCCTTCCGCTTCGCGGAGTTCGGCCTGCGCCAGCGCGAGGACGCGCTGGACGCGGTCCAGGACGCGATGCTGAAGATGCTGGGCTACCGCGATCGCCCGGCGGCGGAATGGCCGCCGCTGTTCTGGCGGATCCTGCGCAGCCGGGTCGTGGACATCCAGCGACGGCGCGGCTTCCGCCTGCGCTGGATGGCGCCGGCGCCGCTGCGGGACGACGGCGGCGTCGATTGGGCGGACGAGGCACCGGATCCCGCCCGCCACCACGACGGCCGCGAGGCCTACGCGCGGCTCGCGGATGCGCTCGCGGCGTTGCCGCGGCGGCAACGCGAGGCGTTCACGCTGCGCGTTCTGGAAGAGCTCGACGTGGCCGACACCGCACGCGCGATGGGTTGCAGCGAGGGCTCGGTGAAGACCCACCTGTCGCGGGCGCGGATCGCGCTGCAGCGGCAACTGGAGGATTGGCGATGAACGATCTCGAATTCGACCGCAGGGCCCGCGCCCTGCACGCACAGGCGCTCACGGCGCTGTCGCCGCGTGTGCGTGCGCAACTGCACAACCGGCGGCAGGCGGCGGCAATGCAGCCGTCGCGCCACCGGCATCGGTGGAGCTGGGCGACCGCTGCGGTGCTGGCGCTGGCACTGGCGTTCGGCGCGCCCTGGCGCAACGCGCACGAACCCGCAAACGACGCCGCGATCGCGCAGGCACCGGCGGCGGCCGCCCCTGGCCTGGCGACACTCGACCAGGATCCCGATTTCTACCTGTGGCTGGCGTCCGCCGACGCCGTGGCCCTTGCTTCGGAGTAAACCCCCATGAACACCGGAAACCGCATCCTCCTCACCACCTTCCTGCTGGTGTTCGCCGGCAGCGCCTTCGCCGCCGGCCAGGACAAGCCGGACACATCGACGCCGGCAACGGCGTCGGCCGCACAACTGCCCGCCTGGGAACAACTCACGCCGGCGCAGCGCGAGCTGCTGGTCGCGCCGGTGCGCGGGCGCTGGGACGCCAACCCGCCGGAACGCGCGCGCATCATGCGGCACGCACAACGCTGGCAGTCGATGACGCCCGAGCAGCGCAAGGGAGCGCGCCGTGGCCTGCGCCATTGGGAGCACATGGATCCCGCGCGCCGCACCGAGATGCGCGCACTGTTCGAGAAGATGAAGGCGATGTCGCCGGAGCAGCGCAAGGCGCTGCGCCGGAAGTGGCATGCGATGACCCCGGAACAGCGGCGCGCCTGGGTCGAAGCGAATCCGCCCAAGGGCAGCGACACCAGGAAACCTTAGGTAGCGCTGAAGCGGGTCTTCGCCAGCAGTTCGTCGTCCCAGTCGAAGGCGAGCGTGCCGTCCTTGAGCACCAGCGCGACGAAGTTGAACACGTTGCGCGCGTACATCTCGCTCGCGTGCAGCGCGCCGGCGCTGGCGAGGTCCAGCGGACCGGCGACGGTGACCCCGCCGGTTTCGATGGTCTCGCCCGGCCGGGTCAGTTCGCAGTTGCCGCCGGTCTCGGCGGCGAGGTCGACCACCACGCTGCCCGGCTTCATGCCGGCGACCATCGCCGCGGTGATGATCTTCGGCGCCGGCCGGCCCGGCACCGCCGCGGTGCAGACGACCACGTCGATGTTTCTGAGGTGCTCGCCGAGGCGACGTTGCTGTTCGGCGCGTTCCTCGTCGGTAAGCGCACGCGCGTAACCGCCCTCGCCCGCGGCGCTGACGCCGAGGTCGAGGAAGCGCCCGCCCAGCGACTCGATCTGCTCGCGGGTTTCCGGGCGCACGTCGAAGCCCTCGACCTGCCCACCGAGCCGCCTGGCCGTGGCGATCGCCTGCAATCCGGCGACGCCCGCGCCCACCACCAGCACCCTGGAGGGGCGGATGGTGCCGGCCGCGGTGGTCAGCATCGGGAAGAAGCGCGGCGCCAGTTGCGCCGCGATCAGCACCGCCTTGTAGCCGGCCATGCCGGCCTGCGAACTGAGCACGTCCATCGCCTGCGCACGGGTGGTGCGCGGCAGCCGCTCCAGCGGAAACGCGACGATGCCGCGCGCCTGCAACGCCGCCACGCGCGCAGGGTCGGCCTGCGGATGCAGCATGCCGACCAGCACCGCGCCCTCGCGCAGGCGTTCGATCGTGGCTGCCGGCGGCGGCTGCACGCACAGCACCAGGTCGGCCTCGTCGAGCGCGGCGCCGGCATCGTCCACCAGCTGCGCGCCGGCCTCGGCATAGGCATCGTCCGGAAAGTGGGCGTGGCAGCCGAGGCCGCGTTCCACCCGCACGCCGGCGCCGGCAGCCACCAGCTTGCGGCAGGTTTCCGGCGTCAGCGCAACGCGCCGTTCGCCTGCCGCGGTTTCGCGGGCCACCCCAATCGTCACCGCCATGTGCCACTCCGCCGGATCGTTGCCGGCATCGTAGCGAAAGCGGACGAAGCTTGCGTCAGGCGGCCCGTGCTGCGGAGCGGCCGAGCTTCTGCCGTACCAGGCGCATGGCCTCGTCGAACGGCATCTCGTCGGCTTCGGCAAACAGGTTTCCGCTGCGCACCAGGCTCGCCAACTGCTCCGGCGAAGCCACCAGTTGGCGCACGCCACGGCGGTTCACCAGCAACAGGCGCCCGGTGAGCGGGCTGGTCCAGGCCACCTTGACCGGGGTCTCGTTGCCCTGCTCGTCGGTGAGGCGCATCCAGTCGCCCGGGTGCAGCGAGCGCATGCGCTCGGCGACCGCGGGGTCGAATTCGAGGCTGCCGGTGCCGCCCACCAGTTGCAACACCGGCGACGACTCGTCGCCGTCGTCGACCAGCGAAGGCACCATGGGCGGCGCGCGCTGTTCGCGCGGCGCGTCCGGGAACGCCAGCGTGCGCGCCAGCCCGGCCATCCATTCGCTGGCGACCTGTTCGTCGAGGCCGGAGCTGGACAGCGCCTCGACCAGGCCGGCATGCAGCGCCAGCACCCGTCCGGCGACGTCGCTGCCGGTACCGCGCGCGGCGGCCGCATCGAGGGCGATCAGTTCATCGGCCAGCGCCAGCACGCGCGGGTGGCGTTCGGAGTCCGCGCCGTCGCGCAACAGCACCTGGACCAGGTGGTGCTGCCAGTGGCGATCCAGGAAGTGGGCAATGGTCGGAGTGAGCGTGCGTCCGGCGATGCGAGCGGACAATGCCTCGGCCGCCTGCGCACGCGCGTGCAACAGCCGCTCGCGGCCATGCACCGCCTCCGCCGTGCGGCGCTCGGCCAACTCGGCGCGACGCCGCTGCTGCTCGAGCAGCGACTGCAGTTCGTTGGCGGTGAGCTCGAAGATCGCGAGATCCTCGTTGAATTCGGAGACGACCCGGTCGACCAGCTTGCCGGCACGCTCGAGCAATTCGCGATCCTGCGGCGAAGCGCCATCGTTGCCTTCGCAGCTCAACGCGAGCGCATCCAGCAGACGGCGCGCCGGGTGGTCACCGCGCACGAACAGGCTGTCGTCGGTCAATGCGATCTTGACGTAGGACATCACCAGGCGCGCGAACAGGCGCCGCGCCTCCTGCACCAGCGCATGCCCCTTGAGCAGCGACTCGAACAGCAGGCCGGTGAGGTCGACTGCATCTTCCTGCTGTGCATCCAGGCAGGTGCGGTCCGGATCCAGGCCCAGGCGGCGCGCGCCCTCGAGCATCTCTTCGCGGATGGCCTCGTGCAGCGGGCACTTGCCGGCCAGCGCCGCCTCGAAGCTGCGGACGCCATCGCGCTGCAGCAGCGACACCACGCTCACCACTTCCTGCACGCGCAGTTCGCGGCGTTCGGCCAGGCGCCGTTCCGGCGCATGTTCACTGGGAACGGCCTGCCCGCCGAGCATGCCTTCGCGCCACAGGTGCAGCATGTCGCGCAATTGCTGGTGCTGGACCCGCGCGGCCGGCGGGGAGCGGAACATGTCGGCGTTCTGCGGCGAGGCCGGGGCCTGGGCCGGATTCGGCGGCGAGGCCGGCGGCGCGAAGGCGGCGGCGGGCCGCTGCGGTGCCATCGTTTCCGGCGCCATCCCGCCGATTCCGGCCTCCAGCCACGCACCGGCCTGACGCGACGGCATGATCCCGGCGCCCGCATCGAGCGGCGAAGGCGGCGCCGGCGCGACGGCCGGCTGGAACGCCTGCACCTGCTGCGGCGCAGGCACCGCGGCGATGGTGCCGTCGCGGCGGGTATCGGCGTGGAAACCGTTCGCCGCCAGCTGGGTATTGAGGCGTCCGTAGAGCTCGCCCAGCACCTTGGCCAGTTCCTGCTCGTACTGGCGGAACAGCAAGGGCCGCAGCGACGGCGACACTTCCGCATCGCGGAAGGTCTGCACGAAGGCGTTGGCCAACAGCGATGCGCCGACCGGATTGATGGTGCCCGGAGCCCCGAGCGCGGCGGCCAGCGATTCGAAGCGCAGGCCCAGCATTTCCAGCGGCCGCTGGTAGCGGCTGGCGATCGACTCCGCAAGGCGCTGCCCGGCGAGGTGGAAATCGAGTTCGTTCTCGCGCACCAGGCCCATCGGCGCCGAGCGGTTGCCGACCGTGGCACGGCCGCAGAAATCGTCGAAGCTGCGGCCGATCAGCTCGCGGAACTTCATCACGTAGCCGGAGCCGCGCTGGCGCAGCGCCAGCACCGTCATCAGGTCCTTGCGCTGGGCGCCTTCGCTGCCGACCCGCAGGCTGTCGTGCAGCTGCTCCTCGATCGGGCGATACAGTCCACCCGGGACCGCGCCCAATTGCTCGACCGCAATGCGCTTGAGTTCATCGAGCAGCTGCTCAGGATCGCAGGCGACCTGGCCGCTCATCTCGGGATGCTGGACAGACATGGGACTACCCCCGCCGGGCTCCATGCCACGGCACAAGCTGACTTTAGCCGAGCATAATGACGGTGTGACCATCGTCCACGACTGTTGCAAGGATATGTGATGGCCATCCCAGTAGCCGTGACGCCCCAGGTGAACGCCATCATCACATGCCTGAACGAGCGCCGCTCGGTGCCCGCGAGACAACTGGGGGCCCCCGGCCCCGACGATGCCACCCTGGAGCGGATGCTGGCCGCGGCCGTGCGCGTCCCCGACCACGGCAAGCGCGTGCCCTGGCGCTTCCTGCGGATCGCCGGCGATGCGCGCACGGCGCTCGGCGAGGCACTGGCGGCGCGCGCGCTGGAACGCGACCCGCAGGCGGGCGCGCCGACCCTGGAGAAGGATCGCAACCGCTTCCGGGCGCCGCTGGTGATCGCGGTGGTCGCGCGCCTGGGGCCCGACGAAAAGATTCCCGAGTCCGAGCGGTTCGCGTCGGCCTGTTGCGTGTGCTTCGCGCTGCTGCAGGCGGCGCAGGGCCACGGCTTCGGTGCGCAGTGGCTGACCGGCTGGCCGGCCTACGACGACACGATCCTGCACTTGCTCGGATTGTCGGCCGACGAGCGCATCGCCGGCTTCATCCACATCGGCACGCCGCAGCTGCAGGTGCCGGAGCGCGAGCGCCCCGATCCGCGCCAGCTGCTCAGCGACTGGACCCCGGCGTGAGCGACGGCAGCGGCAGCCGCCCCACCCTCTACCTGGTCGACGCCAGCCTGTACGTGTTCCGCGCCTGGCACTCGATGCCGGACGAGTTCCACGACGCCGACGGCTGGCCCACCAATGCGGTGCACGGCTTCGCCCGCTTCCTGCTGGAACTGCTGGAACGCGAGCGCCCGCGGCACATCGCGGTGGCGTTCGACGAAGCGCTGGACAGCTGCTTCCGCAACGCGCTGTATCCGGCGTACAAGGCCAACCGCGAGCCTGCCCCGGAAGAGTTGAAGCGCCAGTTCGGGCGCTGCAAGGCGCTGTGCGAGGCGCTCGGCCTGGTGACGCTGTCGCACGGCGAATACGAAGCCGACGACCTGATCGGCAGCGCGCTGCGGCACGCGCGCCAACACGGCCACCGCGGCGTGATCGTATCGGCCGACAAGGACCTGTCGCAGTTGCTGGAAGCGTTCGACGAGCAGTGGGACTTCGCCCGCGGCCAGCGCTGGGGCGCGACCGGGGTCAAGGCGCGCCAGGGCGTGGATGCGCACCAGGTCGCCGACTACCTGGCGCTGTGCGGCGATGCGGTCGACAACATCCCCGGGGTGCCCGGCATCGGCGCCAAGACCGCCGCCATCCTGCTCGCGCACTTCGAGAGCCTGGATGCATTGCTCGAGCGGGTCGAAGAGGTCCCGTTCCTGCGCTTCCGCGGCGCGGCCGCCGCGGCCGCGAAGCTGCGCGCGCACCGCGAGCAGGCGCTGCTGTGCCGGCAGCTCACCACCATCGCCTGCAACGCGCCGCTCGGACACGACGGCGACTTCGCGCGCGGCGCCGTCGATGCCGCTGCATTGCTCGGGTTGTGCGACGCCTTGCGCTTCGGCCCCCTCACCCGCCGCCGCCTGCACGAGATCGCGCAATGACCGACGCCGAGACCCTCTACGAAGGCAAATGGCTGAGGCTGCGCCGGCGCGGCCGCTGGGAATACGCCGAGCGCACCCATGGCGAAGGCATGGCGGTGATCATCATCGCGCTCACCCCCGGCGACAACGTCCTGTTCGTCGAGCAGATGCGCATCCCGCTCGGACGAAAAACCATCGAGATGCCCGCCGGCCTGGTCGGCGACCAGCCCGGCGAGGACACGCTCGAGGACGCCGCGTGCCGCGAACTGGTCGAGGAAACCGGCTGGGAACCGGCGAAGGTCGAAGTGCTGCTGATCGGCCCGACGTCGTCGGGCATGAGCAACGAACGCATCGCCTTCGTCCGCGCCACCGGACTCACCCGCGTCGGCCCGGGCGGTGGCGACGACAGCGAGGACATCGTCGTACACGAAGTGCCGCGCGCCGAAGCGCCGGCGTGGCTGGTACGCAAGCGCGACGAAGGCTACGAGCTCGACCTCAAACTGTGGGCCGGGCTGTGGATGCTGGAACGCAACCCCGACGGCTCCGCAATCGAAGATCACGCGTAGCGGTCGGTCGCCTCGACGAGTGCGTGCACGTGCTCGGCTTCGAACGCGGAATGGCCGGAGCCGGGGTTGATGACGAGCTCGGCCTTCGGCCAGGCCTTGTGCAGTTCCCATGCGTTCTGGATCGGGCAGACGACATCGTAGCGGCCGTGCACGATGACGCCGGGGATGCCGGCGATGCGATGCGCGTCGCGCAGCAGCTGGTTCTCGGTTTCGAAGAAGCCGCCGTTGACGAAGTAGTGGTTCTCGATCCGCGCGAACGCCAGCGCGAACGCAGGATCCTCGTGGCCGCTGACGAAGTCCTGGTCGACGTGCAGGAAGCTGGTGGCGCCTTCCCACACGCTCCAGGCGCGCGCGGCGGCGAGCCGGGTGGCTTCGTCGGCCGAGGTCAGGCGGCGATGGAACGCCGAGATCATGTCGGCGCGCTCGACCTCCGGGATCGCATCGACGTAGTGCTCCCAGGCATCCGGAAACAGGCGCGATGCGCCTTCCTGGTAGAACCACTCCAGTTCCCAGCGCCGCAGCATGAAGATGCCGCGCAGCACCAGTTCGGTCACGGCCTGCGGATGCGCTTCGGCGTAGGCCAGCGCCAGGGTCGAGCCCCAGCTGCCGCCGAACACCTGCCACTTGTCGATGCCGAGCCTGCCGCGCAGCTTCTCGATGTCGGCGACCAGGTCCCAGGTGGTGTTGTCGACCAGGTCCGCGTGCGGCGTCGAACGGCCGCTGCCGCGCTGGTCGAACAGGATGATCCGGTACTTCGCCGGGTCGTGGAAGCGGCGCATCTTGGGGCTGCAACCGCCACCGGGACCCCCGTGCAGCAACACCACCGGCTTGCCGTCCGGATTGCCGCACTCTTCGTAATAGAGCTTGTGGCGCGCGTCGACGTCGAGGGTGCCGGTGACGTAGGGCTCGATCTCGGGATACAGCGTGCGCATGGAAAAGCTCCTGCTTGCAGGTTCGACAATACGGAAGGCGACAGTCTAATCAATGCGGCCGAGGGTCACCCGGTCGCGCTGCTCGAGGTCGGGCTCGGTCGACACTTCGGAAAATCCGGCCTGGCGCAGCAGCTCGCGCACCGCACCGCCCTGCTCCCAGCCATGTTCCAGCAACAGCCAGCCGCCGGGCAGGAGATGCGCGGGCGCCGTGCGCACGATCGCGCGGATCGCATCGAGGCCGTCGGCGCCGGAGGACAGCGCGGCAACCGGCTCGAAGCGCAGGTCGCCTTCATCGAGGTGCGGATCGCCGACGGCGACGTACGGCGGATTGCCGGCGAGCAGGTCGAAACGTTCGCCGGCCAGCGGCGCCAGCCAGTCGCCTTCGCGGAACTCGACGTTGGCGATGCGCAAGGCGACGGCATTGCCGCGCGCGACTGCCAGCGCGGCGGCGCTGGCATCGGTGGCGACGACCGTCGCGCGGGGCCGCTCGCTCGCCAGCGCCAGCGCGATCGCACCGCTGCCGGTGCCGAGATCGGCGATCCGCAGTGCGCGATCCACCGGCAGGCGTTGCAGCGCCAGTTCCACCAGCAACTCGGTTTCCGGGCGGGGGACCAGGGTGTCCGGCGTCACCCGCAGGTCGAGTCGCCAGAAGCCGCGGCTGCCGGTGAGATAGGCGACGGGCTCGCCCGCGGCGCGGTGCGCGAGCAGCTGCGCATAGCGCGCTGCCGTCGCGTCGTCGACATCCTCGTCGCCATGTGCGTACAGCCAGGCGCGCGGCCGGTCGAGGACGTGCCCGAGCAGCACGGCCGCGTCGATGGGATCCACGCGGCTGGCGGCGTCGCGAAGCAGGCTGTCGAGTCGGGGCATGCCGCCATGTTAGCGGCATGCCTTTCCGCCGGCAGGCCTCAGCGCTTGGGGAACCCGATCGGCTGGCCCTTGCGTGCTTCCAGCGCCGCGGCGCACATCTGGATGCCTTCGACGGTCTGCTTGAGTGCGCGCGGGCCGCCCTCGACGTCCTTCATGCGATCGGCGAGCTTGGCCTGCAGTTCCACCGCGTCCGCATCGCTGCACATGCCGGCCGAGTACAGCCGGATCAGGCCTGCGCCCGCCGGAGCCAGCTTGGCGTACAGCGCCTCGAAGTGGGCGTCGGTCCAGTCGCGCAGCGCCGGGCGGGTCGACTCGTCGTCGGTCTGGCCACCGATCGCCGGGAAGATCTCGTTGCGGCGCAGCAGGCCTTCCTCGAACACCAGGTCGCGCATGCGTGCATTGAGCGCGGCGTCCCTGGTGCTGCCCATGGCACCGAGCAGCTGGCTGCGCAGCACCGCATCCTGGCTGGCGCGGAACTGCCGCTCGGCGGCATCGAACGCAGCCTTGCCGCCTTCCTGCACCGCCACGGTGAGCGCGGTACCACGCAGGTCCTGCGGTACGGCATCGAGGTCGAGCTTTCCAGTAGCCGACTTGCCATCACCGTCAAGGCCGAGCACGGCACGGCCCTGCCTGTTCAAGCCGTCGCGCACCGCCTTGTCCTTCAGCGTTTCGGCGAAGAAGCCGACCAGGGTGCTGCGCAGCAGGGCGTCGTCGTCCGGCTCGCCCGCCTTCGGCGTCATGCCCAGCTGCTGCAGGCGCGGGCGGTAGATGCCGGCGACCTGGGCGTGGAAGGCATCGCGCGCCGCATCGTCGGCGAGCAGGTGCTCGGCCATCCACTCGGTGCTGCCCATGCCGGCGGTGACGGTCTGGCGCACCGGGGCCGAGGCGAACTGCGGCAACGCGGCGAGCAGTTGCGACGGGGTCAGGGTGCCGGCACCGTAGGCGGCGGTCACCGAGTCGGCGTAGACGCGCTGCTCGCGCTCGTCCAGCTGCGCGAAGGCACCCGACAACGCATCCTGCAGTGCCGGCGACAAGGAAAATCTGTAATAGCCGGTGCCGTGCGCGTTGGGCATCACCCAGGCCGGGCAACTGGCGGCTTCGGCCAGTTCCATGCGGCCCTGCTTGCCGGTGAACATCATCTTCTGCGTGCGCACGGTGGCGCCGTCGGCGTAGCGCACGGTCAGCGGGATGCCCCAGGTCTGGTCGGCGCTGGCGCTGGAACCGATCGGCAGGTAGCGCTGCTGCTGCAGCACCAGCGCCGGCTTCGCACCGCTGCAATCCAGGTCGACCTTCACGAACGGCACGCCGGGCTGGTCGATGAAGCTGAAGAATGCCTGGCTGACGCCGGCCGGATCGTCGCTCTGCGCGGCAAGCGCCGCGATCAGGTCGGCGCTGGTGGCGTTGCCGCGCGCATGCGCATGCAGGTAGTTGCGGATGCCGGTGCGGAACTGCTCGGGCCCGATGTACTGCTCGAACATGTTCAGCGTGGCCCCGCCCTTCTGGTAGGTGATGCCGTCGAACGCGGACTGCACGTCGGTGAAGCCCTTGATCGGCTCGTGCACGCGGCGGGTGCTGGCCAGGCTGTCGGCGCCCATCGCCCCGATCGCGCCTTCCAGCAGGCCGCGGTCGGTATGCGCCTCGGGTTGCAGCTGGCCGTGGATCTTGTTGCCCATCCAGGTGGCGAAACCTTCGTTGAGCCAGATGTCGTCCCACCAGCGGGTGGTGACCAGGTCGCCGAACCACTGGTGCGCGAGTTCGTGCGCGCTGACGCCCCAGAACGCCTGGCGGCGGCCGACCGCGGACTCCTCGTTGGGGAACATCAGGCTGTCGCGGTACACGATCAGGCCCGCGTTCTCCATCGCCCCGGCCCAGAAGTCGGGCGCGGCGAGGTTGTCGAGCTTGCCGAACGGATACGGGATGCCGAAGTAGTCCTCCAGCGCGCGCACGATCTCCGGCGTGTGCTCGAGCGAGTACTTCATCTTGCCGCCCTGGCCGCTGGCGGCGATGCCGCGCAGCTTGATCGGGGTGGTGCGCGCGCCGTTCGGGGCGATGTCGGGCCCGGCGACCACGTCCCACGGCCCGACCGCGAACGCGATCAGGTAGCTGGGCAGCGCTTCGGTCTTCTCGAACACGACCTTCTTCATCGGGCCGTCGAGGTCGGTGGTGCTGGTCTCGGCACCGTTGGCCACGGCGACGTCGGCGTCCGGCACGATCATGGTCATGCGCCACGGCTGCTTGAAGCTGGGCTCGTCGAAGCCCGGGAACGCGGTGCGCGCGCCCAGCGGCTCCATCTGCGTCATCACGTAGTCGCGGCCGTCGGGCTTGACCTTGTAGGCGCCCTGGAGCTCGCCGAACGGCGCGTCGTAGTCGATCGCGATCACGCCCTTGCCGGCGGCGATGGTGACGGGCGACGTGAGCTTGAGCACGCCGGAGACGTCGACTTCTTCTGCCTTGAGCGCCTGCTCCCTGCCGTTGGCAGGCTTGTACACCGCGCGGGTGATGTCGAGCCCGCGGCCATGCATCCAGATGATGTCGGTGGCGCTGGCGACATCGACGCTGATGTCGACGTGGCCGGAGAAGCGCGCCTGGGTCGGATCGATGGTCAGCTGCAGCGCGACCTCGCTCGGCACCACGGTGCGCGGCAGCGGGCCGGTGGGAATGGTGGCGTCCGCGGCCTGCACCAGGCCGGTGGCGGCGAACAGGGCAGTGGCGAGCAAAGTGCGGCGCAGGATCATCGTGGGGTCTCCAGGGGCAGTCCGCGAGCCTACCGCGCCGCGGCCCGGTGGCGACCCTGACAAAAGTCCCGGTCGTCGCAATGGATGCGACGGGCCGACCCCAGGCTGGGGACATGACCGCCCAGATCGGCCTCCACTTCGGCATTCATGCGCCGGCCGGTACCGGGCCGGATAATGCCGCGATGCCTCACTCGGGCTTCCACCCCGCCGTCGCCGCCTGGTTCGCGCGCACCTTCCCCGGCCCCACCGAGGCGCAGGAACGGGCGTGGCCGGCGATCCGTTCCGGCCGCAACACCCTGGTCGCGGCGCCGACCGGCTCGGGCAAGACCCTCACGGCGTTCCTGTCCGCGATCGACGCACTGGTGCGCCAGGGCCTGGACCAGGATGGCGGGCTGTCCAGCGCCACCCAGGTGGTCTACGTCTCGCCGCTGAAGGCGTTGTCCAACGACATCCACCTCAACCTCGAGGCGCCGCTGGCCGGGATCCGCGAGGAACTGGCGCGGCTGGGGCTGCCCGACGTGGAGATCCGCACCGCGGTGCGCACCGGCGACACCCCGCAGTCCGAGCGCGCGGCATTGCGGCGACGGCCCCCGCATATCCTGGTGACCACGCCGGAATCGCTGTACGTGCTGCTGGGCTCCGAATCCGGCCGCGCGATGCTGGCGCCGACGCGCACCGTGATCGTCGACGAGATCCACGCCGTGGCCGCGAGCAAGCGCGGCAGCCACCTGGCCTTGTCGCTGGAGCGGCTGGAAGCCTTGTGCGGAACCCGGCTGGTGCGCATCGGACTGTCGGCGACGCAGAAACCCATCGATGAAGTCGCGCGCTTCCTGGTGGGTGCGGCCGCGGTCGCGGCGGATGGCACGCCCGACTGCGAGATCGTCGACATCGGCTATTCGCGCAGGCGCGACCTCTCGCTCGAGTTGCCGCCGGTGCCGTTGCAGCCGGTGATGTCGAACGAGCAGTGGGACCTGGTCTACGCGCGGCTGGCGGAGCTGGTCGAGGCGCACCGCACGACGCTGGTGTTCGTCAACACCCGGCGCATGGCCGAGCGCGCCGCGCGCCACCTGGGCGAGAAGCTCGGCAGGGAACACGTCGCCGCGCACCATGGCAGCCTGTCGAAGGAATTGCGGCTGGATGCCGAGCAGCGACTCAAGGCCGGTACGCTCAAGGTCCTGGTCGCCACCGCATCGCTCGAGCTCGGCATCGACATCGGCGACGTCGACCTGGTCTGCCAGCTGGGCTCGCCGCGTTCGATCGCGGCCTTCCTGCAGCGGGTCGGGCGCTCGGGCCACTTCGTCGGTGGCGTCCCCAAGGGCCGGCTGTTCCCGACCTCCCGCGAGGACCTGGTCGAGTGCGCGGCCCTGCTCGACTGCGTGCGCCGCGGCGAGCTCGATGCGCTGGTGATGCCGCAGGCCCCACTGGACGTGCTCGCGCAACAGATCGTGGCCGAAGTCGCGGCGGTCGAATGGAGCGAGGACGCCCTCTACGACTGGATGCGCCGCGCCTGGCCGTATCGCGACCTCGAGCGCGAGGACTACGACGCGGTGGTACGGATGCTGGCCGACGGTTACGCCACCCGCCGCGGCAACCGCGGCAGCTACCTGCATCGCGATGCGGTGCACGGGCGCCTGCGCGGCCGCGCCGGCGGGCGCATGACCGCGGTGATGTCCGGCGGCACCATCCCCGACACCGGCGATTACAACGTCGTGCTCGAGCCGCAGTCGATCGTGATCGGCAACGTCAACGAGGATTTCGCGATCGAGTCGATCGCCGGCGACATCTTCCAGCTGGGCAATGCCAGCTACAGGATCCTGCGGGTCGAGGCGGGCCGCGTGCGCGTCGAGGATGCGCAGGGGCAGCCGCCGACGATCCCGTTCTGGCTGGGCGAGGCGCCGGGACGCAGCGACGAGATGTCGGTCGGCGTGTCGCGCCTGCGCGCGGAAATCGGCGAACGCGTCGGGCTGGGCGAGGATGCGCTCGCCGCCTGGCTGACCGGCGAGCTGGAACTGCCGCCCGAGGCCGCCCGGCAACTGGCGGAATACTGCGCCAACCAGCAGGCCGCGCTCGGCGTGATGCCCACCCGCGAGACGATCGCGATCGAGCGCTTCTTCGACGAGTCCGGCGGCACCCAGCTGGTGATCCATTCGCCCTACGGCAGCCGCATCAACCGTGCCTGGGGCCTGGCGCTGCGCAAGCGCTTCTGCCGCAAGTTCAACTTCGAGCTGCAGGCGGCGGCCACCGAGAATTCGATCGTGCTGTCGTTGTCGACCAGCCATTCGTTCCCGTTGATCGAGGTGGCGAACTACCTGCATTCGTCGTCGGCGGAACACATCCTCGTCCAGGCGTTGCTGGACGCGCCGCTGTTCGGCGTGCGCTGGCGCTGGAACGCGACCACCGCGCTCGCGCTGCCGCGCTTCGTCGGCGGGAAGAAAGTGGCGCCGCAGCTGCAACGGATGAAGTCCGAGGACCTGCTGGCCAGCGTGTTCCCGGACCAGGTCGCGTGCCTGGAGAACATCGTCGGCGAGCGCGAGGTGCCCGACCATCCGCTGGTGGCGCAGACCATGGACGACTGCCTGCACGAGGCGATGGATACCGAAGGCTGGCTCGCGCTGCTGCGGCGGATGGAGAGCGGCGAGGTCGAAGTGGTGGCGCGCGACCTCACCGCGCCCTCGCCGTTCGCCGCCGAGGCGCTCAACGCGCGTCCTTATGCGTTCCTCGACGACGCACCGCTGGAGGAGCGCCGCACCCAGGCGGTGATGAGCCGCGGTTACGGCGATCGCGGCGAGGCCGGCGACCTGGCGCGGCTGGACGCCAGCGCGATCGCGCAGGTGCGCGAGCAGGCCTGGCCACGCGCGCGCAACGCCGACGAGATGCACGAGGTGCTGATGGGCCTGGGCTGCGTCATCGCGCGCGAGGCCCTGGCCAATCCCGGCTGGCCGGACCTGCTGCAGCAGCTGGCGAAGTCGCAGCGTGCAACCCGCGTCGACGCCGGCGCCAGCCTCTGGTTTGCCGCCGAGCAGCTGCCGCGGGCGCGGGCGCTGTATCCCGGCGCGAAGCACGTGCCCGCGATCGATGCGCCGCGCGAGTACGCACGCGAAACCTGGACCCGCGAGCAGGCGCTGGTCGAGCTGCTGCGCGCGCGCCTGGCCGGGCTCGGCCCGGTCGGCTCCGGTACGCTGGCGGAGCAGCTGGCGTTGCCGCAGCTGGACGTCGACATGGCGCTGGCCGGGCTGGAAGGCGAAGGCTATGCGATGCGCGGGCACTTCAGCGGCACCCCGGCGCTGGAATGGTGCGAGCGGCGGTTGCTGGCGCGCATCCACCGTTACACGCTGGGTCGCCTGCGCAAGGAGATCGAGCCGGTACCGGCGCACGACTTCATGCGCTTCCTCACGGCCTGGCAGCGGGTATCGAAGGCGGCCCGCGCCAGCGGTCCCGAGGCATTGGCCGGCGTGCTCGCGCAGCTGGAAGGTTTCGAGGCGCCTGCCGGCGCCTGGGAGAGCGAACTGCTTCCGGTGCGCGTGGGCGACTACTCGCTTTCGTGGCTGGACGACCTGTGCACTGCCGGACGCATCGCCTGGACCCGGCTGCGGGGCGTCGCGGCCACGCCCGAGGGTGGCAACGCGCGCAACGCGCCGGTGCGCAGCACGCCGATCGCGCTGCTGCCGCGCCGGCAGCTGGCGCTGTGGACCCGGGTCACCGCCGGCCAGCGCCAAGAAGAGCCGCCGCTGTCGTCGCGCGCGGAGAAGGTCGCCGACTACCTGCACGTGCACGGTGCATCGTTCTTCGACGAGCTGGTGTCCGGCGCGCACCTGCTGCGCACCGAGCTCGAGGACGCACTGGCCGAGCTGGTGGCGCGCGGGCGTGTGCATTGCGACAGTTTCGCCGGCCTGCGCGCGCTTCTGGTGCCGCAGTCGAAACGGCCGTCCGCGTTCAACCGGCGCGGGCGGCGCACGGCGTTGTTCGGGATCGAGGACGCCGGGCGCTGGACACTGGCAAGGCGCGACCCCGCTGCCGATGCGCCCACAAAGCTCGAGCCCGAGGCCATCGAGCACATCGCGCGCACCCTGCTGCGCCGCTACGGCGTGGTCTGCTGGCGCCTGCTCGAGCGCGAGGCGGCGTGGCTGCCGTCGTGGCGCGAGTTGCTGCGGGTCTACCACCGGCTCGAGGCGCGCGGCGAGATCCGGGGCGGGCGCTTCGTCGCCGGCCTGTCCGGCGAACAGTTCGCGCTGCCGGAAGCGGTGGCCGCCTTGCGCCAGGTGCGCAAGCAGGTGCCGGACGGGGAACTGCTGGTGTTGTCGGCCTCCGATCCGCTCAACCTGGCCGGTACCGTGCTGCCCGGCAGCAAGGTGTCGCGCCTGCCCGGCGCCCGCGTGCTCTATCGCGACGGCATCGCGCTCGCGGCCCTGGTCGCCGGCGGGGTCGAACTGCTCGCGACGCTATCGGCCGACGAAGAGCGCGCCGTCCGCAAGGCCCTCCTGCGCGAGCCCGATTCCGAATCCCACCTCGTGGGAGCGACTGCAGGGGCGGCGTAAGCCGCGAACAAGAAAGCGGCGTCTCCTCCGTGAGGGGACGCCGCGAGCACGGGCCTGCGAGTCGGGACACGCCGTGAATACATCCATGTAGGCTCGGCGCTGGCATCCATGCCAGCGACGGTCCCGCCTCCCAGACCCGCACTCGCGCCGCCTACCGCAGGCGGATGTTTCCGCTTCTTGTGGCCGAAGCGCTGCCACCTCACATGCCGAGGGGCGTCGTGAGGCCGTGTCCTGCAAGACGGGGCCTTCTGCGGCATGGATGCCGCAGCAGAGCCTTATCTGTTCGTGATCTGGCAGCTTAGGCGTCGAGAGCCGGCGTGGGCGACCGTTTGAGCCGGGGTCTGGCGA
>JAKFCN010000007.1:0-30650 GCA_036676625.1 Lysobacter sp. | reverse complement strand
GCCTGGTGGGCCCGAACGGTTACGGCGAGAGCCGCCCGATCGCGCCGAACACCAACCCGGATGGTTCCGACAATCCGGAAGGCCGTGCGCAGAACCGCCGCACCGAGCTGAACGTCCAGAACTGAGGACGCAGCCGTAGAGCCGGGCCATGCCCGGCTCGCTGCAACACCCGAAGCCCGGCCCAGCGCCGGGCTTCGTTTTTTTGCCCTACACTCGGGCGAGGTTCGGACACCGAGGGTGGGACGATGCGCGCGATAGCGATGCCTGCGATGGCAATCCTCCTGTTGGCGGGCGCGGCAGCGCCGGGAATCGCGCGGGCCGCGGTGAGCTGCCCGGCGCCGCAGCAATCGCTGCAGGGCGGCATGGGCGGCATGATCGCCCCGATCGCGGGCGAGCTGGCCACCGCCGGCAATCCGCTGGGCACGCCCGGCAGCGTGCTCGCCCAGGCGTACGACGAAGCCCAGTCGCTCGACCAGGTGCTGTTGCGCATCCGCATCGAGGCCTGCCGCGACGTCGCCATCGTGACTCCGGCGCCCAGCGTGCTCGACCCGAACGACCCGGCGGCCTACAAGCCGCGCACCGAGTTCGACAACACGCCCTGGCGCTTCAACATGAGCCAGAACGGCAAGAACATGACCGCCGACGAATTCAGCGCCTGGATGAAGTCGCGCGGGGTGCGGGTGGCACGCGGCGCGGCGCCCGCCGCAGTCCCGGCCGTTGCGCCCGCGGCCGCCGATGGGACCGTCGCTCCGCCGGTGGCGCCGCCGGCATCGCTGGAACTGGTGATGCCGGAACTGGTGGTGCCCGAAGGGGAAATCGAGGCTGAGTGAGGGGCCGAGCCACGGGCTGGCGCGCACGCTGTCGAGGCGCGGCATCTGCTCGCGCAGCGTCGCCGCGCGCTGGATTGCGGAGGGGCGCGTCTCTGTCGGCGGACGCGTCGTGCGCGACCCGGAACATCCGGTCACGGCCGCCGCCGCGATCGCCCTCGACGGCGTGCCCTTGCAGGACACCGCACGCGTCTACCTGGCCCTCAACAAGCCGCGCGGGCTGGTGACCACCGCGGACGACGAACGCGGGCGCGATACCGTCTACCGCTGCTTCGACGGTGCCGGCCTGCCCTGGATCGCACCGGTCGGGCGCCTCGACAAGGCCAGCGAAGGCCTGCTGCTGTTCTGCAACGATCCGCAGTGGGCGGCACGGGTCACCGATCCGATGACCGGCCCCGACAAGACCTACCACGTGCAGGTCGATGCCATTCCCGATGCGCGGCTGCTGGCGGCGCTGGCCGCAGGCGTCGACGACGGCGGCCAGCGCCTGCGCGCGAAGTCGGCATCGCTGCTGCGCGCCGGCGGCAGGAACGCATGGCTGGAGATCGTGCTCGACGAAGGCCGCAACCGCCAGATCCGGCGCCTGCTCGCCGCATTCGACGTCGGCGTATTGCGCCTGGTCCGCGTCGCCATCGGCAACCTCGCCCTCGGCGACCTCCCCAAGTCCGCCTGGCGCCTCCTCACCCCCGCCGAAATCGCGGAGCTCGGAGAGCAAGAGAAGAATTAGCCACAGATTTCACAGATGGACACAGATGGAAAGCAAAAGACTGGCTTTGAAATATCTGTGTAAATCCGTGAAATCTGTGGCTAAAGCGCTCTTCAGGGGATCACGGCCAGTTCGCGACCGATGCGGGTGAAGGCGTCGATGGCGCGGTCGAGGTGCTCGCGGGTGTGGGCTGCGGAGACCTGGACGCGGATGCGGGCCTGGCCCTGCGGCACCACCGGGAAGAAGAAGCCGATCGCGTAGATGCCTTCCTCGAGCAGCCGCTGCGCGAACGTCTGTGCCAGCGGCGCGTCATGCAGCATCACCGGGCAGATCGGGTGCACGCCGGGCTTGATGTCGAAGCCGGCGGATGTCATGCGCTCGCGGAAATATGCGGTATTGATCGCCAGCCGCTCGCGCAGCTCGCCTGCGCCGGCCAGCATCTCGAAGGCCTTGATGCCCGCCGCCACCACGTGCGGCGGCAGCGAGTTGGAGAACAGGTAGGGGCGCGAGCGCTGGCGCAGCAGTTCGATCACCTCGCGCCTGGCGGTGGTGAAGCCGCCGACCGCGCCACCCATCGCCTTGCCCAGGGTGCCGGTGAAGATGTCGATCCGGTCCATCACGCCCTTGACCTCGGCCGAGCCGCGGCCGGTCGCGCCGAGGAAGCCGGTGGCGTGGCATTCGTCGATGTGCACGAGCGCGCCGTACTGTTTCGCCAGCGCGGTGATCCGGTCGAGCGGGGCGATGAAGCCGTCCATCGAGAACACGCCATCGCTGGTGATCATGATCGTGCCGGCACCGTCGGCCCTCGCCTGTTGCAGCTGCTTCTCCAGGTCGGCCATGTCGCAGTTGGCGTAGCGATAGCGCTTCGCCTTGCACATGCGCACGCCGTCGATGATCGAGGCGTGGTTGAGGGCGTCGGAGACGATCGCGTCGTTCTCGCCCAGCAGCGGCTCGAACAGGCCGCCGTTGGCGTCGAAACAGGCTGCGTAGAGGATCGTGTCCTGGGTGCCGAAGAAGTCCGCGATGGTCTTCTCGAGCTGCTTGTGCAGGTCCTGGGTGCCGCAGATGAAGCGCACCGAGGCCATGCCGAAACCGTGCGTGTCGAGCGCTTCCTTCGCGGCCGCGATCATCGCGGGGTGGTCGGCCAGGCCGAGGTAGTTGTTGGCGCAGAAGTTCAGCACCGTGCGCCCGTCCTCCAGCGTGATCTCGGCGGCCTGCGGGCTGGTGATGATGCGCTCGGACTTGAACAGACCCGCCTCGCGGATCTCGTCGAGGGTGGTGGCGTAGCGCTGGGTCCGGCTGTCATCGGTCAGTTCCATGACAACACCACCTTGCCGGCCTTGCCGGCTTCCATCAGGTCGAAGCCCTGCTGGAATTCGTCGATCGGCAGCTGGTGGGTCAGTACCTTGCCCAGCGGGAATCCGCCAAGCACCAGCTGGGTCATCTTGTACCAGGTCTCGTACATCCTGCGGCCGTAGATGCCGTGCAGGGTCAGACCCTTGAAGATGATCTTGTCCCAGTCGGCGCCGGCGCCCCTGGGCATGATCCCGAGCATCGCGATGCGGCCGCCGTTGTACATGCAGTCGAGCATGTCGTTGAATGCGCGCGGGTTGCCGCTCATCTCCAGGCCGACGTCGAAGCCTTCCATGTGCAGGTCCGACATCACGTCCTTGAGCGAGGTGTTGCTGACGTTGACCACGCGGGTGGCGCCCATGTCGGCGGCCAGCTTGAGCCGGTAGTCGTTGACGTCGGTGACCACCACGTTGCGCGCGCCGATGTGCTTGCAGATGCCGGCGGCGATGATCCCGATCGGGCCGGCGCCGGTGATCAGCACGTCCTCGCCGACCACGTCGAATTCCAGCGCGCAATGCGCGGCGTTGCCGTAAGGATCGAAGAACGCGGCCAGTTCCGACGGGATCTGGTCCGGGATCGGCCACAGGTTGCTGGCCGGCATCACGATGTACTCGGCGAAGGCACCGTCGCGGTTGACGCCGATGCCGACCGTGTTCGGGCACAGGTGCTGGCGGCCGCCGCGGCAGTTGCGGCAATGGCCGCAGACGATGTGGCCCTCGGCGGACACGCGCTGGCCGACCTTGTAGCCGCTGACGCCGGCGCCGAGCTCGACGATCCGGCCGACGAATTCGTGGCCGATCACCAGGCCGGGACGGATCGTGCGCTGGCTCCACTCGTCCCACAGGTAAATGTGCAGGTCGGTGCCGCAGATCGCGGTCTTCTCGAGCTTGATCAGCACCTCGTTGGCACCGGGGGCGGGCACCGCCACGTCCTCCATCCAGATGCCCTTGCCGGGCTCGCGCTTCACCAGCGCCTTCATCGTCTGCGTCATGGGGTCCTGCCGGTGCCGTCGTGGATTCCCATTCTACCGACACGGGATGGTCTAATCGCTCGATCCCCTTCCCGGAGCCAACCATGCAAGTCCGCCACGCCCTGGCCCTCGGCATCGCCGTCGCCTGCTGCACCACGGTATCTCCCCCCGTCCTTGCCGACGAAGGCATGTGGATGCCGTCGCAGCTGCCGGCGATCGCCGCGCAGCTGAAGCAGGCGGGCTACCAGGGCGATCCGGCGGCGCTGGCCGACCTCACCCGGCCGCCGATGAACGCGGTGGTTTCGCTCGGTGGCTGCACCGCCAGCTTCGTCTCGCCGCAGGGCCTGGTGGTGACCAACCACCATTGTGCGATGGGCGCGATCCAGCTCAACTCCACCCCACAGGACAACCTGATCGCCAACGGCTTCGTCGCTGCCGACCGCGCCGCCGAGCGTTCCGCCGGCCCGGCCGCGCGGGTACTGGTGACGGTCGCGTTCGATCGCATCACCGACCGCATCCTCGCCGATGCACGCGGCAAGACCGGCCGCGCCTACTACGATGCGGTGGACGCCGCCGGGAAGGCGGTGATCGCCGAGTGCGAGCGGGAGGACGGCTACCGCTGCAGCGTCGCCGACATGCATTACGGCACCGACTTCTACCTGGTGAAGCAGCTGGAGCTGAAGGACATCCGCCTCGTCTACGCGCCGCCGGAGGCGATCGGCAACTACGGCGACGAGATCGACAACTTCATGTGGCCGCGGCACAGCGGCGACTTCGCGTTCTACCGCGCCTACGTCGGCAAGGACGGCAAGCCCGCGGCCTATTCGGCCGACAACGTGCCGTATGCGCCGCCGGCCTGGCTGACCGTGTCCACCGACCCGGTGGCCGAAGGCGACTTCGTGATGCTGGCCGGCTACCCGGGGCGGACGTACCGCCATCGCATGGCGATGGAATTCTCCGAGCAGGTGCAGGAAGCGCTGCCGTCGCGGGTCGACACCTACGGCGCGATGGTCGGGACGATCAGGCAGGCCGTCGCCGGCGACGCCGAGGCGCAGGTGCTGTATGCCGCGCAGATGGCTTCGCTGGAAAATGGGCTCAAGCGCGCGCAGGGCGAGCTCGACGGCCTGCGCCGGAGCGATGCGGTCGCCAAGCGCGGCCGCGACGAGGCCGCGATGCTGGCCTGGTTCGCGAAGCAGCCGGGTGCCGATGCGGCGCTGGCCGACGTCGAGGCAGCGCAGGCGCTGCTTGGCGCCGCGCAGGCAACCCGCGAACGCGACACCCTGTTCGGGCTGATGCGGTCGCAGACGCAGTTGCTGAAGAGCGCCTACCAGCTGCAGCGGCTGGCGCTGGAGCGCGGCAAGCCGGACGCGCAGCGCGAGAACGGCTACCAGCAGCGCGACGAGGTACGGATCGAGGCTTCGCTGAAACAGGTCCAGCGTCGCTACGACGCCAGGGTCGAGAAGGCGCTGATGGCCGAGCTGCTGCGCCGCTACCGCGCATTGCCGGCCGACCGGCACGTTGCCGAGCTCGACGCGGTCTTCGGCAAGGATGCCGCTTCGGCCACCGCCGCGCTCGATCGCATCTACACCGCCACCGCGCTCGGCACCGAGGCCGAACGCCTGCGGCTGCTGGCGGCGGACCCGGCGATCGTGCAGGGCAGCGACGACGCCTTGCTGCAAGTGGCGGCGACGCTGATGCCCGCGGTGCTGCGCGAGGAAGGCGCCGACAAGCAACTGGCGGGAGAGCTGTTGCGGTTGCGCCCGTCCTACATGCAGGGCTGGGCCGGCTACAGCGCCGCGCGCGGCGGCAAGCCGCTGTATCCCGATGCCAACTCGACCCTGCGCGTGAGCTACGGCAAGGTCAGCGCGCTGGATCCGCGCGACGGCGTGCACTACACGCCGCTGACCACGGTCGCCGGGATCCTGCAGAAGCACACCGGCGAGGCGCCGTTCGACGCGCCCAAGCCGCTGCGCGATGCGATCGCCGGGGGCGATTTCGGCAGCACTGCCGACCCGGTGCTCAAGACCCAGACGGTCGACTTCATGACCAACCTGGACACCACCGGCGGCAACTCCGGATCGCCGGTGCTGGATGCGAAGGGGCGGCTGATCGGCCTCAACTTCGACAGCAACTGGGAGGCGGTCAGTGCCAGCTGGATGTACGACCCGCGCTACAAGCGCGCGATCCACGTCGACATCCGCTACCTGCGCTGGCTGCTGGCCAAGGTCTACCCGGCGCCGCAGTTGCTGCGCGAGATGCAGTTGCCGGCGGAGTAGGGCGCCTAGGCTTCGCCGAAGTCGTAATCGAAGGTGTAGTAGTGGCGGCCATCGACGATGTCGATGGCTATTTCCCCGGACAGGCCGGACAGGCCGTCGGTGCCCGAGTCGGGCACCACGGTCAGCGACAGCGACGGCGCGCCGCGGGTCATGATCCCCTTGTGCACCGTCAGGAAACTGCCGTCGCGGCCGTCCAGGCTGCCGGTGACGCGCTCGACCGCGACGTAGGCCGCCGAGTTCTCCACCGCGGTGCCGACGGCGAGCATGTGCACCACGCTGCCGGCCTGCAGCGGCCCGCTGAATTGCTTGTCGAAGCGGACGTGCATGGCTTCGACCCCGTCGCCCAGGTCGCAACCCGGTTGCATGTTGCGCTTGACCTCGAATTCGCCCTTCACCAGTGGCATGTCGCGGCTCCTGTCTGCTAGTCTGCCGGCAATCGCGGATTCCCATGCCTGCCGGCCCCGTCTCCCGATAGCGTAACCCTGTTTTTCCGTCATGCCGGCGGCTTGCGTGTCCGTGGTGCCCACACCACAGGAGCGTGCAATGAAACTGCTGGCTTGCGATGGCATCCACGAAGACGGCCTGGCCTTGTTCCGCGAGGCCGGCTGGGACATCGCCGTCGCCCCCGAACCGATCAAGGATCCCGGCAAGCTCGCCGCGGCGCTGGCCGATGTCGACGCCTTGCTGGTGCGCTCGGCCACGCCGGTGCCGGCCGATGCGCTGGTGCCCGGCGGCCGCCTGCGGGTGATCGGCCGCGCCGGCGCGGGCGTCGACACCATCGACGTCGAGGCCGCCACCACGCGCGGCATCGCGGTGATGAACGCACCCGACGGCAACACCCTGGCCGCGGCCGAGCACGCGTTGTCGCTGCTGTTCGCGCTGGCGCGGCACGTGCCGCGTGCCGACGCCGGGATGAAGGCGGGCGAATGGCCCAAGGCCGGGCTCACCGGCTTCGAACTGGAAGGCAAGAAACTGGGCGTGATCGGTCTCGGCCGCATCGGCGGCACGGTCGCGCGCAAGGCGCGCGGACTGGGGATGGACGTGGCGGCTTACGATCCGTTCCTGCCGCCGTCGGCTGCCGCACACGGCAGCGTGCCGTTGAAGACGCTGGAGGAACTGCTGGCCTGGGCCGACGTGGTCACGCTGCACGTGCCGCGCACCAAGGAAACCACGCGGCTGCTCAATGCCCAGACCCTGGCATCGATGAAACGCGGCGCGTACCTGGTGAACGCCGCGCGTGGCGGGCTGGTCGACGAGCCCGCGTTGCTGGACGCGCTGGATTCCGGGCAGCTGGCCGGCGCCGCGCTCGACACCTTCGCCACCGAGCCGCTGCCGGCGGATTCGCCGCTGCGTGCGCACCCGAAGCTGGTATTGACGCCGCACCTGGGCGCGTCCACCGGCGAGGCGCAACAGGCGGTGAGCACGATCCTGGCGCGCGAGGTGCTGGATTATTTCGACACCGGCGCGGTCGCCGGTTGCGTCAACCTGCCGCCGCTCAGTGCCGAGGCCGCGCGCGAAGTCGGGCCGTGGATGCCGCTGATGTCGGCGCTGGGACGGCTGGCCGCGCGGCTGGTGCCGGCGCCGGTGCGGTTGCACATCACCTATGCCGGGCGCAGCGAAGCGCTGGATCCGCGGCCGCTGACGCGGCTGCTGGTGGCGGCCCTGATCGGTGGCGCCTCGACCCGGGTAACGCCGGTGAACGCGTTGCAGGAGGCAGCCGCGCGCGGCCTGGTCGTGGCCGAGACCGTCGGCGGCGACGGCGACGGTTTCGACCGCCTGCTGCGGGTGCGGATCGAGGACGAGGCCGGCAATGCGCGCGAATTCGAGGCGACCCTGCACCGCGGCCCGCGGGTGGTGAGGCTGGATGGCGTGGAAATCGAGTTCGACCCGCAGTCGCACCTGCTGCTGATGCGCAACTCGGATCGTCCCGGCATCATCGGCCTGGTCGGGTCGCACCTCGGTGCGGCCGGGATCAACATCGTCAACTTCTCGCTCGGCGCCAAGGGCGATGGCGAGGCGCTCGCCGCGATCACCGTCGACCGCCCGGTGCCGGAGGCGCAGCTGGTGGCGCTGCGCGGGATCGCCGGCGTGCTGTCGCTGGAGGCGCCGTGATGCGGATCCTGCTCGCCCGCCATGGCGAAACCCCGTGGAATGCCGAAGGCCGCTACCAGGGCCAGGAAGACATCGCGTTGTCGGCCACCGGCGAGGCGCAGGCGCGTGCGCTCGGCGAGCGCCTGCGCGGCGTGCGCATCGATCGCGCGATCGCCTCGCCGCTGTGTCGCGCATTGCGCACCGCGGAGCTCGCGCTGGGCGAGGAGCGGGCGGCGATGCTCGGCACCGACGCCGGTTTCATGGAAATCGCGCACGGCGAATGGGAAGGCCTGCTGGCGGGCGAGATCCGCGAACGCGATCCGGATCGCGCGCGGGCCTGGCGCGAGGCGCCGCACGAGGTGCTGATGCCGCGCGGCGAATCGCTGCAGCACGTGCTCGACCGCGCCTGGCCGGCGCTGGAACGAGCCTGCGACGGACTCGGTGATGGCGACACCCTGCTGGTGGTCGCCCATGACGCGGTCAACCGGGTGCTGCTGTGCCGGGTGCTCGGCCTGCCGCTGTCGCACCTGTGGCGGTTCCGCCAGGCGCCGACCACGCTCAACCTGCTCGAAGGCCCCGCCGTCGACCGCCTCGACGTCGTCCGCCTCAACGACTGCGCGCACCACACCGCCTTGTTCGGCGAAGCCGTCCATCAGGCTCTGTAGGGGCGGGCGATGCTTGGCTGAAAAAGAGCGGGAACAGGGAACAGGGAACGGGGAACAGGACAACAAGGCGATCTGACACGACTGCTTTTTGCTGGTGGCATCGTAGTACCGTCCGCCCCGAGGCGCCTCGCACCACTGTTCCCCGTTCCCTGTTCCCGCTCTCCGCTCCCTACAATTGCGCATGGCCCGCGACCTCCATCAATGGCTCGAATTCATCGAGCGCCAGCATCCCAGTTCGATCGAGCTCGGGCTCGAGCGCGTGCGCGCGGTTGCGCAGCGCATGGGCCTGGAGCGTCCGGCGCACAAGGTCGTCACCGTCGGCGGCACCAACGGCAAGGGCTCGACCGTCGCCTTCATCGAGGCGATCGCGCGGGCCGCGGGCCAGCGGGTCGGTGCCTACACTTCGCCGCACCTGCTGGCCTACAACGAGCGCGTGCGCATCGACGGCATCGATGCGGGCGACGGCGCACTCGTGTCCGGTTTCGAGGCGGTCGAGGCGGCGCGCGGCGACACCCGCCTGACCTATTTCGAATACGGCACCCTGTGCGCGCTGTGGCTGTTCCAGCACGCCCGGCTCGACCTCGCGGTGCTGGAAGTCGGCCTCGGCGGACGCCTGGACGCGGTCAACCTGGTCGATGCCGACGTGTCGGTGATCACCACGGTCGACATCGACCACGTCGACTGGCTGGGCGCGGACCGCGAGGCGATCGGATTCGAGAAGGCCGGGATCGCGCGGCCGTGGAGGCCGCTGGTGCTGGGCGAGGACGATCCGCCGGCGAGCGTGCTGCGGCATGCGTACGCGATCGGCGCGTCGGCGGTGCGGGCGCGCTGCGACTTCTTCTTCGAGCCGCTCGACACCGGCAGTTGGCAATGGCGCGAAGTCGGCAAGCGCTACGAGTTGCCGATGCCGCGGCTCGCGGCGCCGGCGCAGTTGCGCAACGCCGCCGCGGCGATCGCGGCGTTGCGCGCGCTGGGCGGACCGCTGCCGGTGGAGGCGATCGCGCATGGCGTGGCGGAAGCGCAGGTGCCGGGGCGCCTGCAACGCTTCGAGCGCGATGGCGTCGCGGTGCTGGTCGACGTCGGCCACAACCCGCAGGCGGCGCGCGAGCTGGCGCGGTGGTTGCGGCAATCCCCGGTAGAAGGGCGGACGCTGGCGGTATTCGCCGCGCTGGCGGACAAGGACATCGGCGGCGTGGTGGAAGCGCTGGCGGGCGATGTGGACGGCTGGTTCCTGGCCGGGCTGGAAGAAGCCGGTCCGCGCGGGCTCGCGGTGGATGCCTTCGCGGCGCGGCTCGCGGGCAGTGCCGCGTCCGGCGGCACGCGCCACCGGCAGGTGGCCCGGGCGCTTGCTGCGGCGCAGGCGGAGGCCCGCCCCGGCGACCGGGTGCTGGTGTTCGGCTCGTTCCATACCGTCGCGGCCGCGCTGCAGGTGCTGCAGGCGGGGCGGGTTCAGTCCCGCGCGTTATAATTCGCCGCCTTCCGCAGCCCGCGAGTGCCGATGGATCCCGCACTGAAACAGCGCCTGGTCGGCGCCGGCGTCCTGGTGGCGCTGGCGGTGATCTTCCTGCCGATGCTGGTGCAGGGCCCCGCCCCCGACAGCGGCGTGGCCGACGTGCCGTTGGCGGTACCGGATGCGCCCGAGGACGGGTTCGAGACCCGCGACCTGCCACTGGTCGGCCCGGGCGTCACGCCCGAAGGCGGCGCGCTGGGGATGGACCCGGCGGCGCAGTCCACGCAGGCGCTGCCGCAACCTGCGGCCCAGCCACCCGAATCCGAGCCGCTGCCCAGCGACAGCGCCGAGATGTATCCGACCGCCACCGCGGGCGGCGACTACGCGGTCAGCTTCGGCAGCTTTTCCACGATCGCGGCCGCGGATGCGGCGGTGGCCTCGTTGCGCGCTTCGCAGCTGCCGGGCTATCGCGAAGCTGCGCAGGTCGACGGCAAGACCGTGCAGCGGGTGCGGATCGGCCCGTTCGCGTCCCGCGCCGATGCCGAGGCGGCGCGCCAGCGCGCGGCCCAGGCCGGCAGCGGCAGCGACACCCGGGTGATCGCGCTCGACACGGTCGAACCGATCGTGGCCGAACCGGTCGCCAGGCGGGTGGTGGCGACGCCGGCGACGCCGAAGCCCGTGGTGCCCAAACCTGCAGTGCCCACGCCGGCCGCGCCCGCCGCCGCCGATGTCGGTTTCGCGGTGCAGGTGGGTGCCTTCAGCAAGAGCGCCGATGCGATCGCGTTGCGCGATCGCGCGCGTGCAGCCGGCTTCAGCGCATTCACCGAAACCGTGGCCACCGACAAGGGCAACCTGACCCGGGTGCGGATCGGGCCGGTCGCCAGCCGCGCCGAGGCCGAGCGCCTGCAGGCGCAGGTGCAGGCGAAGCTGGGCCTCGCCGGCGTCGTGCGTTCGCATCCCTGACGATGGCGACCTCGTGACCGCCACCGACCTGTTGCTGCTGGCGGTGATCGGCGTATCCATGTTGTTCGGAGCGATGCGCGGTTTCATCGGCGTGCTGGCTTCGCTGCTGGCCTGGCTGCTCGCGGGCTGGGCATCGTTCCATTTCGGCGCACGCGTGGCGCTGCTGTTGGCCGGCGGCGGTACTCCGAGCGCCGGTCAGTTGCTCGCGGGCTACGGCCTCAGCTTCCTGTGCGTGCTTCTGTTCGTGGGCGTGGTCGGCTGGCTGGTGCGCAAGCTGGTGCACGCGATCGGGCTGTCGGGCATGGACCGCGCGCTGGGACTGGCGCTGGGCCTGGTCCGCGGCGGTTTCGTCGCCTGCATGCTGGTGTTGATGATGGGTTTCACCGGCATGCCGCGCGAGCCGGGCTGGCGGCAGTCGCAGGTGGTTCCGGTGCTGCTGCCGGGCGCACAATGGTTGCGCGGATGGCTGCCGGAATGGGCAGCGCAACGGGTCGATTTCGGGAGTCACTGAACATGTGCGGCATCATCGGCATCGTGTCGACGCAGGACGTCGCGGCCCAGCTGTACGACGGCCTGACCGTGCTGCAGCACCGTGGCCAGGACGCCGCCGGCATCGCCACCGCCGACGGCTCGCACCTGCGCGTGCACAAGGGCAACGGCCTGGTGCGCGACGTGTTCGACGTGAAGTCGATGCGCCTGCTGGAAGGCCGGTTCGGGATCGCCCATTGCCGCTACCCGACCGCCGGTTCCGAGGGCAACGACGAGGCGCAACCGTTCTACGTCAACTCGCCGTACGGCATTGCGCTCGCGCACAACGGCAACCTGGTCAACACCGACGCGCTGCGCCGCGAGGTGTTCGAGCAGGATCGCCGCAACGTCAACACCGAGTCGGATTCGGAAGTGCTGCTCAACGTGTTCGCGCACGAACTGGACATGCAGAAGGCGCTGACGCCGGAGTCCGCGTTCCGTGCGGTGGAAGGCGTGAACCGCCGCGCCAAGGGCGGCTATGCGGTGGTGACCACGGTGCTGGGCCTGGGGCTGGTCGCGTTCCGCGATCCGCACGGGATCCGTCCGCTGGTGCTGGGCAAGCGCAACACCGGCGGCGGCGACGAATATGCGGTCGCCTCCGAGTCGGTCGCGCTGGACATCCTCGGCTTCGAACGCCTGCGCGATGTCGCGCCGGGCGAGGCGGTGGTGGTGACCGCGCGCGGCGAGCTGTTCACCCGCCAGTGCGCGCCGGCGCAGCAGCATGCGCCGTGCATCTTCGAGTTCGTGTACTTCGCCCGCCCCGACTCGATGATGGACGACGTCTCGGTGCACAAGGCGCGCATGCGCATGGGCGTCAAGCTGGGCGAGAAGATCCAGCGGCTGCGCCCGGACCACGACATCGACGTGGTGATCCCGATTCCGGACACCTCGCGCGATGCCGCGCTGGAGATCGCCAGCCTGCTCGGGGTGAAGTACCGGGAGGGCTTCATCAAGAACCGTTATGTCGGCCGCACCTTCATCATGCCGGGGCAGGGCGAGCGCGCGAAGTCGGTGAAGCGCAAGCTCAACCCGATCCCGCTGGAGTTCAAGGACCGGGTGGTGCTGCTGGTCGACGATTCGATCGTGCGCGGCACCACCTCGAAGCAGATCGTGCAGATGGCGCGCGACGCCGGCGCGCGCAAGGTGTACCTGGCCTCGGCCGCGCCGCCGGTGCGGTATCCCAACATCTACGGCATCGACATGCCCTCGGCGGAGGAGCTGGTCGCGCACGGCCGCAGCGAGGACGAAGTGCAGCAGCTGCTCGGCTGCGACTGGCTGATCTACCAGGACCTCAAGGACCTGGAAGAAGCGGTGTCCGGGCCGAAGCACATCATCGACCGGTTCGACTCCTCCTGCTTCAACGGCGAGTACGTCACCGGCGTCGAACCCGGCTACTTCGAGCGCATCCAGCAACTGCGCTCCGACGACGCCAAGAAATCCCGCCGCGCGGTGTGACCCACCCCGTAGAGCCGAGCCATGCTCGGCTGTCTTCTTCCCTGTTCGAAGCGGCAAGCAGCTGTCTCGCTGCCGCCACTCCGGACGCCAAGGTCGCCGCGACGGCAGCGGCCGCGCAAGCCTTCGCGCGCGGTGAGCTTGCGATTCCCGACGATGCGCCGGCACCGCGACCCATCGTCATGCCGGGCCGCCCCCCGCGTCCGCGCCTGGTGCCACCGCGCGAGCTGCCGCGCCGCGGCTTCGGCAGCGACGAGGGCCGCGCGGCCTTCATCCACGCGGTCGCGCACATCGAGTTCAACGCCATCGACCTGGCCTGGGACGCGGTCTACCGGTTCCGCGGGCTTCCACGCGAGTACTACGCCGACTGGGTCGGCGTCGCCGCCGACGAAGCGCGCCACTTCACCCTGCTGCGCACTCGCCTGCGGGAGTTCGGCCACGACTACGGCGACTTCGACGCCCACAACGGCCTGTGGGAGATGGCGGAGAAGACCGCGCACGATGGCCTGGCACGGATGGCGCTGGTGCCGCGGGTGCTGGAGGCGCGCGGGCTCGACGTGACCCCGGGCATGATCGTGAAGCTGCGGCAGCTCGGCGACGAGGCCACCGTCGGTATCCTGGAACTCATCCTGCGCGAGGAAGTCGCGCACGTCGCCGCCGGTTCGCGCTGGTATCGCTGGCACTGCGAGCGCGCCGGCGTCGACCCGGCGCCGCGGTTCCGCGAACTCCTGCACGCGCATGCGGGCGGTGTGCTGCGCGGGCCGTTCAATGTCGATGCACGGCTTGCCGCGGGCTTCGACCCGGGGGAGCTGGCCTCGCTCGAGGCGGACGCGCTCACCGGTTCCTGACGCGGCGCCCCTTATCGTCGCCTCGCCCTTCGCTGGAGATGGCCATGCGCGTGATGTCCCAGGTGCTTCCGGTGTTGCTGGCGTTGCTGGCCGTGGCGGCCTGCAGCCAGCCGGTGCGGTCGGGCGAGGGCTGGCACGCGTTCGGCAACGAGCCGTTCTGGAGCGTGGAGGCGCGCGGCGGCACGCTGGTGTTCAAGACGCCGGAGGACCAGACCGGCATTCGCCTGCAAGGGCGTCGGGTGCCGTCGCTGGTCGGCACCGTGATCCTGGGCCGGGGCGAAGGCGGCGAGTTCCACTTGGGGGTCACGCCCGGCGAATGCAGCGACGGCATGTCCGACCGCACGCATGCCTACAACGCGACCTTCATCTATCGCGGCGCCACCTACAAAGGCTGCGCCGAGCCGCTATAGCGTCGACAGCGCGAAACGGTCGCCGTCTACGCGCAGTACCGAACCCTGCTCGTACCAGTCGCCCAGCACGATGCGGGTGCCGCCCGCGGTGTCGTGCACCTTCGGCCGATGGGTGTGGCCGTGGATGATGCGGTCGATGCCGTAGCGGGCGAAGGTTTCCTCGACCGTGGCCGGCGCGGCGTCGGTGATCGCTTCCATCGCGCCCTGCGCCTGCAATCCCGACTGGTGCGCCTGGCTCGCGGCGCGCGCCTGCTGCGCGAACGCCAGCCGCGCAGCCAGCGGCTGGGCCAGGAATTGCGCCTGCCAGGCCGGATCGCGGGTCTGCGCGCGGAAGGCCTGGTAGGCGGTGTCGTCGCTGCACAGCAGGTCGCCGTGCATCAGCAGCGCCGGTTTTCCGTCGAGCACCACCACGGCCGGATCGGGCAGGATCTCCATCCCGGCGCGACGCGCGTAGGCATCGCCGAGCAGGAAATCGCGGTTGCCTCGGATGAAGTGCACCGGTACGCCGGAATCGCGCAGTGCACGCAGGCGGCCGGCCACGAACGCGCCGGTTTCCGAGGGATCGTCGTCGCCGACCCAGGCCTCGAACAGGTCGCCGAGGATGTACAGCGCATCCGCGCGGCGCGCCTCCTCGTCGACGAAGCGGCCGAACAGTTCGGTGATCGCCGGCCGCTCCGGATCCAGGTGCAGGTCGGAAATGAAGAGCGTGGTCATCCTTCCCATTGTAGACGGGTAAAATCGCCGGATTCCTCCTTCCGGTCCCGCCATGACCTGCCGCACCCGCTTCGCTCCCAGCCCGACCGGCTACCTGCACATCGGTGGCGCGCGCACCGCGCTGTACTGCTGGCTGGAGGCGCGCCGCCGCGGCGGACAGTTCATCCTGCGGATCGAGGACACCGACCGCGAGCGCAGCACCCAGGCCGCGATCGACGCGATCCTGGAGGCGATGGACTGGCTCGGCCTGGACTACGACGAAGGCCCGATCTACCAGACCCAGCGCCTCGACCGTTACCGCGAGGCCGCTGAACAGCTGGTCGCCGCCGGTCATGCCTATTACGCCTACGAGACCCGCGAGGACCTCGAGGCGATGCGCGAGGCGGCGATGGCGGCGCACGAGAAACCGCGCTACAACGGCGCCTACCGCGACGCGGATGCCGGTTACCGCGACGATCCCAACCGCGTGATCCGTTTCCGCAACCCGCTCGATGGCGTGGTCGCGTGGGACGACAAGGTCAAGGGTCGGATCGAGATCGCCAACGCCGAACTCGACGACCTGGTGATCTTCCGCTCCGACGGCTACGCCACCTACAACTTCGCGGTCGTGGTCGACGACATCGACATGCGCATCACCGACGTGGTGCGCGGCGACGACCACGTCAACAATACCCCGCGGCAGATCAACATCTACCAGGCGCTCGGTGCGGAAGTACCGGCCTTCGCGCACTTGCCCATGATCCTCGACGAGCACGGCGCCAAGCTCTCCAAGCGCACCGGTGCCGCCGACGTGATGCAGTACCGCGACGCCGGCTACCTGCCGCATGCGCTGCTGAACTACCTGGTGCGGCTGGGCTGGTCGCACGGCGACCAGGAGATCTTCACGATCGCCGAAATGCAGTCGCTGTTCGACCTCGAGGGCGTCAACGCCAAGGCCGCGCGACTGGACATGGCCAAGCTCGGATGGCTCAACCAGCAGTACCTGAAGGGCGACGATCCCGCGGACGTGGCGAAGCACCTGGACTGGTACCTGCGCGCGGCCGGTTACGACCTTGCACATGGACCGGCGCCGGCCGACGTGGTGGTGGCGCTGCGCGACCGGGTGCAGACGCTGAAGGACATGGCGGAGCGCGCTGCGGTCTGGTACCAGCCACTCACCCGATACGACGAAGCCGCGGTGGCGAAGCACTTCAAGCCGGAAGCGCGTATCCCGCTCATGGACGCGCGCGCGCGCCTGGCCGCACTGGCCGACTGGACCGTGGAGGGCGTCGGTGCCGCGCTGCACGCCACCGCGGAGGCGCTGGGGCTGGGCATGGGCAAGGTGGCGCAGCCGTTGCGCGTCGCGATCACCGGCACCCAGGTCAGCCCGGACATCGCCCACACCGTGTACCTGGCGGGGCAGGGCGAGGCGCTGGCGCGGATCGACGCGGCGCTGGCGCTTTTGGGTAAAGAGTGAAGTCGCGCCTGCGGCGCTGTGAATAGTAAAGTGGGGCCATCCAGTCCGGCACTCTTTACCCTTGACCATTCACCGCTCCAGTTGCATCGATCCCAATCACCACGTCGAGGACGCCAGCGCGTTCGTGACCGCGGTCGAGGCTGCGTGCCAGGAGCGCGGGCTGCGGCTGACGCCGATCCGCGCGCGCGTGCTCGGCCTGGTCGCGGAGGCCGGCAAGCCGGTCAAGGCCTACGACCTGCTCGAGCAGATCAGGCTGGGCAACAGCAGCGACAGCGAGGGCGCCGGCGCGGCCGCGCCGCCCACGGTCTATCGCGCGCTCGACTTCCTGCTCGCCAACGGCTTCATCCACAAGCTCGAATCGGTCAATGCGTTCGTTGCCTGCCATCACCCGAGCACCGCGCAGCACTCGGTGCCGTTCCTGATCTGCGACCACTGCCATTCGGCGGTCGAGCTGGAAGACAAGGCCGTGGTCGCCGCGCTCGACGAGCGCGCCCGTGCCCTGGGCTTCGTGCCGCAGGCGCAGACCCTGGAAGTCCACGGCCTCTGCGCCCGCTGCAGCGAGGGAATGTAGGGGGTAGGGGGTGCCATCGGTCATGTTGACCGGGCGGTTGTGAGTGTTATGTTATAACTTACTTGCTTGCAACCCGCTCTGGAGCGTCATGAGGAAGTCCTTGTTGGGCCTGGCCGTGCTGGCCGCCCTGTGTTCCGCGCCGGCCCTCGCCGCGCCGCAAAGCCAAGCCCCACAGCAGACCGAAGCCCAGCGCATCGCCGCGCTGGAAGCCCGCATCCAGGCGCTCGAGGCGCAGTTGCAGCAGGTGCTGGCCGCACAGGCGGGCACGCCGGCGCCGACACCCGCGCAAGCGGCGCCCGTGGACGAATTCGAAGCGCTCGCCGCCACTCCCGAGGCCGGCACTGCCGAAGGCGCCGCCATCGCGCCACAACCTGCGCAATCCGGCAGCAGCGTGAGCGGCGGCGGCAATGCCTTCAACCCGGCGATCAGCATCATCCTCAACGGCAGCGCGTCGCACCATTCGCTCGACAGCGACGCCAGGGGCTTCTCGCTCGGCGAGAGCGAAATCTCCTTCGCCGCCAACATCGACGACAAGTTCTACGGCCAGCTGACCCTGGCGGTGGAGAGCGAGGATGGCGAGGACCATCTCGGCGTCGAGGAAGCCTACGTCGATACCACCGCGTTGCCCGGGGGGCTGGCCGTTCGCGCCGGCCGCTTCTTCTCCAACATCGGCTACCTCAACAGCCATCACGCGCACACCGACAGCTTCTTCGACCGGCCGCTGGCGTACCAAGCGTTCCTCGACGGCCAGTACGGCGACGACGGCGTGCAGGTGCGCTGGGTGGCGCCGACTTCGACCTACCTGGAGTTCGGCGGCGAAGTCTTCCGCGGGCAGTCCTACCCCAGCGGCGGCGCGCAGGACGGTGGACTCGGTACGCGCACGTTGTTCGCGCACACCGGCGGCAGCGTCGGCAGCGAGAACGAATGGCTCGCCGGCGTCTCGATGCTGAAGGCGAAGACCGCCGGCGGCGAGGACGGCTTCAACGGCGATGCGACCGTGTACGTCGCCGACGGCACCTGGAAATGGGCGCCGCACGGCAACTTCAAGGACGGTGGCATCACCGTGCGCGGCGAATATTTGCTCGACGACCGCGACGGTATGTACATCGACCCGGACGACGCAAGCATCGTGATGCCGTGGGTCGGCAAGCGCCGCGGCGCCTACCTCGAGACCGTGTACCGCCTCAACCGCACCTGGGACGTCGGCTACCGCTACGACAGGTTGTGGGCGGACAACGAAGGTCCGTTCGCGAGTGCCTTCGATCCCGATCGCCATTCGGCCGAGCTCACCTGGCGCAACAGCGAGTTCAGCCTGGTGCGCCTGCAGCTCAGCCGCGAACGACCCAACGCCGGTGACGCCGACAACGCCATCACCCTGCAATACCAGACCAGCCTGGGCGCGCACGGCGCGCACAAGTTCTGAGGATCCTGCCCATGAAACTGCTTGTCGTTCCCGCATTGCTGCTTGCCGCGCTGGTCTCCACGCCGGCGCAGGCGAAGCTGAAGGTGTTCGCCTGCGAGCCGGAGTGGGGCGCGCTGGTCACCGAGCTCGCCGGCGACAAGGTCGATCTCGACGTCGCCACCACCGCGTTGCAGGACGTGCACGTGATCGAGGCCAAGCCCAGCCTGATCGCCAAGGCGCGCAGCGCGGACTTGCTGGTGTGCACCGGCGCCGAACTCGAGATCGGCTGGTTGCCGCAGCTGTTGCGCCAGTCCGGCAATACCAGAGTCGCTTCGGGCGCCGGTTCGTTCATGGCCGCCTCGCAGGTGAAGACCCTCGAAAAGCCGACCGCGCTCGACCGCGCCAACGGCGACGTGCATCCCGAAGGCAATCCGCACATCCAGATGGATCCGCGCCGCGTGCTGATCGTCGCGCGCAGGCTCGACGACCGCCTGGCGCAACTCGATCCGGCCAACGCCGCCACCTACCGGCAGCGCGGCGCCGATTTCGAGAAGCGCTGGCTTGCGGCGATGGTGAAGTGGAAAGCGGAGGCCGCGCCGCTCGCCGGTCGCAAGGTGGTGGTGCACCACATCAGCTGGGTCTACCTGTGGGATTGGCTGGGCATGCGCGAGATCGGCGCGCTCGAGCCCAGGCCCGGCGTGCCGCCGACCGCGGCGCACATGTCGCAGCTGGTGGCGACCACGAAAAATTCGAACACGCTCGCGATCGTCCGCGCCGCCTACCAGGATGCGAAGCCGGCCGCCTGGCTCAGCGACCGCACCGGGGTGCCGGCAGTGACATTGCCGTTCACCGTCGGTGGCGATGCGCAGTCCAAGGACCTGTTCGGGCTGTTCGATTCCACCATCGCCAGGCTGCTGGCGGTAGCGAAGTGATGCTCAACTGGGATGGCCTGGATCTCGCGATCCTCGGTCCGGCCTGCGTCGCCGGCTTGATCGTGCTGTCCACGCACGTGCCGTTGGGACGGCAGGTGCTGTCGCGCGGGATCATCTTCATCGACCTGGCGATCGCGCAGATCGCCGGCCTCGGCGTGATCCTGGCGCAGTACCTGAGCGTCGACGAGCATGGCTATGGCGCGCAGGCCGCAGCCGCGGTTGCCGCGCTGGCCGGAGCCGGGCTGCTGGCATGGACCGACAGGCGCTGGCCGGAGCGCCAGGAACCGTTGATCGGCACCCTGTTCGTGCTCGCCGCCACCGGCGGCCTGCTGTTGCTGGCCAACAATCCGCAGGGTGGCGAGCACCTGAAGGACCTGCTGGTCGGGCAGATCCTGTGGGTGAGCTATTCGCAGCTCATCCTGCCGGCCGTGCTGTCGGCGGCGCTGCTCGGCGTGCTGTGGTGGCGCAAGGGACAGCTCGCGGGAGTCTGGTTCTACGGCCTGTTCGCGCTGGCGATCACGGTGTCGGTGCAGCTGGTCGGCGTGTACCTGGTGTTCGCCAGCCTGATCGTGCCCGCGCTGGCCACGACTGCGATGAAGGGCAGGGGCCAGGTCGGGGTGGCGTACGCGATCGGGGTCGTCGGTTACGTCGCCGGGCTGGCGCTCTCGGCGGTGCTGGACCTGCCCAGCGGCGCCATGATCGTGTGGACCCTGGCAGCCGTGGCCCTGGCCGCCCAGGCGCTGCCGTCCTTGCGCCGCTGACTTCACGCCGTCGGCATCTTGTTTGTTACTATATAACGTAATGAACGTCCCCCACACACCGACGCCCCTGCTCGATCGCCTCGGCGCGACCGGCTCGCTGGTGTGCGCCATCCACTGCGCGCTGCTGCCGCTGGTCATCGCGCTGCTGCCCTCGCTCGGGATCGCGGCCTGGCTGGGCGATGGTTTCGAGGAAGGCTTCGTGGTGTTCGCGACCCTGCTGGGGCTGTTCACCCTGGTCTGGGGTTACCGCCGCCATCGCGCGGTGCGCGCCCTCTGGCTGCTGCTGCCGGGCCTGGGTGCGTTGTGGCTGGGCGTCGGCTATGCCCCGTTGCACCACGCGCTGGTGCCGCATGCGGTGGTGATGACCCTCGGCGGCACCCTGGTCGGCCTCGCGCACCTGGCCAACCTGCGCCTCAACCACGGCCACGTCCACGACGCGACCTGCGCGCACTAGCCGGTCCCCGGCCAAATCGAACTGGGTTAAATCGAACTAGGTTAAAATCGGCGTTTTCCAGGAGTACGACATGGGCAAGGGCGACCGCAAGACCGCCAAGGGCAAGCGCTACAACTCCAGCTACGGCAATGCCCGTTCGCACGTCGCGACCAAGGCCGCTGGCGTGGCAACCGCGCCGGTAGTGAAGAAGACCGCGACCAAGACGGTGGCCAAGGCCCCGGCGAAGAAGACCGTCGCGAAGAAAGCCGCCGCCAAGTAACCAGCAACACAGTGCGACCTGTAGAGCCGGGCCATGCTCGGCTCTCGTCGTTTTTGGGCCACGCGACTCAGGCCACGCGACGCCCGCCGGCGAACACCGCGTTCGCGAGGTTGCCGCCGAGCCAGTAGCAGAGTTCGGCAGGGCGATTGACCTGCCAGTGCACGAAGTCGGCGCGCATGCCCGCGCGCAGCACGCCACGATCCTCCAAGCCCAGCGCGCGTGCCGCGTGCACGGTGGCCCCGCGCAACGCTTCCTCCGGAGTCAGCCGGAAGTGGGCACACGCCAGCTGCATCGCCTGGCGCAGCGACTGCAACGGCGAGGTGCCCGGATTGCAATCGGTCGCCACCGCCATCGGCACGCCGTGCGTGCGCAACGCGTCCAGCGGCGGCAATGTCGTCTCGCGCAATACGTGGAAAGCCCCGGGCAGCAGCACGGCCACCGTGCCCGCGGCCGCCATCGCGCGCACGCCGTTCTCGGAGGTGTGCTCGATATGGTCGGCCGACAGGCCTTCGAATCCCGCCACCAGCGCCGCACCCTCGAGGTCGCTGAGCTGGTCGGCGTGCAGCTTCACCGGCAGTCCGAGCAGGCGCGCGGCCTCGAACATGCGCCGCGTCTGCGCCGGACTGAAGCCGATGCCCTCGCAGAACGCATCCACCGCGTCGACCAGCCCTTCCTCATGCAACTGCAGCAGCCAGTCGATCGCCGCGGCGATGTAGCCGTCGGCGTCTTCGGCGAATTCCGGCGGCAACGCATGCGCGCCGAGGAAGGTGGTGCGCACGCCGATGCCGAGCTCGCTGCCGATGCGGCGCGCGACCCGCAGCATCTTGCGCTCGTTGGCGAAGTCCAGGCCGTAGCCCGACTTGATCTCGAGCGTGGTGGCGCCGTCGCGCAACAGCGCCCGCGCGCGCGGCAGCGACTGCGCCAGCAGCTCGTCTTCGCTGGCCGCCCGCACCGCGTGCACGGTGGAGAGGATGCCGCCGCCGGCGCGGGCGATGGCTTCGTAGCTGGCGCCCTGCAGGCGCAGTTCGAACTCGCCGGCACGGTCGCCTGCGAATACCAGGTGGGTATGGCAGTCGACCAGCCCCGGGGTGATCCAGCCGCCGCCGAAATCGCGGGTCGTTGCCGCCACGACACCCTCGGGCAAACCGCTGCGCGGCCCTGCGTAGGTGAGCAGTCCGTCGCGCCAGCCCAGGGCGCCGTCCTCGATCGGCCCGTAGCCCGCGTCGGCGTCCAGCGTGGCCAGCGAAACGCCTGTCGCCAGCCCGTCCCAGATGTTCGTATCCGCGCCCATGCCCCGATTCTCGCATTGGCGCGGGCGGCAGGCGAGAATGGCCGCATGCAGGACGCCGCCGCCCGCGTGACCCGAACCCCCGCCGGCTGGCGCCTGCCGGGCATCGCCAACCTGCATTCGCACGCGTTCCAGCGCGCGATGGCGGGCATGGCCGAACGCCAGACCAACCCCGAGGATTCGTTCTGGACCTGGCGGGAGACCATGTACCGCATGGCCGCGCGCTTCGATCCAGGCACGCTGCAGGCGGTCGCCGCGCAGCTGTACGTGGAGATGCTGGAGGCCGGCTACACCACGGTCTGCGAGTTCCATTACCTGCACCATGCGCCGGACGGCAACCCGTATGCGGATCCGGCGGCGATGTCGCGCGCGCTGATCGCGGCCGCGCGCGAAACCGGCATCCGCCTGACCCTGCTGCCGGTGCTGTACATGAGCGGCGGTTTCGACGGCCGCGCGCTGGGCGAGCGCCAGCGACGCTTCGGCCACGACGTCGATGGCTTCCTCGCGCTCACCGATGCCCTGCGCCGGGACCAGGACGACGCATTGCGCGTTGGCTGCGCGCTGCACAGCCTGCGCGCCGTGCCGGTCGATGCGATGCACGCGGTACTGGCGGCGTTGCCGCGCGACATGCCGGTGCACATCCACATCGCCGAGCAGATCGGCGAGGTCCAGGACTGCCTCGCCCTGCGCGGTGCGCGCCCGGTGGAATGGCTGCTGGCCAACGCGCAGGTCGATCCGCGCTGGACCCTGGTGCACGCGACCCACCTGGAGCCCGCGGAAGTGCAGGGCATCGCCCGCAGCGGCGCCACCGTCGCGATCTGCCCGACCACCGAGGCGAACCTCGGCGATGGGCTGTTCCCGCTGCGCGACTTCCTTGCGGCCGGTGGTGCCTTCGGCATCGGCTCGGACTCGCAGATCTCGGTGTCGCCGGTGGAAGAACTGCGCTGGCTCGAATACGGCCAACGGCTGGCGACGCACCACCGCAACATCGCGGTGCGCGCGGATTCGCCGAGCGTCGGCAAGACATTGCTGCAGGGTGTGCTGGCCAGTGCCGGCAATGCCACCGGTGACAACAGCAGCGAAGATTGGGTACTGCTCGATGACGACGCGCCGCAGCTCGCCGGTGCGGCCGCCGATGACATCGTCGACCGCTGGATCTTCAGCGGCAACCGCAACCTGGTGCGTGAAGTGCACGTGGCCGGCGAACGCGTCGTCGCCGAAGGGCGGCATCGCGATCGCGATTCGATTGCCGCGCGCTACCGCCAGGCAATCGCCAAGCTCCTACAACAATGAATCGGGCAACGCGCCTTCGAGCGCGAGCAGGAACTGCTTGGTCGGCAAGCCGCCGCCGAAGCCGGTGAGGCTGCCGTCGGCGCCGATCACGCGGTGGCAGGGCAACACGATCGGCAGCGGGTTGCGGCCGTTGGCGGCGCCGACCGCGCGGGTCGCGCTGGGCTTGCCGACCCGCGATGCGAGCTGCGCGTAGCTGATGGTCTCGCCGTAGGGGATGTCGGCGAGCTTCCACCACACGCTGCGCTGGAACTCGGTGCCCTGCGGCGAGAGCGGCAGGTCGAAGCCGCGGCGGGCGCCGGCGAAGTATTCGCCGAGTTGCCGGGTCGCTTCGGCCAGCACGGCATTGCCGCCCGGCTGCCAGTCGTCGCCGACCTTCGCCGGATGCTTCGGCGACTCGAACTCGACCAGGCGCAGGCCCTCGTCGTCGGCGGCGAGCAGCAAGGGCCCGACCGGGCTGTCGATGTGGGTGTAGTGGACAGTGTTGCTCATGTTGCCTCCATGGAATCGCGCCACAACTGGATCACGGCGTAGGCACGCCACGGCCGCCAGGCCTCGGCCTGCGCGGTGAGCGCCTTCGCGGTGAGCCGGGTGCCGTCGTCGGGTGCCGCGCGTTGCAGCACCAGGTCTTCGGCCGGGAATGCATCGGGGTGGCCGAGTGCGCGCAGGGCGATGTATTGCGCGGTCCACGGGCCGATCCCCGGCAGCGCCACCCAGCGTGCGGCGAAATCTTCCAGCGTGCGCTCCGGCCGGAAGTCGACGCGGCCGTCGAGCACCGCCTCGGCGATGGTGCGCACGGTGGCTGCACGCGCGCGGGTCAACCCGATCGCGGTGAGGTCGGCGTCGACCAGCGCCTCGGGCGCCGGGAACAGATGCTCCAGGCCAGGCGCGAAAGGCGTGGGCAAGGCCTGGCCGTAACGCTGTGCCAGGCGTGCCGTCACCGTGCGCGCGGCCGCCACGCTGACCTGCTGCCCGATCACCGCGCGCACCGCGATCTCGAAGCCGTCCCAGCCGCTGGGGACGCGCAGGCCCGGGCGCCGCCGCAACAGCGGGCGCAGGCGTGGCGATTGCGACAGCGCGGCGGCGATCGCCTGCGGATCCGCGTCGAGGTCGAACATCCGCCGCAAGCGGTTGACGATGCCCAGCAGCTGCGCCGGCGCGGCGCCATGCAATTCGAGTTTCAGTGCGTGTTCGCCCTCCGGCCAGGCCGAAACGCGCAGCCATCCGGGTGCGCGACCGCTGCCCATGTCGACCACGCGCGCATAACCGGTGTCGTCGACCATTTCCACGCCGGGCAACGCACGGCCGCGCAGGAACGCGAGCATCGCGGCGAAATCGTACGGCGGCCGGTAGCCCAGGCGCAGCACCAGGGTTTCGTCGGCCTGCGCCGCGGGGCGCTTGCGCAGGTCGCGCGGCGCCATCCGGTAGGCCTCGCGGAAGGTGGTGTTGAAGCGGCGCAGGCTGCCGAAGCCGGCGGCGAGTGCGATGTCGGTGATCGGCAGCGTGGTCTCGGTCAGCAATTGCTTGGCGAACAGCAGCCGACGGGTGCCGTGCACGCCGATCGGTGGCGCACCCAGGCGTTCGACGAACAGGCGGCGCAATTGCCGCTCGCCCAGGTTCACGCGCTCGGCCAATGCCGCCAGCGGTTGCTCCGACAACAGGCCCTCGTCGATCAGCTTGAGCGCACGCGCCACCGCGGCGTCGCCGCGGCGCCAGGCACCGTCCTGCGGCGACAGTTCCGGGCGGCAGCGCAGGCAGGGGCGGAAGCCGGCGGCCTCGGCCGCCGCGGCATTGCCGAAATAGGCGACGTTCTCGCGCTTCGGCGTCGGCGCCGGGCAGACCGGGCGGCAATAGATGCCGGTGCTGCGCACGGCGGTGAAGAACAGCCCGTCGAAGCGCGGGTCGCGGCTCAGCCGTGCCTGCTCGCAGACGCGCGGGGCGGGCAGGGCGGGGTCGTGGACGATGGGGGCGGCGGTGGCCATGGACGCAGGCTAGCACCGCTCCAGGCGCCTGACTCGCCGGATTCGGACATCAAAGAAGCACGTCGTCGAAAGTGCCAGGATCGCCGTCGTTCGGCTCCGCCGGCACCCCGAGCAGGCGCATCAGCAGCGGGTAGACGTCGACGTTGTCGAATGCGGGCAGGCGGGCACGGTCGGCGAAGCGCGGACCGTCGGCGATGAATACGGCGCGCATCTCCGGGGCTTCCGGCGCGTAGCCATGCGCACCGCCGCGTCCGGTCCTGCCCGGGCCGGAGGAGCGCGTCACCAGCGCCCAGCCGACGTCGGCCTGGCACACGATCGCCGGCACGCGGGGGTTGCCGCCGTAATGCCAGCGCACGGGCAGGTCCTGCTTGCGCCAGCATTCCGCGTGCGGATGGCGTCCGACCAGTGCGGACTCGACCGCGGCGATGTCGCTGCCTGCCGCCGGCGCGACGCCTGCCGCCGCACCGCGGCTGACGACGTCGATCGCGGTGATCGGCAATCCCGCCGCAGCCAGGTAGTCGTCGAAGTATTCGCGCTGGCCCGGCGGCACCGCGGCCATGCCGTGGTCGGAGACCACGATCAGGTCGACGCGATCGCGCAGTCCGCGTGCCTGCAGTCCGGACAGCAGCCGCGCCAATGCGGCATCGACCGTGGCCTGGGCCTGGAGCGCCTGCGGCGAGCCGGGACCGAACGCGTGCCCTTCGTGATCGACCTGGTCGAAGTAGAGGGTCACGAATTCCGGACGCGTCGAGCCATCGCGATCCAGCCACGCGAGCACCTGGTCGACGCGCGCTTCCGGCGTCACCTGTCCGTCGAAGCGGCGCCAGTCATCGGGATGCCGGCCGGCGATCGGCGCTTCCGAACCGGGCCAGAACATGGTGGCCGCGTGCCCGCCGTGCTCCTGCAGCGTCACCCACACCGGTTTGCCGCCCCACCAGCGCGGATCCTCGACCGCCTCGCGGTTGCCGAGCGAGAACCGGCCCAGCACCGGATCGCGCATGGTGTTGTTGACGATGCCGTGGCGGTCGGGCCGCAGCCCGGTGACCATCGTGTAGTGGTTCGGGAAGGTCAGCGTGGGATAGGACGGATTCATCCAGGCCGCATGCACGCCGGCCTCGGCCAAGGCATCCAGGGTCGGCATGGTGCCGCTGCCGATGGCGTCCGCACGCAGGCCGTCGATGGAGACCAGCAGGACTTGCCGGTCGGGGGCATGGTGGACGGGCGCCTGCCGCTCGGGCGCGGGCGGCGGCAGCGACGCGCAGGCGGAGAGGAGCAGGGCGAACAGGCATGCCAAATGGCGGATTCGGGTGTGCATGGCCCGATGATAAGGTGCGCGCCATGACAATCCGCGGGGCAGCCTCCAAGCACGAAGCCGTGCCCGCCCCTGCCGACGAGATCGCGAACCTGTTGGCGTCGCGTCAGGATTGCCCGTCCCGGTAGGCGTATAAGTGGCTTGCCGCCGCAAGCGCGGCGCCTGCTTCCCGGGAGGCCTGCCATGAAACGATTGCTGTCATTCGGCCTGTTGTGCGCCGCGGCCTTCGCCGCCAGTGCGCAGGATCGCCCGGTCCCGAAGGTGGAAGGCCCGGCCGACACCACGGCCGTCGCCGCCGATTGCCTGCAGACCACCGGATCGCGGCTGATCGCCGCGCAGAATGCGCGCGCCGAGCGCGAGGCGCGTGCCGCCGGGACCGAGCCGGAGCTGCGTTGCGCCGGTGTCGGCTACTCGATCCAGCAGCAAGACCTCCAGTCCGCCGGCACCGGCGACCTGCCGGCCTCGCTGCGCAACCTGTCGCCGGTCGTCCACTGAGCGGAAGCGGGGCGCGCGCGGTCGGCGCGCCCCTGCGACCTCACTGCTGTGTGGCGTTCGCAGCCGGCTTGCGGAACTTGTAGGCGAACTGGTCGGTGTGGCCGCGGATCGCCTTGTCGAACACCTTGAGGCTGTGGTCGTCCGCGGGATTGCGCAGCACAGCGCTCTCGCCGACGTATTCGAAGCCGGCGGCCTCGACCTGCTGTTTCACCAGGGCGGCATCGATGCGATGCAGGGTGTCGGTATCGCGCAGGCCCGAGCCCGCTTCCGCAGCATGGTCGATCACGATGTAGGTGCCGCCCGGCTTGAGCGCGGCGAACACCGCCTTGTTGAGCAGCGCCGGATCGGTCGGACCCATGAAGGGATCCGGATAATCGTGGTAGTTCTGCGCGGTGAACACCACGTCCACCTGCGCCGGCGTCGCCAGCGCGGCGGCCGGCTGCACCAGCACTTCGACGTTGGGCAGGCTGTCCGGCAGCGTCATGGTTTCTTCGGAGTACTTCTTCATCGGTTCCGGCACCGCCGCGTACACGTGGCCATCAGCGCCGACCACCTTGCTGAAGACCCGCGTCCAGTACCCGCTGCCCGGAACCAGCTCGAGCACCTTGTCGCCGGGCTTCACCTCGGTGAAGGCGACGAGCTCGGCGATGTGCCGGCGGGCATCGTCCTTCGCGTCTTCGGCGCGTGCCGGATCGGCCACCGCCGCGGCGACGTAGTCGGGGACGGCAGGTGCGTCCTGCGCGAAGGCGGCCGCGGAGAACACCAGTCCGGCGGCAAGGGGGAGGATCCACTTCATGGCAGCGCTCCATCGGGAAGAGGCCGTCACTCTACGCCCACCTGCGGGAGCGGCGTACGTTGCTCCGATCCGGGCCTGCATCCGGCGATTGTCCACGCTCAATTCCCCGTCCAGAAGATCCCGCGCGAAATGAAATGGGCGAGTACCGCGCCGAACAGCGTCCCGACCAGCAGCAACCCCCAGCGCACCCGCAGCCAGGTGTCGCGGAAGCCGGAGAACTGCAACAGCAGGTCGGCCGGGTACACGGCGCAATAGGCGACGTTGCCCAGCACCGCGAACACGAACAGCTGCTGCAGCAGTTCGAACGAAAACGGCCGTCGCACCGTTCCCGCATCGATGAAGTACATCGCCACCACCACCGCGAGCAGCGCCGCGTTGTAGAGGATCCGGCGCGGCTCCCAGTAACCGATGGCGTTGGTGACGAGCTCGCGCATGCTGGTCTCCTCAGCCCTCGCGCACGCGCTGGATCAGCGATTCCATGTGCGCCAGGTAGGCGTCTAGCGCCTTGCGCCCGGCGGCGGTCAGGCGGTATTCGGTGCGCGGCACGCGCTCGACGAAGGTCTTGTCGCAGGCCACGAAGCCCGCTTCCTCCAACCGCCGCGCGTGCACGCTGAGGTTGCCGTCGGTGATCTCGAGCAGCGCCTTGAGTTCGTTGAAGGTCAGCGACGTTGCGCCGGCCAGTGCGCTGACGATGGCGAGCCGCACGCGTTCGTGGATGACGCGATCGAGTTCGACCGCCGAGTCGACGTGCGCGCGCTTGCGCTTCGACCCCGGAGCCATGGCCGCGCCGCCTTTCACGACGGGCTCCGCCTCGCGTCGCGCCGGCCGGGCCTTAGCCACCGTGGCGCCTCGCGATCCACAGCCCGAAACCGATGTGCAGCCCGCCGAACCCGGCCGCCAGCCAGGCATCCGCCCATGCGGCCGGCGTCGCCAGCGCCAGCGTACCCAGCCACATGAACCCGATGCCCATCAACGGCACCGCGCCAACCGAAAACGTGCCGGCCGACACCACGGCCGCACCGTAGGCCAGCATCCACAACCCCGGCAGCAACGCATGCGCGCCGTAAGGGAACAGCGCGAACGTCAGCGCCATGGCCACGCCCACCGGTGGCAGGAAGCTCATCAGGAACTTGCGCCCGGGCCCGCTGGCGAGCGGGGCGCCGAAGCGCCGCGCCTTCCAGGCCAGCGTGCCGGCCGCGACCAGCGTGGCGAGCGCCGCGGTCGCCAGCCACACCAGCAACCATGCCATCGGCGTCGCCTGCAGCGAGGCCAGCCATGCGGCGCCCAGCGCGATCGCGCCGATGGCGACCCCGCCCCAGCCGGGCACCGCGGTGAACGAGCCGGAGCGTTCCATCGTCCGGCGGATGAAGCGGAGATCGTCCATCGCGCGTTCGTGCAGCGAGATCGGCGATTCGGGTCGGTCCTGGCGCAGTGGTCGGCTCATGGGCGGATTCTTGGCCGGACGGGCTGCAGCCGTCAAGTACTTTGCAATGCAAAGAGTGCTGCGGGGCCTTCCCGGAAGGCTGGTTCATAATCGGGCCTTCACATCGCTGCAGGCCAAACGCTCCATGTCCAACCGCACCGACCCCACCCGCCACATCCGCGCCCCCCGCGGCCCCCAGCTCACCTGCAAATCCTGGCTCACCGAAGCCCCGTTCCGCATGCTCCAGAACAACCTGGACCCGGACGTGGCGGAGAACCCGGCCGAGCTGGTGGTCTACGGCGGCATCGGCCGCGCCGCGCGCGACTGGGCCTGCTACGACGCCATCATCGAATCGCTCAAGACCCTCGGCGACAACGAGACCCTGCTGGTCCAGTCCGGCAAGCCGGTCGGCATCTTCCCGACCCACATCGACGCCCCGCGCGTGCTGATCGCCAACTCCAACCTGGTGCCGCACTGGGCCACCTGGGAGCACTTCAACGAGCTCGACAAGAAGGGGCTGATGATGTACGGCCAGATGACGGCCGGCAGCTGGATCTACATCGGCTCGCAGGGCATCGTCCAGGGCACCTACGAGACCTTCGTCGAGATGGGCCGCCAGCATTACCGCGGCAACCTCGGCGGCAAGTGGATCCTGACCGCCGGCCTGGGCGGCATGGGCGGCGCGCAACCGCTGGCCGCGAGCCTGGCCGGCGCCTGCAGCCTCAACATCGAATGCCAGCAGAGCCGCATCGACATGCGCCTGCGCACCCGCTATGTCGACGAGCAGGCCAGCGACCTCGGCGACGCGCTCGCACGCATCGCCAAGTACACGCAGGCCAGCGAAGCGAAGTCGATCGCGCTGCTCGGCAACGCCGCCGACGTGCTGCCCGAACTCGTGCGCCGCGGCGTGCGCCCGGACGCCGTCACCGACCAGACCTCCGCGCACGACCCCGTGCACGGCTACCTGCCGATCGGC
>JAKFCN010000006.1:0-2814 GCA_036676625.1 Lysobacter sp. | reverse complement strand
AATAGTCATCACTATATACTAGCTATCACTACCTAAACGATCCTTGTCCTAACGCAAGAAAGGTGCACGCCATGAAGACCCTGACCCGCCTGATCACCGTTGTCTGCTGGTCGCTGGCCGTGTCGGCGCAAGCCGCCGGACCCGATGACGCGAAGGGCTTGTGGATGACCGCGGAGAACGACGCGGTGATCCGCTTCGCGCCCTGCGCCGAGGCGCCCGGCGCGCTGTGCGGAACCATCGTCTGGGACAAGGACGCCGGCACCCCGGCCGACACCTGCGGCGTGCGCATCGCGCAACTCGCGCGCTACGACAAGGAGGCCTGGCGCGAGGGCTGGGTCTACGACCCGCGCGACGACAAGAAATACAAGGGCGTCGTGCGCGCCCAGGCCGACGAACTGCGCATCCGTGCCTTCGTCGGCGTGGAAATCCTGGGCCAGACCGAACAGCTCAAGCGCGTGGCGACCTTGCCCGCCGCGCCGGTCTGCAAATCCTGATCCCGTTCGCTGCGCTTCCCCTCCCGTTCCCCCCAACCACCGCACCAAGGAGACTCCCATGCATCCGATCCGCCCCTTGTCGCTGGCCATCGCCAGCTTGCTGGCCGGCGCCGCCGTGCCCTCGTTCGCCCAGGAAACGGCCAGCTTCGCCGTGACCACGGAGCTGAAAGTCAGCTCCGACCAACGCAGCCGAGGCGTCTCCGATTCGTTCAACCGACCCGGCGCGAAGCTCAGCGTGCAGGCCGCGCACGAGAGCGGCCTGGTCGGCCTGGCCGAGTTCGCCACGGTGAGCAAGAAGCAGTTTCTCAGCGGCGAAGGCCTGGGCGTCACGCTGGCCGGCGGCTACCGTTTTGGCGACCCCGAAGGCTGGCACTACGGCGTGGGCCTGGCCACCGAGCTCTTCCCGGGCGCGCAGTTCGAAGCGCCCCACGGTTTCGACATGAGCACCGGCGCGCCCACGGACTGGCGGCGCACCAAATACGACAGCGCGTTCGCCGTGGCCGAGATCGGCTACGGCGCGCTGGAGGCGCGCGTCATGAACGTGATCTCCAAGACCTACCGCGGCGCCAACACCGGCGGCGTGTGCGGCACCATGTTGTCGCTGATGGCCGACCCCATGCCGGGGCTGGACTGTTATGCGCGCGGCGACCACAACTCGCGCGGCAGCTGGCTGTTCGACCTGGGCTACAAGATCGATCTGAACCCGACCACCGCGCTGAACCTGCACGGCGGCTACCAGAAGATCGCCAACTTCAAGGAAGCGGACTTCTCGGACGTTGCCATCGGCATCGCGCACAAGCGCTGGGGCTTCACCTGGAGCGCCGACTGGATGACCACCCGCACCAAGGTGCGTGAGCTCTACATCGCACTCGATGGCGACAAGGCCCGCGCCACGGACAACAGTCGCCTCGTGGTCTCGGTCGCGCGCACTTTCTGACATGACCCCATCACTGGACACCCGGCCCGCACCGGCCGACGCGCGCCTCGTGCTCGCGGTGGACCTGGGCACCTCGGGCTGCAAGTGCGCCCTGGTGTCGTTGGACGGCACGGTGCAGGCCTGGGCGTTCCGTGCGGTGAAACTGCACGTGCAGGGTGCCCTGGCCGAGCAAGAGCCGCAGGACTGGTGGGCGGCCTTTCTCGAAAGCGCCAGCGAGATCCTCGCCGCTGATGCCGGCCTGCGGCAGCGCGTGGTCGCGGTGTGCTGCTCGACTCAGACCGAAGGCACGGTGTGCGTCGACCGCAACGGCCAGGCGATCGGGCGCGCCATGACCTGGCTCGACTCGCGCGGCGCGGCGGCGATGGCGCGCCGCGTGCGCGGGCGCGTCCTGAGCATCGAAGGTTATGGGCCGCTCAAGCTGTGGCGTTGGTTGCGGTTGACCGGCGGCGCGCCCTCCTTGTCGGGGCGCGACTCGGCCGGCCACATGGCCTACATCCGCGACGAGGAGCCGCTGCGCTACGAGCGCACCTACAAGTTCCTCAACGTGCTCGACTATCTCAACCTGCGCTTGTCTGGCCGCTTCTGCGCCACGCAGGATTCGGCCGTCACCAGCTGGGTCACCGACAACCGCGACGCGCACCACGTGCGCTACGACGCAGCGCTGGTCCGCATGCTCGACATCGACGCAGCCAAGCTGCCGGAGATCGTGCGCTCGACCGACACGCTCGGCCCGGTTGTGCCGGAGGTGGTGCAGGCCCTGGGCCTGGACCCGAAGACCGTGGTCGTCGCCGGCGCCGTGGACAACTCGGCCGTCGCCGTGGGCGCGGCCGTGGGCGACTTCGAAACGCACCTGTACCTGGGCACCTCGTCGTGGCTGGGCGCGCACGTGCCGTTCATGAAGACCGACGTGCGGCACAAGATTGCCGCCGTGCCCTGCGCGGTGGACGGGCGCTACCTCGCGATGGCGCTTCAGTCCACGGCCGGCGCCAATCTCTCATTCCTGCGCGACCGCATCCTCTACCACCCCGACGAGCTGGCCAGCGACGAGGAACACCCTGCCGTCTACGAGGTGCTGAACCGAATCGCCGCGCGTGTGCCGCCGGGCGCACGCGGCCTGATCTACACGCCCTGGCTGCTCGGCGAGCGCACGCCGGTGGACGACCCGTGCCTGCGTGCCGGGCTGCTCAACATGTCGCTCGAACACTCGCGCGAAGACATCTTCCGCGCCTTTCTCGAAGGCGTGGCGCTGAACACGCGCTGGATGCTGGAGCCCTTCGCGCGCCTGCTCGGGCGTGACGTCGGCACCATCGCCGCCGTGGGCGGGGGCGCGCAGTCGGACGTGTGGTGCCAGATCATGGCCGACGTCACCGGCCAGCCGATCCG
>JAKFCN010000005.1:0-20745 GCA_036676625.1 Lysobacter sp. | reverse complement strand
CCTCACCCGCATCGGCGCCGGCGACGACCTCGCCCGCGGGCAGTCGACCTTCATGGTCGAGATGAGCGAGACCAGCTACATCCTGCACCACGCCACCAGCGAGTCGCTGGTGCTGATGGACGAAATCGGGCGCGGCACGTCCACCTACGACGGCCTCGCGCTGGCCGACGCCTGCGCGCGCCACCTGGCCGCGGTCAACCGCAGCTACACCCTGTTCGCGACCCACTATTTCGAACTGACCGCATTGGCGACGCCGGGCAGCGGCATCGCCAACGTGCACCTGGATGCGGTCGAGCACCGCGACCAGGCCGGCAACGAATCGCTGGTGTTCATGCATGCGGTCAAGGAGGGCCCTGCCGACCGCAGCTTCGGCCTGCAGGTCGCGGCGCTGGCCGGGTTGCCGAAGACCGTCGTGCGCCAGGCACGCGCGCGGCTCGCGGAACTGGAGGCGCAGAACCGCGATGCGCCGACCATGCCGATGACCGCGCAGGCACTGGATGCCCCGCAGCAGATCGGGTTGTTCTCGCCGGCTTCGGCCACGCTCGAAGCGCTGGCCGCGATCGAGCCCGACGAACTCACGCCGAAGCAGGCGCTCGAGGCACTCTACCGCCTCAAGACGCTGTCGTCATAGCGCGTCGATATCGCCCAGGGCCTTGATCAGGCGGCGGGCGCGCTTGTCGGGCTTGTGCTCGGGCGCGTGGTAGCCGGCGCGTTCGGCGGCCCGCTGCGCTCGCAGTTCGGCGCGGCGCGCGCGCGATTCCTCGCTCTCCGCATAGAGCGCCTGGGCCACGCTGGCGGGGCCGCGACTGCCGCTCAGGCCAACCACGGTAGCTTCGTAGCACTCGCCGGCGCGCTCGATCCGCAAGGCTTCGCCGCCGCGCAGCACGCGCGCCGGCTTCGCGCGCTGGCCGTCGACCTCGACCTTGCCGGTTTCGACCGCATGCCGGGCCAGGCTGCGGGTCTTGTAGAAGCGCGCGGCCCAGAGCCACAGGTCGAGGCGAACGGCATCCCGCTCCGATTCACCTCGCTGCTGGGTCATGTGCCGGCCTCCAAATGCAGACGGCCGCCCTGGGGCGGCCGTCGCGGGTTGCACGCTGCGCGGATTACTCGGCGGCAGCGGCGGCGGCAGCGGCTTCGGCCTTGGCCTTGGCGTTGCCGGCGAGGTCTTCCTTGATGCGCGCCTTCTTGCCTTCCAGGCCGCGCAGGTAGTACAGCTTGCCCGCACGCACCGCGCCGCGGCGCTTGACCTGGACCGAGTCGATGATCGCGCTGTGGGTCTGGAACACGCGCTCGACGCCGAAGCCGTGCGAGATCTTGCGCACGGTGAAGGCCGAGTTCAGGCCCGCGTTCTTCTTGGCGATGACCACGCCCTCGTAGGCCTGGACGCGCTCGCGGTTGCCTTCCTTGACCTTGACGTTGACGACGACGGTGTCGCCGGGGCCGAAGGCCGGCAGCTCGCGCTGCACCTGTTCGGTCTCGAAGTTCTGCAGCAGCGTGTGGAGCGAGGGCTTGTTCATGGGTGTAGGCCTGTTGGAATGCCGGTCGCCTGGAGGGTGCCGGCTGTTGTTAAGCGCGAGTGCACGTGGACCCGCGTCTTGGCGTGGATGGAGCTAAGCCGCGCATTATAACGGGATTTCTTCCCCGTGGTCATCCAGCAGGAAGGCCTCCAGCAGGGCCCGGTCCGCCGGCGACAGGGCCTCGCGGTCGACCAGGTCCGGCCGCCGCAGCCAGGTCCGGCCCAGGGCCTGCTGCCGGCGCCAGCGGGCGATCGCGGCATGGTTGCCCGAGAGCAGCACCTCCGGGACCGTCCCGAGCGGGTGCTCGACCGGCCGGGTGTAATGCGGGCAGTCCAGCAGGCCCTCCTCGTCGAAGCTGTCCTGGGTGGCGGATTCGGCGTCGTTGAGGGCGCCTTCCTGCAGCCGGGCCACGGCATCCACGACCACCGCCGCCGGCAGCTCGCCGCCGGACAGGACGTAGTCGCCGATCGACAGCTCCTCGTCGACCTCGGCCGCCACCAGCCGCTCGTCGATGCCCTCGTAGCGGCCGCACAGCAGGACCAGGCGCGCGCGCGCGGCCAGCTCGCGCACCCTGGCCTGGTCCAGGCGCCGGCCCTGCGGGGTCAGGTAGACCACCCGCGCCGGCGCCGGGTCGGCTGCGCGCACTGCAGCCAGGCAGGCGCACAGCGGATCGATCAGCATCACCATGCCGGGGCCGCCGCCGAACGGGCGGTCGTCGACCCGGCGATAGCTGCCCTCGGCGTAATCGCGCGGGTTCCAGCCGTGCAGCGACAGCAGGTCGCGCTCGATCGCACGCCCCACGACGCCGTGGCCGGCGAGCTGGGCGACGAATTCCGGGAACAGGCTGACGACGTCGATGCGCACCGGTCAGAACTCCGCGTCCCAGTCGACGGTGACCACGCCGGCCTCGAAATCGACGGAGCGGATGTAGTCGGGCTCGAGGAACGGGATCATGCGTTCGCGGCCTTCGCCGGACGCGCCGCCATGCGCGACCAGCACATCGTTGGCGCCGGTGGCGAACAGGTGCGAGACGGTGCCGAAGTCGGCGCCTTCCAGGTTCACCACCCGCAGGCCCTCGAGGTCGACCCAGTAGTACTCGCCGGGCTTCGGCGGCGGCAACACCGCACGCGGCACCCAGACTTCCGTGCCGCGCAACGCGTCGGCCGCATCGCGGTCGTCGACGCCGGGAAACGTGGCGACGATGCCCTTGGCGGTCTCGCGGCCGCGCGCATCGGACATCTCGCGCTCCACACCCTGCGGGCTGCGCAGGATCCAGGGCTGGTAACGGAGAATGCTGCGCAAGGGGTCGGTGAACGACTCCAGCTTCAGTTCGCCACGCACGCCGAAGGCGCCGTGGATCCGGCCCAGAAGGATCAACTTCTGCGCGGCGGACGACGCCTGGGATTGCATTGCGAAGGACGGGCCGCCGGCGGCGGCCCGCACGATCAGGCCGCTGCGGCCGTGTCGGCCTGCTTCGCGTTCTGCTTGGCATCCTGTTTGAACAGGTCGGCAACCTTGTCGGTCATCTGCGCGCCCTGGCCGATCCAGTACTGGATGCGTTCGGCGTTGAGCTCGACGCGCTTCTCGGCGCCGGCGGCGACCGGGTTGTAGAAACCCACGCGCTCGATGTTGCGGCCGTCGCGGGCGCTGCGGCTGTCGGTGACGATGACGTGGTAGAAGGGGCGCTTCTTGGCGCCGCCACGGGTAAGGCGGATCTTGACCATGGTTGACTCGGTGTTGCCCAGCTGCCGGGATGGCAGGGTAAGCCGGCAATTATAAAGGGATTTCCCGCTCCGGTGGAAGGGTCAGCGGCCGAACGGCGAGCCGCCCCCGCCCATCATCCCCTGCATCCCCCGCATCAGGCCCTTCATGCCGCCGCGGCCCATCTTGGCCATCATCTTTTCCATCTGCTGGTACTGCTTCATCAGCTTGTTGACGTCGGACGGGGCCAGGCCGGAGCCCTTGGCGATCCGGGACCGGCGCGAGCCGTTCAGCAACGCCGGATTGCGGCGTTCCTTCTTCGTCATCGAATTGATGATCGCGACCATCCGCGGCACTTCCCTGCCGGTGACCTGGGCCTTCACGTGGTCCGGGATCTGGCCCATGCCCGGCAGCTTGTCCATCAACCCGGCCAGGCCGCCCATGTTCTGCATCTGCTCGAGCTGGTCGCGCATGTCGTTGAGGTCGAACTTCCTGCCCTTGGCGACCTTCTCGGCGAGCTTCTTCGCCTTGTCCTGGTCGACCTGCTGCTCGACCTGCTCGACCAGCGACAGCACGTCGCCCATGTCGAGGATGCGGCTGGCGACGCGCTCGGGGTGGAACACGTCCAGGCCGTCGGTCTTCTCGCCGGTACCGATGAACTTGACCGGCTTGCCGGTGATGTAGCGCACGCTCAACGCGGCGCCGCCGCGGGCGTCGCCGTCGGTCTTGGTCAGCACCACGCCGGTCAGCGGCAGCGCTTCGCTGAAGTGCTTCGCCGTGGTCGCGGCGTCCTGGCCGGTCATCGCGTCGACCACGAACAAGGTCTCGACCGGCTTGACCGCGGCGTGCAGCGCCTTGATCTCGGCCATCATCGCGTCGTCGATGCTGGTGCGGCCGGCGGTGTCGACGATCAGCACGTCGACGTAGGACTTGCGTGCGTCGTCGATCGCGGCACGGACGATGGCTTCCGGCTTCTGCGACGCATCCGAGGCGAAGAACAGCACGTCGACCTGTTGCGCCAGTGTCTTCAGCTGTTCGATCGCGGCGGGACGATAGACGTCGGCGCTGACCACCATCACCTTCTTCTTGCGCCGTTCCTTCAGGTGCCTGGCGAGCTTGGCCACGGTGGTGGTCTTGCCCGCGCCCTGCAGGCCGGCCATCAGGATCACCGCCGGCGCCGGCACGTTGAGGTTGAGGTCGGTCGCCTGCGAGCCCATCACCGCGGTCAGCTCGTCGCGCACGACCTTGATCAGCGCCTGGCCCGGGGTCAGCGACTTCAATACTTCCTGGCCGACCGCGCGCACCTTGATGCGCTGGATCAGCGCCTGCACGACCGGCAGCGCGACGTCCGCCTCCAGCAGCGCGATGCGCACCTCGCGCAGGGCCTCGCTGACGTTGGATTCGGTCAGGCGGCCGCGGCCGCGCAGGCGCTCGATGGTGCCGGAGAGGCGCTGGGTCAGGGATTCGAACATGGGGGAATGCCGGGGGAAAACTGATGGTGGATTATAGCTTGGAGGTATCGTGCGACACTTTGCCGATGATCCTTGCCGTCCTTTCAATCGCAGGGTACCTGGCGGCGTTCGCCCTGCTGCTCGTCGACCTGCGGCGCGAACGCGGGAATGCCGCGGGCTGGCTGGCGGCGGCGACCTTCGCCGCGATCCTGCACGCCACCGTGCACTTGCTGGCCTGGCGCCATACCGGCGGCGCCGACATGCATTTCTTCGCGGCGCTGTCGCTGGTCGGGCTGGGCATGGCGATGCTGACCACCCTGTTCGGCGCCAGCGGACGCATGGCGGCGCTGGGCGTGGTGGTGTATCCGCTCGCGGCGCTGGTGCTGGGCGCCTATGCCGGCTACGGCCACCACCTCGCCGAACCGCTGGACTGGCGCCTGCAACTGCATGCCTGGTGCGCCCTGCTCGCCTACGCCACCCTGGCCGTTGCCGCGCTGCTGGCGGTGATGCTGTGGCTGCAGGACCGCGCCCTGCGCCGGCACCAGTTCGGCAGCTGGCGGCGCGCGCTGCCGCCCCTGACCGAGCTCGAGGCACTGCTGTTCCGCACCGTCGCGGTCGGCTTCGCGCTGCTCACCGCCACCCTGCTCACCGGGATGCTGTTCGTCGAGGACCTGCTGGCCCAGCACCTGGTGCACAAGACCGTGCTCAGCGTGCTGTCCTGGCTGGTGTTCGGCGGATTGCTGCTGGGCCGCTGGCGGCGCGGCTGGCGCGGCCGCACCGCGGTCGGCTGGACCCTGGTGGCGATGGCGCTGCTGGTGCTGGCGTTCTTCGGCAGCAAGGCGGTGCTGGAACTGGTGCTGCACCGGGTCGCGTAGGCGATCGGGCGATTTGTCTGCCCGTGAAATAATTGCATTGACAACTATTGCCCGGGCCGGCAAGATGCCGCCCCGATGAAGACCCCACCTCCCCAGCCCTGCAGCGGCGCCAGCCTCGGCCTGATGTTCCGCCAGGTCCGCGACGCCATGTGGGCGCGCATGGCCGAGGAGCTGGACGCCCTCGGCCACGACCTCACCTTCAGCCAGTACATCACCCTGAAGAAGCTGGCCGAAGGCTACGCCAGCGTCACCGACCTGGCCCGCGCGGCCGACGTCAATCCGGGTGCCATGACCCGCCTGCTCGACAAGCTCGAGACCCGCGGACTCATCGTCCGCGAGGCCGACGCCAGCGACCGGCGCGCGCTGCATATCCACCTCACCCCGGCCGGACTCGTCATCTGGCAGGACATCAACCAGTGCGGCATGCGCGTGCGCGAGCGCGCCATGCACGGCATGGACGAGGCGGAACGCGAACAACTGACACGCCTGCTCGAGCGGGTCCGCGACAACCTTTCCCCCACTCCCCGCCCCTGACCCCATGACCCTCCCGATGCCACGCCTGCTGCGGCGACGCGCGCAGCAGGCCGCCAACGCTGTTCCTGTCGCACTCGCGATCGCGTTGCTGCTTGGCGGCTGCGCGAGCACCCACGGACTGGCACCCGCGACGACGCCGATGGATGCGGACTCCCTGGTGGCACGACGCAGCCTCGCTGGCGATGGCGCTGCGACCTTCCCCACGCTGGCGTGGTGGCAGGCCTTTGGCGATCCGCAACTGGACGCACTCGTCGCCGAAGCGCTGTCCGGAACGCCGGACCTGCAGGCCGCCGACGCACGCACGCGCCAGGCCCGGGCGCAGGCCGGGCTTGCCGACGCGATGCGCAAGCCGACGCTCGGCCTGGGCGCGCAGTACACCGGCGTGCAGCTGCCCGAGACCATGGTCGAGCCGCCGGCGGGCGGCGAACTCAAGGCGAGCACGGTGCTGATGCTGGACTTCGAGTACGCGCCCGACCTGTGGGGCGGCAAGCGCGCGAAGTACGAGGCCGCGGTCGGCCAGGCACGCGCCGCCGAAGTCGATGCGCAGGCCGCGCGGCTGACGCTGGCGGCGAACGTGGCCAGCGCCTACATCGGCCTGGCGCACGCCTTCGACGCGCTGGACGTCGCCAACAGCGAACAGTCTCGCGCATCGCAGCTGGCCGGACTGGCCCGGCAGCGGGTCGCGGCGGGCCTCGACAACCAGCTGCAACTGCGCCAGTCCGAAGCCATGGCCGCCGCCGCGCAGCAGCAGGCGCGGGCCGCGCAGCAACAGGTCGACGCGCTGCGCAACGCGCTGGCTGCGCTGCTGGGCCAGGGCCCGGATCGCGGCCTCGACATCCAGCGCCCGCGCCTGCATGCAACCACGCCCGGCCTCCCCGCGGCGCTGCCCAGCGAACTGCTCGGGCATCGCGCCGACGTGGTCGCGGCGCGCTGGCGCGTCGAGGCCGCCGCGCGCGGCATCGACGCCAGCAAGGCCAGCTTCAAGCCCAGCATCGACCTCAACGCGATCGTCGGCCTCGCGGCGCCCAACCTGAGCGACCTGTTCGGGGCCGATGCGCTGCTCGGTTTCGGAGGTCCGGCGCTGAGCCTGCCGATCTTCGACGGCGGCGGCCTGCGCAGCCAACTGGCGAAGAGCGATGCCGACTACGATCTTGCCGTCGCTGCCTACGACCAGGCGCTGGTCGGCGCGCTGCGCGAAGTCGCCGACGCACTGCAGGCGGTGCGCTCGCTGGACGCGCAGTTGTCCGCGGCCACCCGCGCGCGCGACGCGGCGCAGTCGGCCTGGCGCATCGCCAGCGACCGCCACGGCGCCGGCCTGGGCAACCGGCTCGACGTGCTCGTCGCGCAACAGCCGTTGTTGCAGTACGACCGGCAACTCGCGTCGCTGCGCGCGCAGCGCCTGCAGGCGGTGGTCGACCTCGACCGCGCGCTCGGCGGCGGTCTCGCATTGCCCGCGGTTCCTTCCCACGACACCGACCACCTCGCCAAGGCCCCCACGCCATGACCAGCGAACTCAATCCCAACGTCGACGCGCCCGCGCCGGCGAAGAACGGCAAGCGCAGGCGCGCCCTGCTCATCCTCGCCACCGCGGTGGTGGTGGCGCTGGCGGCATGGGCGCTGTGGTACCTGCTGGCCGGCCGCTGGCACCAGGACACCGACGATGCCTACGTGCAGGGCAACCTGGTCAGCATCACCCCGCAGGCCGGCGGCACCGTGGTCGCGATCAATGCCGAGGACGGCATGAAGGTGGTCGCCGGGCAGGTGCTGGTGCAGCTTGACCCGAACGATGCGCAGGTCGCGTTCGAGCAGGCCCGGGCCAACCTTGCGGGCACCGTGCGCCAGGTGCGCGGGCTGTACAGCACGGTCGACGCCGGCCAGGCCGACCTGCGTTCGCGCCAGGTGGCGCTGCAGAAAGCGCAGGCGGATGTCGCCCGCCGCGCCGGGCTGGTCGCCAGCGGCGCGGTCTCGGCCGAGGAGCTTGCGCATGCACGCGACGAACTCGCTGCGGCGCAGGCAGCACTGTCGTCCTCGCGCGGCGCCCTGTCGCGCAACCGCGCGCTGGTCGACGCCACCACCGTCGCCAGCCAGCCGCAGGTGCAAGCCGCCGCCGCGCAACTTCGCGCCGCCTGGCTCAACCTGCAGCGCGCATCGATCGTCGCGCCGGTCACCGGCTACGTCGCCCAGCGCACCGTGCAGCTGGGCCAGCGGGTGCAACCGGGCATGCCGTTGATGACCGTGATCCCGCTGGAGCAAGCGTGGGTCGAGGCGAACTTCAAGGAAACCCAGCTGGCGAAGATGCGCCTCGGGCAACCGGTGACGCTGACTTCGGACGTGTACGGCGACGACGTCGAATACACCGGCAAGCTGGCGAGCCTTGGCCTGGGCACCGGCAGCGCGTTCTCGCTGCTGCCGCCGCAGAACGCGAGCGGCAACTGGATCAAGATCGTGCAGCGCGTGCCGGTGCGGATCGAGCTGGATCCGGAACAACTGGCCGAGCATCCGTTGCGGCTGGGCATGAGCATGTCGGTGGACGTCACCGTGCGCGACCAGGGCGGCCGCGTGCTGCCGCTGGCCACCCCCGCCAGGCCGGTGCTGTCCACCCAGGCCTATGCGAAGCAATTGTCGCAGGCCGATGCGCTGATCCACGAGATCGTGCAGGCCAACCTCGCCCGCCACGGCTGACCGACCAGCACTTCTTCCGTGTCCGCCACCACGACCGACGCCGGCGCAGGTCCGAAGCCGACCGCGGCGAACATGCCGGGATTCCGGCCGCCGAACCTCGTGCTGGCGACCATCGGCATCGCGATGGCGATGTTCATGCAGGTGCTGGACATCACCATCGCCAATGTGTCGCTGCCGACCATTTCCGGCAACCTGGGCGCCAGCTCCAACCAGGCGGTGTGGGTCATCACCTCGTTCGCGGTCAGCAACGCGATCGCGCTGCCGTTGACCGGCTTCATGACGCGCCGCTTCGGCGAGCGCCGACTGTTCGTCTGGGCGACGTTCGCCTTCGCCATGGCCTCGCTGCTGTGCGGCCTGGCCAACTCGATGGGCATGCTGGTGGCGGCGCGCGCGCTGCAGGGATTCGTCGCCGGCCCGATGTACCCGGTCGCGCAGGCGCTGATGATCTCGATCTATCCGCCGCACAAGCGCGGACAGGCGATCGCGCTGCTGGCGATGGTGACCGTGGTCGCGCCGATCGCCGGCCCGATTCTGGGCGGCTGGATCACCGACAACTACAGCTGGGAATGGATCTTCTTCATCAACGTGCCGATCGGCATCGCCGTCAGCGCGATCGTCGGCCGCCAGCTGCACGGGCGACCGGAGAAGCTGGACAAGCCGCGCATGGACTATGTGGGGCTGGCGACACTGGTCCTGGGGGTCGGCGCGCTGCAGATCCTGCTCGACCTGGGCAACGACGAGGACTGGTTCAACTCCACGAAGATCGTGGTGCTGGCGATCGTGGCGACCATCGCGCTGGCGGTGTTCTTCATCTGGGAACTGACCGACAAGGACCCGATCGTCGACCTGAAGCTGTTCCGCCACCGCAACTTCGCCACCGGCACGCTGGCACTGGTGCTGGCGTATGCCGCGTTTTTCTCGGTCGCGCTGGTGATCCCGCTGTGGTTGCAGCGCAACCTCGGCTACACGCCGATCTGGGCCGGGCTTGCGACTGCGCCGATCGGCATTTTGCCGATCATCCTGACTCCTTTCGTCGGCAAGTACGCGGCACGCTTCGACCTGCGCGTCGTGGCGAGCCTTGCGTTCGTCGCGCTGTCGGCCACCAGTTTCGTGCGCGCCGGCTTCAACCTCGATGTCGACTTCCAGCGCGTGGCTTTGGTGCAGCTGTGGATGGGCCTGGGGGTGGCGCTGTTCTTCATGCCGGTGCTGACGATCCTGCTGTCGGACCTGGAACCGCACGAGATCGCATCCGGATCGGGCGTCGCCACCTTCTTCCGCACCCTGGGCGGCAGCTTCGCCGCATCGCTGACGACCTGGGCCTGGAACCAGCGCGGCACGATCCACCATGCGCAACTGACCGAACACATCGTCGCCAGCGATCCGGCGATCCGGCAGACCGTGACCACGCTCGGCCATGGCGATCTACAGCAGGGGGCGATGGTGCTCAACGGGATGATTTCGCAACAGGCGGCCCAGATCGGCTTCAACGAGATCTTCCATCTGCTCGGAATCCTGTTCCTGGTGGTGATCGTGTTCGTGTGGTTCGCGAAACCGCCGTTCGCGGCCAAGGCTGCGCGCGGCGCGTCCGCCGGCGGCCACTGATCCGCCACGTGTAGGAGCGGCGTAAGCCGCGAAGCTCTTGGCTTTTGCCCTGGTTGTCCGAACCGGGCACCAACGCCCGAGTCGGACCATGCAGCGCCCCCGACCCCGGCGCGGGCGGCTCGCTCCCGAAGCGCCGGGGGGGAACCAGCTCACGATTTCGCGATTTGAGTAGAAGCTGCCAACCCACGCCCTGACGCCACATGGTGGTCACCATGTCGTGTTCGAGCGTAGAGCTGCGGCCACCCTGATTTGTTGAGGTTGGGAGCTGGTTCCGCCCGACGCTTCGGGAAGGCAACCGCCGGCGTCAGCGTGGGGGCCATGCATTGCGCATGGAGCCTGCGGAATGCGTGATGCATGGCCCGACTCAGGCGTTGGTGCCCGGTTCGTCAACCAGCCGAAGCCAGGAGCTTCGGCTTCCGCCGCTCCTACACGATCGCGTCGAGGGCGTCGGCGAGTTTCTCTACGGCGACGATCTCCAGTCCTTTGTAGGATCCGGACTTGGGCACGTTCGCCTTCGGCACGATGGCGCGCCTGAAACCGTGGGTGGCGGCCTCCTTCAGCCGCTCCTCGCCGTTGGGCACCGGGCGGATCTCGCCGGACAGGCCGACTTCGCCGAACGCAACGGTCTTCTCCGGCAGCGGCCGGTCGCGCAGCGAGGACAGCACGGCCAGCAATACCGGCAGGTCGGCCGCGGTTTCCTGCAGGCGGATGCCGCCGACCACGTTCACGAATACGTCCTGGTCCGACACGCCGATGCCGCCATGCCGGTGCAGCACCGCCAACAGCATCGCCAGCCGGTTCTGCTCCAGTCCTACCGCGACCCGGCGCGGATTGGACAACGGCGACGCGTCGACCAGCGCCTGCACTTCGACCAGCAGCGGCCGTGTGCCTTCGCGCGTGACCGTCACGCAGCTGCCGGGCTGCTGCAGGCTGCCGCCGGACAGGAAGATCGCCGACGGGTTCGGGACTTCCTTCAGACCCTGCTCGCCCATCGCGAACACGCCCAGCTCGTTGACCGCGCCGAAGCGGTTCTTGAAGGCGCGCAACACGCGGAAGCGCGATCCGGACTCGCCCTCGAAGTAAAGCACCGCATCGACCATGTGCTCGAGCACGCGCGGGCCGGCGATGCCGCCCTCCTTGGTGACGTGGCCGACCAGGAACACCGCGGTGCCGGTTTCCTTGGCGTAGCGCACCAGCCGCGCGGCCGATTCGCGCACCTGGCTCACCGAGCCCGGCGCAGCGGTCAGCGATTCGGTCCAGAGGGTCTGGATGGAGTCGGCGACGATGAGCGCGGGACGCATCTTCGCCGCATGTTCGAGGATGCGCTCGACCCCGGTCTCGGCCAATGCGTGCACGCCGTCGACCGACAGGCCCAGGCGCGCGGCGCGGCCGGCGACCTGGGCCAGCGATTCCTCGCCGGTGACGTAGAGCCCCGGCAACACCCCGGCCATCTTCGAGATCGCCTGCAGCAGCAGGGTCGACTTGCCGATGCCCGGATCGCCGCCCACGAGGACCACGGCGCCCTCGACCAGCCCGCCGCCAAGCACGCGATCGAATTCGCCGATGCCGGTGGAGACGCGTGCGTCTTCCTGGTGGCGCACGTCGCCGAGCGCGGTGACCTTGGGCGCATCGACCTTGCCGGCCCATCCGCCACGGCGCGACGCCGGCGACTTCTGCGACGCGGCGCTCTCCAGCACGATTTCCGACAGCGTGTTCCAGGCGCCGCATTCGGCGCACTGGCCCTGCCACTTGTTGTGCTCGCCGCCGCATTCGTTGCAGACGTAGGCGCTGCGCGCCTTCGCGGTGGACTTGGCCATACAGGACCCGGAGCAGGAGGACGATGCCCTACTCTACCGGCCCGCCATCGCAGCGGGCGAGACTTGCGGATCGCGGCTCACGCCGCTCCCGCGAAGGATGGTGCCGGAAATAGGAATCGAACCTACGACCTACGCATTACGAATGCGCCGCTCTACCAACTGAGCTATTCCGGCATCGGGGGGCGAATTCTAGCGGACCCCGGGTCACTCCACCAGTTGCAGGCGCAGTTCCCGCGGCAGCGCGAACACCATGTCCTCGGGCTCGCCGTCCAGCTCGCGCACCGACTGGGCCCCCAGCTGCTGCAGCCGCTCGATCACGCCCCGCACCAGCACTTCCGGGGCCGAGGCGCCGGCGGTGACGCCGATGTGCCGGCGACCGGCGACCCAGGTCGGGTCGATCTCGATGGCGCCGTCGACGAGATAGGCCTCCACCCCCTCGCGCTGCGCCAGTTCGCGCAGGCGGTTGGAGTTGGAACTGTTCGGCGAGCCGACCACCAGCACCAGGTCGCACTGCTGCGCGAGCTCGCGCACGGCATCCTGGCGGTTCTGGGTGGCATAGCAGATGTCGTCGTTGCGCGGCCCCTGGATCTGCGGGAAGCGCGCCCTGAGCGCCTGGATGATGGCGCGGGTGTCGTCCACCGAGAGCGTGGTCTGGGTGGTGTAGGCCAGGTTGTCCGGCTGCGCCACCTGCAGGGTGGCGACGTCGTCCAGGTCTTCGACCAGGTGGATCTGGCCCGACCCCGGCTCCCTGCGCCACTGTCCCATGGTGCCCTCGACCTCGGGATGGCCTTCGTGGCCGACCAGCACCATGTCGCGCCCGGCGCGGCACTGGCGCGCGACTTCCAGGTGGACCTTGGTCACCAGCGGGCAGGTCGCGTCGAACACCTTGAGCCCGCGGCGGTCGGCCTCGGTGCGCACCGCCTGCGACACGCCGTGGGCGCTGAAGATCACGGTGGCGCCGTCGGGCACCTCGTCCAGTTCCTCGACGAACACCGCGCCGCGGTGCTTGAGCTCGTCCACCACGTAGCGGTTGTGCACCACTTCGTGGCGCACGTAGATCGGCGCGCCGAGGCTGTCGAGCGCGCGCTTGACGATCTCGATCGCGCGGTCGACACCGGCGCAGAAACCGCGGGGATTGGCGAGGACGATGTCCATGGCCGCCATTTTACCCCTTGGGCTTCTGTACCAGGCCGAACAGCACGATCCCCACCGCGCCGGCCATGATCGCCGAGTCGGCCAGGTTGAAGGCCGGCCAGTAGTGGTCGCGCCAATGCCACTGGATGAAGTCCACCACGTGCCCGTGCTGCAGCCGGTCGATCACGTTGCCGATGGCGCCGCCGATCACCAGCGCGAACGGCAGCGCGGTCCGCCAGTCGCCGCGCGGGGTCTTCGCCAGCCACCAGCCCAGCACGCCGCTGATCACCACGGCCAGCGCCACGAACAGGTACTGCTGCCAGCCGCCGGCATCGCTGAGGAAGCTGAACGCCGCGCCGGTGTTGTAGGTGCGGAACCAGTTCCAGAAGCCGTCGATCACCGGCACCGCCTGGAACTCCGGCAGGTGGCGCAGCACCCACAGCTTGCTGGCCTGGTCGAGCACCACCACCAGCGCCGAGAGCGCCAGCCAGGGCAGCGCATTGCGCGGCCGTGGATCATGCCCCGGTGCGGCGGCCATCAGAACCACCTCCGGGTTTCGCCGGGGCCTTCGATGTTGGAGACGCAACGGCCGCAGAGTTCCGGGTGTTCCGGCGTCGCGCCGATATCGGTGCGGTGCTGCCAGCAACGCACGCACTTGCGGCTGGAGGTCGGCGTCGCGAGCACCGCGATGTCCTTGGCGTCGTCGTCCGCGATCAGCCTCACGTCGCCGCTGATCAGCAGGAAACGAAGCTCGTCGACCATCGGCGCCAGCCAGTTCTGGTCGGCGACATTGCAGCGCAACGCGATCTCGGCCTCGAGCGCGGCCCCGATCTCGCCGGCCGCGCGCATCGGCTCCAGCACCCTGGCGACCTGCTCGCGCAGAGCCAGCAGCCGGTCGAAGTCGCCCTCGGACAACACCGCATCCGCCGGCAGCGGCTGCAGCCGGTCGTACCAGGTGGCGAACAGCACGTTGCCGCCACGTTGCGACTCGCCCGGCGCCGGCGGCAGGCAGGCCCACAGCTCGTCGGCGGTGAACGACAGGATCGGCGCGATCCAGCGCACCATCGCCTCGGCCACCATGTACATCGCGCTTTGCGCGCTGCGGCGGCCGCGCGATTCCCCGGCCATGGTGTACAGCCGGTCCTTGGTCACGTCGAGGTACAGCGCGCCGAGGTCGACGCTGCAGAAGTTGGACAGTGCCTGCACGATCTCGGCGAAGTCGTAGCGCTCGTAGGCGGCCTCGATCCGCTGCTGCAGCGCATGCGCGCGGTGCACGATCCACTGGTCCAGGGCGACCATGTCCGCCGGCGCCACCAGGTGCCGCGACGGTTCGAAGCCATGCAGGTTGCCGAGCAGGAAGCGTGCGGTGTTGCGGATGCGGCGGTAGGCGTCGGAAGTGCGCTTGAGGATCTCCTGCGAGAGCGACATCTCGTTGCGGTAGTCGGTGGACAGGATCCACAGCCGCAGGATGTCGGCGCCGAGGTTCTTGATGATGTCCTGCGGCTCGATCCCGTTGCCCAGCGACTTCGACATCTTGCGGCCCTGCGCATCGACGGTGAAGCCATGCGTCAGGCACTGCCGGTACGGCGCGACTCCATCCATCGCCACGCCGGTGAGCAGCGAGGACTGGAACCAGCCGCGGTGCTGGTCGGAACCTTCCAGGTACAACTCGGCCGGCTTGTGCAACCCGTCCTGCGGGCGCTGCGCCAGCACGCAGGCGTGGGTCACGCCGGAATCGAACCAGACGTCGAGGATGTCGGTGACCTTCACGTAGCGCGGCGCGTCGGCGCCGAGCAGGTCGGCCGGATCCAGCCCGTACCAGGCCTCGACGCCTTCCTTCTCGACCATGTCGGCGACGCGTCGCATCAGCGCCGGCGTGTCCGGGTGCGGCTCGCCGGATTCGCGCTCGTAGAACAATGCGATCGGCACGCCCCAGGTGCGCTGGCGACTGATGGTCCAGTCCGGGCGGCCTTCGATCATGCCGGCGATGCGCGCCTCGCCCCATTCGGGGATCCAGGCAACCTTGCCGATCGCGGCCAGCGCGTCGCGGCGCAGCCCGGCCTGGTCCATCGCGATGAACCATTGCGGCGTGGCCCGGAACACCACCGGCGTGCGGTGCCGCCAGCAATGCGGATAGGCGTGGGTGATGGTGGCGTGCGCCAGCAGCGTGCCGTTGTCGCGCAACACTTCGACGATCGTGTCGTTGGCCTTCCAGATGTGGGTGCCGGCAAGTACGGTGTCGCCCGCCGGCGGCGTCGACGGCAGGTACACGCCGCGGCCGTCGACCGGATTGAGTTCGGCGGCGGAATATTTCTCGACCAGGCCGTAACGCTGGCCGACGGCGAAGTCTTCCTGGCCGTGGCCCGGCGCGGTATGCACGGCGCCGGTGCCGTCCTCGGCGGACACGTGGTCGCCGAGGATCACCGGGATGTCGCGGCCGTAATCAAGCCCGCCGCCGTAGAACGGATGCCGCAGCAACTGGCCCTCGAGTTCCGCGCCCTGCACGCTGCCGAGGACGACGACGTCTTCCACGCCGTAGCGTTGCAGCGCGCGGGTGGCGAGCGCTTCGGCCAGCACCAGCAGGCGGCGCTTGCCGCCGGCCGTGCGCGGGCCTTCGACCAGCACGTATTCGAGGTCCGGGCCGAGGCTCACCGCCAGGCTCGCCGGCAGGGTCCACGGCGTGGTGGTCCAGATCGGCACCGCCACCTCGATGCCGTCGTCGACGGGGATGCCGAACGCCGCCGCCAGCGACTTCGGATCGCGCGCGGCGTAGGCGACGTCGATCGCCGGCGACTGCTTGTCGTGGTATTCGATCTCGGCCTCGGCCAGCGCCGAACCGCAGTCGAAGCACCAGTGCACCGGCTTCACCCCGCGCGCGAGGTGGCCGCGCTCGACGATCTTCGCCAGCGATCGCAGGATGTCGGCCTCGTAGGCCAGGTCCATGGTGCGGTAGGGGTTGTCCCAGTCGGCGACCACGCCCAGGCGCTTGAAATCGGCGCGCTGCAGGTCGATCTGGGCAGCGGCGTACTCGCGGCATTTCGCGCGGAACTGCGCGGCGTCGAGTTTGTCGCCGACCTTGCCGAACTTCTTCTCCACCACCAGCTCGATCGGCAGGCCGTGGCAATCCCAGCCCGGCACGAACGGCGCGTCGAAGCCGGCCAGCAGCCGCGACTTCACCACCGCGTCCTTGAGCACCTTGTTGACCGCGTGGCCGAGGTGGATCGCACCGTTCGCGTACGGCGGGCCGTCATGGAACACCCAGCCCGGGCGGCCCTTCGCCTGCGCGCGGATCTGCGCGTACAGCCCTTCGGATTCCCAGCGCGCGAGCGCGACCGGCTCGCGCTTGGGCAGGTCGCCGCGCATCGGGAAGTCGGTGGCCGGCAGGTGGAGCGTGGCCTTGTAGCGGTTGTTGTCCTGGTCGCTCACGCGTAGGCCTTTCGTTGGATGTCGTTGTTGATTCCGGCGAGCGCCGCGCGAGCTGCGCGGGCGTCCAGGTGCATCTGCGCGACCAGCGTCGCCAGGTCGTCGAACTTCACCTCATCGCGCAGGCGCGCGACGAACTCGACCTCGATCCGGCGCCCGTACAGGTCGCCTTCGAAGTCGAACAGGTGCGCTTCCAGCAGCGGTTCGCTGCCATCCACCGTCGGCCGGGTGCCGAAACTGGAGACCGACGGCCAGGGTTGCGGGCCGACGCCGTGCACGAGAGTAGCGAAGATCCCCGACAGCGCCGGCACCTTGCCGCCGAAGCGCAGGTTCGCGGTCGGGAAGCCGAGCGTGCGCCCGAGCCGGGCGCCGCGCACGACATGGCCGCCGACCGCATACGGGCGCCCCAGCAGGCGCGCGGCTTCGGCGAAATCGCCCGCCTGCAGCGCCGCGCGGATACGGGTGCTGGACACGCGCTTGCCGCCGAGCAGCACCGGCGGGATCTCGCCTGCTTCGAAATCGTGGTGGGTACCGAGCCGCCGCAGCGTCGCCAGGTCGCCGCCGCGGCGCTTGCCGAAGCGGAAGTCGGGCCCCACCCAGGCCTCGCGCACCCGCAGCCGCTCGACCAGCACGTCGTGCACGAAGTCTTCGGCGCTCATCTCCGCCAGTCGCGCATTGAAGCGCAGCAACCCGACCATGTCCGCGCCGGCCGCTCGCAGGCCCAGCATCTTGGCCCGCGGCAGCAGCAATCGAGGCGGCAGGGGCCGGGCGAAGTATTCGCGCGGCAGCGGCTCGAAGCCCACGGCCACCATCGGCACGCCGAGCGCGCGCGCTCGCGCCGCCGCGTGGCGCAGCAGCGCCTGGTGGCCCAGGTGCAGGCCATCGAAGGCACCGATGCAGGCCACGCTGCCTTGCGGGCACAGCGGCCCGCCTTGGACGTCGCGGAACAGGCGGTTCATGGATGGCTCGAAGTATAGCGGCGCAGTGCAGTGGCCGGCCTCAATGGCGCAAGTCGCGCGGGCGGATTCCCTGCAGCCACAACAGTGCTGCGTAGGCCGCCGCACCCGCACCGACCACCGCCAGCAGGCGCCAGACGCGCTGCCACCATGCCCACACCGTCCAGTCCTGCCACAGCCACAGCAATCCCAGCACCACGGCCGTCATCCCGAGCGCGGCCAGCAGCAACTGGCGCAGGAACCGCCGCCAGCCCGGCTGCACCGTGTACACCGCGGCGCGCCGCAAGTACCACCACAACTGCAGCGCGTTGAGCCATCCCGCCAGGGCTATCGCCAGCGCCAGGCAGGCGTGGGCGCCCGGCACCCGTCCCAGCGCCTCCAGAATGTTTCCGCCGGTGGCATCCAGCGCGGCGCGGCCGGCATCGGTCACCAGCAGCAGGGCCGCCATCAGCAGCACCGTGAACAGCGCGTTCCCGGCCACCGCGACCACCGCCGCCTTCACCGGCGTGCGCGTGTCCTGGCGCGAATAGAACGCCGGCGCCAGCACCTTCACCAACAGGAACGCCGGCACCGCCGTGGCCTGCGCGACCAGGCTCAGCCGGGTCATCGCGGTGTCGCTGGCGACGAAGGCGCCATGCTGGAACAACGCCGCGATCAACGGTTCCGCGCACAGGATCAGGCCGATGCAGGCCGGGATCCCGATCAGCAGGCACAGCCGGAAGCCCCAGTCGAGCGCCCTGGAGAAGCCGTCCGGATCGGTCGAGGCATGGCGCCCCGACAGGTGCGGCAGGATCACCGTGCCGACCGCCACCCCGAACATCCCCAGCGGGAACTCCAGCAACCGGTCCGAGTAGTACAGCCAGGTGACGCTGCCGCCGATCAGGAACGAGGCGACGATGGTGTTCAGCAGCAGGTTCACCTGGGTGACCGAGGCGCCGAACAGCGTCGGCACCATCAACCGCATGATCTTGCGTACCCCGGCGTCGGCGACGCCCCAGCGCGGCCGCGGCAGCAACCTGAGCCGGGCCAGCGACGGCAGCTGTACCGCCAGCTGCAGCAGGCCGGCAGCGAACACGCCCCAGGCCAGCGCGATCACCGGCTCGTCCAGGTACGGCGCCACGCACAGCGCCGCGGCGATCATCGCCAGGTTCATCAGCACCGGGCTCAGCGCGGGCACCGCGAAGCGCCCGTAGGTGTTCAGGATGCCGCCCGCCAGCGAAGCCAGCGAGATGAACAGCGCGTACGGGAAGGTGATCCGCAGCATGGCCGCCGCGAGGTCGCCCTGCGGGGTCCCGGCACCGAAGCCCGGGGCGAACACCGGCATGATCCAGGGCGCCGCCAGCACCGCGAGCCCGGTCACCACCATCAGCACGGCCAGCAGGGTGCCGGCGACCCGGTCGACCAGGGCCTTGACCGCCGCGTGGTCGCCGCGCGCCTTGTACTCGGCCAGCACCGGCACGAAGGCCATCGAGAACGAGCCCTCGGCCGAGAGCCGGCGCATGAAGTTCGGGATCCGGAAGGCGACCACGAAGGCGTCCATCGCCGGGCTCGCGCCGAACACGCCCGCATAGACCTGGTCGCGGACCAGGCCGGTGATCCGCGACAGGAAGGTCATCGAGCTGAAAACCGCGGTGGAGCGCAGCAGCCCCACCCTTTTCGGCGTCCCCGTCACTTGACCCAAGTCCATGAATCGCCCATACTTTCCGGTCTGCCCGGGCCGAAACCCGTGGCCGTTCCCTTCACATCAACCACCACATCAACACGTTCCCAGGATTCCCAGTGGCCAACATCAAGTCCGCCAAGAAGCGCGCCAAGCAGACCGTCGTGCGCAACGCCCGCAACGCCGGCCAGCGTTCGCTGCTGCGCACCGCCGTCAAGAAGGTGCTGAAGGCACTCGACGCCAACGACGCCGCCGGCGCAACCGCCGCGTTCGCCGTCGCCCAGCCGATCCTCGACCGCTTCAGCGCGCGTGGCCTGATCCACAAGAACAAGGCCGCCCGCCACAAGAGCCGCCTGACCGCGCGCATCAAGGCGCTGGCCGCCTGAGGCAATCGCACCGCGTGCACCAAAAACCCGGCCCAGGCCGGGTTTTTTATTGCCGCGGGTCTTATTGTCCCCGGCGCTCATCGGCTTCGTTCGCATCAGCCTCTACCTGCTCCTCGCGCAGCCGGTCGAAGAACGCCTGCACGTCCAGCATGATCGGCCAGGTGCCCTCGCGCGCGATCGCCGAGACGAGGTACCAGGGTCCGCTCCAGCCGAGTTCGGCGACCACCGCCTCGGCGGCTGCGCGGGCCTCGTCCTCGAACATCAGGTCGGCCTTGTTCAGCACCAGCCAGCGCGGCTTCTGCAGCAGCTCCGGATCGTGCCGGCCGAGCTCGCGCTCGATCGCGCGCACCTGCTCGACCGCGCTGACGCCCTCCACACCGCCCGATCCGCTCTCGAACGAGATCGGGGCGACATCGACCAGGTGCAGCAGCAACCGGGTGCGCTGCAGGTGGCGCAGGAACTGCGCGCCGAGTCCGGCGCCGTCGGCCGCGCCCTCGATCAGGCCGGGGATGTCGGCGATCACGAAGCTGCGGTGCGGCTCGACGCTGACCACGCCGAGGTTCGGATAGAGCGTGGTGAACGGATAGTCGGCGACTTTGGGTGTCGCCGCCGAGACCGCGCGGATGAAGGTGCTCTTGCCGGCGTTGGGGAAACCGAGCAGGCCGACGTCGGCCAGCAGCTTCAGCTCCAGCTTGAGCAAGCGCTGCTCACCCTCCTCGCCCGACGTGGACTGCCGCGGCGAACGGTTGGTCGAGCTCTTGAAATGCATGTTGCCGAGCCCGCCCTTGCCCCCGCGCGCGACCAGCAGGCGTTCGCCGTGGCGGGTGAGGTCGCCGATCACCTCGTCGGTGTCGACGTTGACCACCATCGTGCCGACCGGGACGGTGACCACCCGGTCCTCGCCGCCCTTGCCGTACATCTGGCTGCCCATGCCGTTCTCGCCGCGCTGCGCCTTGAACTGGCGCTGGTGGCGGAAGTCGACCAGGGTGTTGAGGTTCTCGTCGGCC
>JAKFCN010000004.1:0-7357 GCA_036676625.1 Lysobacter sp. | reverse complement strand
CCCGGATTGCCGATGTTGAGCTTGATCAGGTGCCGGCCCTGGCCTTCGAGCTCGCGGGCGCGCCGCGCCAGCTCCCCGCGGATTTCGTAACGGACTTCGGACAGGCGCTGGCGGGTCTTGAGGCTGGAGACGGACATCGGGAAAGGCACGACGTGCGGGAGTCTGGGGCAGGCCAGCCTAGCGGAAACGGCCCCGGGTTTCCCTGCCTGGAGACCCCCTCCGGCCGGTCCGGGCGCGCTGTCCCGCAGGGCGCCGCGAAAGGCGGGGCTAGAATCGCGCCATGACCCCAGCCAAACCCGCATGCCCAAAACCCGCATGACCCCGTTGCACGCGCCAGCCCTGCGTGAGATCGGCTGGCCGTACCCCGGCGAGCCGGAGGACGACGCCTGGCGCGAGACGATCGCCGCGCATCCCCAGGCCCGCCCGGCGCGGGTGACCGAACAGCACCGTTCCGGCTACGTGGTCGCCGAAGGCCCCGGCGAGGGATACACCGTCGAATCGCCGCCGGACTGGGCGCGTTCTCGCTTTCCTCCGGAGCAGCGCGCCGCCGTCGGCGACTGGGTGCTGGTCGAGGGCAGGCAGATCGTGGCGATGCTGCCGCGGCATTCGGTGATCAAGCGCGGCGCCGCCGGCGAGCACTACAAGCAGCAGCTGATCGCGGCCAACGTCGACACCGTGTTCGTGGTGTGCGGGCTCGATGCCGACTTCAACCCGCGCCGGCTCGAACGCTACCTGATGCTGGTGCGCGGTGGCGGCGTGGAACCCGTGGTCGTGCTGACCAAGGCCGACAAGCACGAGGACTTCGAAGCCGCGGTCGCCGCGCTGGCCGACATCGCCGCGCAGGGCGTGCGCATCTTCGCCATCAACGCCAAGGACGTCGCCAGCGTCGCGGTGCTCGATCCGTGGCTGCAACCGGGCCGCAGCATCGTGCTGGTCGGCAGTTCCGGCGCCGGCAAGTCGACCCTGACCAACACGTTGCTCGGCATCGACAAAATGAAGACCGCCGAAGTACGCGAGAGCGACGCCCGCGGCCGCCACACCACCACCCACCGCGCCCTGATCCCGCTGCCGGGCGGCGCGTGCCTGATCGACACGCCCGGCATGCGCGAACTGAAGCCGACCGGCGAGGAGAACGTCGCCGAGAATTTCAGCGACATCGAGGCCTTGGCCGAGCAATGCAAATTCCGCGATTGCGGGCATGACCGCGAGCCCGGCTGCGCGGTGCGCGCCGCGATCGAGGCCGGCACGCTCGATGCCGATCGCTACGCGCATTACCTGAAGCTGCGCGACGAAGTCGCCGGCGCCGCCAACAAGCTGGCGACGCGGCGCGTGCAGAACAGCGAGGAGAAGGTGCTGGGCAAGGCGCTGAACAAGCGGCTGGACGAGAAGTACGGGCGGCACTGAGGGCACGCATGACCGACCTCGCCCCCGACATCCTCCACCACGCCGCGCTCGACACGCGCATGGTCAAGGCGGTGCGCGGGATCCGCCTGCTGAACATGGTCAGCTGGCCGGCCGACGAGCAGCGTCGATTCCTCGACACCCATGCGCGCGGCGCCGCCGTGCTGCCACGACACCAGTATCCGAAGCACGATTTCTCCGAAGCCCGGCGCGAGCTCGACGCGATCAGCGCCGAGGCCGACCCGGCGCATCCGCTCGGCCACTACATCGTCGACTCCGCGCGCAGCTGGTCGATCGCCGCCGAGCTGCTCGAATGCCTCGGCACCAACGAGGTCATGACCCACTCGGTGCGCCTGTTCGGCCGGCCCGACGAGAAGCTGCCCGGCGACGGCCCGACCACGCGCGAGGCCGCGCGCCATTTCATCGACATCGCCAACGAACTCGACCGCGAACTGCTGGCGCCTTCCGAACAGGTCACGATCTCCGCCACCGCGCTGAAGCTGCAGTTGCAGTCCGACCTCGACGATTTCTTCGACGCGCGCGTGATCGAGGTCGAGCTCGACCCGGAGCTGCTGGCCAAGGCCGCCGCCGGCGCGACCCGCATCCGCCTGCGCGCCGGCGCCGCGTTCTCCGACTACGACCGCCACCAGCTGCTGCAGCACGAGGCCTTCGTGCATTCGCTGACCGCGCTCAACGGCCGCGAGCAGCCGCAACTGCAGAGCCTGTCGCTGTCGTCGCCGCGCACCACCGCGACACAAGAGGGGTTGGCGACCTTCGCCGAACAGATCACCGGCAGCATCGACATCGAACGGATGAAACGCGTGTCGCTGCGGATCGAGGCAGTTGCACTCGCGCTGGAAGGCGCCGACTTCATCGAGGTGTTCCGCTATTTCCTCGACGCCGGCCAGAACGAGATCGAGAGTTTCTCCTCGGCGCAGCGCGTGTTCCGCGGCGTGCCGACCACGGGCGGCGCCGCGTTCACCAAGGACACGGTGTACCTGCGCGGCCTGATCGGCGTGCACACCTTCTTCCGCTGGGCCCTGCGCCAGCGCAAGCTGCGGCTGTGCCGGATGCTGTTCGCCGGCAAGATGACCCTCGGCGACGTGCAGCGGTTCGAGCCGATGTTCGACTGCGGCGCGCTCGCGCCGCCGCGCTGGCTGCCGCAATGGCTGGCCCGCGCCAACGGGCTGGCGGGGATGCTCGCGTTCTCGCTGTTCGCCAACCGCATCCGCCTCGACCAGATCGCGGCGGGCGAGGGTCCGCTGGACCTGTGACGTGATCTCCGCGCCTGATCGCGGAAGCTGTGCCTAGCGTGCGGGCTGCAGGCGCCCGTCCGCCTGGATGACAAGGTCCGCGGGCTCGCCGACACCGACCACCTGCACGCGGTCACCGATCGGCACGCCGCGATAACTCGGGATCTCGTGGGTCATGCGCTGGAAGATCCAGGCTTCCGCATCGGCCGCCGGCGCCAGTCGCAACGGCGACGTGCGCGGTGCCGCCAACGCTTCGGCCAGCGCCGGCGAAAACACTGCCTGCACCTCGCCGACGTGGCGCATCTGCCGCATGACGTTGATGCCATGCAGCGCCACCAGAATCCCCATCAGCACCACCACGCCACGGCCCCAGCGTGGCAACGACGGCCAAGCCACCGCCAGCAGGCCCGCGATGAACGCGGCAAACCCGTAGCCGTACTGGTTGGCGGACGCGCCCAGCACGAGCACCGGGCCGAGCGCGGCGATGCCGCCGATGACGAAGGCAGCCGCCCAGCGCCAGCCCGCGCTTGCCAATGCGACCAGCGACGCCAGCCACAGCAGTCCCGCGATCAGCGTGCGCTTGTCGGTGAAGCCGCGCGACAACGTGTTGTGCACCTCGAACACCGGCAGGTTCGGCAGGAACAGCTGGTATTCCAGCCAGCGCAACGGCAGGTGCGCGAGGCTCCAGTCGTAGGCATTGCCCTGCGGCGCGGCGGTCAGCAGCGGGCCATACCGCAACGCGAGCCAGGCCAGCGCAGGGGTCGCCGACGCCAGCAGCACGACCCGCCATTGCCGGCGCCGCGACAGGTCGAGCGTCCATGCCACCAGCGCCAGCGCCGGGATCGACAGCGCCGCTTCCTTCGCCAGCAGTGCGGTGGCGGTCAGCGCGAACGTGGCGACGGCGATCTGCCACCACGGCCGTTCGCGCGTTGCCAGCAGGCCGACCAGCAGGGCGCAACCCACCCACAACAGGTCGCCGAGCGTCCCGATCCAGCCATGCACATAGGCCGCATACGGGCCGAGTGCGAACACCAGCGCCGCGATCGCAGTGGGCCCCGCTGTCGCACCCAGGCGCCGGCTCAGCACGTAAAGCAATGCGGCATTGGCCGCACCCATCGCCACCAGCACCAGGTGGAACAGCTGCGGCTGCGCGAACAGGTGCCGCGACAGCCACGCCCACAGCCCGAACGTCAGCGGCCGGTACTGGAACGCATCCGTGGCCAGCCAGACAAAACCGGGCCCGCGCTCGGCCGCGGCCGCCCATTGCAACTCGTCATGGCTGAAATAGCCGGGATTGAGGATCAGCGGCAATTGCGCCAGCAACACCGCCAGCAATACCAGCCATGGCATGGCCGCGTGCCAGCGGCGAACAGTCATCTGCATGCGATTCCTCCGGAATGCCGCAGATTCTGCGCGAATCCATGCATGCAACGCCATGCCATGCGCGCCATGTCATCGCCGCATGGGTAGAATCGACGGCCCACCCGGGCCCACGCCGACGATGTCCGATACCCCTTCCAACGACGACCTCAAGCAAGCCGCGCTCGATTACCACCGGGTCGAACCGCGCGGCAAGATCAAGGTCGTGCCGACCAAGCCGATGGTGACCCAGCGCGACCTGGCGCTGGCCTATTCGCCCGGCGTGGCCTACGCCTGCGAGGCGATCGTCGCCGACCCCAACGCCGCCAGCGAACTCACCGCGCGCGGCAACCTGGTCGCGGTGATCACCAACGGCACCGCGGTGCTCGGCCTCGGCGACATCGGTCCGCTCGCCGGCAAGCCGGTCATGGAAGGCAAGGGCATCCTGTTCCAGAAGTTCGCCGGCATCGACGTGTTCGACATCGAGTTGAACGAGCGCGATCCCGAGAAACTCGTGGAGATCATCGCCGCGATGGAACCGACCTTCGGCGGCATCAACCTCGAGGACATCAAGGCGCCGGAGTGCTTCATCGTCGAGCGCAAGCTGCGCGAGCGGATGAACATCCCCGTGTTCCACGACGACCAGCACGGCACCGCGATCATCGTCGCCGCCGCGGTGCTCAACGCGCTGGAGATCGTCGGCAAGCAGATCGGGGACGTGAAGCTCGCCACGTCCGGCGCCGGCGCCGCCGGCATCGCCTGCCTCGACATGCTGGTCGCGCTCGGCATGAAGCCCGAACACATCCTCGCGGTGGATCGCGATGGCGTGCTCTACACCGGCCGCGGCCACATGGACCCGGACAAGCAGCGCTACGCGCGCGACACCGACAAGCGCACGCTCGCCGACATCATCATTGGCGCCGACATCTTCCTCGGCCTGTCCGCCGGCGGCGTGCTCAAGCCGGAGATGGTCGCGACCATGGCCGACAAGCCGGTGATCCTGGCACTGGCCAATCCGTATCCGGAAATCCTGCCCGAGGACGCGAAAGCGGTCCGCCCGGACTGCATCATCGCCACCGGCCGCTCGGACTATCCGAACCAGGTCAACAACGCGCTGTGCTTCCCCTACATCTTCCGCGGCGCGCTCGACGTTGGCGCCAAGGAGATCGACGAGGCGATGAAGCTCGCCTGCGTGCGCGCGATCGCCGCGCTGGCGCGGATGGAATCGTCCGACCTCGGCAGCGCCTACGGCGGCGACGTGCCGAAGTTCGGCCCCGACTACCTGATCCCGCGCCCGTTCGACCCGCGCCTGCTGGTGATGCTGGCGCCCGCGGTGGCGAAGGCGGCGATGGCCTCGGGGATCGCGACCCGCCCGATCACCGACTTCGTCGCGTACGAAGAGAAGCTCGGCCAGTTCATCTACCGCACCGGCCTGCTGATGAAGCCGGTGTACGACCGCGCGCGCAGCGACCTGCAGCGCGTGGTCTACGCCGAGGGCGAAGAGGAAACCGTGCTGCGCGCGGTGCAGACCGTGATCGACGAGGAACTGGCGCGCCCGATCCTGATCGGCCGCCCGGACGTGATCGAGACGCGCATCGCCCGGCTCGGCCTGCGCATGCGCGCCGGCGTCGACTTCGAACTGACCAACATCAATTCCGACCCCCGCTTCGACGATTACTGGCAGCAGTACCACACGCTGACCGAACGCCGCGGCGTCACCCCTGCCGCGGCGAAGAACCTGCTGCGCTCGCGGCCGACGCTCATCGCCGCCCTGATGGTCGAACGCGACGAAGCCGACGCCATGATCTGCGGCCTGGTCGGGCGCTTCCACAAGAAGCTCGGCTACCTGCGCAGCGTGTTCGACTTCGACAAGGGCGTGCAGGGCACCGCCGCGATGACCGGCGTGATCAACGACCAGGGCGCGTGGTTCTTCCTCGACACCCACGTGCAGCTCGATCCGTGCGCCGAACAGATCGCGGAAGCCACGCTGCAGGCGTCGTACCGGCTCAAGCTGTTCGGCATCGAACCCAAGGTCGCACTGCTGTCGCATTCCAACTTCGGCAGCCACGACAACGCGTCGGCGGCGAAGATGCGCCGCGCCTACCAGCTGATCAAGGCGCGCGTGCCCAGGCTCGAGATCGACGGCGAGATGATGGCCGACACCGCCTGGGACGAGGAGCTGCGCACCCGCATCTTCCCCAACACCACGCTCAAGGGCCGCGCCAACCTGTACGTGATGCCGAACCTCGACGCCGCCAACATCACCTACAACATGGTGCGGGTGATGACCGAGGGCGTCGCGATCGGGCCGATCCTGATGGGGCTGGACCAGCCCGCGCACATCCTGACCCCGGCCTCGACGCCGCGCCGCGTGGTCAACATGACCGCGGTCGCCGCGGTCGATGCGCAGATCCGCAAGGCGCAATCCAGGGTCGGCACCGGCGCGCGCGCATTGCGCGACGCATGAACGGCGGCGCCAACATGCATCAACCGGCGCCCGCAGCACGCACCTTGAACCTGATCGTCTGGGACAACGGCGTCGGCCTGTCGCGCGACCTGCGCCTGCTGGCCGCGGCCCTGGGTGAAGCCGGCTTCGACGTGCACCTGAGCCCGATCGGCCGCGGCAAGCTGCGCAAGTGGCTGCGGCCGCTGTGGATGCGCGGCAAGCTGCTGTCGCGGCGCCTGCGCGGTGGCGCGCTGCGCTTCGACGCCAACATCATGCTCGAGCACCTCCGCGCGGAGGACATGCCGGCGGCGACGCGCAACTTCTTCATCCCGAACCCGGAATGGTGCCTGCCCACGGACGTCGCGCTGCTCGACCGGGTCGATGCGGTGCTGACCAAGACCCATCACGCACGCGAGATCTTCGCGGCGCGGGGCTGTCGCGTCGCCGAGATCGGGTTCACCAGCGAAGACCGCCACGATCCTTCGATACCGCGCGCACGCACGTTCTTCCACCTGGCCGGCCGCAGCCGCAACAAGGGCACCCAGCGCCTGATCGAACTGTGGCGCCGGCATCCCGAGTGGCCGTTGCTGACCGTGGTGCAAAGCCCGCGCGAAGCGGTGCCGATCGAACCGGCGGTCGCCAACCTCATCCATCGCGTCGACTACATCGACGATGCCGAACTGCGCGCGCTGCAGAACGGCAACTGGTTCCATGTCTGTTCGTCGGAAACCGAGGGCTTCGGCCACTACCTGGTCGAGGCGATGAGCGTCGGTGCGGTGACCCTGACCACCGCCGCGCCGCCGATGAACGAGCTGGTCGAACCCGACCGCGGCATCCTGGTGCCGTATGCGTGGATGGACACCCAGTTCCTCGCCAACACCTACTTCTTCGACGAGGC
>JAKFCN010000003.1:0-34459 GCA_036676625.1 Lysobacter sp. | reverse complement strand
GGCCGGGTGGCGCGCGTCCGGGTGGCCCGCGACCCGGCGGCGCCCCCGGCCGCGGCCGGCCGGGCGGCCGTGGCCCGCAGGGCGGCAGCGGCAACCGCTAGCCTCCCCATTCCCGGGGTGGACCGGCAGCCATCACGTGGCGTGCCGGCAGCGGCCGGCACACTCGGGCCCGCATGCCGGCCCTCAACGTCCTCACGCTGAATGCCCACATGGGCTTCAGCCTATCGCGGCGCCGCTTCGTGCTGCCGGCGCTGCGCGAGGCGATCCGCGCGGTGTCCGCCGACCTGGTGTTCCTGCAGGAAGTGCTGGGGGCGCACGCCCACCACGCCCGCCGCCATGCCGACTGGCCCAGCGAGCCGCAATACGAATTCCTCGCCGACAGCATCTGGGCCCAGCACGCCTACGGCCGCAATTCCGCGTACCCGCACGGCCACCACGGCAATGCGCTGCTCTCCAAGTTCGCGATCCTGCGCCACCGCAACCGCGACGTGTCGGTGCACGGCCATGAGGAGCGCGGGCTGCTGCACTGCGTGATCGACGTGCCCGGCAGCCCGCACGAACTGCACGCGGTGTGCGTGCACCTGGGGCTGCGCAACAGCCACCGTCGCCGCCAGCTCGGCCTGTTGTGCGACATGTTGCGCGACGAGGTCCCGGCCGCGGCGCCATTGGTGGTGGCCGGCGACTTCAACGACTGGCGCGGACGCGGCCATGCCCTGCTCCGCGACTGCGGCCTGCGGGAGGCGTTCGTCGCCACCGGCGGACGATTGGCCCGGACCTTCCCGTCGCGGCATCCGTTGCTGCCGCTGGACCGCATCTACCTGCGCGCCGCCCGGGCCCACGATCCACGGGTGCTGGCGGCACGCCCGTGGTCGCATCTGTCGGACCATGCGCCGCTGTTGGCGCGGATCGAGTGGTAGCGACCATGCCCGTGCCGGCGCGCCATTCGTTGCGGCTGCTGGAGAATGGCGAGGAATTCTTCCCGCGGGTGGCCGCGGCGATCGCGGGCGCGCGCAGCGAGATCCTGGTCGAGACCTTCATCCTGTTCGAGGACAAGGTGGGGCTGGCATTGCAAGGGCAGCTGATCGCTGCCGCGAGGCGCGGGGTGCGGGTGGAAGTGACCGTGGACGGCTACGGCTCGCCGCATTTCTCCCCCGGCTTCATCGCCGCGTTCGCGGACGCCGGGGTGCGCCTGCGGGTGTTCGATCCGCACCGGCCATGGCTGGGCATGCGCATGCACATGTTCCGGCGCCTGCATCGCAAGCTGCTGGTGGTGGACGGCGAACGCGCCTTCGTCGGCGGGATCAACTTCTCCGCCGAGCATCTCGCCGACTTCGGCGCCGGTGCCAAGCAGGATTACAGCGTCGAGGTCGAGGGTCCGCTCGCCGCCGGGATCCGCGACTTCATGCTCGCGGCACTCGCCGGCGACGGCACCGGCGAGTGCTGGCGCGTGCCGCCCGGGAACGCCGAGGGCGACATCGACGCCGGAATCCGCTTCGCACTGCGCGACAACCGCGACCGGACGCGTGCGATCGAATGGGAATATCGCGAGGCGATCCGCAATGCCCGCCACGAGATCCTGCTGGCCAACGCCTATTTCTTCCCCGGCTACGGGTTCGCCCGCGACCTGCGCCATGCGGCCCGGCGCGGAGTCGACGTGGTCCTGATCATGCAGGGCCAGCCGGACACGCCGCTGGCGCGGATCGCGCGCACGCTGTACCGGCCGCTGGCCGAGGCCGGCGTGCAGCTGCACGAGTACTGCCGGCGCCCGTTCCACGGCAAGGTCGCGGTGGTGGACGGTGAATGGGCGACGGTCGGCTCGAGCAACCTGGATCCGCTCAGCCTGTCGCTGAACCTGGAGGCGAACGTGTTCGTACGCGACGCGCGGTTCGCGGGCGAACTGCGCGCGCGCCTGCAACGGCTGCTGCAGGAAGACTGCGAAACGGTCGACCAGGCGCGCCTGCCGCCGTGGCGCCCCTGGCACTTCCTCACCCGGCCGTTGTTGTTCCATTGCCAGCGGCGCTTCCCCGCCTGGGCGGGACTGCTGCCGGCGCACGTGCCGGCCACGGCCCTGCTGCAACCCGGCATGGAACCGCCGCCATGAGCCCCGCCCGCCGCCGCGCGCGCATGCGACGATGGCTGCGGATCGGCTTCGCACTGTTCGCCGCGGTGGTGGCGGCGATGCTGGTGCGCTACGCAAGCGCCGTCGACTGGGTCGCCGTGGGCGCCGCGCTCGCGGGCTACGACGCGACGACGCTGGCGCTGGTGTCGGCACTGGCGGCGCTGAGCTACCTCACCTACGGCAGCTACGATCTCGCTGCGCGGCGCTACACCGGGCATGCGCTGTCCACCTTGCGCGTGCTGGGCATCGGCATGACCAGCTATGCCTTCGCGCTCAGCCTGGGCGCGGTGGTCGGCGGCGCGGGATTCCGCTTCCGCATGTACGCCCACTCGGGGCTGCGCGCCGGCACGATCAGCCGCATCGTCGCGTTCAGCGTCTCCACCAACTGGCTGGGTTACGCGGCACTCGCCGGGGCGCTGTTCGCCAGCGGCGCGCTGCTGCCGCCACCGCAATGGGGGGTCGGCATGGGCATGCTGCGCGCGCTCGGGATCGCGATGCTGGCGTTCTCGCTGGGCTACCTGGCGGCGTGCGCCGCCTGGCACGGTCGCAATTTCCATGTGCGCGGCCACCACTTCCGCCTGCCCTCGCTGCCGCTGGGCACGCTGCAGGTGCTGCTGGCGGCGTTCGACTGGTCGCTGATGGCCAGCATCCTCTACCTGCTGCTTGGCGCGGCGTTCGCGTGGCCGCTGGTGCTGGGCACGCTGCTGCTGGCGTCGGTGGCGACCGCCCTGGTCCACATTCCGGCCGGGATCGGCGTGATGGAGGCGGTGTTCGTCGCGGTGCTGGCCGGCGGCGTGCCGGATCCACGGATCCTGGCAGCCCTGCTCGCGTGGCGCGCGGTCTATTACCTGGCTCCGCTGCTGCTCGCGACCGCCTTCTACCTCGCGTTCGAGGCGCGCGGCCTGAAGTCGCCGCAGTGAAGTCGCCGCAGTGAAGTCATCCCACGTGGAGTCAGCGTAGCTCGAAGGCGTCCGCGTCGAGCATCGCCGGGAAGTGCTCGCGGTGCGCGTGCAGTTGCGCGGCGGACAGCGTGGTGGTGACCACGACTTCCTGGTCCGCGCACTCGCTCAGCGGGTCGCCGAGGAAGTCGATCACCGCGCTGTCGCCGGAATAGCGGTGGCCGTTGCCGTCGGTGCCGACCCGGTTGAGGCCGGCGACGAAGCACAGGTTCTCGATCGCGCGCGCGCGCAGCAGGGTCTTCCACGGCCATGCGCGCACCGATGGCCAGTTGGCGACATACAACAGCAGGTCGTAGTCCAGCTGCCCCGGGCGCTCGACATCGAAACGGTTGCGCGAGAACACCGGGAAGCGCAGGTCGTAGCAGACCAGCGGGCAGATGCGCCAACCGCGCCAGTCCACGCTGAGCCGCGGGCCGCCGGCGGCGTAGCGCTCGTGCTCCTTCGCATAGCGGAACAGGTGGCGCTTGTCGTAGTGGCGCAACCCGCCGTCCGGGGTGGCGAAGAACAGCCGGTTGAACACTCCGGCGTCCGTGCGCAGCTGGACGCTGCCGGTGATGGCGGCATCCAGCCGGCGCGACTGTTCGCGCAGCCATTCCGGCGTCGGCCCCTGCATGGTCTCCGCGTTGTGGATCGCCTCGTTGCTGAAACCGCTGGTGAAGGTCTCCGGCAGCAGCACGAGATCGGTGGCGCCGTGCAGCGGCGCGATGAGATCGCCGTAATACCCGCGGTTGGCGGCCGGATCGTGCCAACGGGTATCGCCCTGGACGAGGGTGACGCGGAGATCCTGCATGTCGGGGGTGTGCATGCGTCCGTCCTACAGGCGCTTCAGGCGCGCGATCGCAGCGTCGAGAGTGGATTCGTTCTTGGCGAAGCACAACCGCGCCAGGCGCTGGCCGGGCGGTGGCGTCTCGTAGAACGGCGACAGCGGGATCGCGGCCACGCCGTGCTGGCTGGTCAGCCAGCGGCAGAACGCGAGGTCGTCGATGTCGCTGGCCGCGGAATAGTCCACCAGCTGGAAATAGCCGCCGGGCACCGGCAGCGGCCGCAGCTTCGTTTCCAGCAGCTGCGCGCGGAAACGGTCGCGCTTGGCCTGGTAGAACGCGCCGAGTTGCTCGTAGTGTTCCGGCTCCGCCTCGATCATCGCGGCGAACGCGTGCTGCGCCGGAGTGAAGGTGCAGAAGGTGTTGTACTGGTGGACCTTGCGGAACTCGGCCGTGAGTGCCGGCGACGCGATGCAGTAGCCGACCTTCCAGCCGGTGCAGTGGTAGGTCTTGCCGAAGCTGGAAACGACGACCGCGCGTTTACGCAGTTCCGGATGGCGCAGCACCGATTCGTGGCGCGCGCCGTCGAACACGATGTGCTCGTAGACCTCGTCCGACAGCAGCACGATGTCGTTGCCCTGGAGCAGGCCCGCGATCGCCGCCATGTCGCCGGCATCCAGCATCGCCCCCGACGGGTTGTGCGGGCTGTTGACCATCAGCATCCGCGTGCGCGGCGTGATCGCGGCGCGCACCTGCTCCCAGTCGGGCGCGAACGTCGCCGGGTCCAATGGCACGTGCACGGCCTTCGCGCCGGCAAGCTCGATCGCCGGTTCGTAGCAGTCGTAGCAGGGGTCCAGCACGATCACTTCCTCGCCGGCGTGGACCAGCGCATGCACGGCGTCGAAGATCGCCTCGGACGCACCCGACACCACCGTGACCTCCGCATCGGCATCCGGGCGCCAGCCGTAGCAGCGCTCGGTCTTGCCGGCGATCGCCTGCCGCAGCGCCGGGATCCCGGACATCGGCGCATACTGGTTGTGCCCGGCGTGCATGGCCTTGCCGAGTTCGTCGAGCAGCCGTGGCGGCGCCGGGAAATCGGGGAACCCCTGGCCCAGGTTGACGGCCTGGTGCTCGGCGGCGAGTTGCGACATCACCGTGAAAATCGTGGTCCCGACCCTGGGAAGCTTGGTCCGTGGCATCTGTCCTGCCCGTGCGGTTTACAATGGCCGCTTTGTAGCACGTCCCTCCGGATCTCCGTGACACTTCCCGCCTTCGCAGAATCCCGCATCGCATCCCTGGTGCAGGCCTACCACGCCGCGGATTACCGTTGGGAACTCGACGGACGCTGGCTGCCGCTGGCGATCGGCGCGATCCCCGCGGAACTCGAGGCGGCATTCCCCCTCTCGCACCACTTCGGCCTGCTCTCGGCATGGAACCCGCACTCGGTCGAACGTGCGGAGCCCGAGAATCGCGCGGACGACGAAGCCCTCGGCGCCGCCCTCGCCGCCAGCGGCCTGCCCCATCGTCCCGGCTTCTCGTCCGCGCGCAACCGCAGCTGGCGGGAGCCGAGCTGGGTGGTGATGGACATGCCGCTCGCCGAATTCGACGCGCTGGCGCGGCGCTTCCGCCAACTGGGCGCCCTGCATTCCCGGCGCGGCGAGCCGATGCGGCTGCGGGTGTACCACGGCAGTCTGTCCGCATGCGCCGACCTCGGCAGCGTGGACTGGGTAGACTGAGGCCACCGGCGCCGCCGCCGCGGCAGCCCCGCCGATGACCGAGCCTCTTCCCGCACCACCCCTGCTTGCCACCCATGGCCTCGCCTTCGCGCGCAACGAGCTGCGTGTCTTCGGGCCGGTCGACTTCGCCGTGGATGCCGGAGAGGCGTTGCTGGTGCAGGGCGACAATGGCGCCGGCAAGACCACGCTGCTGCGCGTGCTCGCCGGATTGCTGCCCGCCGATGCCGGCACGGTGGAGATCGACGGCCGGCCCGCGGCCCCGGCGCTGCGGGCCCAGGCCATCGCCTTCCTCGGCCATCTGCCGGCGCTCAAGGCCGACCTGACGGCGCTGGAAAACCTGCATTTCCTGTGCGGCCTGCACGGTCGCCGCCGGCAACAGTTGCCGGGCAACGCGCTCGCCATCGTCGGCCTCGCCGGCTACGAGGACACGTTGGCGCGCCAACTCTCTGCGGGACAGAAGAAGCGGCTGTCGCTGGCGCGCCTGTGGCTGTCGCCCGCGCCGCTATGGCTGCTGGACGAGCCTTACGCCAACCTCGACCTGGAAGGCCTGGAACTGGTCAACCGCATGATCCAGGCGCACCTGCGCGACGGGGGCGCGGCGTTGCTCACCACCCACGGCGCCTACGCCGCGCCGCCGGTGCGCACGCGGATGCTGGTTCTGGAGCGGACGGCACTGGAGCGGGCGGCATGATGTGGTCCGCGGCCAGGGCGCTGATGGCGCGCGACCTGCGCCTGTTGTGGCGCCGTCGCGGCGATGCATTGCAGCCGGCGCTGTTCGCGTTGCTGGTCGTGGTGCTGTTCGCATTGGCGCTGGGCGCCGAGCCGAGGGCGCTGGCGAAGTCCGCCGCGGCGGTGTTGTGGCTGGCGGTGCTGCTGGCCGGACTGCTGGCACTGGACACTCTGTTCCGCGGCGACGCCGAGGACGGCTCGCTGGAGCAGTGGCTGCTGGCGCCGGTGCCGCTGGCATGGCTGGTGCTGGTGCGTACCTTCATGCACTGGGCGACCACCGCGCTGCCGCTGTTGCTCGCAACGCCGTTGCTGGCCGAACTGCTCTACCTCCCGCGCGGGCAGCTGCCGGTGCTGATGGCCTCGCTGGCCCTGGGCACCCCCTTGCTGAGCCTGCTGGGCGCGGTGGTCGCGGCGTTGACCGTGGGCATGCGCCGCTCCGGGATCCTGGTGGCGTTGCTGGCACTGCCGCTGTACGTGCCGGTGCTGGTGTTCGGTGCCGGCAGCGTGGCGGCGGCCGCGCAAGGCCTGGATCCGACCGGGGCCCTGCTGCTGCTCGGGGCTGGGCTGGTGCTGGCGCTGGTGCTGGCGCCGCTGGCCGCGGCGGCCGCGATCCGCATCTCCCATGCCTGAGATTGACCCGCGATGGCCCATGCGACAATGCGCGGCATGAATCACGTGGTCCGCTGGTTCCATCAACTCGGTTCCCCGCCCTACTTCGACCGGTTCGCCGCACGATGGATTCCGTGGGCCTACGCGCTGGCGATCGGGTGCATGGCCTGGGGCCTCTACGGCGCGCTGTTCCTGGTGCCCGCGGACTACCAGCAGGGCGACAGCTTCCGCATCCTCTACATCCACGTGCCCAGCGCCTGGATGAGCATGGCGATCTTCGCGCTGATGGCGCTGTACGCCGCGATCGCGCTGGTCTGGCGGATCAAGCTGTGCGAAATCCTGGCGATGGCCTGCGCGCCGGTCGGCGCCGCGTTCACCCTGGTCACGCTCGCCACCGGCTCGATCTGGGGCAAGCCGATGTGGGGCACGTGGTGGGACTGGGACCCGCGGCTGACCACCGAGCTGATCCTGCTGTTCCTCTACCTCGGCGTGATCGGCCTGTACAACGCGATCGACGACCGCCGCGCGGCGGCGCGCGCCGCCGGCCTGCTGGCGATCGTCGGGGTCGCGCTGCTGCCGGTGATCCACTGGTCGGTGGAATGGTGGAACTCGCTGCACCAGGGCCAGACCATCAGCCTGTTCGGCAAGTCGAGCATGGATCCGAGCATGCTGCCTCCGCTGTGGTGGATGGTGGCCGGTACGCATGTCTGGTTCGTCGGCTCGCTGCTGGCGCGCGCGCGCGCCGACAACCTGCGCCGCGAGGCCGGCAGGGACTGGGTGGCGAAGCTGGCGGGAGGCGGACGATGAGTTACCAGGCTTACGTCGTCGCGGCCTACTGCGTGTTCGCCGTCGTGCTGCTGTGGGACTTCGTGGCCCCGCGCCTGCAACTGCGGCAACAGCTGCGCGCCGCACGCCTGCGCATTGCCCGTGCCCATGCGCCCGCCATCGAACGCAACGCGCCGCTTTCACGGAATTGACCGCCATGCATCCCACGCGCAAGCGCCGCCTGCTGCTGGTCCTCGCCCTGCTCGTCGCCGCCGGCATCGCCGCGGTGCTGGTGGCGCTGGCACTGCAGCGCAACGTCGCCTACCTGTACACGCCTTCCGAAGTGCTGCGCGGCGAGGCCGGCGACCACGCCCGCTTCCGCCTCGGCGGCATGGTCGCGGCCGGCTCCTTCCAGCGCGCCCCCGGATCGATGGAAGCGCATTTCGTGGTCGACGACGGCGACGCGCGCATGCCGGTCAGCTATACCGGCATCCTGCCCGACCTGTTCCGCGAGAAGCAGGCGGTGATCGCGACCGGCCACATGCAGGACGGCGTGTTCGTCGCCGAGCAGGTGCTGGCCAAGCACGACGAGACCTACATGCCGAAGGAAGTCGCGGACAAGATGGGCGCCGCGCACAGGAAGCATGACGTGAAGACGGAGGACGCCCAGGCGGCGCCTGTCGAAATGCCGGCGGAAGGTCCGTAGTGCTGCCCGAACTCGGCCAGGTCGTTCTGCTGCTCGCGCTGCTGGTCGCCGCATTGCAGGCGCTGTTGCCGCTGGCCGGCGCGCAGCGCGGGATCGCGGCGTGGATGGCGGTGGCGCGCCCGGCCGCGTACGCGCAGTTGCTGCTGGTGGCCGCGGCCTTCGCGATCCTGACCCATGCCTTCGTGGTGCAGGACTTCTCGCTGCGCTACGTCGCCCAGAACTCCAATTCGCTGTTGCCCTGGTACTACCGCTACACCGCGGTATGGGGCGCGCACGAGGGTTCGCTGCTGATGTGGGCGCTGATCCTGGCGCTGTGGACCGGCGCAGTGGCGCGCTTCTCCCGGCGCCTGCCGGACGAGGTGATCGCGCGGGTGCTCGGGGTGATGGGACTGGTGGCGGTGGGCTTCCTCGCCTTCCTGATCTTCACCAGCAACCCGTTCGAACGCCTGCTCCCGGCTGCGGCCGAAGGCCACGACCTCAACCCGCTGCTGCAGGATCCGGGGATGATCGTGCACCCCCCGATGCTGTACCTGGGCTACGTCGGCTTCAGCGTGCCGTTCGCGTTCGCGATCGCGGCCCTGCTCGGCGGCGACATCGATGCGCGCTGGCTGCGCTGGACCCGGCCGTGGACCAACATCGCCTGGGCCTTCCTCACCTGCGGCATCGCGCTGGGCTCGTGGTGGGCGTACTACGAACTCGGCTGGGGCGGCTGGTGGTTCTGGGACCCGGTCGAGAACGCCAGCTTCATGCCGTGGCTGGCCGGCACCGCGCTGCTGCACTCCCAAGCCGTGACCGAGAAGCGCGGCAGCTTCGCCGGCTGGACGCTGCTGCTGGCCATCGCCGCATTCTCGCTGTCGCTGCTCGGCACCTTCCTGGTGCGCTCGGGCGTGCTCACCAGCGTGCACGCGTTCGCCGCCGATCCCACCCGCGGCCTGTTCGTGCTGGTGTTCCTGGGCATCATCGTCGGCGGTTCGCTGCTGCTGTACGCGTTGCGCCCGCCGGTGAACAACCCGGACGATTCCCGCGGTCGCTTCTCGCTGTACTCGCGCGAAACCCTGCTGCTGGTCAACAACCTGTTGTTGACGTGCGCCTGCGCGATGGTGCTGCTGGGCACGCTGTATCCGTTGCTGGCCGACACGCTGGACCTGGGCAAGATCTCGGTCGGCCCGCCCTACTTCGCGATGCTGTTCACCCTGCTGATGGCGCCGCTGGTCCTGCTCGTGCCGTTCGGGCCGTTGACGCGCTGGCAGCAGGAGCAACCTTCGCGGCCGTTCGCGATGCTGGTGCCGTGGCTCGGACTGGCGGCCGGCGTCGCCCTGGTCGCGTTCTTCGTTGCGCCGCAGGGACCGTGGAAGACCGCGGCCGGCGTCGGGGGTGCCACCTGGGTGGCCGCGGGCACCGCGCGCTTCGCATGGCAACGGCTGCGCCCCCGTGGCGGCCGCCTGACCGCCGAAATGCTCGGCATGGTGCTGGCGCACACCGGCATCGCGGTGTTCCTGGTCGGCGCCCTGCTGGTGGAAGGCCTCGACAGCCAGCACGAGCTGGCGATGGTGCCGGGCCAGCAGGTGGAACTCGGCGGCCATGCCTTCCGCTTCGACGGCGTCGAACGCAACATCGGACCGAACTACGTCGCCGACACCGGCACCGTCACCATCTTCCGCGACGGGCGCCAGCGCGCCGTGCTGCATCCCGAGAAACGCAACTACGCCAGCGGCGGCCAGGTGATGACCGAAGGCGCGATCGATCCGGGCGTGACGCGCGATCTGTACGTCGCATTGGGCGAACCGCTGGGCAACGACAGCTGGGCGGTGCGCGTGCACGTCAAGCCGTTCGTGCGCTGGATCTGGGCCGGCGCGGTGCTGATGGCGCTGGGCGGCCTGGTGGCGGCGACCGACCGCCGCTTCCGCGCCGAGCGCAAGGCGGATCCACGATGAACACTTCGAAATTCGGACGCTGGCTGCCGCTGGCGATCTTCGCCGCGCTGGCAGTGCTGTTGGGCGCCGGCGTGTGGCTCAGCCGCCAGCCCGGCCGCGAGGCGCTGCCCTCGCCGCTGATCGGCAAGCCGGCGCCGCAGTTCTCGCTGCCGGTCCTGCACGAGCCGGGCCGGCTGGTGACCCTGGACGAGCTCAAGGGTGCGCCCTTCGTGCTCAATGTGTGGGGCAGCTGGTGCGCCTCGTGCCGGATCGAGCATCCTGTGCTCACCCGCTTCGCCGAGACCCGGCGCGTGCGCGTGATCGGCTACAACTGGAAGGACGAGCACGCCGACGCGCTGCGCTGGCTGCAGCAGTTCGGCAATCCGTTCTGGATGGTGCTGGTCGACTACGAAGGCCGCTACGCCATCGACTGGGGCATCTACGGCGCACCGGAGACCTACCTGGTCGACGCCGAAGGCATCATCCGCTGGAAGCACGTGGGCCCGCTCGACGACGCCATCGTCCGCGACGAACTGCTGCCGGCACTGGAACGCGCGGAGGCGGGACGCTGATGCGCCGGCTGCCGACACTGGCGCTGCTGGCGTCGCTGCTGGTGCTGGCGTCGTTCGCGGCCGCTGCGCAGGCGGTCATCGATCCCGCTCCGCTGCAGTTCCGCGACCGTGCAGAGGAAGTCCGCTTCCATGCACTGGTGTCGGAGCTGCGCTGCGTGATGTGCCAGAACCAGTCGCTGGCCGACTCCAACGCGCAGATCGCGCACGACCTGCGGCGCGAAGTGCTGGTGCTGATGCGCGAAGGCAAGTCGGACGCCGAGGTCGAGCAGTTCCTGGTGGCGCGTTACGGCGAGTTCGTGCTGTACCAGCCGCGGGTGGAATCGAAGACCTGGCTGCTGTGGTTCGGGCCGGCGTTGCTGCTGCTGGCGGGCGGGTTCGTGGTCGCGCGCGTGGTGCGCAAGCATGGTGCGCAGGATGGCGGGCGGGTCGAGCCCGACGAGGACCAGGAGTGGTGATGGCCAGCCAGGCTCCGATGTTCGCCGCCATCGCCGCCGTGCTCACGCTTGCGGTGCTCGGCTTCGTGTTGCGTCCGTTATGGCGGGCAAGCGCCACCCGCATCCCGGCACTCGGCCTGGTGGCGGGCCTGGCGCTGGCCACCTTTGCGTTGTACCGGATGGTCGGCGCACCGGCGGCACTGGATCCTGCCGCGCGCGCGGCGCCGGAGACGCTGCAGGATGCGATCGCGCAACTGGAGGCGAAGCTGCAGGGCGATCCCGCGCAATCCGACGGCTGGCGCCTGCTCGGCCGCGCCTATGCCTCCGCGCAGGAACCGGTGAAGTCGCGCGACGCCTATGCGCATGCCGCCGCGCTCTCGCCCGACGATCCCGACGTGCTCGCCGAAGCCGCCGAGTCGCGCGCGCTGGCAGCGCCGGAACACCGCTTCGACGAACAGGCCGTGGCCCTGCTGCGGCATGCGCTCGAAGTGCAGCCGACCCACCAGCGCGCGCGCTGGTTCCTCGGCATCGCGCAGCGCCAGGCCGGCGATGCCGCGGCCGCGGCCGCGACCTGGCAGTCGCTGCTGGACGTGGTCGACGCGAAGGCTGCGGCGCCGCTGCGCGAGCAGATCGACCTGGCACGCAAGGACGCCGGGCTGCCACCGCTGCCCGTCGCACCGTCGCCGGTGGCAACCGCGCCCGCGCTGCAGGTACGCGTTCGCCTGGATCCTGGATTTGCCGCGCGCGCCCGCCTGCGTGGCGACGCCAGCGTGTTCGTGATCGCGCGCATACCGGGTGGCCCGCCGATGCCGGTCGCGGCCGAGAAGCACGCGGTTTCCGAGCTGCCGTTCACCGCCAGCCTCGACGACGGCGACAGCCCGATGCCGACCCGGAAGTTGTCCGGCCTGCAGGAAGTCGAGCTGCTTGCGCGGCTGTCCATGAGCGGCGATGCCACGCCACAACCGGGCGACCTGCAGTCGCCACCGGTGCTTGTCCGCCTGCCGGCGACGGGCCCGGTCGATCTGGTGATCGGTGCAGCTGCAACGATCGCGCCATGACCGAATTCATTCCGCCGGGCACCCGCTATGTCGACCTGCCCTCGCCGTTCGCGATGAAGCGCGGCGGCGAGCTGCACGGCGCGCGCGTCGCCTACGAAACCTGGGGCGAGCTCGACGCCGCGCGCGGCAACGCGATCCTGATCCTCACCGGGCTGTCGCCCGATGCGCACGCCGCCCCCAACGCGGACAACCCCGCGCCCGGCTGGTGGGAAGCGATGCTCGGCCCGGGCAAGCCGATCGACACCGATCGCTGGTTCGTGGTCTGCGTGAACTCGCTGGGCAGTTGCAAGGGTTCGACCGGGCCGGCGTCCATCGACCCGGCCACCGGCCGGCCCTATCGGCTGGCATTCCCCGACCTCTCGCTCGAGGACGGTGCCGACGCCGCCGCGCACGTGGTGCAGTCGCTGGGCATCGAGCGCCTCGCCTGCGTGATCGGCAACTCGATGGGCGGCATGGCCGCGCTCGCCTACCTGCTGCGGCATCCAGGCGCACGCGCGCACATCAACATTTCCGGCGCGGCTCACGCGCTGCCGTTCTCGATCGCGATCCGCTCGCTGCAGCGCGAGGCGATCCGCCTCGACCCGAAGTGGAACAACGGCGACTACGACGACGACAGCTACCCCGAATCCGGCATGCGCATGGCGCGCAAGCTCGGCGTGATCACTTATCGTTCGGCGCTCGAATGGGACGGCCGCTTCGGCCGCGTGCGGCTGGATTCCGACCGGCGCGACGACGAGGATCCGTTCGGGCTCGAGTTCGAAGTCGAAAGCTACCTCGAGGGCCACGCGCGCCGCTTCGTGCGCAATTTCGATCCCAACTGCTACCTGTACCTGAGCCGCTCGATGGACTGGTTCGACCTGGCCGAATACTGCGGCGGCGCACCCTGCGGCGACCAGGGTGGCGACGTGCTGCAGGCGCTGGCACGGATCCGGCTGCAGAAGGCGCTGGCGATCGGGGTCGCCACCGACATCCTGTTCCCGCTGCAGCAGCAGGAGCAGGTCGCCGACGGCCTGCGCGCCGGCGGTGCCGATGCGGCCTTCCTGCCGCTGGCGTCGCCGCAGGGCCACGACGCCTTCCTGGTCGACTTCGCCCGCTTCGGCCCGGCCGTCCGCGGCTTCCTGGACGCCCTGCGCTAGAATCGGGCCCATGGACGACAGCTGCCGCCCTGACCTCGACTTTCCCGGCCACGACAAGCTGGTGCGGGCGATCGACGACGCGGTCGCCGCGGGCGACCAGCACGCGGTCACCGCGGCCCTGCGCGGCGTGCTCTGCGACCTGATCCGCGACCACGACGTGCGCCTGCCCGACTGCGTGCACGAGCCGATCAGCGACCACTACGCCCGCCGCGAGCTGTACCGCAGCCCCGTCCACGGCTACAGCGTGGTCGCCATGACCTGGGGGCCGGGCCAGGGCACCCCGATCCACGACCATTGCGGCCTGTGGTGCGTCGAGGGCGTGTGGGACGGCGAGCTCGAGATCACCCAGTACGAACTGCTGGAACGCGACGGCGAGCGCTTCCGCTTCCGCGCCGCCGGCGGCATCCACGCCGGCCCCGGCAGCGCCGGCAGCCTGATCCCGCCGCACGAGTACCACGCGATCCACAACGCCAGCGCCGACGCCATCGCCGTCTCGCTGCACATCTACAAGGCGCCGATGGACACCTGCTCCATGTTCGTGCCGCAGCAGGGCGAGTGGTTCCGGCGCGCGCCCAAGGCCCTGCCCACCGACCAGGCCGTGTAGGCCAGGGTCATTCCGCACGGCCTGCGCAGCCGGCGGATCGCGGCCACGGCACCACCAGCAAGCGTCGTCCGTCCGGCAACGCCTGGCCGATTTCCCGCAGCAACTGCCGGCCCTGCGCATCGCTGGCCCGCAGCAGCAGGCGGATGCGGCATTGCGCGGGGTCGCTGGTGAAGTCGCCCGCCACCGATGCAGTGTCCTGCCGCGAAACACCGGATTCCCAAGCCAATTTGCCGGACACCGGAGCGATGCGCCAGCGCGCCAGGTCGATGCTTCCCGGGACGGATGCGCGCACGCGTCCCTGCGGCAGCATCGCCGCCATTGCGCCGAACCACGCCGTGGGAAGTGTAGCGCGCAGGTCGCGCACCTCCGTTCGCCGCAGCCCCCGGACGAGGCGCGCTTCGACCGGGACTTCTCCCGCCAGCCTCAGGTCCATCGCGACCCGGCCACGCAGCAACGCCTGTGGATGCAGGTCCCATGACAAATTGCCGAGCTCGCGCTCCTGCCAGCGCACGCCGGCAGCGCGACCCTGCCACCAGGGGCCGCGCACATCACCGAACGCGGTCCCCGTGCCATCCGCTCCGGGCAACGCAAGCACCGAGGATGCCGGGAGTTCGATCGCCACCGTGGCGGCGAACAACAGGAAGGCCAGGAACCACCACGTCATCCGTTTCACCGGGCGGCTTCGAGCAGCGTGATGCGCGCATCGACGCGGCCGGCGCCGGAGGCGCGCTGGATCGACAGTTCCTCGACCCGGATGTCGTCGACCGCAAGCTGTTCCAGCCACGCCGCCAGCACGTCGAAGTCGGCACCGCTGAACTGCGCAAGGACACGATGCGGACCCTGGGGCTCGAGCGCGACCAGGCTTCCACCCAGTCCTGCCTGCCGCAACTCTGCATCGGTGCGCGCCAGCAGCGAGCGCGTGTCCGCCGCGGACACCGCCGGTGCGCCACCCAGCGCCACCAGCCGCGCCGACGCCGGCCGCATCCAGGCGAGGTCCTGCGCGTTCGCCAGCGCCTCGCTGCGCAACGCCGCCCGCGATGCGGCCAACGGCATCCAGACCAGCGACCACAGCAGCAAGCCAGCGGTGAGCAACGCGCCTCCCAGCGCGAACCGGCGGTCGCGCACCGACCACTTCGCCCAGGCCCGGATCATGGCGCCGCCGCCAGTCGCAGACGTCCCTGCACGCCCCTGGTTCCCGGCGTCGTGCCGGTGATTTCCGCGGCCAGGCCGGCGCGCGACAGGCGCTGCCGCAGGGCATCGAGGTCGGCCACGCTGCCGCCCCGCAACACCAGGTCCAGTCGGTGCTCGCGGTACTCGAGCGCGTCGAGCGAGAGGCGATCATCGGCGGCGATCGCCGGCGCAGCCTGCGCCAGCAACGCCATGGCACCCTCGCCGCGGTCCAGTCCGCGCGCCACCAGCGCGGACCGCAACCGTCGCGCAGGCGCATCGACCGCGCCTGCCGACGGTACCGCGCGGCGATAGAGCTGCTCCATTTCGGCCCGCTGTGCGATCACCAGCCTTCCGAGCTTGTGGTGATCGAGCAACGGATGCAGCAGCGCCAGCAACACTGCCGTCGCCACCAGCACCGCCGCCCGCCGCCAATGCCTGGCCAGGCCCTCGCTGCGCCTGCGGGGCGCGTATTCACCCTGCAGCAGGTTCAACCCGGGTGCCGGTGGTTGCGCGGCAAGGACATGCAGGGCATGGCCGACGATCCGTCGCGAATGCACGGGTACGGACGTGCTGGCCTCCCCCACCAGCCACGCGTCGACGGCGATTGCCGCATCGCCAGGGGGCATGAGCGAGGCGATTTCGTCCGCTTCTCCCGCCAGCGCACCGGTCTCGGCCAGGCGCAGCACGCAGCGAACGCCATCGACCAGCAATGTCGGCCGCTCCCCGTGCCACGGCAGTGCCAGCGCCTCGGAAAACATCGCATCCGGCTCGACGCCGGCAGCATGCAGCCGTGCCAGCCAACCATCGAGCCGGGCACGCTCGACCACGGCGACGCACAGCCTCGCATCGTCGCCGGTGCGCGCCCAGGCGACATGCTGGGACTCGACCGGCAGCACCAGATGGTCCTCGACCAGGAACGGCAAGGCCCGCGACCAGTGGCGCTCGCTGCCGGGAATGAGCGCGATCTCGAGCAGCAGCACGTCGGCAGCCGGCACCAGCACCTCGACCCGGTCGTCGCGGCCGGGAATCGGCCACCCCTCGTGGACGGCGCCGTCGTTCCCGATCCATTCGCTGCCGCCGTCGACCCGCAATCGCAACACGATGCGGTTCATGGCCGTCTTCCCCGGTCCATGCGGCCGCGCGCGCGCGCGATCACGCGCACCGTCCCCGGCAGGCGTTGCAATTGGCTGGTGTAGCGGAACGCGATCGCGTCGACCGTGATCTCGGATTCGACGACGAAATAGTGGCTGCCGACGCCGCAGCCGCGCAGGTCGACGGTGTCGACGCCTTCGCGCTGCAGCGCTTGCCGCACGGCCGCCAGGTCCGGGTAGGGCGCGGCCTCGCCGCGGAACAGCCGCGCCGCCATCGCCGGTGTGATCGCATCGTCGAGCGCCTGCCACAGTGCCGGCGGCGCGGTGTTGAGATTGATGCCCTGGTCGCGCGGCACCGCGCAGACGAGCGGCGCCAGTTGCCGCCAGGCGTCCGCCGTCATCGCGGGCAGCTGCCGCAGTTCGCCGGCAGCGAACAGCGCCGCCCCGGCCACGCGCGCACCGGCCTGGGTCGCCAGCGCCTGCGGCAACCGCAACGCATGCAGCAGGCGCGCGAACCGGCGCACCGCCAGCGGATCGGCGATGCCGCCCGGCGCAAGTGCGTTGAGGTTGAAGCACCCCCCCAGGTCGTGCAGCCGGCCTTCGATCCGCGCCTGTGGAAGCTCGAGCGCCGGCATGGGACGGGCCCAGGCTTCGGTGAGTCCGTCCACCGCTCCACTGGCACGCTGGTCGGCGAGCAGGCCGGCCGCGGCCCAGGCCTCGACGCCGCCGAGCAGCTGCCGGCCCTGCTCTGCGCGCCAGCCATTGCGCACGCGCGCCTGGGTCAGCTCCCCGGCATCGACCAGCGCCGCCACCACCAGCACCGCCAGGGCGACGACCAGCAACGCGATCACCAGCGCCACGCCGCGCTGCTGCTTCATCGCGCGATCTCCGCGGCCTGCACCAGTTCGACGACGCGCCGGAACTCCCCGTGCCCCTCGAGTGCGAAGCCCAGCTCGACCCCGCGCGGCAGGGCATCGGGCGGGCTCCCCGGCGGTGGCCAGCGTTCCGCCGTCCGGCCGTCCGGGCCGAAGTAGCGCAGGCGGCAGCGCGCCAGCTTCGCGAGCAGCACCTGCTCGCGCCCGCCCGCCGCGGCGGTGCCGTCCGGCGTCGCCCGGAGCGTGCGGTGCAATTCGCCGTCGACACAGGCCCAGGACACGCGCTGCGGCGCCGGCACGGCCATTGCCATGCCGGGAGCGGGCAGCCAGGCACTGACGTCGAGCCGCTCCGCCGTACCCGCGAGCGCAGGTTCGAGCTCGCCGCGCTCGTTGCGCACCGGCCGCGGCAGCGCCGCATCGAAGTCATGATCGAAGCGACCGAGCGCGCGTTGCAGATGCGCCAGGCCCGCCGCTTCATCGTCGAGCACGCGCCGCGCGCGGACGATCGCATCGAGCCCGCCCCATGCCAGCGTCGCCACCACGGCGAAGACCGCCACGGCCACCAGCAGCTCCACCAGGGTGAAGCCGCGGCTTGCCGGCACGGCGGCGATGCGGGCCATGCCCGTCATCTTCCCTCCCCTGCGAACCCGCTCAACGCCAGCACCGTGCGCCCCTGCGCCGTGGCCACACCGACGTCGAGCCTCAGGACGCCGGGCAACGGGGTCCGCACCACCGTCATCCGCCAGTGCCAATGCATCCGTCCCATGTCCGCGTCGCCGGTACTGGCGCCTTCCGGCAACGCGCCGGACAGGCGCGCCTCCGCGATGACATTCGAAGCCACCCAGCGCGCATAGGTGCGCTCGCGCGCATCCTGCAGCGCCTGGCCATGCAGGGCCGCGGTGCGCACCAGCGCCGACATGGCCAGCGCCAGCACCGCCAGCGCCACCAGCACTTCGAGCAGGGAAAAGCCGCCCGCGTCATCGCGCATCGGCGTCCACCCGCTGCAGGTTGCCGTCGCCATCGCCCCTGAGCGTCCAATGCTGGTGACCCGGTCCGCGCAGCTCGAGCACGAACGGCGTCGACTCGCCGCTCGCCAGGCACAGCACGCCCGGGCCCGTGCCGTCCTCGCGCCGCAACGACCACGCCTGCCCGTCCGGCCGGAGATCGAGCACCACATCCGCATCCAGCACCCGTGGCCGCAGCGCTTCCCGCGGCGAATCGGAGAATGCCCGCCACTCGCCGGTCCGGAACGAACCGAACCCGAGCGTGCCGCCTTCGGCGACGATGCCGACATCCACCCCCGTCAACTCGGCGCGCTCGCAAGCGAGTTCGACCAGGCCCTGCGCGCGCGCGGCGGCCTGTTCCGCGCGGCGCACATCGCTGCGCGGGAATGCCATCGTCGCAGCGCCCAGCATCACCGACGCGATCGCCAGCGCGACCAGCAGCTCGACCAGCGTGCTGCCGCGCCGGCTAGGGTTGCCAATTGCCGACATCGCCATTGACGCCTTCGCCTCCGGGCTTGCCGTCGGCACCGTGGGTCCACACGTCGACTTCGCCGTGGCGACCGGGATGGAGGTACTGGTACTCGTGGTTCCAGGGGTCCCGCGGCACGTCCGCCAGGTAGCCGCCTGCGCGCCAGCCCTGCGCTTCCGGCGGGCGGTTCACCAGCGCGGCGAGGCCCTGTTCGCTGCTCGGGTAATCGTAGTTGTCGAGCCGGTACATGTTGAGCGCCGAGACGATCGCGGCAACGTCCTGCGCGGCACGCACCGCGCGTGCCTCGTCCGGCCTGCCCATCACCCGCGGCACCACCACCGCGGCGAGGATGCCGAGGATGACCACCACTACCAGCACTTCGACCAGGGTGAAGCCGGGAATCGCCCGGCTCGTTTTCTCGTTCATGGCAATGCGCCTCATGCGACCAGTTGGTTCATTTCGAAGATCGGCAGCAGGATCGCCAGCACGATGAACAGCACCAGTCCACCCACCAGCAGGATCACCAGCGGCCCGAGCATCGCCATCCCCACCGAGACGCGCAGGTCGAGTTCGGATTCGAGTTGCGCGGCCGCCTCGTCCAGCATCGCCTCCACCCGGCCCACGCGCTCGCCGTTGGCGATCATGCGCACCGCCACCGCAGGCAAGCGCGTGTGGCGCGACAGCGCCTGCGACAGTGGCGCACCCGCGCGAACCTGGACCGCGGCCGCGGCGAGCGATTCGCGGATCGCCGTGTTGCCGACGGTCTCGGTGGCCAGCTGCAGGGCGTCGAGCAGCGGCACCGCGCTGGAGCCGAGCATCGCGAGGGTGCGCGCAAACCGCGAGCAATCGACGGCCATGGCCAGCCGGCCCAGTCCGGGTAACGCCAGCACCCGCACGTGGCGCCAGCGCCGGAAGCCATCGCGCCGCCAGCCCGCGGCGAGGGCTGCCAGCGTGGCCAGCACCAGCGGGCCCGCCCAGTAAAGCTGGGTCCCCAGCAACCGGCTGGCGCCGAGCAGCATCCGGGTCGGCAGCGGCAACCGCTGCCCGGTGCGCAGGAACACCGCGGTCACTTCGGGCACCACGTACAGCATCAGTCCGCCGACCACCAGCATCGCGACCAGCAGCAACAGCACCGGATAGGCGAGCGCACCCACCAGTCGCCGGCGCATCGCCTCCCGTTCTTCCAGGTGGATCGCCAGGCGCAGCAGCACCGGCGCGAGGTTTCCCGACTTTTCTCCCGCCGCGACCGATCCGCGGTAGAGCGCATCGAAAGTCGAGGGAAATTCCCCCAGCGCAGCCGCCAGCGGCGCGCCTTCCCGCACCCGCGCCCGCAACGCCATCGCCAGTGATCGCGCCCGGCCCTCTGCGCCCTCCGCCAGCGCCGCGAGGGCCTCTTCCAGCGGCAACCCGGCGCGGACCAGCGTCGCCAGCTGGCGCGTCAGCAGCACGCGGCCGCGCGCATCGACCCGCACCTGGCCCTTCGCGGCCCGGGTCCCGTCGACTTCCTGCACCGCCAGCGCCGCCAGTGCGCGCCCGCGCAACTGCGCGCGTGCGTCGCGAGCGGTATCCGCCTGCACGACCCCCTTGCTGATATGGCCGCCGACATCCATGGCTTCGAACTCGTACGCCGGCATGCCGCTACTCCTCGCAGGTGACGCGCAGCACTTCCTCGACCGAGGTGACGCCTGCGCGTACCTTGTTCCAGCCGTCCTCGACCAGCCCCGGCGTGCGCTTGCGGGCCAGCAGGGTCAGTTCGGCTTCATCCGCGCCTTCGTGGATCCCGCGGCGGATGGCGTCGTCGGCGATCAGCATTTCGTAAAGCCCGGTGCGGCCGCGATAACCGCCATTCCGCTCCACACCATGCGCGGGCCGGCAGAAGCGCAGCGAATCGCTCCAGGGCTTGCCGAACAGGGCACACTCGGCCGCCGTCGGCGCATACGGCTCCGATCGTTCCGGAACCAGCACCCGCACCAGGCGTTGCGACAGCACCCCGAGCAGCGCAGCGGACACCAGGAACGGCTCCACGCCCATGTCGCGCAACCGGGTCACCGCGCCGACCGCGGAGTTGGTATGCAGGGTGGACAGCACCAGATGGCCCGTGAGCGCCGACTGGATCGCGATCTGCGCCGTTTCCAGGTCGCGGATCTCGCCGATCATCACCACGTCGGGATCCTGGCGCAGGATCGCGCGCAATCCGCGCGCAAAGCTCATGTCCACGCGCGGATTGACTTGGGTCTGGCCGATCCCGTCCAGGTAGTACTCGATCGGGTCCTCGACCGTCAGGATGTTGCGGGTCGCGTCGTTGAGCCGCTGCAACGCGGCATACAGGGTGGTGGTCTTGCCCGAGCCCGTGGGGCCGGTCACCAGCAGGATGCCGTGCGGGCGATGGATCAGCGCGTCGACTTGCGTGCGCAGCATGGTGGGCAGGCCGAGCGCATCGACATCGAGTTTCCCGGCCTGCTTGTCGAGCAGTCGCAGCACCACCCGTTCCCCGCCGGCGCCGACCGGGATCGTGCTGACCCGCACGTCGACCGGGCGCCCCGCGACGCGCAGGGAGATGCGTCCGTCCTGCGGCAGGCGTTTTTCCGCGATGTCGAGCCGGGCCATGACCTTGACCCGGGACACGATCGCCGGCCCGATCGCCTTCTGCGGCGCCAGCACTTCGCGCAGCACCCCGTCGATCCGGAAGCGGACCGCGAGCCGGCTCTCGAACGGTTCGATGTGGATGTCCGATGCGTCCTGGCGGATCGCCTCGGTGAACAGCGCGTTGATCAGGCGGATGATCGGCGCGTCGTCGTCGCTTTCCAGCAAGTCGCGCGGTTCCGCGAGGTGTTCGGCGATGTCGGCGAGGCCGGCATCGCCCAGGTCCATGACCATCGCGCGCCCATCGTCGTCGCCATCGCCATAGAGTCTGCGCAGCAAGGCGTCGTAGGCAGCGGGATCGCACTCGTCGAGGCGCAGCTTCGCACCGCAGTGGCGACGCAGCTCCGCGAGCACCGCCGGCATCACGCCCGGGCGGTGCGCGACCACGGCCACGCCGCCGTCCTCCCAGCCCGCGAGCGTCGCGCCGTGACGCTTGGCGAACGCGAAGCCCGGGCGCTGCGGCCGTTGCGTGTTCACGGCGCCACCGGCGATGCCGGCAATACCGGCACCTCGCCGCCGCGCACGCGCCCGTCGTAGCGCGCCTGACCGCGCAACTGCTGCAGCCGCAGCAGGTCGTACTTCCCGCTCGACAACGCGGTTCCCGCCGCATCGTCGCGCAGGATGATCGGGCGCAGGAAAATCATGAGGTTGCGCTTGCTTCGGCTCGATTGCCGCGACTTGAACAGCCCGCCCAGCAACGGGATGCGCGACAGCCCCGGCACCCCCTGGACCGACTCGGAGACTTCGTCCGATGACAGCCCGCCGAGTATCAGAAGACTGCCGTCAGCCACCTGCACCGTGGTGCTGATCTCGCGCTTGCTGGTGATCAGGTCGACGGCGCCCGCGGACTGGCTCGGCGCCAGCGAGGAAACTTCCTGCACGATCTCCATGCGCACGCTGTCGCCGTCGTTGACATGCGGAGTGACCTTCAGGATCAGGCCGACGTCCTTGCGTTCGATCGTCTGGAACGGCGTGGGAACGCCGCCGCCCGTTCCGGTGGCGGAGGTGGCCGCGTAGGATCCGGTCAGGAACGGAACTTCCTGCGCGACCTTGAACTCGGCCGGCTGGTTGTCGAGGGTGATGACGCTCGGCTGGGACAGGATGTTGGCGCGGCCGTCGCCCCGCAACGCGCGGATCAGCGCGCCGATCTGCAACACCTCCATCGGGGCGCCGCCGGGGCCCGGGATCCGGAGCGTGCCGCCGACATGGCCCAGGTTCAGCCCGGGACCGACGCCCAGCGGATTGACCATCGCGCCGAGGATGCCACCGACGCCGCCGCGGGCCGGGAAGTTGGTGCCGCCGATGACGCCTTCGCCCAGGCTTCCGCCGGCGCCATCGTCCCCCGGAGCGACTTGCCACTGCACGCCGATCTCGTCCGCGAGTTCGTCGGAAACCTCGGCGATCACCGCCTCGACCATGACCTGGGCACGGCGCACGTCGAGCTGTCGCACCACCGAGGCGAGGTCGCGGAACACCGCGGGCGGCGCGGTCACCACCAGCGCGTTGGTCCCGACATGGAAGCCGATCGTCGCGACCTTCGCGCCGTCCTTGCCGCCGCCGGTGAGCGTGGCGGCCACCACCTCGAGCAGCGGCGCCAGGTCCGCAGCCCTGGCGTTGCGCAGGTAGATCACCTGGGCGTAGTCGCCCTCGGTGGTGGGCATGTCGAGATGCGCGACCAGCGTGCGCAAGCGCAGCCGCTGGCCCGGATTGCCCGACAGCAGCACCGAGTTGCTGCGCGGATCCGCAACCAGCCGGGGCGACGCGTCGGCGCCCGCGGCGGCCGCAGGCGCATCCAGTTGCGAGAGCGTACGCACGACTTCCGCCGCGTTGGCATGGTCCAGCGCGATGACCTCGACCTCGTTGCTGGAAGGCGTATCGATCCGTGCGATCAACCGCAGCAGGCGTTCGACATTCGCCATCCGCTCGGTGATCACCAGCCGGTCGCCCTGCGCCGAAATGCGGCCGTTCGGCGACACCAGGCGCTGCAGCAACGCGGAGAGTTCGGGCGCCGGCACTTCGCGCAATTCGACCACCCGGGTGACGATCGCCTCGGGGCCGGCGGCCAGTGCCGCGTGCCCGTCGACCACCGCGGCCGCCTCCGGCACCACCTTCCACATGCCGCCATAGGGCACCACGGCATAGCCGTGCACGCCCAGCACCGAGGTGAAGACGTTCCAGATCTCGTCGCGCGACATCGGATTCGCAGCCACGATGGTCACCTTGCCGGCGACCTTCGGATCGACCACGAAGTTGCGCCCGGTCATCTCGCTGACCGCCTGGATCAGGACGCCGATCTCGACATCCTTGAAGTTGAGGGTCGCCTGCGTCGGTTCGCCGGCCCACGGCGCCGCCGGTGCGGCGACCGCCAGCAAGGCCGCGAGCAGCAGGGACGCAAGACGGTGGTTCATGCGGTTCTCAACGGCCGATGTGAACGGCCTGTTCGCGGCCGTCGCGGCGCACTACCAGGTCCGCACCGCCGGACCCGGCCCCTTCGCGCAGCGCAGTTTCGAGTGCCGCACCATCGGCGGGTCGTCCGTCCACCGAAACGACGATGTCGTCACGGCGCAGCCCGACGCGCTCGAGCAACGCGACATCGGCGACCGCGATCCGCGCACCCACGGTCCGGCCGTTCTCGACCGCCGGCATGACATTCGCCTGGCCCGCCAGCAACGCAAGACCCGTCCCGGCCGGCGAAGCGGCATCCGCCGGCCCTTCAGCCGCACCCTGCTCGCTGGCCAGGGCCAGCATTTCGCGGCGGCCGTTGTTCCGGATCACCACATGGTCGGCGTGGATCGAAGCGAGGATGCCGCCTCCCGGCAGCAAGTCGCCGGCGTGGTAGCCGACTTCGGGCTGGCCTTCGCCGGCAATCACCGCTGTCCCGAATCCGGGATCGTCGCCAGCCACGATCCCCCGCAAAGTCAGCGCCAGCGCCGTCGCCACGATGTCCCCGCTGCCACCGGGAACACCGAACAGATGCAGACTGGCGAGCGGCGCGCGGACCTGTGGAAGCTGGACCACCGGGGACGGTGCAGCATCGACCGGCAACTGCCACTCGCCCGTCGCAAGCACCAGCAGGTGCGCCAGCAGCATGGCGATCGCGGCGCCGCCGCCGCGGCCCGCCCAGAGGGCAGCCCGCGGCGACCGCACCAGGCGATACAGGGCATCGGTGGTACGGATCATGGCGGTTACAGCGACTTGAGGTATTGCGCAACGTCCGCGACCTCGGCGCTGGTCAGGCCGAGCGACTTCTTGCCGTTGTAGGCGGCGACGACGGCCTCCAGCGTTGCCGCCGATCCATTGTGGAAGTACGGCGGATGCTGCCAGACACCCTTCAGCGGCGCCGTCCGGTACTGCTTGGTCGCTGTGCGCGACGCGTAGCTCGGCACGCCGTTCGGCTCGGGTTCGCTGGCCACTTCGCTGGGATCGTGCAGGCGCGTGTTGGCATCGGTGAACTCGGCGCCACTGTGGCAACCGACGCAACCGGCCTTGCCCTCGAACAGGGTCTTGCCGCGCGCCGCTGCCGCGGCATCGAAGCTGCCCGCCGGCGCCGCCGGTGCCCGCAGCGTCAACTGGTAGGCCTGCAACGCCGGCAACTTGCTGCTGATCAGGTCGTCGGTGCCATTGGTGACGCTGATGCCCAGCCGCGGTTCGGTGAAGGTGCCATGCCCACCCATCTGGGTGACACCGACATAACGGTTCCAATAGGCGATCTCGTCGCCGTCGCCGGTCGCGGTGACCTTGTGGATCCCCGCCAGGCCATAGGCCGGCGAAATCACCTGCGGGCCGTTGATGCCGTCGAAGTTGAAGCGCGGGTCGTACTTGCCCTTGCCCCAAGAGGCATAAACGGCCTTTTGCGCCGGGGTCAGCGCCGGCGACAGCGAGATGATCAGGCCGGGATCGAGGTCGCGGTTCGGCCAACCGTCCAGGCGCTTGCCGATTCCCGCGGCGAACGAGTCGTCGACCGTGGAATGGCACAGCGCACAGGTGATGCCGACCCGGGTGAGGGTGTCCTTGCCGTTGACGGTCTCCACCGTCCCCTTCACCCCGACCACCGCATTGAGCTTGATCAAGGCGATCGTGGTATCGGTGCTGGTGAGGCTGATGCTGCCGTCCTGGATGCCCGCGACCACCGCAGCCGGCAGTGCCTCCGCATCGACCTTGAGTCCCACCGCCAGCGCAGTCGTCGGATCCACCGCCGCTGCGATCACCTCATGCATGCGCAACGCGTCGCTCCATTGCGTCTCGTCGCCGAAAGTGTCGTAACGGAAGATCTGCTGGCCCTCGCTGGCGACCGCCGGATCGAGCGCGGTGCTGAAGCTCCAGCTGTGGTTGGCCGCAAGCGGTACGCCCATGGTGTCCTTGGCGGCGGTAGTGACCGTGGCGGTGCAGTTTGTCTCCGCCGGCAGCATCGCGTCCGGCGTCAGGGTGGCGGTCCTGCTGGTGTCGGCATAGGCCACGGACGCGGCCACCGGCGTTCCCTGCGGACAGGCCAGGGTGAAGCTCGATGCGGTCAGGGATGCGGAATCCATCGCGCGGTCGAACGTCACGCTGACCGGAGCGGTATTCAATGCATTGCCCGAGCCGCTGGCGGGAACCATGGCCGTGACCGCGGGCGCGCTCGCCGGTGGCGACACATCCGGAACCAGGCCGTTGCCGCCACCGCACCCGGCGAGGGCCGCACCGGCCGCCAACGCCAACAGTCCGCGCCTGTAAGCGCGGCCGCCCATCCCCTGCTGCTTGCTGTCTGTAGCCATGTGCCTCTCCTTCGTCGGAGGCTGGACGCTATGGCATTGCCGGGCCCGCAGAAAACGCCCATGTCTAAAGTGTCGGGCATTGACTGGCGGGAGGGCCCCGGCGTCGGGGCAGGCTATAATTCGCGCCCGCGCCGGAGTGGCGGAATCGGTAGACGCAGCGGACTCAAAATCCGCCGCCGTTAAAAGCGTGAGGGTTCGAGTCCCTCCTCCGGCACCATCCCCTTTCGCGACGCCCACAAGGTGAAGGCCCAGTCAGCCGGGTTTGACCCCGGTCGGCTGAGCCTTCGTGTCGAAGCTGTTGAAACCCGCGTCGGTAAATGGCGGACTCGCGTCCTGGTTCGCCGTGCAGGCCTCTTTTTCTCCGACGCACGCAGGCTAGCGCAGCGCCTGTTAGGCCGACGTAAAGAACGACTGCCGTTCGTCGGCACGCGACGCATGCTGCGATGCACGATCCGTGTTGCAGCGCACTACCACGGCCACCAGCCACGGCCGCATTGCGCATAGCGATCCGCGGCGCGTTCGAAACGGTTGCGTGCGCTGACGCCGCCGCACAGCAGGTACAACGGCAGGAACAGCGGGCCCAGCGCCATGTACTGCAGCACGTGCGCGCGTTCATGGTCGGCGAGCACGATCGGCGGCTCGCAGGCCTCTCCGGCAGAGTGCGCATAGGTCCAGCACGGCGATGCGAGTTCCGCGCCGGTGTACAGGATCACGTTGCCCAGCGTGAGCGCGCCGCCCGGGCCCCAGCGCACGCCGCTGAACACGATCGCGAGGTCGCCGCCACGCAGTTGCGCGCGTGCGCCGAAACCCATGGCGATGGCGCCGGCAAGCAGGCCGAGCACGGTATTGGGCAGCGTCCACGCCATGCCCAGGCCACACAACGCGCGCTGCAGGAGTGTCAGGCGCCCTTCCCCCGCTTCGCCAGCCAGTCGTGGATGGTCTGTGGCACTTCCTTCTGCGCGCGACCGGACACGTAGATGCCGATGTGGCCGCCGCGGAACGACAGCTCGGTGTAGTCCCTGCTGCCGACCAGGCCCTTGAGCGCGCGCGACGAATCCGGCGGCACCAGGTGGTCCTGTTCGGCGTAGATGTTGAGCACCGGCATCTCGACCAGGCCCAGGTGCACTTCGCGCCCGCCGATGTCGATGCCGCCGTTGACGAAACCGTTGCCCTGGTAGAACTGCTTGAGGAACTGGCGGAACGCCTCGCCGGCCTGGTCGGGCGAATCGAAGATCCACTTCTCCATGCGCAGGAAGTCCTCGACCGCGGCGGGATCGTCGAGGATGTCGACCAGGCCGACGTACTTCTGCAGGTTCAGCCGGAACGGCTTGAGCATCAGGTAGCACCAGTTCATCAGGTCCGCCGGCACGTTGCCGAGGGTGTCGACGAACAGGTCCACGTCCAGCTCCTGCACCCAGTTGGACAGCATGTTGTCCGGGGTGCGGAAGTCGACCGGGGTGACCATGGTGATCAGGTTGCGCACCTTGTCCGGGTGCAGCGCGGCGTAGCACAGCGAGAACGCGCCGCCCTGGCAGATGCCGAGCAGGTTGATCGCGTCGAGCTTGTGCGTGCGCCGCAGGTGATCGACCGCGCCGCCGAGGAAGCGTTCGATGTAGTCCTCGAGGGTGAGGAAGCGGTCGGAGCGATCGGGATAGCCCCAGTCGATGATGTAGACGTCCTCGCCGCGCGCCAGCAGGCCCTTGACGATCGAGCGGTCGGCCTGCAGGTCGACCATGTACGGCCGGTTGACCAGCGCGTAGCTGATCAGCAGCGGCACCTTTGCAGTGGGTTTGCTTTCGCCGCGGAAGCGGTACAGCACCACCTTGCCGTCGCGCCAGACTTCCTCCTTCGCGGTCGCACCGTAGTGGACGTCGTCGACTTCGCGCAGGGTGCCGAGCGCGGCACCGAGCTTGCCCTGCAACTTCAGTACTTCTTCGGCAAGTCCCTGCGGGGTGATCGCGAGCGGGCCGATCATCGCTTCGCTCCCTTCTTCTTCGCCGCCGGCTTCCGCACCGGCTCCGGCCGCACCGGCTCCGGCGTCGCATCGCGCAACCGGCGCACGGTGCGCTCGAGCTCCGCGATCTTGCGGTGCACGGCATCGACCTCGCTGCGGGTCGGCATGCCGAGCTGCTCGCCTGCCTGTTCGACCTGGCGCTGCACCGCCTGGCGCAGGCGCATCTGCGCATTGACCATGGCACCGTAGGACTTGCGGAATTCCGGCGACAGCGCGACCTCGGCGTAGGCTTCCTCGGCCGCGTCGATCCACAGGTCGAACAGTGCGCGCGCGGACTGCAACTGCCTGCCCGGTTCGGCACGCGCGGCGAGCTTGCGCTCGAACAGGCCGTGCGCGCCCTGCAGCGCCTTCAGCATCAGCAGGTTGTGCTCGGCTTCGCGCTGCTGCGACTCGAGCTGCGCCTGCATCAGCTGCTGCAGGCGTTCCTGCTGCTCGCGGCCGATGCCGAACGCAGGCAGGCCGAGCCAGGCGCTGCCTTCGCGGCGTGCGGCATCGAGCCACGGCGCGACCGCATCGCTCCAGGCGTCGGTGCCCTGCGCCCCCTGGCCGCGCATCCCGCGCAGGGCGTCGGCGAACGGATTGGTGCCGGCGGCACCCAGCGCACGCTGCCATTCGCCGGCGATGTCGGCGGCACTGGCCCCGCCGCCGGAGAGGCGCGCGGCCAGCTGCTGCATCTGCGCGAACAGGTCGAAACCGGGATAGCTGCCTGGCATGGATCCTCCTGGGTGGCAGGAGAATCCTACCAGCGCGCCATGTCGGGCCGGCTACGGCTTGGGGACGCGCAGGGTCTTGCTGATCATCAGCGAACCGGAGAGCGCATACACCGCCACCAGCGGGTGCAGCAGCCAGGGACCCAGCTGGAGCTCGCCGAACCAGAGGTCGGCGCCGAGGCGGCCGGAAAAGGCAGCGGACGCCAGCAGGCCGACAATCACCACGCTGGTCGGGATCGGCGTGCCTTCGAAGTACTTGACCTTGCCCGCATCGCCCGACAGCGATTCGGCAGTGACGTTGTAGCGCGCCAGGCGGCTCACGCCGCAACCGACGAAGTAGGACAGCACCGCCCAGTCCCAGCCGCCCTGCAGGCCGCAGGCGTAGCCCAGCGCGGCCGGCGCGACGCCGAAGGAGATCACGTCGGCCAGCGAGTCCAGTTCGCGGCCCAGGGTCGAGGCGACCTTGCGCCAGCGGGCGATGCGCCCGTCGAGCGCATCGAACACGAAGGCCAGCGGGATCAACGCCATGCCCCAGAGCAGGTCGTCGACCAGGCCCTCCTGCAGGAACCGCATCGCCGCGAAGATCGCGCCGGTGCCGCAGAAGGCGTTGCCGAGGGTGAACCAGTCGGCGAGCTGGAACTCGCGCAACATCGAGAAATGGCGCTTGCGCATGGCGATCTCCGTTCTGCGGACGACAGCGTGCCAAAATCCCGGTGAAGACGGCAAACTGTGCATGCCGGCCGTCGCCGGCATCCCACATCCGGGAGTACCCATGGTGACGCGCTGCATCCTCATCACCGGCGCCGCGAGCGGCATCGGGGCCGGCATCGCCACCGAGCTGGCGGCCGCCGGGCACCATCTCGTCGTTACCGACGTCAACCTCGAGGCCGCCGAAGCGGTCGCCGCGCGGATCCGCGGTACCGGCGGCTCGGCCGAAGCGCTGGTGCTGGACGTGACTTCCGACGACAGCGTCGCCGCGGCAATGGCCGCGGTTTCGCGCCCGGTCGAGGTATTGGTCAACAACGCCGGCCTGCAGCATGTCGCTCCGCTGGAGGAATTCCCGATCGGCAAGTGGGATTTCCTGGTGCAGGTGATGCTGGTCGGCGTGGCGCGGCTGACCCGGGCGGTGCTTCCGGGCATGCGCGAGCGCGGCTTCGGCCGGGTCGTCAACATCGGCTCGATCCACTCGCTGGTCGCCAGCCCGTACAAGAGCGCCTACGTCGCCGCCAAGCACGGGCTGCTCGGCTTCTCCAAGGTACTGGCACTGGAGACCGCCGGCACCGACATCACCGTCAACACCATCTGCCCGACCTACGTGAAGACCCCGCTGGTCGACAGGCAGATCGCCGACCAGGCCCGCACCCGCGGCATTCCCGAGGCGCAGGTGGTCAGCGATGTGATGCTCAAGCCGATGCCCAAGGGCGTATTCATCGGCTTCGACGAACTCGCCGGCATCACTGCATTCCTGATGTCGCCGCCGGCGCGCAACATCACCGGCCACACCATCACGGTGGACGGAGGCTGGACCGTCCAGTAGCCGGGTCGATGCGCAAGATCATCCCGCAACGCAAAATAATCCATGTGGACATGGACGCGTTCTACGCATCGGTGGAGCAGCGCGACGATCCGTCGCTGCGCGGGCGGCCGGTGGTGGTGGCCTGGCGCGGCAACCGTTCGGTGGTGTGCGCCGCCAGCTACGAGGCGCGCCGGTTCGGGGTGCGCTCGGCGATGCCGGCGGTGCGCGCGGAGCGGCTGTGCCCGCAGGCGGTGTTCGTGGCACCGGACTTCGGCCGCTACAAGGCGGTGTCGCGCCAGGTGCGCGACATCTTCAACCGCCACACCGACCTGGTGGAACCGCTGTCGCTGGACGAGGCCTATCTCGACGTCAGCGCCAACGCCAGCGGCCTGCCCTCCGCCACCGCCACCGCGGAAGCGATCCGGGCGGCGATCCGCGAGGAAACGCAGCTGAGCGCGTCGGCAGGCGTCGCGCCGAACAAGTTCATCGCGAAGATCGCGTCCGACTTCCGCAAGCCCGACGGGCTGTTCGTGGTGCGGCCGCACCGGGTCGAGGCGTTCCTCGCACCGCTGCCGCTCGGGCGCCTGCCGGGGGTGGGCAAGGTGATGGAGCGGCGACTGGCCGAACTCGGGCTGCAGGTCGTGGCCGACCTGCGCACCCATCCGGTGGAAGACCTCGAGCGCCGCTTCGGCCGCTGGGGACGGCGCCTGCACGAGCTGTCGTTCGGGATCGACGAACGCCCGGTGGTCAGCGAGCGCCCGACCCTGCAGGTGTCGGCCGAGGACACCTTCGAACAGGACCTGCTGCTGCGCGAGCTGGAGCCGCACATCCGGCGCATGGCGGAGAAGGCCTGGGCCGGCTACCAGCGCGAACGCGCGCAATCCCCGGAACGCATCGCACGCACGGTCGTGCTCAAGCTCAAGACCGCCGACTTCCACATCCTCACCCGCAGCCTGACCCCGCCGCAGCCGCCGGGATCGCTGGCCGGGCTGGCCGACATCGCCTGCGCGCTGCGCGAGCGCGTCGGCCTGCCCTCGCGCACCCGCTACCGGCTGGTGGGCGTCGGCGTGTCCGGATTCGCGGACCAGGACGAACTGGTCGCGCAGCCGGAGCTGTTCGCGGCCCCGTAGAGCCGAACCATGCTCGGCTCTACGTTATCCTCGGGGCATGTCGACGACCCGAAGACTGCGCGCAATCCGGCCGGCCGCGCCGGCACTGGAACCCGGGATCGCACGCATCAGGGACGAGATGGGGCTTCCGGCTGCATTCCCGCCGGAGGTCGAGGCAGCCGCCGCGAATGCCGCCGCCAATCCGCGCCTGCCCGGCGAAGACCGCAGCGACATCCCCTTCGTCACCATCGATCCGCCCGGCGCCATGGACCTGGACCAGGCGCTGCACGTGGCGCGCAAGGGCGACGGCTTCGTGGTGCATTACGCGATCGCGGACGTCGCTGCCTTCGTGCGGCCCGGCGACCCGGTCGACCTCGAGGCCAATCGTCGCGGCGCGACCCTGTACGGCGCCGACGACAAGATCCCGCTGCACCCGAAGGCGTTGTCCGAGGATGCCGCCTCGCTGCTGCCGGAAAAGCTGCGACCGGCGCTGCTGTGGACCATCGGGCTCGACCGCACCGGCGAGGGCACTTCGGTCGGCGTGCGCCGAGCGCTGGTGCGCAGCCGCGAGCGCCTCGACTACGAAGGCGTGCAGCGGAAGATCGATGCCGGCGGCGCCGGGCCGATGTGGGCGGTGCTGCGCGCGATCGGCGAGTTGCGCATGCAGCGCGAGCAGCGTCGCGGCGGCGTCAGCCTGCCGCTGCCCGACCAGGAGATCCGGGTCGACGTCGACGACTGGCGGCTCGAATTCCGCGCGCGCAACCCGGTGGAGGACTGGAACGAACAGATCTCCCTGTTGACCGGCATGGCCGCCGCACACCTGATGATGGAACACCGGGTCGGCCTGCTGCGCACCCTGCCGGAACCGGATCCGCGCGCGATCGGCCGGCTGCGCCGCGCCGCACGCGCGCTCGGGATCGCATGGCCGGAACGGCGCAACTATCCCGACTTCATCCGCTCGCTGGATCCCGCCGACCCGCGTCACGTGGCGATGATGGTGTCCTGCACCAGCGTGCTGCGCGGCGCCGGCTACGCCGCGTTCGACGGCAAGCCGCCGCCGCATCCCATGCACTCGGCGCTGGCGTCCACCTATACCCACGTCACCGCGCCGCTGCGCCGGCTGGTGGACCGCTATACCGGTGAACTGTGCCTCGCCCTCTGCGCGGGCGAGCCGGTCCCGGACTGGGTGCTGCAGGCCCTGCCAGGCCTGCCGCACACCATGGCCGCCGCGGACCAGCGCGCCAGCCGCTACGAACGCGCCGTGATCGACCTGGCCGAGGCGCTGGTGCTTGCGCCGCGCGTCGGCGACTCGTTCGAGGCGACGATCGTGGAAGTGGACCCCCGCGACGGCCACCGTGGCGTGGCGATGCTGCACGCCCTGGCGATCGAGGCGCCGGTCTCCGGCGAAAGCGGCCTGCCGCTCGGCGACGTCGTGCAGGTCCGCCTGGCGACCGCCGACCCGGCGCGCCGCGCGATCGGGTTCACGTGGAGTCCGTGAGCCTCTCGCGCGAACAGCTGCGCACGCTGGCGCTGGCATCGCTCGGCGGCGCCCTGGAGTTCTACGACTTCGTCATCTTCGTGTTCTTCGCGACCACGATGGGCACGCTGTTCTTCCCCGCCGACATGCCCGAGTGGATGCGGCTGGTGCAGACCTTCGGCATCTTCGCCGCGGGCTACCTGGCGCGACCGCTGGGCGGCATCGTGCTGGCGCATTTCGGCGACCTGCGCGGGCGCAAGCGCATGTTCATGCTCAGCATCCTGATGATGGCGGTGCCGACGCTGCTGATGGGCCTGCTGCCGACCTACGCCAGCGTCGGCGCACTGGCGCCTGTGCTGTTGCTGCTGCTGCGCCTGCTGCAGGGCGCCGCGATCGGCGGCGAAGCCCCCGGCGCGTGGGTTTTCGTGAGCGAGCACGTGTCGCCGCGCCATCGCAGCCTGGCCTGCGGCACGCTTTCGGCCGGGCTGCTGGGCGGGATCCTGGTGGGTGCGCTGGTGGCGGCCGGCATCGGCGCCGCGCTCAGCGATGCGCAACTGCTGGACTGGGGTTGGCGGGTGCCGTTCGTGGTCGGCGGCGTGTTCGGCCTGGGCGCGATGTACGTGCGCCGGCGCCTGCACGAGACCCCGGTATTCGCGGAGTTGCGCGAGCGCAGGGCACTGGCCGCGGAGCTGCCGCTCAAGGCGGTGCTGCGCGACCACCTGCCTGCGGTCGCGCTGTCGATGCTGCTCACCTGGCTGCTGACCGCGGTGGTGGTGGTCGCCATCCTGCTGATGCCGACCCTGCTGCAGCGCGGCGGCGTCGCCCGCGAAGCCGCGCTGGTGGCGAACAGCCTGGCGATCGCCTGCGCGATGCTCGGCAACCTGGCCGCCGGCGCGTTGGGCGACCGTTACGGCGAGGGTCGCGCACTGGCGGCGTGGAGCCTGCTGATGGGGGTGGCGTTCTGGATCTTCTACACCACGGTCGGCAGCCATCCGGCCCGGCTGTACCCGATGTATGCGCTGGTCGGCTTCGGCGTCGGCCTCACCGCGCTGGTGCCGTCGATCGCGGTGGCCGCATTCCCGGCGCAGGTGCGCTTCAGCGGGCTGTCGTTCTCCTACAACGTCGCCTATGCGATCTGCGGCGGCGCGACCCCGGTGGCGATCACCCTGCTGCTGCGCGACCACCCGCTGGCCCCCGCGCAGTACCTGGCGGCAATGGCGGTCGTCGGGTGCGCACTCGGCCTGTGGGTCGACAAAAAAAGCGGGCCGAAGCCCGCTTTTTCCTGAAGCCCGCAACAGCAGCCCTGGTCAGGCGGCCGGCGCGCCCTCGCCCTCGGCCACGGCCTTCATCGACAGGCGGATGCGGCCCTGCTTGTCGACCTCGAGCACCTTGACCTTGACGATGTCGCCTTCCTTGAGCACGTCGCTGACCTTCTCGACGCGGTCGTTGGAGATCTGCGACACGTGCACCAGGCCGTCCTTGCCGGGGGAGATGGTGACGAACGCACCGAAGTCCATCAGCTTGGC
>JAKFCN010000002.1:0-13070 GCA_036676625.1 Lysobacter sp. | reverse complement strand
GCGTTGTGGCCGCCCTGGAAGCGCACGACCGCGCCGATGTCCTGCGTCAGCAGGTCGACGATCTTGCCCTTGCCTTCATCGCCCCACTGGGCACCGAGAACGACGACCGACTGACCCATGGCAACACTCCGGACAGAGAAAAAGCCGGTAGGGAAGACCCCCGTCCGGCTTTTGCGCATTATCCGGGTTTTGGGTGCCCGGGGCCAGCCCGGTCGCGGCTTGCGCCGCGCCTACAGCAGGTGGCGGACGAGGGCGAGGGCCAGCAGGCCGGCGGCCACCACCAGCGCACCGACGGCGCGCAACCGGCGGTCGGGCATGGCCTGCAGTTGTTCGGCGGCGCGGCGCCAGGCATCGGGCATGGCGAACAACAGCAGCCCCTCCAGCACCGCGACCAGGCACAGCGCCGACCAGAGGTCGTTCACCGGTCGTTGCGCAGGTACTGCAGGAACGGATCGTCCTCTTCCAGCACGATCGCCGAGTTGCCGTTGGCGAACGACTTGCGGTAGGCCTCGAGGCTGCGGTGGAAGGCGAAGAACGCAGGATCGCGGTTGTACGCGGCGGCGTAGATGCGCGCGGCCTCGGCATCGCCTTCGCCGCGCAGCTTCTGCGCGTCGCGCTCGGCCTCGGCCGCGATCACCGCCTGCTGGCGGTCGGCCTCGGAGCGGATCTTCTGCGACAGCTCCTCGCCTTCGGCGCGCAGCTTGCTCGCGACCTGCTGGCGCTGGGCGCGCATGCGCCGGTACACCTGCTCGATCACTTCGCCGCCGGTGGGCAGGTCGATGCGCTTGATCCGGATGTCGACGATCTTCACGCCCAGGGTGGCGGCGCCGCGGTTGATCGCGCCGAGCTGGCGCGCGATGACCTCGTTGCGGTCGCCGGACACCACCTGCTGCAGGGTGCGCGAGTTGATCTCGTTGCGCAGCGAGTCCTTGATGATCGGCGCCAGGCGCGCGATCGCGATCGATTCGTCGCCGCCGGTGGCGCGGTAGAAGGTGCGCACGTCCTGGATCTGGCCGATGGCGAAGAAGTCGACGCTGACGTCCTTCTTCTCCGAGGTCAGGTAACGCTCGGGTTCGGCATCGAGCACCTGCAGGCGGCGGTCGTAGATGCGCGCGGTTTCCACCAGCGGCCACTTGAAGTGCAGGCCGGGGCCGACGTCGCTGCGCACGACCTTGCCCAGGTTGAGGACGATGGCGACGTGGCCTTCATTGACCACGTACACCGAGCTGAGCAGCGCCAGCAGCGCGGCGATGGCCAGCGGAATCCAGGCAGTGAACTTCATCGGCTCGGCTCCTCGCGGGTGGCGCGACCGTCAGGACGCGATTCCCGTCCCGGGCGCGGGCCGGCAATGGCGGCGTCCACGGCGGGCGCGACCATGTCCGGGGTGAGCAGCGGCGCGCTGCTGGTGGTGCCGTTCGCGCCCGTCGCCGGCATCGGCACGTAGATCAGCTGGTTGCCGTCGCCGCCGACGATGGTGCGGTTGCCGGCGAGTACCTGCTGCACCGTCTCCAGCCACAGGCGCTTGCGGGTGACCTCGGGCGCGGCCTGGTACTGCGTCAGCAGCAACGTGAAGCGTTCGCTGTCGCCGGTGGCGCGGGCGATTTCCGCGGCCTTGTAGCCTTCGGCCACGGTGCGCACGCGCGCCGCCTGGCCGCGCGCCTCGGGCACGATCTTGCTGGCGTAGGCCTCGGCCTCGTTGCGGGCGCGGTCCTTGTCCTGCTGCGCGCTGTTGACGTCGTCGAATGCCGGCTTCACTTCTTCCGGCGGGCGCGCGTTGGGCAGGTTGAGCTCGGTGACGATCAGGCCGGTGCGGTATTCCTTCAGCGCTTCCTGCAGTTTCTCGCGCGCCGACACCGACAGCGCGCTGCGCGCACTGAGCACGGTGTCGAGGTCGGAGCGGCCCACCTGCTCGCGCACTGCGCTGAGGGTGGCCTGCTGCAGCACCTGGTCGCCGTCGCGGCTGCCGAACAGGTACAGCTCCGGGTCGTCGACCCGGTACTGCACGTTGACCTCGACGGTGACGATGTTCTCGTCGCGGGTCAGCACCGGCACGGTATCGCTGAAAGTCTTGATCTGGGTCGCCTGGACCTTGATCACCCGCTCCACCGGCCACGGCCACTTGAAGTGCGGGCCCGGCTGCAACACCCGCGCCACCTGGCCGAAACGCAGGGCGACGCCGCGCTGCTGCTCGGTGATCAGCACGAAGCAGTTGAACAACAACCACAGGACCAGCAGTGCGCCGACCCAGCGGGCCACGCCGGCACTGCCGCCCGCACCACCACCGAACAGGCCGCGCAGTGGCTCCAGCAGCCTGTCCAGGGGATTGCCGTTGCTGCGCCGGCGCGGGTTGCGGCCGTCCTTGCCGGACCCGCCAGGAATGTTCCAGGCCATCGTTGCTCCAGGTAATCCGTCGGATTCTAGCCGTCCACACCGGGGTGGTCGACCAGCAGCGGCTGCAGCGGCTCGCCCCAGGGCTGGCTGGCGATGCGCAGGGCATCGGCCTGCGCCAGGTCCAGTTGCAGCCGCCAGCCATGCTCATCGTGGCTTTCGCCGAGGACCGCGCCCAGTTCGTGCAGGCGCGCGCGCAGCCGGCCGGCGTGCGGTGGCAGCTGCAGGTCGCTGCGGATCCGGCGCAGGCCCAGGCGGGCGCCGAGCGCATCACGCAGCAGGTCCAGCCCGAGGCCGTCGCGCGCCGAGATCCAGACCCGCTCGCGCATGCCGTGCTCGAGGCCGCCGCCGGGCAGGTCGTGGCGCGGTCGCGCCGCCTGCTCGTGGCTGTCGTCGAGCCTGCCTTCGTCGAGTCTGTCGATCTTGTTGTAGACCAGCAACTGCGGGATCTCGCCGGCGCCGATTTCCGCCAGCACGGCGTCGACCTGGCCGATGCGCTCATCGCGCAATGGATCGGCGGCATCGATCACGTGCAGCAGCAGGTCGGCTTCGCGCGCCTCGCTCAGGGTCGAACGGAACGCGGCCACCAGTTCGTGCGGCAGGTCGCGGACGAAGCCGACGGTGTCGGCCAGCACCGCGCTGCCGCCGGGCAGTGCGATCCGGCGTACGGTCGGGTCGAGCGTGGCGAACAGCTTGTCGGCGGCATAGGCATCGGCGCCGGTGATCGCGTTGAACAGGGTCGACTTGCCGGCGTTGGTATAGCCGACCAGCGCGATTCGCGGCAGTTCGCTGCGGACCCGTGCGCGTCGCATCTGGGTCCGTTGCACTTCGACCTTGTCCAACCGCTTCTGCAGTTGCTCGACCCGCTTCTGCAGCAGCCGGCGGTCGGTCTCGAGCTGGGTTTCACCGGGGCCGCGCAGGCCGATCGAGCCGCCGCGCTGGCGCTCCAGGTGGGTCCAGCCGCGTACCAGGCGGGTGGCCATGTGCTTGAGCTGCGCCAGTTCGACCTGCAGCTTGCCCTCGGCACTGCGGGCGCGCTGCGAGAAGATGTCCAGGATCAGGCCGGTGCGGTCGACCACGCGCCGCTCGAGCGCCTTCTCCAGGTTGCGTTCCTGGCCCGGCGACAGTGGATGGTTGACCAGCACCAGGTCGGCGCCGGTGGCATCGCAGGCCGCCTTCACTTCCTCCAGCTTGCCGCTGCCGATCAGGGTGGCGGGATTGGGGCGGTCGATGCGGGCGTTGAGCAGCGCGGCCACGCTGGCACCGGCGGAGCGCGCCAGGTCGGCAAACTCTTCCACCAGCCCCTCGTCCGGCGGGCCGCCGGCATGCGGCTGGATCAGCAGCGCGTTCTCACCCTTGCGGGAGCGTTCGAACAAGGGCGGTCTCGGGGGCGGGCATTGGCAGCAACATGCGGCCGCAAGGCCCCGGATTCAAGTTACGCCCCGGTCGCCCCGGCTTCGGTCCCGGCTTCGGTCCCGGCTTCGGCCTCGTCGTCGCCATTGCCCGGCATGCCGACACGCACGTTGCGCGCGGGCACCACGGTGGAAATGGCGTGCTTGTAGACCATCTGGCTGACGGTGTTGCGCAGCAGCACCACGAACTGGTCGAACGACTCGACCGTGCCCTGCAGCTTGATGCCGTTGACGAGGTAGATCGAAACCGGCACCCGCTCGCGCCGGAGTGCGTTCAGGAAAGGATCCTGAAGGGATTGTCCCTTGGACATGCTTGCCCCCTTTGTTTTTCTGATTTGTGTGTTGTTTTGGCGATCCGGTTGCCCGGCCCGCATCGCCCGACCCACTCCCCGTGGCGGCAACGGCCCGATGGTAACGCAACCGCCGACGGCTGAGTTGCGACGCCCGTCGCTACAGGAACTGCTCCAGGGCCCGTTCCAGGGCGGGCCGCCCGGTCCCGGGGTCGAACCAGCGGGCGCCGAGCTCGCCGCGCAGCCAGGTGAGCTGGCGCTTGGCCAGATGGCGGGTGGCGAAGATGGCGCGCTCGCGGAATCCGCCCGCGCCGACGGCGCCATCCAGATGCTCCCAGGCCTGGCGGTAGCCGACCGCGCGCAGCGCCGGCAGTTCCAGCGGCGCCGGATGCGCCGCCAGTCGGGGCAGCGCGCGCAGCGCGCGCACCTCGTCGAGGAAGCCCTGCGCCAGCATCGTGTCGAGGCGGCGTTCGATCCGCGCATGCAGGGTCGCGCGCGAAGCTGGCGCCAGCACCAGCGGCAATACCCGCAGCGGCAACCGGGTGCGCACGGCCTCGCGCTGCCAGGCGCTGATCGGCCGACCGGACAGGCGATACACCTCCAGCGCGCGCTGGATCCGCTGTGCATCGGTGGCGTGGATGCGCGCCGCCGCCGCGGGGTCGATCGCTGCGAGGTCGGCGTGCAATGCCGCCCAGCCGAGCGCAGCCGCTTCATGCTCGAGCTGCGCACGTACCTCTGCGTCCGCGCCCGGCATTTCCGCCAGCCCGTGCAACAGCGCGCGGAAATACAGGCCGGTGCCACCGGCGAGGATCGGCACCCGGCCGCGCGCGACGATGCCGTCGATCGCCACCCGTGCATCCACTGCGAATTCGGCGGCCGAATACGGCTGCCACGGCTCGCGCAGGTCGATCAGGTGGTGCGGCACCGCCGCGCGCTCGGCGGGCGTCGGCTTGGCCGCGCCGATGTCGAGCCCGCGATAGACCAGCGCCGAATCGACGCTGACGATCTCGCCACCCAGCCGCTGCGCCCACTCCAGCGCCAGCGCGCTCTTGCCCGACGCGGTCGGGCCCATCAATGCGATCGCCAGCGGGCGCCGGTCGCCGGCCATGCGCGCGCTCAGTAACCGCCGGCGAGCTTCGCGTGCACCGTGTCGTGGGTGGCCTGCACGCTCTCGGATGGTGGTTTGTCCAGCAGGCTGGCGACGAAGATCGCGACGGTGGCGCCGATGAAGCCGGGGACCATTTCGTACAACGCGCTGCCGGTCTGCTTCCACAGCAACACGATCACGGCGCCCACCAGCATGCCGGCGAGCGCGCCGTTGCGGGTCATGCGCTTCCAGAACAGCGAGACCAGCACCACCGGGCCGAAGGCCGCGCCGAAGCCGGCCCAGGCGTAGCTCACCAGGCCCAGCACGCGGCTGTCCGGGTCGCGCGCGATCCAGATCGCCACCAGCGCCACCGAGAGCACCATCGCGCGTCCCACCCAGACCAGTTCCCGCTCGCTTGCATGCTGGCGCAGGAAGCCGTGGTAGAAATCCTCGGTCAGCGCGCTCGAGCACACCAGCAGCTGGCACGACAGCGTGCTCATGATCGCGGCCAGGATCGCCGACAGCAGCACGCCCGCGACCCACGGATTGAACAGCGCCTCGGCCAGCGCGATGAACACCCGTTCCGGGTTCGCAGCCACCATCGCGGCGCCCTGCCCCGGATGCGCGGCGAAGTACCCGATGCCGGACCAGCCGACCGCCACGGCGCCCGCCAGGCACAGGATCATCCAGGTCATGCCGATCCGGCGCGCCTTGGGAATCGTGGCGAGGCTGTCGGCAGCCATGAACCGCGCCAGGATGTGCGGCTGGCCGAAGTAGCCCAGCCCCCACGCCAGCGCGGATACCACCGCGACCAGCCCGCCGGCGCCGACCCAGCGCATCCGCGCCGGATCCACCTGCTCGACCAGCACCCGGGTTTCCTCCAGCCCGCCGTTGCCGACCAGCACCACGATCGGGGTCAGCAGCAGCGCGAAGATCATCAGCGTCGCCTGCACGGTGTCGGTCCAGCTCACCGCGAGGAAACCGCCCACCAGCGTGTACAGGATGGTCGCCGCCGCGCCCCACCACAGCGCCTGCGCGTAGGGCAGCCCGAACACGCTCTCGAACAGGCGCGCGCCAGCCACTATCCCGCTGGCGCAATACACCGCGAAGAACACCAGGATCACCAGCGCCGACAGGATCCGCAGCAGCTTGCTGCGGTCGGCGAAGCGATGGGTGAAGTAGTCCGGCAGGGTCAGCGAATCCTGGGTGCGCTCGGTGTAGACCCGCAGCGGCCCGGCGACGTAGCGCCAGTTGCACCACGCACCGATGATCAGCCCGATCGCGATCCAGGCTTCCGACAGCCCGCTGGCATACAGCGCGCCGGGCAGGCCCAGCAGCAGCCAGCCGCTCATGTCCGAGGCGCCGGCCGACAACGCGGTGACGTAGCTGCCCAGCGAGCGTCCGCCGAGGATGTAGTCGTCGAAGTCGCGGGTCGAGCGCCAGGCGGCGAAGCCGATGCCGACCATCAACAACAGGTAGGCGGCGAAGGTAACGAGCAACGGCGTGCTTGCGGTCATGCGCGGTCTCCCCCATGAAGAGCGGGCGGGAGACCATTGTATGCGGCCGGGGCCCCTGCCCCGGCCGCCCGCCGCATCAGAAGTCCCTGGAGATCCGAAGCCCGATGGTCCGCGGCGGCGTACTGACGATGTACGGCTGGAAGCCGCAGGTCGAGGCCGCGCACTCGGCGAACTTGGTCAGCTCGGTGCGCTTGTCGAACACGTTCTTGACGAACAGGTCGTACCTCCACTGCCCGCGCATCAATCCGGCCGAGAGATCGAGCAGGGTGTAGGCGTCGAGTTCGCCGAAGAAGGAGTTCTCGAAATCGCGCAGGTCGGAACGCCGGCTGCCCTGGTGGAACACCGATCCCTGCACGTAGGCCTCGTTGGCGCCGATGTCCCAGCTGTACCGCCCGGTCAGGTTGCCCTTGAACTTCGCGGTGATCGGCAGGCGGGTGCCACTGGCCGCCAATGGATCGGCGCAGCTGGTCTCCGGATCGCCGTTGGCGTCGGTGGTGCCGCAGTAGTCCGCCGTCAACTTGGCGTCGTACCAGGCGAAGCCGCCCGACAGCATGAAGTTGTAGGTGGCCTGCCACTGCAGTTCCAGCTCGACGCCTTCGATCCGCGCCTGGTTGGCGTTGCGGATCTCGGTGAGGCCGTTCTGCCCGAGATAGGAGAACTGGAAGTCCTTCCAGTCCTCGCGGAACACCGCGCCGTTGAAGATCACCCGGTGGTCCAGCCACGCGGTCTTCCAGCCGGCCTCGTAGTTGGTGAGGAAGTCCGAGGTATACGGCGGCACGGTGCCGCGGCGGTTGATGCCGCCTGGCCGGTAGCCTTCCGACCAGGTGGCGTACACCATCCTGTCGTCGTCGATCTTCCAGCTCAGGTTGAAGCGGCCGATCGAATCGCTCTCCTTGACCCGCTTGTCCAGGTTCACGCACGGCGCGCCATTGAACTGGTCCGCGCTGAAGCAGGCGACCACGCCGGAAGAGCTGCTCCAGCCCCAGTCGCCGTAGCCGAAGAAGCCGTACAGGCTGTTGTCGGCGCGGAAGTAGCGCATGCCGCCGGTGGCGGTCAGGTTCGGAGTGATGTCGAACGACACCTCGCCGAACACCGCCTTGTCGCGGTCCACCCGCTGCTGCTGGGTCAGCCAGATGGTGTCCGCCCAGCCCGGCACTTCCTGCACCGTCGACAGTCCGTCCACCTGGTAGTTCTGCTCGATGTCGTGCGACTGCCGCTGCCAGAACAGGCCGCCGACCACCCGCAGGCGGTTGTCCGCCGGCGAGGAGAGGCGCAGTTCGTGGCTGTCGGTGCGGTAGCCGTCGGTGGCGGAAATGTGCTGCGAGGGATTGACGTAGGTGGCCGGGTCGCAGGTGAACGAGACCGGGTCGAAATCCGAGCACATGTAGGCGCCGTAGCCGGCCAGGGTGTCGTACCAGAAGCCGTAGTCGGTGTAGTCGGCCTCCGAATCGACATCGCGCTTGAGGTGGGCGTAGGTGTAGGTGAGGTCGAAGTTGCCGATCCTGCCCTGCACGGTCAGCGCCGCCTGGTACCACTTGTCGTCCGAGGATTCCGGGTAGCCGTGCTTGACCTTGAACTCGCCGACGCTCGGGTCGTAGCCGGTGCTGCCGTGGGCTTCCTGGTGCTGGCCCATGATGGTCGGGCTGATGGTCCAGTTGTCGTTGAGGTCGATCCGCAGCGCCGCGCGCGCGCCCACCGTGTCGGCATCGTTGTAGTCGTCCTCGGCGAAGCGCTCGTTGTCGGCCACGATCCCGGAGGTGGGGAAGGTGACGGTGCCGCGCACGTTGTCGACGTAGCCGGCGTCGTGCTTCTGCCAGCCCACCACGCGCAATGCGGAGCGCTGGTCGATCGGCAGGTTGACCATGCCCTCGATCACGTGGCCGACGCCGCCGCCATTGACGACGTTGACTTCGCCGGCGACGCTGGCCGCGAAGGCGACGGGATCGGGCTTGTTGGTGATGATGCGCAGGGTACCCGCCTGCGAACTGGCGCCGTACAGCGTGCCCTGCGGGCCGGCCAGCGCCTCGATCCGGGCGATGTCGTACATGTGGATGTCGAGCGCGCCGGTGATCGTGGTGATGGGCTGCTCGTCCAGGTACACGCCGACGCTGGGCCGGGAACCGGAGTGGTTGCCGTCGCCGCCGCTGGCCACGCCGCGCATGTAGACCTGCAGGAAGCCGGGGCCGGAGAACACGCCGCCGCCGGCGGTGCCGTAGGACAGGCTGGGAATCAATTTCGCGTAGTCGTCGAAATCGGCGACGTCCTGCTGTTCCAGCTGGGTCTCGCCGATCGCCTGGATGCTGATCGGCACCGTCTGCAGGTTTTCCTCGCGCTTCTGCGCGGTCACCGTGACCGTGCCGAGCGTGCGCGGCTCCTGCTTCTGCGCCGCGGGCGCCGTCGCGGGCGTGGCCGCCTGCTCCGTGGCCTGCTGCGCGTCCTGGGCGAATGCCATCGGTTGCATGGCCAGGTAGATCGCGGCGGCCAGCGGCAGCCGGACCAGCGACTTCGTTCGCTTCGATTTCGTCCCCATCCCCATTTCAACATCCTCCCTGGTGGTGAATCAGTACGTGCGGATCAATCCGTGCCGCCGAGCACGGGGCCCAACGCTGCCTTCAGCGGTTCCAGCCATGGTTCGAAATGCTTCCAGTGGTCCACGCCGCCGCGGTAGATCGGCTGCCGCACCTGTTCGGAGCTGGCGGTGCGCACCGGCCGGTCGTTCTCGAAGAAACGCAGGCATTGCGGTTCGAAGGGCAACCCGCAGTAATCGAGCAGGCGCCGCACCTCGGCCTCGGTGTCGTCGACCAGGGTCTCGTAATGGACGCGATGGATGTGCCCGGGCAGCACCCGGTCGAAGTGCGCCATCAGCGCGACGTAGTCGCGGTAGTAGCGGCCGATGTCCTCGAGGCTGTAGCTGAAGTCCTGGCCGCGGGCGAACTGCTGCTTGAACAGCGAGAAGCCGCAGGCCAGCGGATGGCGGCGCGCATCGATGATCTTCGCATTGGGCAGCGCCAGCCGGATCAACCCCACATGGGCGAAGTTGTTCGGCATCTTGTCGATGAAGAACGGCGTGCCGGCCTTGCGCTGGATCCGGGTGCGTTCGAGGTAGCGCTCGCCGAGCGCGCGCACCGCGTCGGCGTCGAGTCCCGCCAGCGCCTCGTGGTAGCGGGCCGGGCTGTCCTCATCGCCCTGCTGACGCAGGACCCGCGCCAGCGAGGTGATCTCGGGCAGCTCCATCGTGCCTTCGACCTGTGAATGGCTCGACAGGATCTGCTCGACCAGGGTCGAACCGGCGCGCGGCATGCCCACGATGAAGATCGGGTCCGGCGCGGTCGCGCCGAAACCGGCGCGCGCGCGGAAGAATTCCGCGGTGTAGATCCCGGCGGCGCGGCGCAGCCGGGTCGTGGTGGCGTCGGCCGAATACGGCACCCGCGCCAGTCGCAGCGCGTTGCCCGCGCTGTAATGGGAGAACGATGCGCCGTAGTCGCCGCGGTCTTCCAGCGCCTTGCCGAGCGCGAAGTCGAGGTGCAGGCGGTGCTCGGCATCCAGGTCGGTGCGCTGCAGCTGCGCGCGCATGCCGGCGATGTCGGCGTCGTCGAAACGGAAGGTCTTGAGGTTGGCCAGGCTCCACCACGCATCGCCGAAGCCCGGTTCGAGCGCGGCGCAGCGGCGATAGGCCGCGATCGCGCGCTCCGTGTGGCCGGCGGTCTTCAGCGCGTGCCCCAGGCTCAACCAGACCCTTGCCTGCTCCGGATGCCCGGCGAGGATGCCTTCGTACAGTCCGATCGCCTCGTCGTAGTCGCCGGTGCGGCACAGCACCACCGCCTTGAGGTTGCGGTAGCCGGGGTTGCCGGGATCGCCGGCCAGCAGCTGTTCGATCTCGGCCAGCGCCTCCTGCGGGCGGTTGCTGCGGTGCAGGACCATGGCGTAGTTCTGGCGCGCGGCGTGGAAGCCCGGCGCCAGTTCCAGGCAGCGCTCGAGCAGGCCGGCGGCATCCTCGTAGCGCCCGATCCGGGCCGCGACCTCGGCCAGCATGCGGATCGCGGCGACGTCGGTCGGCGCGCGCTGCAGCCGGCTGCGCAACAACGCCTCGGCGCGGGGAATGTCGTTCCCGACCAGGGCGCCGCCGGCTGCGAGCAGGACCGGATCGGTCACGGCGTGGCGGAGCGCACCCGCCACGCTGGCCTTCGATTCGGCGAACACCTGATCCATGCGGCCCCCCGGCTGCTCGGTCGAGCCTACGTCTGCCGGGGCACCACCGCAAGGCGGGGTTGTCTAATCGTCTTCGGGCCAGCGGATCGGGGGCGCCGCGGCCTGCGGCCGGGGCATCGGCTGGGCCGCGACCGCGTTCCAGACCTTGAGCGCATCGACCGTGGCGGCGACGTCGTGGACCCGCAGCAGCAGCGCGCCGCGCTGCGCGGCGATCAGGTGCGCCGCGACCGAGCCATGCACGCGCTCGTGCGGATCCTTGCGGCCGGTGAGGTCGCCGATGGTCCTCTTGCGCGACAACCCGGCCAGCACCGGCACGCCGAGCCCGGCGAAGCGCTGCAACTGCGCCAGCAGCAGGAGGTTGTGCCCGCGGTTCTTGCCGAAGCCGAAGCCGGGGTCGACCACGAGGTCCTTCTTCGCGATCCCCGCCATCTCGGCGGCGAAGATGCGCTCGGCGAGGAAGCGGTGCACTTCGGCGACGACGTCGTCGTAGCGCGGATCGTCCTGCATCGAGCGGGGCTCGCCGAGCATGTGCATCAGCACCACCGGCACGCCCAGTTCCGCGGCGGCATCGAGCGCGCCTTCGCGGCGCAGCGCGTAGACGTCGTTGATGATGCCGGCACCGGCGGCGACGGCCGCGCGCATCACTTCGGGCCGGGACGTGTCGATGCTGACCGGCAGGCCGGTTTCGGCCGCGAGCTGGGTGACCACCGGGACCACCCGCCGCAGTTCCTCGTCCAGCGGGACTTCGTCCGCGCCCGGACGGGTCGATTCGCCGCCGACATCGAGCACGTCGGCGCCCTCTTCCGCCAGCCGCAGTCCGTGCGCGACCGCATCCTCGAGGCTGGCGTGCTCGCCGCCGTCGGAGAACGAATCGGGGGTGACGTTGACGATGCCCATGACCCGCGGGCGATCGAGTTTCAGGATGCGGCCGGCGCAGTCCAGCTGGGGAACGATGTCGAACACTTACACCTCGGCGGGGCCGCCGATGACGATGGGCTTGGGCTGGTCCCTGGCCGGGCCACCCTGGGTCCAGCCCATCGGCGGCGGCGGATCGCGGCCTTCCATGATCGCATCGACCTGCGGCGCGTCGATGGTTTCGTACTCGAGCAGCAGCCTGGCCATCGCGTGCAGCTTCTCGATGTTCTCGGTGAGGATCGCCTTGGTGCGGCCGTAGGCCTTGTCGAGGATCCCGCGCACGACCTCGTCGATCCTGCGCGCGGTTTCGTCGGACACGTTCTTGTGCTGGGTCACCGAGCGGCCGAGGAACACCTCGTCCTCCTCCTCGCCGTAGGTGATCGGCCCGAGCTCGGACAGGCCCCACTTGGTCGCCATGTTGCGCGCCATCTTGGTCGCGCGCTCGATGTCGTTGCTGGCGCCGGTGGTGACCTTGTCGTCGCCGAAGATCAGTTCCTCGGCGACGCGGCCGCCGTACAGCGAGCACAACTGCGATTCGATCGCGGTGCGGTTGTAGCTGTACTTGTCGCCCTCGGGCAGGTACATGGTGATGCCCAGCGCACGGCCGCGCGGGATGATCGTGACCTTGTAGACCGGATCGTGCTCGGGCATCAGGCGGCCGACGATGGCGTGGCCGGCCTCGTGGTAGGCGGTGAGGGTCTTCTCCTGCTCGCTCATCGCCATCGAGCGGTTCTCGGTGCCCATCATGATCTTGTCGCGGGCCTTGTCGAAGTGCTCCATGCGCACTTCCTTGCCGTTCTCGCGGGCGGCGAACAACGCCGCCTCGTTGACCAGGTTGGCGAGGTCGGCGCCGCTGAAGCCCGGGGTCCCGCGCGCGATCACCATCGGCTTGACGTCGTCGGCCAGCGGCACCTTGCGCATGTGCACCTTCAGGATCTGCTCGCGGCCGCGCACGTCGGGCAGGCCGACCACGACCTGGCGGTCGAAGCGGCCGGGGCGCAGCAACGCAGGGTCGAGCACGTCGGGGCGGTTGGTCGCCGCGACCACGATCACGCCCTCGCCGCCCTCGAAGCCGTCCATCTCCACCAGCAACTGGTTGAGGGTCTGCTCGCGCTCGTCGTGCCCGCCGCCGAGGCCGGCGCCGCGATGGCGGCCGACCGCGTCGATCTCGTCGATGAAGATGATGCACGGCGCGTGCTTCTTGGCCTGCTCGAACATGTCGCGCACGCGCGAGGCGCCGACGCCGACGAAC
>JAKFCN010000001.1:0-28215 GCA_036676625.1 Lysobacter sp. | reverse complement strand
GGCACGATCTTGCCGGTCTCGGTCAGGTTCTGGCGCAGGGTGTTGAGATCCTTGTAATCGATCTCCTTGACGCCCTCGGCGGTGAACTTGCAGAACTTGCGGCGGCGAAAGAACTTGGACATGTGTGTGTGCTCCTGGGGGCGGGATCAGGCGGCTTCGGCGGAGTCGTCGGCGTTGCCGGCAGTGCCGACCGCGCTTTCGTCTTCGTCACGGCGGCGGCGCTCGCCACGCTCGGGCTTGTCGCCCTTCTCGTCCTTGTTCTTCATGATCAGGGACTGCTCGGTCACCGCGTCGTCGCGGCGCATCACCAGGTGGCGCAGGATCGCGTCGTTGAAGCGGAACGCGTCGACCAGCTCGTTGAGCACGGCCTGGTCCACTTCGGCGTTGAACAGCACGTAGTGGGCCTTGACCAGGTTGTCGATCGGATACGCCAGCTGGCGGCGGCCCCAGTCCTCGAGGCGGTGGATCTTGCCGTTGCCGCCTTCGATCAAGCCCTTGTAGCGCTCGATCATCGCCGGCACCTGCTCGCTCTGGTCCGGATGGACCAGGAACACGATTTCGTAATGACGCATATCGGTATTTCCCTCGTGGATGTCGGCCATGCCCGCGAAAGGGCCCGGCCTGGCAGCCCCCCGTCGGCCGGGACGGTCGCGGTGGGGCAAGGTCTCCCCGGAAGCCAGGGAGCCGGGCATTATAGCTGAGCGGCGATCCAGGCGTCGATGTGCCTCTCCAGCACGTCCAGCGGGACCGAGCCGGTCCCGAGCACGGCATCGTTGTAGGCCCGCAGGTCGAACTTCGGCCCCAGCTCCCGGGATGCCTTCTCACGGAGCTCCGAGATCTTGAGCTGGCCGATCTTGTAGGCCAGCGCCTGCCCCGGCCAGTCGATGTAGCGGTCGATCTCGTTGACCACGTCCTGGCGGGTCTTGGGCGAATTGTCCATGAAGTACTGGATCGCCCGGTCCCGGCTCCAGCCCTGGCCGTGCATGCCGGTGTCCACCACCAGCCGGACCGCGCGCCACATGTCGTACGCAAGCTGGCCCATGCGGTCGTAGGGGTCGGAGTACAGGCCCATGTCGTAGCCCAGGCGCTCGGCGTACAGGCCCCAGCCCTCGCTGTAGGCGACGAAATAGGCGGTCCGGCGGAACATCGGCGCGTCCGGCAGTTCGAGCCCGCGGGCGAACTGGAAGTGGTGGCCCGGCACCGATTCGTGCAGGGTCAGCGGAATCATCTCCCAGGTCGGCCGGGTCTCGGGCTTGTACAGGTTGACGTAGTAGTAACCGGCGCGGCTGCCGTCGGCGGCGCCCGGCTGGTAGTAGGCAGTGGTGGTATCCGGCGCGATGTTGTCGGGGATCGGGCGCACCCCGTACGGCAACCGCGGGATGACGTGGAATACCTTTACCAGCTCCGGGTCGATCCGCTTGGCCACCGATCGGTAGCGCTCCAGCAGCGCCTCGGGCGTCTTCTCGAAGAACTTCGGATCGGTGCGCAGGTAGGTGAAGAACTCCGCCAGCGTGCCCTCGAAGCCGGTCTCGGCCTTCACCTTCTCCATCTCGGCGCGGATCCGCGCCACTTCCTTCAGCCCGATCTCGTGGATCTGCGCCGGCGTGAGGTCCGTGGTGGTGAAGTAGCCGGCGAGGTAGGTGTAGTAGTCGGCCCCGTCCGGCAGGTCGGTGACGGCAATGCCCTCGCGGGCGTGCGGCAGGTACTGGTCGTTGAAGTAGGCCTGCAGGGTGCGGTACGCAGGCACCACCCTGTCGCGGATGGTGCGTTGCGCTTCGTCGAGCAGCGCCTTGCGGTCCGCGTCGGGGATCGCATCCGGAAACCTGGTGAAGGGCCGGTAGAACGGGCTCTTCACCGGGTCGTCGACGACCTGCGCGGCGATCTGGGCCGGCACCCGCTGCATCAGCACCCTGGGCGGTACATTGCCGGCCTTCACGCCCTCCTGCATCAACGCGATCGCCTGGTCGACCTGCTCCGGCATCGCCGCCATCCGCGCAAGCCAGTCGCGATAATCCTTGGTGGTGGCGAACGGCATGATCTCGGCGATGCCGTCGGCGGTCTGGATCCCGCCCTGGTGGCTGACCGGCTGCAGGTAGGTGCGGAAGCGCTGCGCGGCGATGGCGTGCTGCAGTTGCCATTCGAAGGTGTCGTAATCGAGGCGGTCGGCGGGCTTCAGCGCAGTGCGGTCGATCGCGTGCAAGGTCTCCAGCGCGGCACGATCCTCGGCTTCGCGCCGTGCGATCGCGGTGAGGCTGCGGTCGCTCCAGCGGTCGTTGAAGCGATTGTCGCCGTTGTAGGTGGCGCTCTCCGGGCTCTCGCGCAGCCCGCGCTCCCACTCGGCGGCGAAGAAGGCGTCCAGCGTCCGCTTCGCGGCGCTGTCGGCCGCGATCGGCGGCGGATTCCCGGCGGCGACCGCGACCGGAACAGGAACGACGGCCGCGATCGTCGCGGCCAGCAGCAGGTGCTTGAACATGCAGGATCCCCGGGTTGCAACACGGGGAGTCTAGCGCGCGGGATCCCCGCTCAGACGGCCTTGCCGGCGTCGGTGGTGAAGCTCTCGCCGCAACCGCACTCGGCGGCGACGTTGGGGTTCCGGAACAGGAACTGCTCGTTCAGGCCGCTCTTGAGGAAGTCGATCCGGGTGCCGTCGACCAGCGCGAGGCTGTCGGCATCGACCAGGATGCGCACGCCGTCCTGCTGGAACACCGTGTCGCCTTCCCGCTCCTCACGGGCCAGCTCGGCCAGGTAGCCCCAGCCGGAGCAGCCGGTGCGGCGCACGCCGAAGCGCAGGCCGACCGCGCCCGGATCGGCGGCGAGGAAGCCCCTGATGCGTTCCAGGGCGGCGGGTGCGAGTTCGATGCTCATGACGGTGATTCTAGCGCGGGCGGCTCCGGTAAACTGCGAGACTCGATATCGGTTCGACCCGGCAGGATTCAAGGCATGACCACGGTGAGTGTTGCGCAGGCGCTGGCGGGCAAGGTGCCCGAAGGCGGCGAAGTCACGGTCCGCGGCTGGGTGCGCACGCGGCGCGATTCCAAGGCCGGGCTGTCGTTCGTCAACGTCAGCGACGGTTCCTGCTTCGCGCCGATCCAGGTCGTGGCGCCCAGCACGCTGGCCAACTACGAATCCGAGGTCAGGCGGCTCACCGCCGGCTGCGCGGTCGTGGCCCGCGGCACGCTGGTGTCCTCGCAAGGACAGGGGCAGAGCTTCGAGGTCCGCGCCGAGGCGCTGGAAGTGGTCGGCTGGGTCGACGACCCGGAAACCTACCCGATCCAGCCCAAGGCGCATTCGCTGGAATTCCTGCGCGAGGTCGCGCACCTGCGTCCGCGCACCAACCTGTTCGGCGCGGTGACCCGGATCCGCGACTGCCTGGCCAAGGCGGTGCATCGCTACTTCCACGAACACGGCTACTACTGGATCTCCACGCCGATCATCACCACCTCCGATGCCGAGGGGGCCGGGCAGATGTTCCGGGTCTCCACCCTCGACCTCGCCAACCTGCCGCACGACGACAAGGGCGAGGTCGACTTCAGCCGCGACTTCTTCGGCAAGGAAACCTTCCTCACCGTCTCCGGCCAGCTCAACGTCGAAGCCTACTGCCTGGCCCTGAGCAAGGTCTACACCTTCGGTCCGACCTTCCGCGCCGAGAATTCCAACACCAGCCGCCATCTCGCCGAATTCTGGATGGTGGAACCGGAGATCGCGTTCGCCGACCTCGCCGAGGCCGCGCGCGTGTCCGAGGAATTCCTCAAGTACCTGTTCCGCGCGGTGCTGCACGAACGCGGCGACGACATGGCGTTCATCGCCGAACGCGTGCAGAAGGACGCGATCACCCGGCTGGAGGCGTTCGTCAACGCACCGTTCGAGCGCATCAGCTACACCGACGCGGTGGCGTTGCTGCGGAACTCCGGGCAGAAGTTCGACTTCCCGGTCGAATGGGGCCTGGACCTGCAGACCGAGCACGAGCGCTGGCTGACCGAAGCGCACGTCGGCCGCCCGGTGGTGGTCACCGACTACCCCGAGCACATCAAGGCCTTCTACATGCGCCTGAACGACGACGGCCGCACCGTCGCCGCGATGGACGTGCTGGCGCCCGGCATCGGCGAGATCATCGGCGGCTCGCAGCGCGAGGAACGCCTCGACGTGCTCGACAGGCGCATGGCGCAGTTCGGCCTCGATCGCGAGCACTACGGCTGGTACCGCGATTTCCGCCGCTACGGCACGGTGCCGCACAGCGGCTTCGGCCTCGGCTTCGAGCGTCTGGTGGTCTACACCTGCGGCCTGTCCAACATCCGCGATGCGATCCCCTACCCGCGCGCGCCCGGCACCGCCGAGTTCTAGTCAATGAGTTCTGGCCGATGAGTTCCGACCTGGTAATGTTCCTGGCCTTGCTGTTCGTCGCCACCGCGATCGCCGGCGCGACTGCATTCGTGATCTTCTGGCCGCTTACGCTGGTCCACGTGCGCGACCGCCACCCCGCGCTCAAGGCGGCGCTCGGCGAAGGCGCCTTCCTCAAGCCCTCCGCGCTGTGGTGGTTGCTGCGCGGCGGTTATCGCGCGACCCCGGACACCTCGCTGAGCGGCCTGGCGACACCGGCGCGGATTTCGCTGGCGGTGATCATCTTCGGCCTGGCGATGGGCGGCTTGCTGTGGCTGTGGGCGCTGGCGTTGTGATGGACGCGCACGACGACACCAGCTGGTGGCTGGCGACGCTCGGCCGCAACATCGTATGGGCGCGGCTGCGGGTGCGCGAGGCCGGTACCGCCGAGGTCTTCGACAGCGACGGCAACACCCTGGCCTACGACAGCGAGGACACCGCGCGCGCGGCGCTGATGGATGCGGAGTTCGTCGCATACGAAGGCCTGGACGAGGACGATGCACTGGCGCGCGGCTTCCGCCTCGCGGACGTGCAACCGCCGCGCGCCGACAACGACGAAGCACTGCGTCCGCTGATGTTCGTCAAGGCCGGAGCGCCTTCCTGATGGACCTGAACCTCAACGGCAGGCATGCGCTGGTGTGCGGGGCATCCGAAGGCATCGGCCGCGCCGCGGCGCACGAGCTTGCGCTGCTCGGTGCCGATGTCACCGTGCTTTCGCGGCGCGCGGAGGCGCTGCAGGACGTGGTGGCCGCCCTGCCCCGCAGCGGCGCGCAGCAGCACGGCTGGATCGCGGCCGACATGTCGCATGGCGAAGCGTTGCATGCGCAGGTGCAGGCGCTGGCCGCCGGACGGCCCGTGCACATCCTGGTCAACAACACCGCCGGCCCGCCTGGCGGCCCCGCGTACACGGCCGACCCCGCTGCGTTTCTGGATGCCTTCAACAGGCACCTGGTGGCCAACCAACTCCTCGTGCAGGCATTGCTGCCCGGCATGCGCGGCGCCAACTGGGGCCGGATCGTCAACGTGGTCTCGACCTCGGTGAAGGAGCCGATCGCCAACCTCGGCGTCTCCAACACCATCCGCGGCGCGGTGGCCGGCTGGTCCAAGACCCTGTCGCGCGAGCTGGCGCCGTTCGGCATCACCGTCAACAACGTGTTGCCCGGATACACCGCGACCGGGCGCATCGACCAGATCGTGCGCGATCGTGTGGCCGCGACCGGCCAGTCCGCGGAATCCATCCTCGAGGGCATGCGCAAGGCGGTGCCTGCCGGGCGCTTCGCGCAACCGTCGGAAATCGGCGGCGCGATCGCCTTCCTGTGCTCGCCGGCCGCCGGCTACATCAACGGCGTGAGCCTGGCGGTGGACGGCGGCCGCATGCAATCCGTCTGAGCGGGGTAAGCTTTGCGGATGCGATTGAGGCACTGGATCGACGGTGAAGCGCGCGAACCGGCCGGCGGCAGCTGGCTGGACGTGTTCGATCCGGCCACCGGCCAGCCTTTCGCCGAGGTCGCACGCGGCAATGCGGCCGACGTCGAAGCCGCGATCGCGGCGGCGCAACGCGCCTTTCCCGCATGGGCCGCGCTGCCCAACAGCGAGCGCGCCGCCTGGCTGGAGAAGCTGGCCGCCGCGCTCGAGGCGCGACTCGACGACTTCGCCCATGCCGAATCGCGCGACGGCGGCAAGCCGCTGCGGCTGGCCCGCGAGGTCGAGATCCCGCGCGCGGTCAGCAACCTGCGCTTCTTCGCGCACGCGGCCACCCAGTTCGGCAGTGAATCCCACCACGGCCAGGCCGGGCTCAACTACACCCTGCGCCAGCCGCTGGGCACGGTGGCGACGATCTCGCCCTGGAACCTGCCGCTGTACCTGTTCACCTGGAAGATCGCACCGGCGCTCGCGGCCGGCAACACGGTGGTCGCCAAGCCGTCCGAGGTCACGCCGCTCACCGCGACCATGCTCGCCGAGCTCGCGGCGGAAATCGGATTCCCCAGGGGCGTGCTCAACATCGTCCACGGCCTCGGGCCGGAAGCCGGCGAACCGCTGGTCGTGCACCCGCGGGTCAAGGCGGTGTCGTTCACCGGCAGTACCGCGGTCGGCCGGCGCATCGCCGGGATCGCCGCACCGCTGCTGAAGAAGGTATCGCTGGAACTGGGCGGCAAGAATCCGACCCTGGTGTTCGCCGACAGCGACTGGCGCGCGCAGCTGCCGACGATCGTGCGTTCGGCGTTCCAGAACTCCGGGCAGATCTGCCTGTGCGGCTCGCGCATCCTGGTCGAGCGCAGCATCTACGGCGAATTCCGCGACGCGCTGGTCGAGCGCGCGCTGGCGCTGCGGGTCGGCGATCCGATCGATCCGGACGCCGACCTCGGGCCGCTGGTCTCGCAGGCGCATTTCGACAAGGTCACCGCCGCGATCGCCCGTGCCCGCGGCGAGGGCGGCAAGGTCCTGTGCGGCGGCGAAGCCCTGCAGCGCCCGGGGTGGTTCGTCGCACCGACGGTGATCGAGGGGCTCGGCCCCGACTGCGCCGGCAACCGCGAGGAAATCTTCGGCCCGGTCGCCACCCTGCAGGCGTTCGACGACGACGACGAGGCGCTGGCGCTGGCCAATGCCGGCGACTACGGCCTGTCCGCCTCGCTCTGGACCCGCGACCTCGATCGCGCGCACCGTTTCGGCGCGCGCCTCGACGTCGGCATCGTCTGGATCAATACCTGGCTGATGCGCGACCTGCGCACGCCGTTCGGCGGCACGGGCCAGTCGGGCCTCGGCCGCGAGGGAGGCGCCGAGGCCATGCGCTTCTTCACCGAGCCGCGCAACGTCTGCATCGCGCTTCCGAATCCTTCCCGATGAAGACTCCTGTCCATGAAGCGTGAACTCGATGCCCTGCTGAGCAACAACCGCGACTGGGCCGACGGCATCCGCCGCGACGACCCGGACTTCTTCGAACGCCTGTCGCAACAGCAGGCACCGAAATACCTGTGGATCGGCTGTTCCGACTCGAGGGTACCGGCCAACCAGATCATGGGCCTGGCCCCGGGCGAGGTATTCGTCCACCGCAACATCGCCAACGTGATGGTGCACACCGATCTCAACTGCATGTCGGTGATCCAGTTCGCGGTGGACGTGCTCAAGGTGAGGCACATCCTGGTGGTCGGCCACTACGGTTGCGGAGGCGTGCATGCCGCGCTGCACGGCCAGCGGGTCGGCCTGGCCGACAACTGGATCCGCCACGTCGGCGACGTCGCCCAGAAGCACGCCGCGTTGATCGAGGCGATCGCGCTGGACCAGCGCGACGACGCCCTGTGCGAACTCAACGCGATCGAGCAGGCCGAGAACGTGTGCCTGACCACCGTGATCCGCGACGCGTGGGCGCGCGGCCAGCAACTCGCGGTGCACGGCTGGGTCTACAGCCTGCACGACGGCCGGGTGCGCGAGCTGGGGATGGACGTGGATTCGGCCGAAGCACTGACGCCCACTTACCAGCGTGCGTTGGCGCGGCTGCGCGCCGAGCGCGAGACGAAGGCATGAGCGGTGGCGCACCCACCGGCATCCACGCCGGCAACGCCCCCAGGGCAGTCGGCAGCTATCCGCATGCACGCCGGGTCGGCGGGCTGTTGTTCCTGTCCGGCATCGGTCCGCGCGATCCGGCCAGCAACGCCATCCCCGGCAACGTGCTGTACGCCGACGGCCGGGTGCAGCGCTACGACATCCGCGAACAGGCGCGGGCGGTGTTCGCCAACGTACGCGCGGTGCTGGAAGCCAGCGGCGCGCGCTGGGAGGACCTGGTGGACGTCACCGTGTTCCTCACCGACATGGCGCGCGACTTCGCCGCCTACAACGAGGTGTGGGCGGAATACTTTCCCGAACCCGCGAACGCGCCCTGCCGCACCACCGTCGGCATCGCCGCGTTGCCGACCCCCATCGCGATCGAACTCAAATGCATCGCGGCGCTGAAGGGCTGAAGGAGCCACCATGTTGCCCAATCCCATCAACCTGCAGGCCTGGATCGAGGAACACCGCCACCTGCTGAAGCCGCCGGTCGGCAACAAGGTCGTTTACGACGGCGATTTCATCGTGATGGTGGTCGGCGGCCCCAACGCACGCACCGATTACCACTGGGACGAGGGCCCGGAATGGTTCTACCAGCTGGAGGGCGAGATGGTCCTGCGCATCCAGGAGGACGCCGGCTCAGGACAGCATGCAGTGCGCGACATCCCCATCCATGCCGGCGAGATCTTCCTGCTGCCGCCGCGCACGCCGCATTCGCCGCAGCGCATGCCCGACTCCATCGGCCTGGTGATCGAGCGCAGGCGCCTGGCGCACGAGGACGACGGCCTGCTGTGGTTCTGCGGGAACTGCAACGAGAAGGTCTACGAGGAATATTTCCACCTGCACGACATCGAGACCGACTTCCCGCCGGTGTTCGACCGCTTCTACTCTTCGCGCGAGCACCGCACCTGCAAGGCCTGCGGCCACCTCAATCCGGCGCCGGACCGGTACACGATGCCGGATACCTGAGCGCGCCCGCATGTGGCGCTCGCTGCTGGCGCTGAAGCCACGGGACGTCCCGGTCCGGGTCGCACTGCGCAACACCCTGGCGATCGTCGCGCCGCTGGCGATCGGCATCGCGAGCGGACAGGTCGAGCCTGCGCTGGCCATCACCACGGGTGCGCTCAACACCATGTTCACCGACCAGCCGGGTCCTTACCGGCTGCGGATGCAGCGAATGCTGCTCGCGGCCGCCGCGGCCGGGCTTGCCGCGCTGGCCGGGATCACCGTTGGCGGACACCCGCTGCCGTTCATCGCCGCAACGCTGGGGTTCGCATTCTGCGGCGGCCTCGTGGTGGCGCTCGGCCCGATGGCGGCACGGGTGGGTCTGTCCAGCGTCATCGTGCTGCTGATCACAGCGAACATGGATATCGCCCCGGCCTCGGCCCCGGGCGTCGCCGCGCTGATCTTCGGCGGTGGCGTGCTGCAGGCACTCTTCGCAGTCGCCGCTTGGCCGCTGCAACGCTACCGGCCCGAGCGCTTCGCCCTGGCCGACGTGCTGCAGCAGCTCGCCGACACCGCGCGTGCACGGCCCGATGCCGCGCAGCGGCCGGCGGTCTCGCAGGCAGCGGTGGAGGCGCTGGTGCTGCTGCACGGCGAGTACCGCTCGCGCGGCGAGGCAATGCGCGCGTTCCGGATCATCGCCGAAATCTGCGAGCGCGCACGCATCGACTTGCTGGCGCTCAGCGACCTGCATGCACGATTGCGCGCGCCAGCCGCGCGCGCCGCGATCGCGGGGCTGCTCGACACCGCCGCGATCGTGTTTTCCGCGCATGCGGAAGGCATGCGCACGGCCCAGCCACCGGTGGCCGCGGCGGCGGCGGACGCATTCGGGGATATCGCTGCCAGGCTCACCGATGCGCAAGCGACCGCGGCCGGAGACGACGCGCGCTTGTTGCTGATCGCGCAGGCGCGCGCCGAAAGCCTGGCCGGCCAACTGCGGTCGCTGCGGCGCAACGCCGCCTTCGCCAGCAGCCGCGGCGAGGCGCAGGGCCAGCGCGTCGAAGCAAGATTGCCCACCGCATTGCGCACTGCCGCTGCGCTGCCGACGCTGCGTGCCAACCTTGGCCTGGACTCGGTCGCATTCCGGCACGCGCTCCGCTGCGCCGTTTGCGTGGGGGGTGCTGCGGTCGCGGCACGCGCGCTGTCGGTCCCGCACGGAGTCTGGATCCCGATGACCGCGGCGATCGTGCTCAAGCCGGATTTCGGCGGCACCCTGCGTTTCGGCGTGCTGCGGGTGGCCGGTACCCTCGCCGGCCTGCTGCTGGTGTCGTTGCTCGCGCACTATGCGATGGGCGACGCCTGGCTGCGCCTGCTGCTGCTCGCCCTGCTGTGCGTCGGCTTCCGCCTGACCGTGACCGTGCATTACGCCATTGGCGTGGCGCTGCTCACCGGCATGGTGGTGGTGCTGCTGTCGTACGAGGGCATGGCGCCGGCCGATGCGATCCACGCGCGCGTGATCGCCACCCTCGTCGGCAGCGCGCTGGCGCTTGCCGCCTATGCGGCGTGGCCGACGTGGGAAGGCCGGCGCATGCCTGCCATGCTCGCCACCCTGGTCGATGCCTATCGTGCCCATCTCGATGCGGTACTGGCCGGACGCATGGCGGGTCTTGCCGAGACCCGGGCCGCGGCGCGGCGCGCGCGCGGCAACGCCCAGGCCTCGCTCGACCGCCTGCGCGGCGAACCATCGCACCGGCGCTCCGTGCGCCAGCTGCGGCAGGCCGAGGCCCTGCTCGCCAACGCCAGCCGCCTGGTCCGCGCCGGCGTTGCGCTGGAGGCCTTGCTGCGCGACGGCGCCGTGCTGCCACGGCAGGCAGCGCTCGCCGCCTTCTCGGCCCGCGTCGACCAGGCACTCGTCGCCATCGCCATGGCGCTGCGCGAGGAACGCACGCTGGAACTGCCTTCGCTGCGTCCGGACGAGCGTCGCCTGGCGCAAGCCCTGGCCGAAGGAGAAGCCGCCGCGTCATGCGATCCGGTCGCGCTGGCCGTCGCCGACGCCTGCGACCGGATCGCCGACAGTGTCGATACCCTCGCCTACCTGCTGCGTCCGGACGCAGTGGCGCAGGCTGGTTAAACTGGACCCATGCCCAGGATCGACATGCTCAAGATCGACGTCCACGCCCATTACCTGCCCCGGGACTGGCCGGACCTCGCGGCCAAGTACGGCGACAACCGCTTCCCGGTGATCCACCACGGCGACGACGGCCGCCACCGCATCTACAAGGACGGCAGGTTCTTCCGCGAGATCTGGCCCAAGACCTGGGACCCGGACGAACGCATCGCCGACTACGCGCGCTTCGGCGTGCAGGTGCAGGTGATCAGCACCGTGCCGGTGATGTTCAGCTACTGGGCGCGGCCCGACCAGGCGCTGGCGCTGCACACCGCGCTCAACGACCACATGGCCGAAACCTGCCGCGCGCATCCGCGCCATTACGCCGGCATCGGCACGGTACCGCTGCAGTCGCCGCGGCTGGCGATCCAGGAGCTGGAGCGTTGCGTCGACCAGTTGGGACTGCAGGGCGTGCAGATCGGCAGCCACGTCAACCGCTCCTCCGACGGCAACCCGGCCGACAACTGGAACCTGGACGCACCGGAGTTGTTCGACTTCTTCCAGGCCGCCAGCGACCTCGGCGCGGCGATCCTGGTGCACCCCTGGGACATGATGGGCACCGACACCATGCCCAAGTACTGGATGCCGTGGCTGGTGGGCATGCCGGCGGAACAGTCGCGCGCCGCCTGCTGCCTGGCTTTCGGCGGCGTGCTGGAACGGCTGCCGAAGCTGAAAGTCTGCCTCGCCCACGGCGGCGGCAGCTTCCCCTACACCATCGGCCGCATCGAACACGGATTCAGGATGCGCCCGGACCTGGTGGCCACCGACAACTTCCGCAACCCGCGCGAGTACCTCAAGCGGCTGTATTTCGATTCCTGGGTCGCGGACGACCTGGCGTTGCGCTACCTGCTCGATGTCGCCGGTGCGGAGCGGGTGATGCTGGGCACCGACTACCCGTTCCCGCTCGGGGAACAGGTGCCTGGCGCGGGCATCGATGCGCTGGGGCTGGATACGGCCGGGCAGGCACGGCTGTACCACGGCACGGCGCTGGAGTGGATGGGGTTGACGGCTTCACGGTTCCTGTCTCCATGACCGATCTCTTTTCAGACGAATGCGCACTGGCGCGGGACGCGGCGGATCCGCTGTCGGCGCTGCGCAGCGAGTTCCATATCCCGCGCGAGCAGGCCTACTTCTGCGGCAATTCGCTCGGCCTGCAGCCGAAGGGCGCGCGCGCGGTGGTCGACGAGGTGATGGACAAGTGGGCGCGCGAGGCGGTCGAGGGCCACTTCCTCGAGCCTGCACCATGGATGCCCTACCACGACATGGTGCGCGACGGGCTGGCGCAGGTGGTCGGCGCCGAACCCGCCGAGGTGGTGGCGATGAACTCGCTCACCGCCAACCTGCACTTCATGATGGTCGGCTTCTACCGGCCTACGCGCGAGCGCCCGGCGATCCTGATGGAGGCCGGGGCGTTCCCGTCGGATCGCTACGCGCTGGAATCGCAGGTGCGCTTCCATGGATTCGATCCGGCAACCGACCTGATCGAGCTGGAACCGGACGCGGCCGACGGCACGTTCTCCATGGCCGCGATCGAGGGCGCGATCGCGCAGCATGGTCCGCGCCTGGCGCTGGTGTTGTGGCCGGGCGTGCAGTACCGCACCGGCCAGGCCTTCGACCTCGCGGAAATCGCGCGGCTCGGGCATGCCGCCGGCGCGGTGGTCGGCTTCGACCTTGCGCACGCTGTCGGCAACATCCCCGTCCGGCTGCACGACGCCGACGCGGACTTCGCGGTGTGGTGCCATTACAAGTACATGAACTCCGGCCCGGGCGCGGTTGGCGGCTGCTTCGTGCATGCCCGCCATGCCGACACCGATCGGCCGCGCTTCGCCGGCTGGTGGGGACACGACCAGCGCTCGCGCTTCCGCATGGGCCCGGAATTCGTTCCGACGCCGGGTGCCGACGGCTGGCAATTGAGCAATCCGCCGATCCTCGGCCTGGCGCCGCTGCGCGCGTCGCTGGACCTGTTCGCGCGAGCCGGCGGCATGGCGGCGCTGCGCGATCGCTCGCTGCGCCTCACCGGCTACCTCGAGGCGCTGATCCGCGAACGCCTGGCCGAAACGCTGCAGATCGTGACTCCGCGGGAACCGGAACGCCGCGGCGCCCAACTGTCGCTGCGCGTGGCCGGCGGTCGCGCCCTCGGGCGCGCTCTGTTCGAATACCTCGAAGGCCTCGGCATCGTCGGCGACTGGCGCGAGCCCGACGTGATCCGGATCTCGCCTGCACCGCTGTACAACAGCCATGCCGACATCCTGCGATTCGTGCGCGGGGTCGAGGCCTGGGGCGCGAGCGGCGCATGAAGCCCGGCCCCGCGCTCACCATCGTCGGCGCCGGCCTCGCCGGCGCGTTGCTGGCAACCCTGCTCGCCCGTCGCGGCTGGCAGGTGGACGTGTTCGAGCGCCGCGGCGACCCGCGCCTGCACGGCTACGCCGGCGGCCGCTCGATCAACCTGGCACTGGCCGAGCGCGGCCTGCACGCGCTGCGCCAGGCCGATGCCGACGGCGCGGTGCTGGAACGCGCGGTGATGATGCGCGGGCGCATGGTGCACCCGTTGCATGGCGAGCCCCAACTGCAGCGCTACGGCCGCGACGACAGCGAGGTCATCTGGTCGGTCAGCCGCGGCGAGCTCAACATCGCCCTGCTGGACGCCGCCGAGGCGGCGGGCGCGCGGCTGCACTTCGACCGCGGGCTCGAAAGCGTCGACTTCGACCGCCGGGTGGCACGTTTCCAGGGCGACGGAATGAGCCACGAGCGCCCGTTCACCGCCCTGCTCGGCTGCGACGGCGCCGGCTCCGCCCTGCGCGGGCAGATGGGCCGCCACTCCGACCTCGGCGAACGCACCGAGTGGCTGCAGCACGGCTACAAGGAACTGGAGATCCCGCCGGCGCGCGACGGTGGCTTCCGGATCGAACCCAACGCGCTGCACATCTGGCCGCGCGGCCACTACATGTGCATCGCGCTGCCGAACGACGAGAAAACCTTCACCGTCACCCTGTTCATGGCGCTGCACCCGGACGGCAGCGGCGACCCGGACTTCGATTCGGTCGCCACCGCCGCACAGGCGCGCGCGCTGTTCGAGCGCGACTTCGCGGACACCCTGCCGCTGATCCCGGAACTCGGGCACGACTACGAGGCCAACCCGACCGGAAGCCTGGCGACGCTCCGGCTCGAGCGCTGGCACCTGGGCGGCGAGGCGGTGTTGCTGGGCGATGCCGCGCACGCGATGGTGCCGTTCCACGGGCAGGGCATGAACTGCGCGTTCGAGGACTGCGTCGCGCTGGCCCAACACATCGATGCCGCACCGGACCTGGCCGCCGCGTTCGCCGCGTTCGAGGCCGAGCGCAAGCCGGACGCCGGCGCCATCCAGCAGATGGCGCTGGAGAACTACATCGAGATGCGCGACCTGGTCGACGACCCGGAGTTCCTGCTGCAACGCGAGCTGGAACGCGCATTGCAACAACGCCATCCGGGACGTTTCGTGCCGCACTACACGATGGTGACCTTCATGCGCATTCCCTATTCGCTGGCGCTGGCGCGCAGCGAGGTCCAGCGCGGGATCCTGGTCGAGGCGACCCGCGGGCTGGACTCGCTGGACGGCGTGGACTGGGCGGCCGTGGACGCGGAGGTCGAGCGCCTGCTCGTGCCGCTGGCTCCGGCATGAGCACCAGCTTCCTGTTCTACGACCTCGAGACCTTCGGCGCCGATGCGCGGCGTTCGCGCATCGCCCAGTTCGCGGCGATCCGCACCGACGAAGCGCTGGATGAAATCGAGGCCGCGCACGACTTCCTGGTGCGCCCGGCCGACGACCTGCTGCCCTCGCCCATGGCCACCCTGATCACCGGCATCACCCCGCAACGCGCCCTGCGCGATGGAATCCCGGAAGCCGAAGCCTTTGCCCGCATCTTCGACGAGATGGCGCGTCCGCGGACCTGCACCCTGGGCTACAACTCGCTGCGCTTCGACGACGAGTTCGTGCGCAACGGGCTGTTCCGGAACTTCTTCGATCCTTACGAGCGCGAATGGAAGAACGGCAACTGCCGCTGGGACCTGCTCGACGTATTGCGGCTGGCGCACGCGCTGCGCCCGGAAGGCATCGAGTGGCCGAAGCGCGAGGACGGTGCCACCTCGTTCAAGCTCGAACACCTGGCGCTGGCCAACGGCGTGCGCGAGGGCGACGCCCACGAGGCATTGTCCGACGTGCGCGCGCTGATCGGCATGGCGCGCAGGCTGCGGAGCGCGCAGCCGAGGTTCTGGGAATACGCGCTGCGCCTGCGCGACAAGCGTTACGCCGCGACGCTGGTCGACGTGGTGGGCATGCAGCCGGTGCTGCATGTTTCGCAACGCTATCCCGCTTCGCGCATGTGCGCGGCGGCGGTGCTGCCGCTGGCCCGGCATCCGCGCGTCGACAACCACGTGGTGGTGTTCGACCTCGACGCCGAGCCGGAAGCCCTGCTGGATCTCGAACCCGAGGCGATCGCAGCGCGCCTGTACCTGCGCAAGGACCAGCTCGCCGAGGGCGAAGAGCGCATTCCGCTCAAGGAAGTGCACCTCAACCGTTGCCCGTCGCTGGTGGCCTGGTCGCACCTCCGCGAAGCGGATTTCGCGCGCCTGTCGATCGACCGCGACCTTGCCGAGGCGCGGGCTGCACGCCTGCGTGCGGCCGGACCCGGATTGGCGGAGAAGATCCGCCGGGTGTATGCGGTCGAACGCGAGCGCATGCCGTCGGACCCGGATGCCTCGCTCTACGACGGCTTCCTTTCCGACGCCGACCGCCGCCGCTGCGGCAGCGTGCGCGCGACACCGCCCGCCGCGCTGGCGGGCCGCGACTTCGGCTTCGACGATCCGCGCCTGGACGAGTTGCTGTTCCGCTACCGCGCGCGCAACTGGCCGGAGTTGCTGCCAGCCACCGAACGCGAGCGCTGGGACCAGTGGCGTCGGATGCGGTTGCAACCCGGCTCCGGCCTCGCCGACCCCGATCTCGGGGATTTCCAGGCCGAGTCGGCGACACTGCGCGAACAGCATGCCGGTGCCCCCGGGAAACTGGCGCTGCTGGACGCCCTCGACGCCTGGCGCGCGGAAATCCTTCCATAGAGCCGAGCCATGGCCACGTATTTTTCCGACAAGTCGTTCCGCTTCCTGCGTGCGATTTCCCGCCACAACGAGCGCGCCTGGTTCCATGCGCACAAGGCCGACTACGAGGCGCATGTACGCGAGCCATTCCAGCGCCTGCTCGGCGACTTGCAGCCTGCGCTGGCCGCGATCAGCCCGCATTACCGGTCCGACCCGCGCGCGGTCGGCGGCTCGCTGTTCCGGATCCAGCGCGACACCCGTTTCGCGAACGACAAGGCGCCCTACAAGGGTTGGCAGGGTGCGCGCCTGTTCCACGAGCGCCGGCGCGAACTCGCTGCGCCGTCGTTCTACCTCCATCTGGAACCTGGCGAGTGCTTCGTCGGTGCCGGGCTCTGGCATCCCGAGACGCATACGCAACGCAAGGTCCGCCAGTTCATCTTCGACAACCCGGGCAGCTGGGAAGCCGCCGCGCATGCGCCGGCCTTCCGCAGGCGCTACGAACTCGGCAGCGAGGACATGCTGGTACGCACGCCGCACGGCTTCCCGCCGGACTTCGCCTTCATCGACGACCTGCGGCGGCGGAACTTCACCGCATTCCGGGCGCTCGACGATGCCACGATGACCGGTCCGCGCCTGCGCCAGGCGATCGAACGCGACCTCACGGCCCTGGCGCCGTTCGTCGATTATCTTTGCGCTTCGCTGGACCTCGAGTTCTGAGCATGAACAAATCGATCGCGCTTCTCCTCGCCGCCCTCCTCGCCCTCGGCATCTATGTCGCCGCAGGGCCCTGGATCACCGTGCATGCGATCCGCGATGCGATCGAGGCGAACGATCCGGCCGCGCTGTCCGAACAGGTCGACTTCCCCGCCTTGCGCAGCAGCCTCAAGCGCCAGCTCGCCGATCGCCTGGTCCGTGCCGCCGGGCCGGAGTTGCAGTCCAATGCCCTCGCCGCACTCGGAATCAGCGTCGCCACCGGCGCCAGCAGTATGGCCGTGGATGCCACCGTCAATCCGCTCGGGCTGGCCGCGCTCCTGCAGGGCCGCGCCATCTGGCGCCAGGTGGGCAACGATTTCGCGCCGCCGGACCCCGCCGCACCGGCGCAGCGACCGTTCCACGACGCCCGTTACCGCTACGAATCGCCATCGTGCTTCACCGCCACCGTGCACGACGAGGACGGGCGGCCGCTGGTGTTCATCCTCACCCGCCAGGGCCTGCGCTGGCGCTTGACCGACGTTCGCCTGACCCGGTAGTAGTCGCGGATCGCGGCTTGCGCCGCCCTTGCAGGCCGCGACGCTGTCTGCACGCGCCGGAGACTAGCCTTGCGCGGATGAGAATCGCGCAGATCGCACCCTTGTACGAAGCAGTACCACCCAGGCTCTACGGCGGCACCGAGCGCATCGTCGCCCACCTCACCGACGCGCTGGTCGGGCTCGGCCACGAAGTCACCCTGTTCGCCTCGGCCGATGCGCGCACCCGCGCCACCCTGGTGCCGGTGCGCGACCAGGCGATCCGGCTGGATCCGGCGCCGCTGAAGTCGGACCTGGCCGCGCACCTGTCGATGCTGCACGAAGTCCGGCGCCGCGCCGACGACTTCGACATCCTCCATTTCCACGTGGACCTGCTGCACTTCCCGCTGTTCGAGGATTGCGCCGGACGCACCCTGACCACCCTGCACGGCCGCCTCGATCTCAAGGACCTGGCCGAAGCCTATCGCTGCTGGCCGCGCTTCCCGCTGGTGTCCATCTCCGACCACCAGCGGCGCCCGCTGCGCTTCGCAAACTGGTGCGGCACGGTCTACCACGGCATGCCCGAGCGCCTGTATCCGTTCTCGCCGCGGGCCGAGGGCGGCTACCTCGCGTTCCTCGGCCGCATCTCGCCGGAAAAGCGCCCGGACCGCGCCATCGCGATCGCGCGAGCCGCCGGCCTGCCGTTGAAGATCGCGGCCAAGGTCGACAACGTCGACCTCGGCTATTTCCACGACCGGATCGAACCGCTGCTGGACGATCCGCTGGTCGAGTTCATCGGCGAGATCGGAGACGGCGAAAAGGCGCGCTTCCTCGGCGGTGCGACCGCGTTGCTGTTCCCGATCGACTGGCCGGAACCCTTCGGGCTGGTGATGATCGAGGCGATGGCCTGCGGCACGCCGGTGGTGGCCTGGAACTGCGGGTCGGTGCCCGAGGTGGTGGACGACGGCGTCACCGGCCGCGTAGTGGACTCGCTGGACGAGGCCGTGGCGGCGGTTGCCGAAGTGGCCTCCTACGACCGGCGCCGCGTGCGCGCGACGTTCGAACGCCGCTTCTCCGCGGCGACCATGGCACGCGGCTACGAGGCGCTCTATGGGCAGCACAGCCCCGGCAACCACATCCCCGTCCGCCATAGCGCCTGAGACGCGCGTGCCGGAGAAGGTCCCGGAGGTGCAGCCGGCGGCCACCGCTGCCTCCTTCACCACCCACGTGCTCAAGGACGGCGACAGTTTCCTGGTCGCCAATGCCTACGGCGACATCGAGGGCGACAGCGACGGGCTGTTCCACGACGATACCCGGCTGCTTTCGGTCAGCCGCCTGCGCATCGCCGGCGCACGCCCGGAAATGCTCAGCGCCGCGGTGACCCGCGACAACGTGTTCTTCATCGCCCACCTCACCAACCGGCCGCTGCCGCCGCTCGGCGTGGACCCGGTCGCCTCCGGCCTGCTGCACGTCGCGCGCACGCGCTTCCTGAGCGGCAACCGCCTGTACGAACGCCTGCGCTTCCACAACTACGGCCTGCAACCGGTGCGCGCGCCGCTGCGGTTCGAATATGCGGCCGACTTCCGCGACATGTTCGAGGTGCGCGGTTGCGTGCGCCCCAGGCGCGGGCAGTTGCAGCCGACGCAAGTGGGCGATGCGACGCTGGTGTTCGGATATCGCGGTCTGGACGGACGCCTGCGGCACTCGGTGGTGGCGTTCTCGCATCGCCCGGCGGCGATCGATGCGCAGGGCGTGGCCTTCGAACTGGAACTGGCGCCGGGCGCGCACGAGGAACTGTTCATCGAGGTCGGCCTGGTGGCGCAGGAGCCGCCATCGCTGGTGCGCTATCGCAGCGCGGCCGCGCACGCTCGGCGGCGCATGCGCGCGCGCCAGCGCCGGGGCGCGCGCGTGCGCAGCGCCGGACCGCTGTTCGCCGACTGGATGGAACGTTCGCGTGCCGACCTCGCCCTGCTGACCAGCGACCTGGCCACCGGGCCGTATCCCTACGCCGGCATTCCCTGGTTCTCGACCCCGTTCGGGCGCGATGCGGTGATCACGTCGTTGCAGGTGCTGTGGCTCAATCCAGGAATGGCACGCGGCGTGCTCGCCTTTCTCGCCGAACACCAGGCGCGCGAGGCCTCCTCGTTCCTGGACTCGGCGCCGGGCAAGATCATGCACGAGACCCGCAAGGGCGAGATGGCGGCGCTGCGCGAACTGCCGTACGGTCTTTATTACGGTGGCGTCGACACCACGCCGCTGTTCGTGATGCTGGCCGGTGCCTACGCCAGGCGCACCGGCGACCTCGACTTCATCGATCGGCTGTGGCCCGCGCTGCGTGCCGCCACGGACTGGATCGAGCGCACCTGCGATGCCAACCCGTACGGTCTCCTCGACTACGCGCGCGGCGCCCAGAGCGGACTCGCCAACCAGGGCTGGAAGGACAGCAGCGACTCGGTGTTCCATGCCGATGGCCGCATCCCCGCCGGGCCGATCGCGCTGGTCGAGGTGCAGGGCTATGCCTTCGCTGCGCTGCTGGCGATGTCCGGGCTGGCGCGGCACCGTGGCGACGGCGAACACGCGGCGCATTGGCGGCTGCGTGCGCGCCGGTTGCAGGCCGCCGTCGAGCAGCACTTCTGGATGCCGGAACGCGGCTACTACGGCATCGCCCTCGACGGCGACGGCGTGTTGTGCCGGGTGCGTGCCAGCAATGTCGGTCACCTGCTCTACGTGGGCTTGCCGGAACCCGCGCGCGCCGCGCAGGTTGCCGCGCAGCTGCTGGCGCCGGACTTCGCCACCGGCTGGGGCCTGCGCACGCTGGCCAAGGGCGAAGCGCGCTACAACCCGATGTCCTACCACAACGGCTCGGTGTGGCCGCACGACACCGCGTTGTGCGCGGCCGGCATCGCCCATGGTGGCGACCGCGACGGCGCGCTGCGGCTGCTGCGCGGCATGTTCGAGACCGCCTCGCACTTCGAGATGCGCCTGCCGGAACTGTTCTGCGGTTTCGCGCGCAAGCACGGCGGCACACCGGTGTCGTATCCGGTCGCCTGCCTGCCGCAGGCCTGGGCGGCAGGTGCCGGCTTCATGCTGTTGCAGGCCTGCCTGGGCGTTGACATCGACGGCCGCGCCGGTGAGATCCGCGTGCACCGCCCGCACCTGCCGCTCGGCGTGGACCAGGTGTCGGTGCGCGGGCTCGAAGTCGGCGAACGCCGCGTCGACCTCCTGTTCCAGCGCACGGGCCGCCACGTGGTCGCCTACACCGAAGGGCGCGATGCCGGCGAGGTCCCAGTCCGCAGCAGCTAGGGGTTGGCCACGCCGTGGGGAACGTGGCCGGCGGCGACGTGGTCGCGCGCCGAGGCGATGTTGTGCTCGGAGTCGTCGAAGAAGATGTCGGCGCCGAAAGCCTCGAGGAACGGCCCCTTCTCCCTCCCGCCAAGGAACAGCGCCTCGTCCAGGCGCACGTCCCACTCGCGCAGGGTGCGGATCACGCGCTCGTGCGCGGGTGCCGAGCGCGCGGTGACCAGCGCGGTGCGGATCGGCGCGTCCTCGCCCGCCGGGAACGCCGCCTGCAGCCGGTGCAGCGCATCGAGGAAGCCGCGGAACGGCCCGCCCGACAGCGGCTCGCGCGCGCGTTCGCGCTCGTGCCGGCCGAACGCCTCCACGCCCTGCTCGCGCGACACGCGTTCGCTTTCGTCGCCGAAGATCACCGCGTCGCCGTCGAAGGCGATCCGCAGCTGGTCGCTGCGCGGCCGCGGCGTGGCGTTCGACCCCGATGCCGCCGGCAGGATCGTCGCCGCGGCGACGCCGTTCTCCAGCGCCCGTCGCACCGACTCCGGGTTGGCGGACAGGAACAGGTCGGCGCCGAACGGCTTGATGTAGGGCCAGGTCGGAGCGCCCGAGGTGAACGTGGCCCGGCGGATGTCCAGTCCGTGGTGCTGGATCGAGTTGAAGATGCGCAGGCCGGTGTCGGAAGAGTTGCGCGACAGCAGGATCACCTCGACCCGGGTGGCGGCCGCGGGCGCCGCCGTGTTCAATGCCAGCAGCTTGCGCACCAGCGGGAAGGCAATGCCCGGCGCAAGCACCTCGTCCTCGCGTTCGCGCTGGAACGCCTGGTAGGCCCCGATGCCTTCGCGCTCGAACAGCCCGTGGCTGTCCTCAAGGTCGAACAGCGCCCGCGACGAGATCGCGACGGTCAGGGGCTTCGGCAGCGCGACGGGTTCCATCCGCCAAGTATGGGCCGTGCCCGTCCAGCAGCGTGAGACGCAGCATGTCTTCCATCGCCGCGAGCACGGCCCGGAGGGACCCGGCGACGTCCGGATCGCACGGCATGCCATCCACGTCGAAGGCCCCGGCCGCGCCTGCCAGGTACAACGCAGGCCCCGGAAGCACCCGCGATTCCGTCGCGACCAGCACCTGCCGCAACGCGGCCTGCGCGAGGCGCGTGCCCCAGCGCCCTGCGGTGGCGCCGATCACGGCGACCGGCTTGCCCACCAGGACATCGTGCGCGCCCGGACGCGACATCCAGTCCAGCAGGTTCTTCAGCACCGCCGGCATCGACTGGTTGTATTCGGGCGTCGCGATCAGCAAGGCGTCGGCCGCGGCGATGCGGTCGCGCAGTTCCGGCACTGCGCCACGCGCAAATGCCTCGGCCTCGATGTCCTCGTTGAACATCGGGATCGAACCGAGCCCGTCGCAGGTCTGCACCTCCAGCAAGGGTGGCGCCAGTCGTTGCGCGGCATGCAACAGCCGGCGATTGAATGAATCGCGGCGCAGGCTGCCTGCAATGGCCAGTATCGTGAGCGGCTTGGAAATTGTCATTGCGGCCTCCTCGGCTGTTCCCGTTCAAAGGGTGAATGGCAGGGCGAACGCCGACAGGGCCACCAGTCCGTCCATGGCGCACAGCGTGACCCGCCGAGGTGGCACGCGGATGCGGCCTCATGGTCTAATTTCAAGACCATGGATGCGCCCCTCAATTCGTTGCGCGCTTTTGCCTGCGTGGTCGCGGAAGGCGGCATCCGCCCCGCTGCGCGCCGCCTGGGCGTCTCGCATTCGGCGGTGAGCCGCCACGTCGCCGAACTGGAAGCCTGGCTCGGACGGCCGTTGTTCCAGCGCAAGCCCGGGACCGCCGGCCTGGTGCCCACGGCCGAGGGCAAGCGCCTCGCGCAAGCCACCCTCGCCTCGCTGTCGACGCTCGAGCACGCGATCTCCGGTATCCGCGGCAGGCGGCGGGCCGGCACGGTATCGGTCTCGACCACCGCTTCGATCGCCTCGCGCTGGCTGCTGCCACGGCTGCCATTGTTGCGGCGGGCGCACCCGCGCATCGAGCTCTCGGTGGCGGTCGAGCCGGCGCCCGTGGCTCCCGATGGCACCAGCGTCGATCTCGCGCTGCGCATGGGAACCGGGCCATGGTCCGGCGTGCATGCCGAACGCTGGATGGACGATGCGCTGTATCCGGTGATGGGCCGGATCCTGTGGGAACGCGAGGGCAAGCCACGTGCGCTGGCCGCCTTGCTGCGCCTGCCGCTGCTGCACGATCGCGATCCCAACGCGCAATGGGACGCCTGGCGCACCGCCTTCGGGCCCGCCGGACTCGACAGCAGTGCCGGACCGCGTTACGAATCCACCGAACTGGTGCTGCGCGCGGCGTCGGTCGGGCTTGGCGTCGCACTCGCGCGCGACCGGCTGGTGCGCGACGACCTCGCGTCCGGTGCGCTCGTGCGACCGTTCGGCCCGCATGCCGTCCCCCTTCCCGGGGCGTACTGGATCGTCACCCCCGAAGGCGCTGCGCCCCGCGCTGCGGTACGCACCGTGGTCCAGTGGCTGCGGGCCGAGGCGGAAACGCAGGCCTCTTGACATCTTTCCATTGTTCCGGAATATTGGAACAATGAAGACCGGTCAGGCACTTTCCTCGCTGGGTGCGCTCAGCCACGAGTCGCGGCTCGCCGCTTTCCGCCAGCTGGTCCAGGCGGGACCGGAAGGGCTGCCGGTCGGCGTGTTGCGCGAACGCCTGGACCTGCCCGCCGCGACCCTCAGCGCCCACCTCAATGTCCTGCGCGCTTCCGGCCTGGTGCTGGACCAGCGCGAAGGCCGGGTGATCCGCGTGAGCGCCAACTACGCGCAGATGGACGCCCTGCTCGCCTACCTCACCGACAACTGCTGCGCCGGCACCGCGACCTGCGGGCCGGCCAGTGCCTGCCCTCCGCGCAAGAAAACCGGGAGAACCAAGTGATGAACCGCTTCCACGTCCACCTCAACGTCGCCGACCTCGCCGCGAGCGTGCGCTTCTACACCGAGCTGTTCGCTGCCGCGCCGACCGTGCAGAAACCCGACTACGCCAAATGGATGCTCGAGGATCCGCGGGTGAACTTCGCCATCTCCAACACCGGCCGTGCGCCCGGCGTCGACCACCTCGGCATCCAGGCCGACAGCGGCGAGGCGCTGGCTGCGCTCGGCCAGCGGCTCGACGCCGCCGGCGGTTCGGTGCTGCCCGAGGAAGCCACGGTCTGCTGCTACGCGAAGTCCGACAAGCTCTGGACCGAGGATCCGCAGGGCACGCGCTGGGAAACCTTCCACACCCTCGGTGAGGCCACCACCTACAAGGCGGATACCGGCGCGGCTTGCTGCGGCCCGAACGCCGGCTGCTGCTGAGGCACGCATGAAACGCATCCTGTTCGTCTGCGTCGAGAACTCCAACCGCAGCCAGATGGCCGAAGCCTTCGCCCGGATCCATGGGGGCGCCGATGTCGAAGCGTCGAGCGCCGGATCCGCACCATCGGGGCGGATCAACCCGAAAGCGGTGCGCTTCATGGCCGAACTCGGCTACGACCTCGCGTCCCATCGCTCGAAGTCGCTGGACGACATCGACGGCGAATTCGATGCGGTGGTCACGATGGGGTGCGGCGACAGCTGCCCGTGGGTGCCCGCCCGGCGCCGCGAGGACTGGAACCTGCCCGACCCGAAGGACCTCGACGACGCGGGTTATCGCGCCGTACGCGACGGGATCGAAGCGCGGGTGCGAACGTTGCTGGCCTCGCTGTGAACGCGAACACGCTGGGACAACGGCTGCTCGCCGAGTTCATCGGCACCGCCCTGCTGCTGGCCGCCGTGGTCGGCTCCGGCACCATGGGCGCGGCGCTTTCCGGCGGCAACGATGGCGTCGCCCTGCTGGCGAATGCCGGTGCCACCGCGGGCGTGCTGTATGTACTGATCGTCGTGTTCGCGCCGGTCTCCGGCGCGCACTTCAACCCGGCGGTGACGCTCGCATTCCGCCTGCGTGGCGAAATGGACAACCGCGAGGCTGCGGCCTATGTGCTGGTGCAGGTCCTCGGCGCGGTCGCCGGTACGCTGCTCGCGCACGCGATGTTCGACCTCGCGCTGGTGCAGCCCGGCCTGCGTGCGCGCACCGGGGTGCCGCAATGGACCAGCGAGGCCGTGGCTACCTGCGGCCTGGTCATGGCGATCCTGCTCGGGCTGCGCCATCGGCCCGATGCGATCCCCGCGCTGGTGGCGAGCTACATCTTCGCCGCGTACTGGTTCACCGCCAGCACTTCCTTCGCCAATCCGGCGGTCACCCTCGCGCGTGCGCTGACCCGGACCTTCTCCGGCATCCGCCCCGGGGATGTGCCGGGCTTCGTGCTGGCGCAACTCGCCGGCGTGTTCTTCGCGCTGGCTGTCGTCGCAGCGCTCAGGCCTCGAACTGCTCCGCCAGGATCCGCTCTTCCAGGTTGTGCTCCGGATCGAACAGCAGGGTGACGGTGCGGTCGCGCGCCTCACGGATCGTGACTTCGACGACGTCGCGGACCTCGTGCGAGTCGGCGGTCGCGCTGACCGGACGCTTGTAGGGATCCAGCACCCGGAACCGCACTTCGGTGCCCGATTTCAGCACCGCACCGCGCCAGCGCCGCGGGCGGAACGGCGCGATCGGGGTCAGCGCCATCACGTTCGCGCCCAGCGGCAGGATCGGGCCGCTGGCCGAGAAGTTGTAGGCGGTGCTGCCGGCGGGCGTGGCCACCATGACCCCGTCGCAGATCAGTTCTTCCAGCCGCGCCTGGCCGTTGAGGTCGATGCCGATGTGCGCGGCCTGGCGCGTCTGCCGCAGCAACGACACTTCGTTGTAGGCGAGCGAACCCGTGCTGGTGCCCGACTCGGTAAGCGCCAGCATTTCCAGCGGCCGCAGCACCGCCGGTTCGGCAGCGTGCAGGCGATCGAACAGCGCCTCTTCCCGGTAATGGTTCATCAGGAAGCCGACGCTGCCGAGCTTCATGCCGTACACCGGCTTGCCGAGGCCGCCGTGGCGATGCAGCACCTGCAGCATGAAGCCGTCGCCGCCGAGCGCGACCAGCACGTCGGCTTGCTCCGGCGGCGCCTTCCCGTGCGCGCGCTGCAGCGCTTCCAGCGCCAGCAGCGCGCCATCCGCGCTGCTGGCGAGGAAGGCGATCCGCGGCGAACCCGGCAGGCCGGCTGTCATGCCGTCAGCCGCGCGATGCCAGCTGCGACAGGCGCTGGACCGCGACCGATGCAGTGGGATAGTCCATTCCCTTCTGCGCCGCCAGCTCGTTGAGCATCGCCATGGTGAAGCGCAGCGACGCGTCGTCGCGCTGCAGCCAGTGCTCGACCTTGGCGTCGGCATTGGCGCCGGGCACCGACAGCACCTGCCCGGTCAGCACCCGCAGCTGGGTGGCGAGTTCGTCGCGCAGCACGCCGCGGGCGACCGCATGCCAGCGGCCCTCGACCTTGAGCGCGTCGATCTGCCCCTGCAGCCACGGCAGGTTCAGCGCCTCGGCCAGGCGGAAGTAGACCTTGGCCACGTCCACCGGCCGCAGCTTGCGTTCGCGCGCCAGCTCGATCAGGTCGCAGCACGCTTCCAGATACGGCAGCGCGGCGAGCTGGCCGCCGAGGTCGGCGGGCATGCCCTTGGCTTTCCAGTCGGCGATGCTGGCCTCGTAGGCGGGACGCATCGAGGCGGGCAGGATGTCGGCGCCCGCGCGGATGTCGCGGAAGCCGTCGTGGTAGCGCGCCACCGCAGTGGTGATGTCGGGGATCGCGCCGGGACGCGACAGCAGCCAGCGGGTGAACGAGCGCTGCAGATTCCAGATCACCTGCAACGCGTCGACCTGCGCCGACTCGTGCACCTTGCCGTCGAGCGCATCGATCTGCGCCCACAGCTCGCGTGCTTCCACCGTCTCGCGGGTGATGGTGAAGGCCTTGGCGACCTCGCCCGGGGTGCGCCCGGAATCCTCCTGCATGCGCAGCAGGAAGGTCGCGCCCATGCGGTTGATGGTGGAGTTGGTGACCGCGGTGGCGATGATCTCGCGCTTCAGCCGGTGCTGCTCCATTCCCTTGGCGTACTTGGCCTGCAGCGGCTCCGGGAAGTAGCGCACCAGTTCCTTCGACAGGTACGGATCCTCGGGCACGTCCGAATCCAGCATCTGCTGGAACGCCACCAGCTTGGAGTACGACAGCAGCACCGCGAGCTCCGGCCGGGTCAGGCCGAGGCCGCGCGCCTTGCGCTCGGCGATCTCGGCATCGGACGGCAGGTACTCGATCTGGCGATCGAGCAGGCCCTGCGATTCCAGGGTGCGGATGAAGTGCTGCTTGGAGCCCAGCCGGTCCACGCTCATCCGCTCCATCAGGCTGATCGCCTGGTTCTGGCGGTAGTTGTCGTTGAGCACCAGGCCGGCGACCTCGTCGGTCATCGACGCCAGCAACTTGTTGCGGTCCGGGAGCGTGAGCTTCTTCTTCTGCACCTCGCCGTTGAGCAGGATCTTGATGTTGACCTCGTGGTCGGAGGTGTCCACGCCGGCGGAGTTGTCGATGAAATCGGTATTCAGCAGCACGCCATTGAGCGCCGCCTCGATCCGGCCGAGCTGGGTCATGCCGAGGTTGCCGCCCTCGCCCACCACCTTGCAGCGCAGGTCGCCGCCGTTCACGCGCAACGCGTTGTTGGCGCGGTCGCCGACGTCGGCGTTGCTTTCGCTGGAAGCCTTGATGTAGGTGCCGATGCCGCCGTTCCACAGCAGGTCGACCGGTGCCTTCAGCACCGCGCTCATCAGTTCCGCCGGGCTCATCGCCGCGACGTCGGCGTCGATCCCCAGCACCGCCTTCACCTGCGGCGACAGCGGGATCGACTTGGCGCTGCGCGGGAACACGCCACCGCCCTTGCTGATCAGCTTCGCGTCGTAATCGGCCCACGACGAGCGCGGCAGCTTGAACAGGCGTTGCCGCTCCTTGAAGCCCTTCGCCGCATCCGGATCCGGGTCGAGGAACACGTGGCGATGGTCGAACGCCGCCACCAGGCGCAGGTGCTTCGACAGCAGCATGCCGTTGCCGAACACGTCGCCGGACATGTCGCCGATGCCGACCGCGGTGAAGTCCTGCTTCTGGGTGTCGCGGCCCATCGCGCGGAAGTGGCGCTTGACCGACTCCCAGGCGCCACGCGCGGTGATGCCCATGCCCTTGTGGTCGTAGCCCACCGAGCCGCCCGACGCGAACGCGTCGTCCAGCCAGTAGCCGTGCGCCTGGGCGATGCCGTTGGCGATGTCGGAGAAAGTCGCGGTGCCCTTGTCGGCGGCGACCACCAGGTAGGGATCGTCGTCGTCGTGGCGGACCACGTTGGAGGGATGCACGACCTTGCCGCCGACCAGGTTGTCGGTGATGTCCAGCATCCCGTTGATGAAGCGCTTGTAGCAGGCCTTGCCCTCGGCCAGCCAGGCGTCGCGGTCGACCGCCGGGTTCGGCAGCTGCTTGCAGAAAAAGCCGCCCTTGGAGCCCACCGGCACGATCACCGTGTTCTTCACCATCTGCGCCTTGACCAGGCCCAGCACCTCGGTGCGGAAATCCTCGCGGCGGTCGGACCAGCGCAGGCCGCCGCGCGCCACCGGGCCGAAGCGCAGG